>NZ_LZLS01000155.1 GCF_001673365.1 Mycobacterium asiaticum
CGCCGCGTCGCCATGATCTTCTGGATTCACCGCGTCCTCACCTGGCGGACCATATAGCGTCCTGTGCGCGAGCAGACCTCAAAGCACCCCGGAGCGTGCGCTCCTCAGTGCTTCCGCGTCTGCTCGCGCGGGGGAGTGGGCGCTGCCGGTGGGATTTGGCCGAAACGCTGATCTGGGGCATACTGTTCAGGTTGCCTTGCGCCAGGTTTACCCCTGGACGGGCATACGACCAGCGCCCACCAGGGGCGCGTCCGGTCCCCACCTTGGAGCGCGACTAATTCGGTCGCCTACAAGGCTGCGTGCGGGTGACACGCCCGAGCGCGGGGAGCGGTTGAACCACGACAGGTAAACAGCGGCGCAGTATCCGGCGCAACGCTAGATCGGCCCCTCGATGGGGCGGTCGATCCGCGCGTCGGGGGCACTGGGACGAACTAAGGGCTCAAAGTCCGGTGACGGGCTTAGAAGTGTGGGAGAAGAGGTAGGAGAAGCGTGGCGGGACAGAAGATCCGCATCAGGCTTAAGGCCTACGACCATGAGGCTATTGACGCGTCGGCGCGCAAGATCGTCGAGACCGTCGTGCGTACAGGAGCCAGCGTCGTGGGACCGGTGCCGCTGCCGACCGAAAAGAATGTGTACTGCGTCATCCGCTCACCGCATAAGTACAAGGACTCGCGGGAGCACTTCGAGATGCGTACTCACAAGCGGCTGATCGACATCCTCGACCCGACGCCGAAGACCGTTGACGCTCTGATGCGCATCGATCTTCCGGCCAGTGTCGACGTCAACATCCAGTAGGAGCTCGGCGACAATGGCTAGAAAAGGCATTCTGGGTACCAAGCTGGGCATGACGCAGGTATTCGACGAGAACAACAAAGTCGTGCCGGTGACTGTGGTCAAGGCTGGGCCGAACGTGGTGACCCGCGTCCGGACCCCGGAGCGTGACGGGTACAGCGCCGTGCAGTTGGCCTACGGCGAAATCAGCCCGCGCAAGGTGAACAAGCCGGTAACGGGTCAGTACGCGGCCGCGGGTATCAATCCGCGCCGCCACCTGGCCGAGTTGCGGCTGGACGACGCCGACGCGGCGGCCGAATACGAGGTCGGCCAGGAGCTGACGGCGGAGATCTTCGCCGACGGCGCCTACGTCGACGTGACCGGCACCTCCAAGGGCAAGGGCTTCGCCGGGACCATGAAGCGGCACGGATTCCGCGGCCAGGGCGCCAGCCACGGCGCGCAGGCCGTGCACCGGCGTCCCGGCTCCATCGGCGGATGTGCCACACCGGCGCGGGTGTTCAAAGGCACCCGGATGTCCGGCCGCATGGGCAACGACCGGGTGACCGTCCAGAACCTGGTCGTGCACAAGGTCGACGCCGAGAACGGCGTGCTGCTGATCAAGGGCGCGGTCCCGGGCCGCACCGGCGGACTCGTCGTGGTTCGCACCGCGATCAAACGAGGTGAGAAGTAATGGCTGCCAAGACTCTCAAGCTTGAGGTCAAGACGCCGGCCGGCAAAGCCGACGGCTCCATCGAGCTGCCGGCCGAGCTGTTCGACGCACCGGTGAACATCGCGCTGATGCACCAGGTGGTGACCGCCCAGCGCGCGGCGGCTCGTCAGGGTACGCACGCAACGAAGACTCGCGGCGACGTCAGCGGTGGTGGCCGTAAGCCGTACCGGCAGAAGGGAACCGGTCGCGCCCGGCAGGGCTCGACGCGGGCGCCGCAGTTCACCGGTGGTGGCGTGGTGCACGGACCCCAGCCGCGCGACTACAGCCAGCGCACGCCCAAGAAGATGATCGCCGCCGCACTGCGGGGCGCGTTGTCCGACCGGGCCCGCAACGGACGCATTCACGCTGTCACCGAGGTTGTCACCGGCCAGACTCCTTCGACCAAGAGCGCCAAGGCGTTTCTGGCCACCCTCACCGAGCGCAAGCAGGTGCTGGTGGTCATCGGTCGCAGCGACGAGGCCGGCGCCAAGAGCGTGCGGAACCTGCCGGGTGTGCACGTGCTGCCGCCGGACCAGCTCAACACCTACGACGTGTTGCGGGCCGACGATGTGGTGTTCAGCGTCGAGGCCCTCAACTCCTACATCGCAGCCAACACAGCCAAAACGGCATCGTCCGAGGAGGTTTCGGCCTGATGGCGACCATCGTTGACCCGCGCGACATCATCCTCGCGCCGGTTATCTCCGAGAAGTCCTACGGGCTGCTCGACGACAACGTGTACACCTTTGTGGTGCACCCCGATTCGAACAAGACGCAGATCAAGATCGCTATCGAGAAGATCTTCTCTGTCAAGGTCGCATCGGTGAACACCGCGAATCGGCAGGGCAAGCGCAAGCGCACCAGGACGGGCTACGGCCAGCGCAAGAGCACCAAGCGCGCCATCGTCACGCTGGCCCCGGGCAGCAAGCCGATTGACTTGTTCGGAGCACCGGCCTAGCGCCGAGTGCGAGAGGAAGACCTGATTAGACATGGCAATTCGCAAATACAAGCCGACGACTCCGGGCCGTCGTGGGGCCAGCGTCTCGGACTTCTCCGAGATCACCCGGACCACTCCGGAGAAGTCACTGGTTCGTCCGCTGCACGGTCGTGGTGGGCGTAACGCGCACGGCCGCATCACCACTCGTCACAAGGGTGGTGGACACAAGCGTGCCTACCGGGTGATCGACTTCCGGCGCAACGACAAGGACGGCGTCAACGCCAA
Organism: Mycobacterium asiaticum; assembly: GCF_001673365.1. Taxonomy (GTDB): domain Bacteria; phylum Actinomycetota; class Actinomycetes; order Mycobacteriales; family Mycobacteriaceae; genus Mycobacterium; species Mycobacterium asiaticum_A. The sequence continues at coordinate 2,700 of NZ_LZLS01000155.1, forward strand.
GGTTGCCCACATCGAGTACGACCCGAACCGCACGGCCCGCATCGCGCTGCTGCACTTTCTGGACGGCGAGAAGCGCTACATCATTGCGCCGAACGGTCTTTCGCAGGGCGACATCGTGGAGTCGGGGGCCAACGCCGACATCAAGCCCGGCAACAACCTGCCATTGCGCAACATCCCGGCCGGCACCCTGGTGCACGCGGTGGAGTTGCGGCCCGGCGGTGGCGCCAAGCTGGCGCGTTCGGCGGGCTCGAGCATTCAGTTGCTCGGCAAGGAGGCCACCTACGCTTCGCTGCGTATGCCCAGCGGTGAAATTCGCCGCGTCGACGTCCGCTGCCGCGCCACGGTCGGGGAGGTGGGCAACGCCGAGCAGGCGAACATCAACTGGGGCAAGGCCGGTCGTATGCGGTGGAAGGGCAAGCGCCCGTCCGTCCGTGGTGTGGTGATGAACCCGGTCGACCACCCGCACGGTGGTGGTGAGGGTAAGACCTCCGGTGGTCGGCACCCGGTGAGCCCGTGGGGCAAGCCCGAAGGCCGTACCCGTAACCCGAACAAAGCAAGCAACAAGCTCATTGTCCGACGCCGGCGCACCGGCAAGAAGCACGGCCGGTAGGAGTAACCAACCATGCCACGCAGCCTCAAGAAGGGCCCGTTCGTCGACGACCATCTGCTCAAGAAGGTCGACGTGCAGAACGAGAAGAACACCAAGCAGGTCATCAAGACCTGGTCGCGTCGTTCGACCATCATTCCGGACTTCATCGGTCACACCTTCGCGGTGCACGACGGGCGTAAGCACGTCCCGGTGTTCGTCACCGAATCGATGGTGGGCCACAAGCTCGGTGAGTTCGCGCCGACGCGCACCTTCAAGGGACACATCAAGGACGATCGAAAGAGCAAGCGGCGATGAGTATCAGCACGACCGAATACCCGTCCGCGACCGCCAAGGCGCGGTTCGTGCGGGTGTCGCCGAGGAAGGCGCGCCGGGTCATCGACCTGGTCCGTGGCCGGTCGGTGACTGACGCACTCGACATCCTGCGCTGGGCGCCACAGGCTGCCAGCGAGCCGGTGGCAAAGGTGATCGCCAGTGCGGCGGCCAATGCCCAGAACAACAACGGCCTGGACCCGGCCACTCTGGTGGTCGCCACGGTCTACGCCGACGAGGGCCCCACCGCCAAGCGCATCCGTCCGCGCGCCCAAGGCCGCGCATTCCGAATTCGCAGGCGCACCAGTCACATCACCGTGATCGTGGAGAGCCGGCCCAGCAAGGACGAGCGGTCCTCGAAGTCGTCGCGCGCCCGTCGCGCCGAGGGCAGCAAGGCCGCGGCGAAAGCTGGACCTGGTTCGGGCGCCAAGAAAGCGGCTACCGCTCCGGCCAAGAAAGCGCCGGCCAAGAAGGCGGCCGCCAAGGCACCGGCAAAGAAGGCTTCTCCCAAAGCAGAAGCCAAGACTTCTGAGGCTTCTGAAGCGAAGGGAGGCTCAGACTAGTGGGCCAGAAGATCAATCCGCACGGCTTCCGGTTGGGCATCACCACCGACTGGAAGTCGCGTTGGTATGCCGACAAGCAGTACGCCGAGTACGTCAAGGAGGACGTCGCGATCCGGCGACTGCTCTCGAGCGGCCTGGAGCGTGCGGGCATCGCCGACGTGGAGATCGAGCGGACCCGGGACCGGGTGCGGGTGGACATCCACACCGCGCGCCCGGGCATCGTGATCGGTCGTCGCGGCACCGAGGCCGACCGTATCCGTGCCGACCTGGAGAAGCTGACCGGCAAGCAGGTTCAGCTGAACATCCTCGAGGTGAAAAACCCTGAGTCGCAAGCACAATTGGTCGCCCAAGGTGTGGCCGAGCAGCTGAGCAACCGCGTGGCGTTCCGTCGGGCGATGCGTAAGGCCATCCAGTCGGCCATGCGTCAGCCCAACGTCAAGGGCATCCGGGTGCAGTGCTCGGGTCGTCTGGGCGGCGCCGAGATGAGCCGTTCGGAGTTTTACCGCGAGGGCCGCGTGCCGCTGCACACCCTGCGGGCGGACATCGACTACGGCCTCTACGAAGCCAAGACCACCTTCGGCCGGATCGGTGTGAAGGTCTGGATCTACAAGGGCGACATCGTCGGCGGCAAGCGCGAGCTGGCTGCCGCCGCACCGGCCGGGGCCGAGCGTCCGCGTCGGGAGCGCCCGTCGGGTACGCGCCCGCGTCGTAGTGGCGCTTCGGGTACCACGGCGACCGGCACCGACGCGGGACGGGCTGCGGGCGGCAGCGAAGACACAGCCGCCGCACCAGAAGCGGCAGCGCCGGCGGAAACACAGAGCACGGAGAGCTGAATCATGTTGATTCCCCGCAAGGTTAAACACCGTAAGCAGCACCACCCCCGCCAACGCGGCATCGCCAGCGGCGGTACCTCGGTGAACTTCGGTGACTATGGCATCCAGGCTTTGGAGCACGCCTACGTCACCAACCGGCAGATCGAGTCCGCTCGTATCGCCATCAACCGGCACATCAAGCGTGGCGGCAAAGTGTGGATCAACATCTTCCCGGACCGCCCGTTGACCAAGAAGCCCGCCGAGACCCGGATGGGTTCGGGTAAGGGCTCGCCGGAGTGGTGGGTGGTCAACGTCAAGCCGGGCCGGGTGCTGTTCGAGCTGAGCTACCCGAACGAGCAGATTGCCCGGGCGGCGCTCACCCGAGCGATCCACAAGCTGCCGATCAAGGCACGCATCGTTACCCGAGAGGAGCAGTTCTGATGGCAGTGGGAGTTTCCCCTGGCGAACTGCGCGAGCTCACCGACGACGAGTTGAACGAGCGCGTACGCGAGTCCAAGGAAGAGCTGTTCAACCTGCGCTTCCAGATGGCCACCGGCCAGCTCAGCAACAACCGCCGGCTCCGTGTCGTGCGCCAGGAAATCGCACGCGTCTACACCGTGCTGCGCGAACGAGAACTGGGTCTGGCAGCTGGGCCCGATGGGTCAGACGAGAAGGAATCCTGATGGCAGAGGCTAAGAAGGCAGCATCCAAGGCGGCTCCCAAGGCGGCCAAGGATGCCGGGTCCAAGGATGCTGGGTCCAAGGAAGCCGGGGCAAAGGACAAGGGCCCCAAGCACACTCCGGCCGCCCCGAAGCCGCGCGGTCGTCGTAAGACGCGCATCGGCTACGTGGTGAGCGACAAGATGCAAAAGACCATCGTGGTCGAGCTCGAAGACCGGTATCGGCACCCGTTGTACGGCAAGATCATTCGGACCACCTCGAAGGTCAAGGCGCACGACGAGAACAGCGCCGCCGGTATCGGCGACCGCGTTTCGTTGATGGAGACGCGTCCGCTGTCGGCGACCAAGCGTTGGCGGCTGGTGGAGATCCTGGAAAAGGCCAAGTAAGCCCACTCGCGAACAGACGTAAAAGCACCGTGGAACACGCGTTCCACGGTGCTTTTACGTCTGCTGCTCGCGCAGGTCTGCGCGCAGGCCGTGCATGAAGGTGCGCAGGCGTTCGGGTGTGGCGGTGTCTGGATGACTGAGACGCAGCTGAAGTAGTTCTCGACCGGCGGCGTAGAGGATCAGTGCGGTCAACTCGGGATCCTGCAGATCGGGATTGATGCGCAGCAGTTCGTGTTGCAAGAAGGCCCGCACCACGGTCTGCGATTCCGCTAGCCGTTCGTGCAACACGGGCGGCGCGCCCTGCGGCGGAAACAGGAACAGCCGCCATGTCGCGGTGTGGGCTTCGACGGCGGCGAGCACGCCGTCGAAGGCGCGCACCAGGGGCTGATTGTCCTTACTGGGATCGCCTAATCCGCTGACCGCCTCGATGAACTGTTGGCCTGCCCGCTCCGCCTCCCGGTCGACCAGCGCCACGAAAAGCTTTGCAGGATCGCCGAATTGCTGATAGATCAGCGACCGGTTGATACCCGCCTCGCGCGCGATCCGGTTCGGCGTGGCCGCGTGGAAGCCCTCGGCATCGACGATGGCGTGGGTGACGTCCAAGATCTGCTCGCGCCGACCCTCGGCGGTCATCCGCCGCTTCGGAACCTCCCTGGTCGCTTGGGTCACGCTTGACAGCATAACTAACACTTTGTGACTATTACTAACAAGTTGTTAGTTATTCGAGAGGTGGGCATGGTCACGTACTACCCGGAACTCGCGCAGCGGGTCGCAAGTCAACGGCAGTTGCAGCCAGACCTCTACGGCGGCATCGACTTTGACGAGCGGCCATACCGGCTGACCAAGCAGCCCGGTGACAAGTCGTCGTTGCCGGGGTGGGCCGCCGACCGGGCGCAGATCCTCGAGGATGACCGTGTCCTGGAGTTGATGGAGACCGCCACCATGCTCGGCGACGTGGTGGCAGACCCCTATGCGGCGCTGATGACCAGCCACAGCGTGCAAAAGCTGATCGACATGCTCAAGACGGCCTGCCGCCACGGGATCGAGGCGGTGCCCGACGCACCTGAGGAACTGGTTTCGTTCATCGCCGCGATGGAAGTGAAGCCGGACTGGATCGACTTCGATCTCATCGAGGAAGGGGCGCGGTCGGCCCGCACGGCCGCGGCGTTGATCGCCCACTTCATCACGCGCGGCGCCTTCATCGCGACCTTCACCAACACCTACGCCGCGTTGCCGATGGGACTGACCGGCGCGCTCTCAGGCCGACGTGCCGCGCGCCGCGTAAACGAGACGGCGAGCTTCTTCGCCGTCACCACCCTGCCCGGAGCGTTGCAACGTTACGGGCCGGGGTTCGAAGCGGCGGCGATGGTCCGGTTGATGCACTCGATGGTGCGCTACAACGCGCTCAAGAAGTCCGACAAGTGGGACCGGCAATGGGACACCGCGGTTTACGGCATACCGGTCCCGCAGGTCGACCAGATGCCGGCGGGCATGATCGGCCAATACTTGACGTCGCAACAGGTGCTGCGGCAGGGGCGAACGGAGTTCAACGACACCGAACGCGCTCTCGTCGAATTCGGGCGGTACCGCTGCTTCCTGCTCGGTCTGCCCGAGGAACTGCTGCCTACCACGCCTGCCGAGACCGTTCACGTCATGCATGCCCGCGCGGCGCTGCTGCGCGACGGCTTCGACTCGGTGTGTCGCGAACTCGTCGACTCGACGATGAAGGCCTACCTGCGTCCCGGGACCTCGTGGTTCGACCGCGCCGCCGAGGCGGTGGAAAAGAGCTACAGCAAGGAAACCTTCGTGCGGGCGTTCTGCAACGGCAAGCGCAGCACCGCCGAGGCGATGGGCGTCTCGATCGGGCTGGCAGACCGCATTCGCATCGCGCTGACCGGACCGTTCATCGCGGGACGCTTTGTCGTCGTCAACCGCGCCAGCAATATCCCCGCGCTTCGCAGCCACGTCGACCGCTATGTCATCAGGCTGCTCAAGCTGCGGCTGAAAACCTATGGAAAGCCCGAATTCACGAGCGATTCAGCGCATTACACGCCGATTCCACACTGAGCACGAATTGCGGCTAGCCCGGAATCTCAGCTGATTTCTACCTCTCCGGTGTAATGTCCACGGACGTTCGGTGGTCAATTTACGAGATGGGGCTGGCTGCAATGACGGGGTCGACGGAGTTTCGCGGCAAAATCGAGCTGGATATTCGTGATTCAGAGCCGGACTGGGGTCCCTACGCGGCGCCCACCGCGCCAGAGAACTCACCGAACATCCTGTACATGGTGTGGGACGACATCGGCATCGCCACCTGGGACTGCTTCGGCGGATTGGTCGAGATGCCGGCGATGACGCGCATCGCCGAGCGGGGCGTGCGGCTTTCGCAGTTCCACACCACCGCGCTGTGCTCGCCCACCCGGGCGTCGTTGCTGACCGGTCGCAACGCGACCACCGTCGGGATGGCGACTATCGAGGAGTTCACCGACGGCTTCCCCAACTGCAATGGGCGCATCCCTGCCGACACCGCCCTGCTCTCCGAGGTGCTCAACGAGCGCGGCTACAACACCTACTGCATCGGCAAGTGGCACCTGACGCCGCTGGAGGAGTCCAGCATGGCCGCGACCAAGCGGCACTGGCCGACATCGCGCGGCTTCGAACGCTTCTACGGATTTCTGGGTGGGGAAACCGACCAGTGGTACCCCGACCTGGTGTACGACAACCACCCGGTGAACCCTCCGGGCACCCCCGAAGACGGCTACCACCTGTCAAAGGACCTCGCGGACAAGACAATTCAGTTCATCCGCGACGCCAAGGTGATCGCCCCCGACAAGCCGTGGTTCAGCTACGTCTGCCCCGGCGCCGGTCACGCGCCACATCACGTATTCAAGGAATGGGCCGACAAGTACGACGGCGTCTTCGACATGGGCTACGAGCAGTACCGCGAGATCACGCTCGAGAAGATGAAGGCGATGGGCATCGTGCCCGAAAACACCGAGCTGTCGCCGATGAACCCCTATATCGACGTCAAGGGCCCCAACGGTGAGCCGTGGCCGCTGCAGGACACGGTGCGGCCCTGGGACTCACTCAGTGACGAAGAGAAGAAGCTGTTCAGCCGGATGGCCGAGGTGTTCGCCGGCTTCCTGAGCTACACCGACGCCCAGATCGGCCGGATCCTTGACTACCTGGAAGAGTCGGGGCAGCTGGACAACACCATCATCGTGGTGATCTCTGACAACGGCGCCAGTGGCGAAGGCGGACCGAACGGTTCGGTCAACGAAGGCAAATTCTTCAACGGCTACATCGACACCGTCGAAGAAAGCATGAAGCTCTTCGATCACCTCGGCGGACCGGAGACCTACAACCACTATCCGATCGGGTGGGCGATGGGTTTCAACACGCCCTACAAGTTGTTCAAGCGTTACTCCTCGCACGAGGGCGGCATCGCCGATACGGCAATCATCTCCTGGCCCAACGGAATTGCCGCGCACGGCGAAGTTCGGGACAACTACATCAACGTCTGCGACATCACCCCGACCGTTTACGAACTGCTCGGCATGACGCCGCCGGAAACCGTGAAGGGCATCAAGCAGAAGCCGCTGGATGGAGTGAGTTTCAAGGCCGCCCTTGATGATTCGTCCGCCGACACCGGTAAGAAGACACAGTTCTACACCATGCTCGGTACCCGCGGGATCTGGAATGAGGGTTGGTTCGCCAACACGCTGCACGCGGCTTCGCCCGCGGGTTGGTCGCACTTCGACAAGGATCAGTGGGAGCTGTTCCATATCGAAGCCGACCGCAGCCAGTGCCACGACCTGGCCGCCGAGCAGCCGGAGAAGCTCGAAGAACTCAAAGCCCTGTGGTTCTCCGAGGCCGACAAGTACAACGGACTGCCGCTTGCCGACCTGAACCTGTTGGAGACGCTGAGCCGGTCCCGGCCCTACCTCAGCGGTGACCGCAACAGCTACGTCTACTATCCCGATTGCGCCGACGTCGGCATCGGCTCGGTCGCGGAGATCCGCGGCCGCTCGTTCGCCGTGCTGGCCGACGTCACCGTGGACACCACCGGTGCCGAAGGCGTGTTGTTCAAACAGGGCAGCGCGCACGGCGGCCACGTGCTGTTCCTTCAGGACGGGCGACTGCACTACGTCTACAACTTCCTCGGCGAGCGCCAACAGGAGGTCTCGTCGAACGGCCCGATCCCGCTGGGCCGGCATCTGTTCGGTGCTCGATACGAACGCACCGGCACGGTCGCGAACAGCCACACCCCGGTCGGTGACGTGACGCTGTACATCGACGAGCACCTGGTCGCAACCCTGCCCGACGTGGTCACCCACCCCGGAACATTCGGGTTGGCCGGGGCCGGTCTCACCGTCGGCCGCAACGGCGGGTCGAGTGTGTCCAGCCGCTACAAGGCGCCGTTCGTCTTGACCGGCGCGACCGTCGCGCAGGTCACCGTCGACCTGTCCGGGCGGCCTTACGTGGATGTGGAAAAGGATCTCGCGCTTGCGTTTTCGCGCGACTGAGTTGTCCGTCAGGCTCGCGACGCTCGCCGGTGCCGGCTGGCTCGCCCTGGTGGGCAGCCTGGTCGGCTGTGAGGCGAACACCTCAGGATCAGCGACCTCCAAACGACATCCCGACCCCGTCGGTCCGGTGCCCGGAATCGTGCCCACCCACCCCGACCACATTCCGCCCGAGGCGCACGTCTGTGCCGGTTCACCCGTCGGCGACGGCGAAGCGACCCAGCAGGTCTTAGCCGCCGTGGCCGACCCGGCCGCACCTCGGATCACGGTCAGCGTTCCGCGGGACTGGAAGTCGATACCGGGCACCGGCGATACGGCACTGATGTCCAGCGGCCCGGACACCCTGGCCGCGACGGTGACTATCGCCGCGACCGACCTGACACCCGAGAGCGCATTCTTGCGCCACAACGCCGCCGTCGGCGGCAACATGACCAGGCGCAAGTTCTCCGTCACCGGCTCGCCGTTCTGCGGGTACAGCAGTCAGCAACTCAGCGGCACCCTGCAGGGCCCTTCGGGTGGGATCGACTTCGCCGACCGGGTCACCCACATCTGGACCAACACCAAGCAGTACCTGGTGACCATTCACCTGGAGGCACGTTCGGGTGCGCCCGGCTTCAACGCGGCCAAATCCACCTGGACGCGGGACTTCGCCGTCGTCATACCCTGAAGTCGTGTTGACGGAGTTGGTTGAGCTGCCCGGCGGGTCCTTCCGCATGGGCTCTACGAGCTTCTACCCCGAAGAGGCGCCGATCCATACGGTGAGCGTGGCGGCCTTCGCGGTGGAGCGGCACCCAGTGACCAACGCGCAGTACGCCGAATTCGTCGCCGCGACAGGCTATGTGACGGTCGCCGAGCAAGCTCTCGATCCCGCGGCGTATCCGGGTGCCGATCCTGCCGACCTGTGCCCGGGGGCAATGGTCTTTCGCCCGACGTCGGGTCCGGTGGATCTGCGGGACTGGCGGCAATGGTGGTACTGGGCGCCCGGTGCCAGCTGGCGCCAGCCGTTCGGAGCCGGTAGCGATATCGCCGACCGGCCGGATCATCCGGTCGTTCAGGTGGCGTTCCCCGATGCTGCGGCGTATGCCCGGTGGGCGGGGCGGCGGCTGCCGTCCGAAGCGGAATGGGAGTACGCCGCCAGGGCTGGCGCCACGGGAACCTACTCCTGGGGTGAGCAGGAGAAGCCAGCTGGCCAGCTGATGGCCAACACCTGGCAGGGCAACTTCCCCTACCGCAACGAGGGCGCGCTCGGTTGGACGGGGACATCGCCGGTCGGGGCCTTCCCGCCCAACGGGTTCGGGCTGGTCGACATGATCGGCAATGTTTGGGAGTGGACCACAACGACGTTCAGCGCCCACCACCGCATTGATGCGCCGCCGAAGGCGTGCTGTGCGCCGACGGGTCCGGCCGATCCCGCGATCAGCCAGGCGCTCAAGGGGGGTTCGCATCTGTGTGCGCCGGAGTATTGCCATCGCTACCGTCCGGCGGCGCGTTCGCCGCAATCCCAGGACACCGCGACCACACATATCGGCTTTCGCTGCGTAGCGGACGTGGCCGCCAGCTAGAAAATTTGCGGCCATTTTGCTGCGGCGCGTTGCGGCGGGAATTGCTTTGAGTTTCAATAGCCTTTCGCCAGCAGCGAGCCTCTGCATCCCGCCGAGCGTTTACCGAAAGGCCGCGACCGATGAGCCATCAGGCCCCACCGCCCGCGCCGCCCGCGCCGGCCGCAAATTCGTCCTCGGCACAGTCACCACCGCCGCAGGGGCCCTCACGAGGACGGCGCCTCGCGCTCGATCTCGGCGTGATCCTGGTCGTCATCGTCGTCTATGTGCTCTCGCTCGTCGGCGTGCACCTTCTGGCGACCTCCGCCGAGGGACTGCCCGAGCCGGACTTCGGCACCACCGAAGACACGGTGGTGCAGGTCAAGGTCGAGGAACTGGACACGGTCAACAACCGGCTGAAGGTCAGTGTGCTTGTCATTCCCGAGGATTCGAAGTTCGACAAGAAGTTCCACACGTTGACTCAAGACCTGACCGTGCGGTTGTACCCCGAAAACGACTTGGGCGACCTGTCGTACCCGGTTGGGAAGTCGCCGGCGCAGGTGAGCACCTATATCGACGCGGCGGGAGATCCCGCCAACTGGCCGTTCGACTCCTACACCACCGGAACCATCCAGGCTCAGGTGTTCGCCGGAACCGGTGAGAATCGCACCGTAGAGGACGCGCGCGTCGAGGTCACCGGAGAGGTAGGCGGCTGGGACGTCAGCGTCCGGCGCGTCGGTGAGTCCTCCCAGTCTTCGCCCCGCCCCGACGATGTGGTCATCACTCTGCAACGCTCGAAGAGCACCCTGATCTTCGACCTGGGCATCGTGCTGGTGCTGATCTCGCTGCCCGCCTTGGCGCTGTGGGTGTCCATCCCAATGGTGTTGGGCAAGAAGAAGTTTCTGCCGCCATTCGTGTCCTGGTTTGCCGCCATGCTGTTCGCGGTGGTGCCGTTGCGAAATATTTTCCCCGGCAAGCCGCCGGAAGGCTCTTGGGTCGACCAAGCCGTCACGCTGTGGGTGCTGCTTGCGCTGATCGTCGCGATGACCCTGTTCATCGTCGCTTATCGAAAACAGTCGGACTGACCTCGGCAGGGTCAGGAGATGGCGCTCACTGCGGTCGCAACCCGCGATTGGAACTCCGGTGGCAGCGGGATGTAGCCGTGCTTGTCCAGGTCGTACTGACCGGCGCCGACTGTCGATTGCAGGAACGCCTTGACCGCTGTCCCGACTTCCGGGCTGGGGTACTTGGAACAGACGATCTCGTAGACCGCCAATACAATTGGATAGACGTCGGGCTGGCTGGGGTTGTAGAACCCGGAGACGTCGAGCACTAGATCGTTGCCGTTGCCGACGATCTTGGCGCTGCTGATGGTCTTGCCGACCGAGTCGGTGCCGATGCGCACCGGCCGCAGCGATTTGCGACTTGCCGGGGTCTTGATTTCGGCCGCGAACAGCCCGTGTTGCATCGCGAACGACAGTTCGTTGTAGGTGATCGCGCCCTCGGTGTTTTTCACGGCCGACGAAGTGCCCTCGTTGCCAATCGCGCCGGTGCCGACGCCGCCGTTGAAGTTCTTGCCGGTGCCCTTGTTCCAGGCGCCACCCGATGCGGCCTGTAGGTAGGCCTGGAAGTTGTCGGTGCTGCCGGACGGGTCGCTGCGGTAAATGACGTGGATTTCCTCTGACGGCATCGAGGCATTGAGCGCGGTGATGGCCGGGTCGTCCCAACGTTTGACGGTGCCGTTGAAGATCTTGGCGATGGTGGGTGCGTCGAGCACCAGGAAGTCGACCGCATCGAGGTTGTAGGTGATGGCCAGCGGTCCGAACACAACGGGCAGGTTCCAGGCTTCGGCGCCGCCGCACCGCTGCTTTGCGGCCACCGACTGTTCAGCGTTGAGCGGTGTGTCAGAACCGGCGAAATCGGTTTTGCCGGCCAGGAATTCGTTGATCCCGACACCAGATCCGGTGGGGTTGTAGTTCAGCGACTGCCCGGGACACGCCTTGCCGAACGCGTCGATGAAGTGGACCATCGCGTTGGCTTGCGCGGTCGAGCCGCTGGCGGTGATCACGTGTTGGCCGCCACACACCACCATGGTCTGGCCGGCGTAGGCCAGGCTGGTCGTGTGCGGGTCATTGCACCCCGACACTGCCGTCACGCTTGCGGCCAGAATGCATGCAGCAACAACCCTTTTATGGTGCATGGCGGTATTGAATCGTTCTTGACAGTCGCCGAACCGACGTGCAAACAAACATCAGATGAACGAGTAAACGCCCGACCTGCCGCTGCACAAATTGATGGCTAGATTTACGCCGATGACCGTACAGGCGCCGCCCAAACCGACTCCGCCGCAGGAGAAGCCGCCCGCGGCGGGCAAGTCCGAACGGTGGCGTGTGCTGGTGGGGTTGGCCATCTTGGCAGCCGTGCTGGGCATCTATGCCCTGTCGCTAGTGGGTGTGCACGCACTGGAAAAGTCCGAGGCTCCGCTGACGGGGTTGGACCTGAGTGCAGCCGGACAGGACGAGACCGTGGTGCAGGTGCGCCTCGAAGAACTGAAAACCGTCGCCAATCGGCTCACCGTGAATGTGCTTGTGTATCCAGGTGATTCGCTGTACGACAAGCGCTTCGACGTGTTGACCACCGACATAGCGGTACGTCTGTACCCACGCAGCGACCTAGGAGACCTGAAGTTCCCCGCGGGACAGACCCCGGCGCAAGTCACGACCACGATTGAGGCCCTTGGCGATCCCGGTGACTGGCCGTTCGACACCTACCGCACCGAGGAGATCTCGGCTGACGTGTTGGTCGGGTCTGGCGATCACCGCAAGCGGCTGCCCGCGCGGGTCGAAGTAACCGGGTCGCTCGACGGCTGGGATGTCTCCGTCGCGCGGGTGCGCAACGAGGGCGAGGCCGCGCGCTTGCACACCAGCGACAACGCCGACGTCGTGATCTCATTGAATCGGGCCAAGGGTCCGCAAGTCTTTGACTTGGGAATCTGTGTGGTCCTGATCAGCCTGCCGACTCTGGCGCTGTTGGTGGCCGTCCCGATGGCGATGGGTAAACGGAAATTCTTGCCTCCATTCGCGACTTGGTACGCCGCAAACCTGTTCGCCATTGTTCCCCTGCGCAACATCCTGCCCGGGTCGCCGCCGCCCGGATCGTGGATCGACCAGGCGATTGTGCAGTGGGTGCTGATCGCATTGGTGGTGGCGATGAGCCTGTACATCTTTGCTTGGGTCCGCCAAGGCGACTGATTTCCAACCGGCTGCCGCTGCACGACGGGATTGATAACATCTGATTCCGTGTCGCTTCAGACGGCCGCTGACAACGACGACGCACCGTCGGAGCTGTCGGAGCACCAGCCCGGCCCGCCGGAGCCGCCGGAGCGCAAGCCCGGGCCGCCGGAGCACAAGCACATGTCGGTGCGCAAGCACTTGGTGCTCGACACGTCCATCCTGATCGGCTTCGCCGCGTGCTACCTCTTCGTCCTGTCGAACTACCAGCTGCTGGCCCCACGTCCGCTTCCACCGGTGGACCTGGGCACCATGCAGAACGCGGTGGTGAAGCTGCACATCGAGGATCTGCGCAATAAAGACAACCTTCTTCAAGTGAAGATGGTGCTCAAGCCGGACGAGTCGATTGTGAACAAGCGCACCGGTCGCCTGACCGCCGACACCGCGGTGCGCTTCGCCATGCAGGACGACCTGGGTGAGGTCCCGTACGCCATGGGAAAAGCCCCGGAGCCGGTCGAAATCACCATCGAGGCCCGCGGCGAGCCCCGCAACTGGCCCTTCGACAGCTACACCACTGACCCGATCCGCGCCGAATGGTTGGTCGGCGCGGCCGAAGACGCCCATTACGAACCCGCCAAGGTCGAAGTGGACGGGGCCGCGGACGGCTTCGACATCGATGTCCAGCGGGTCGACGGCAGCGCCAACGACGTCGTCATCACGTTGAAGCGGACCAGGGCCCAGCTGCTTTTCGACATCGGGATCTGCCTGGTCCTGATCACGCTGCCGGCACTGGCGCTGTTCGTCGCCATTCAGATGGTCACCCGTCGGCGCCCGTTCCTGCCCCCGTTCAGCACCTGGTATGCGGGCATGTTGTTTGCCGTGGTGCCGCTGCGCAACTTCCTGCCCGGTTCACCGCCGACGGGTTCGTTGATCGACCAGGGCTTGGTGATCTGGGTGTTATTGGGCCTGGCCGCCGCCATGGTGATCTACATCGTGGCGTTCTATCGAGATCGCACGTAGCGGTGCAGCGGCGTCCTTTCGGGCCTTGCGGGACCGTGAGTCGGCGCAATTTGGTGCTGAGCTGGACGTCCCCTAGACTCTAGGGGTTGCCTTGGGCAGACCTCGGCTGGTGACGTGTAAGCGCCACTGGCCCTGCGTGCCCTTCGGTGACAACTGCTTTCCAAGACCGCGCACGTCAGGTTACGTCGGTGCTGCCCGTCGGCTCACCGGCTTGTCTCTCGCCGTGCACACGTCAACCAGGTCAGGAGATCGAGTGATTCAGCAGGAATCGCGGCTGAAGGTCGCCGACAACACGGGCGCCAAGGAGATCTTGTGCATCCGGGTGCTCGGCGGCTCGTCGCGACGCTACGCCGGCATCGGTGACATCATCGTCGCCACCGTCAAGGACGCCATCCCCGGCGGCAACGTCAAGCGCGGGGACGTGGTCAAGGCCGTCGTGGTGCGCACCGTCAAGGAGCGTCGTCGTCCCGACGGCAGCTACATCAAGTTCGACGAGAACGCCGCGGTGATCATCAAGCCCGACAACGATCCGCGTGGCACCCGCATCTTCGGCCCCGTGGGCCGCGAGCTGCGGGAGAAGAAGTTCATGAAGATCATCTCGCTCGCCCCGGAGGTGTTGTAGATGAAGGTCCACAAAGGTGACACCGTGCTGGTGATCGCGGGTAAAGACAAAGGGGCCAAGGGCAAGGTTTTGCAGGCCTACCCGGACCGGAACCGAGTTCTGGTCGAGGGTGTCAACCGGATCAAGAAGCACACCGCCATCTCGACCAATCAGCGCGGCGCCCGCTCGGGTGGCATCGTCACGCAGGAAGCGCCGATCCACGTCTCGAACGTCATGGTGGTCGACTCTGACGGTAAGCCCACCCGTATCGGTTACCGCGTGGACGACGAGACGGGCAAGCGGGTCCGTATCTCCAAGCGCAACGGCAAGGACATCTGATAATGACGACGACCGAGAAGGTGCAGCCGCGCTTGAAAGAGCGCTACCGCAACGACATTCGCGACGCGCTGCACAAGCAGTTCAGCTATGGCAACGTCATGCAGATCCCGACGGTCACCAAGGTCGTGGTCAACATGGGTGTCGGCGAGGCCGCTCGCGACGCGAAGTTGATCAACGGCGCGGTCAACGACCTGGGGCTGATCACCGGGCAGAAGCCCGAGATCCGCAAGGCCCGCAAGTCCATCGCGCAGTTCAAGTTGCGTGAGGGCATGCCGATCGGTGCGCGGGTGACCCTGCGCGGCGACCGGATGTGGGAGTTCCTCGACCGCTTGGTGTCGATCGCGCTGCCCCGTATCCGTGACTTCCGTGGATTGTCGCCCAAGCAGTTCGATGGTGTCGGCAACTACACCTTCGGTCTCGCCGAGCAGTCGGTGTTCCACGAGATCGACGTGGACAAGATCGACCGGGTCCGCGGCATGGACATCAGCGTCGTCACCTCGGCGACGAACGACGACGAAGGACGAGCGCTGTTGCGGGCCCTCGGCTTTCCCTTCAAGGAGAACTGAGCAGATGGCTAAGAAGGCACTGGTCAACAAGGCGGCACGTAAGCCGAAGTTCGCAGTGCGTGGCTACACGCGCTGCAGCAAGTGCGGTCGTCCGCGCGCGGTGTTCCGCAAGTTCGGACTGTGCAGGATCTGCCTGCGCGAAATGGCGCACGCGGGTGAACTGCCTGGCGTTCAGAAGAGCAGTTGGTGACGGGACACGAGGACTAGATCATGACCGCGAAGACGACGCAGCAGAGCGTAGCGATGAAGAGGAGCAGCGCTCGATGACTATGACGGATCCAATCGCAGACTTCTTGACCCGTCTGCGCAACGCGAACTCCGCGTACCACGACGAAGTGAGCCTGCCGCACTCCAAGATCAAGGCCAACATCGCCCAGATCCTCAAGAACGAGGGCTACATCACCGACTTCCACACCGAGGATGCTCGGGTCGGCAAGTCGCTGGTTGTGCAGCTCAAGTACGGGCCCAGCCGCGAGCGCAGCATCGCGGGCTTGAAGCGGGTGTCCAAGCCGGGTTTGCGGGTGTACGCAAAATCAACCAACCTGCCGCGGGTGCTCGGCGGCCTTGGCGTCGCGATCATCTCGACGTCCTCGGGTCTGCTCACCGACCGTCAGGCAGCCAGACAGGGCGTGGGCGGCGAAGTCCTCGCATACGTTTGGTAAGGGGTTAGCAGATGTCGCGTATTGGTAAGCAACCGGTTCAGATCCCCGCTGGAGTCGACGTAACCATCGAAGGCCAGAACGTCTCGGTCAAGGGTCCCAAGGGCACCCTCGAGTTGACGGTGGCCGAGCCGATCACCGTGTCGCGCAACGACGATGGCGCCGTGGTGGTTTCGCGTCCGGACGACGAGCGGCACAACCGCTCGCTGCACGGGCTGTCGCGCACCCTGGTGGCCAACCTGGTCACCGGTGTGACGGAGGGCTACACGACCAAAATGGAGATCCACGGTGTCGGTTACCGTGTGCAACTCAAGGGCAGCAACCTGGAGTTCGCGCTCGGATACAGCCACCCGGTGGTAATCGAAGCCCCCGAAGGCATCACGTTCGCGGTGCAGGCGCCGACGAAGTTCACCGTCTCTGGGATTGACAAGCAGAAGGTCGGCCAAATCTCGGCGAACATCCGCCGTCTGCGTCGTCCCGACCCGTACAAGGGCAAGGGTGTGCGCTACGAGGGTGAGCAGATCCGCCGCAAGGTCGGAAAGACAGGTAAGTAGTCATGGCGCAAACACAGGCTGAATCAGCGCGAAAGCCAGTGGGGCAGAGCGTATCCGCAACCCGTCGGGTCTCGCGGCTGCGTCGGCACGCACGGCTGCGCAAGAAGGTCTCGGGCACCGCTGAACGTCCCCGTCTGGTGGTGAACAGGTCGTCGCGGCACATTCACGTGCAACTGGTGAATGACCTCAATGGCACCACCGTGGCGGCGGCTTCGTCGATCGAAGCCGACGTTCGCGGTCTGGATGGGGACAAGAAAGCCCGTAGCGTGCGGGTCGGACAGTTGATCGCCGAGCGGGCCAAGGCTGCCGGCATCGACTCCGTGGTCTTCGACCGCGGCGGCTACACCTACGGTGGACGGATCGCGGCATTGGCGGATGCCGCCCGCGAGAACGGATTGCAATTCTGATGAACGGAAGGTTCGCATAATGGCCGAACAACCGGCCGGGGGTCCGACAGATAGCCGTGGCCCGGACAGCCGTGACGGCCGCGACGGACGGGGTCGCCGCGATGGCGGTGGCCGTGGCGGACGCGACCGTGACCGCGACGGCGACAAGAGCAACTACCTGGAGCGGGTCGTCGCGATCAACCGTGTCTCCAAGGTGGTCAAGGGTGGTCGGCGGTTCAGCTTCACCGCGCTGGTCATCGTGGGTGACGGCAACGGCATGGTGGGCGTGGGTTATGGCAAGGCCAAGGAAGTTCCGGCCGCCATCGCCAAGGGTGTCGAGGAAGCGCGCAAGGGCTTCTTCCGGGTGCCGCTGATCGGCGGAACCATCACGCACCCGGTGCAGGGCGAAGCCGCTGCCGGCGTCGTGCTGCTGCGCCCGGCCAGCCCGGGTACCGGTGTGATCGCCGGTGGTGCGGCTCGTGCGGTGCTGGAATGCGCTGGCGTGCACGACATTCTGGCCAAGTCGCTGGGTAGCGACAACGCGATCAACGTGGTGCATGCCACCGTCGCAGCCCTGAAGATGCTGCAGCGTCCCGAGGAGGTGGCCGCCAGGCGCGGTCTGCCCATCGAGGATGTCGCTCCGGCGGGGATGCTGAAGGCGCGCCGCGAGAGCGAGGCGCTGGCCGCACAGAATTCCGGGGCAGCAAGAGAGGCTGCACAATAATGAGCCAACTGAAGATCACCCAGGTGCGCAGCACCATCGGAGCGCGCTGGAAGCAGCGGGAGAGCCTGCGCACGCTGGGCCTACGCAAGATTCGCCACTCGGTGATCCGCGACGACAACCCGCAGACGCGCGGGTTGATCACTGTGGTGAGCCACTTGGTTGAAGTCGAGGAGGTCAAGTGACCATCAAGCTTCACGACCTGAAACCCGCGCGGGGGTCCAAGACCGCGAAGACCCGCGTCGGTCGCGGTGAGGGTTCCAAAGGCAAGACCGCGGGCCGCGGCACCAAGGGTACGAAGGCGCGCAAGAACGTGCCGGCGACCTTCGAGGGCGGGCAGATGCCAATTCACATGCGGCTGCCCAAGCTCAAGGGTTTCCGCAACCGGTTCCGCACCGAGTACCAGGTCGTCAACGTCGGCGACATCAACCGGTTGTTCCCCGAGGGCGGCACCGTGGGTGTCGAGGAATTGGTGGCCAAGGGCGCAGTTCGCAAGAACTCGTTGGTCAAGGTCCTCGGTGACGGCAAGCTGGCCGTCAAGGTCGACCTGACCGCGCACAAGTTCAGCGGCAGCGCACGCGAGAAGATCACCGCGGCCGGCGGTTCGGCGACCGAACTGTAGCCTGCGCGAGAAGACGCAAAAGCACCCGCACGCCCGCCGTGTCGGGTGCTCTTGCGTTTCCGCGCAAGTTAACGCAACTGTGGAATCACTTCTGCGGCAAGGCGTTCCAGCTGTTCGCGGTCCTCTGCGACGTCGCGGCCGACGGGATTGAACAGCAGCATCTCGGCTCCGGCGTACATCACCTCACGAAGCCCGCGGGCTACGTCGTCGGGTGTGCCTGACACCGCCACCGACTCGATGCCCGCCATCTTGCCGTAGATGCGCCGCAGCCCGGCCTGCACGCGTTCGCGGGCCCGGTCGGCATCGTCGTCGATCATCAGATAGACGCGTTTGCCGATGGTGAAGCCCGCCGGGTCCTTTTGTTGTTCGGCCAATTCGCGGCGCACGATCTGCACCGCCTCGGCGAAGTCGGCCGTCGATGACGAGCCGGCGCCCAAAAAGGCGTCACCATGTCGCACCGCCCGGGCCAGCGCCTTTGGTGCCAAGCCGCCGAACCAGATCGGCGGATGCGGTCGTTGCACCGGCTTAGGCGCGATGGGCAGGTCGTCGACGTCACGGAAGCGGCCATGAAAAGACACCCGCGGTTGATCAGACCAGGCCGCCTTCATCAGTTGCAGCCCTTCGGTGAAGTAACTCAGATAGGAGTCCTTGTCGACGCCGAAGGCGGCGAACTTGCGGCGGCCGCCGCCGGGGGCGACACCGAGGTCGAGCCGACCGTGGCTGAGCCGGTCGACGGCGGTCACCGCCGAGGCGAGTTGCAGCGGATCATGTAGCGACGTCACCAGGACGGCGACCCCCAGGCGCAGCCGTTGCGTGCAAGCCGCCGCATAGGCCAGCAGCTCCAGCGGGGCCAACAGGGGCGCGTCGCCGATGATCTGCTCGAGTACCCACCCGCCGTCGAACCCGAGTTGCTCCACGCGAGTCAGATACGAGCGCAGCCCCGCGGCGTCGAAGCCGTCCGCATCGAGCTGCGGGATCGCGATGGAATACCTCACACGTCCACCGTACGGTTGCCTGGGCGAGAAAGCGGCGATCGGTAGGCTTCAGTACATGTTTGCGTTCCTGCCTTCGCTGCCTGGGGTCGACGATCTGCGCGCCCTGGTGAACCGGGTGGACACCGCCCGCCATCACGGCGTACCCAACGGCTGCGTGCTCGAGTTGGACCTACGCAGCACGCCGCCAGAGACATCGGGCTTCGACCCGTTGGCAATCATCACCGGCGGCGGCCGGCAGTTGTCGTTGCGCGACGCTGTCACGGCGATCCACCGCGGCGCCGAGGACCCGCGTGTCGTAGGACTGATCGCACAGGTGCAGTTGCCACCTTCGCCGATCGGGGCGGTACAGGAGTTGCGGGACGCCATCGCGGCGTTCAGTGCCGTCAAGCCGTCACTGGCCTGGGCGGAGACCTATCCGGGCACGCTGTCCTACTACCTGGCCTCAGCGTTCCGTGAGGTGTGGATGCAGCCTTCCGGCAGCGTCGGGCTGATCGGCTTCGCGAGCAATGCGATGTTCCTGCGCGATGCGCTGGACAAAGCGGGTATCGAAGCGCAATTCGTCGCCCGCGGCGAATACAAGTCGGCGGCAAACCTTTTCACTGAAGATGGCTTCACCGATGCCCACCGCGAGGCGGTCACTGCCATGCTGGGCAGCCTGCAGGACCAGGTGTGGCAGGCCGTCGCCGAGTCGCGCCACATCGAGACGGCCACGCTCGACGAACTGGCCGACCGCGCGCCGTTGCTGCGCGGCGACGCGGTCTCATCCGGTCTGGTCGATCGGATCGGCTACCGTGACGAGGCCTACGCCCGCATGGCGGAATGGGTTGACCCGCACGCCAATTCGGAGGACTTTGACGCGGACTTGAAGCCGCCGCGGATGTATCTCGCGCGCTACGCCGGCGCAGCCCGGTCACGCCTGGCGCCGCCGGTGCCGTCCATACCGGGCCGCCGGGCAAAGCCCATCATCGCCGTGGTCACGGTGGCGGGCGCTATCGTCAACGGTCGTGGCGGGCCGCAAGGGCTGCCGATCGGCCCCTCGAACGCCGGTGGCGACACCATCGCGGCGGCGCTGCGCGAGGTCGCGGCCGAGGAGGCGGTGTCGGCGATCGTGTTACGGGTGGATAGTCCCGGCGGTTCGGTGACGGCGTCGGAGACCATCTGGCGCGAGGTGAAGCGGGCTCGCGAACGCGGCAAACCCGTGGTGGCGTCGATGGGTTCGGTGGCCGCGTCCGGTGGCTACTACGTCTCGATGGGCGCCGACGCGATCGTCGCCAATCCCGGGACGATCACCGGCTCGATCGGCGTCATCACCGGCAAGCTGGTGGTTCGGGATCTCAAAGACCGCCTCGGCGTCGGCTCGGACACGGTGCGCACCAACGCCAATGCCGACGCCTGGTCGATCGACGCGCCATTCACCCCGGAGCAGCAGGCTCACCGGGAAGCCGAGGCCGACCTGTTCTACACCGATTTCGTGCAGCGGGTCGCCGACGGGCGCAATCTGACCACCGACGAAGTGGACGTCGTTGCGCGAGGCCGGGTTTGGACGGGGGCGGACGCGCTGGAGCGGGGACTGGTCGACGAGCTCGGCGGTTTTCGGACCGCGGTGCGCCGCGCCAAGGTGCTCGCCGGGCTGGATGCGGACACCGACGTTCGAGTCCTGAGCTATCCGGGCTCGTCACTGTTGGACATGCTGCGGCCGCGGGCGTCGTCGCAACCGGGCGCGGCTTCGCTGCCCGAGGCGGTGGGAGCGTTGCTTACCCGCTCGGTGGTGGGGATCATCGACCAGGTCCAGCAGACCGCCTCGGGCGCCAACGCGCTGTGGCTGGGGCAGGCTCGGTTTTAGCCGGTCAGCCCACCGCTGATGAAGATGATCTCGCCGAGCGGGTCGTCGTCTGCGAGATCGCGCACCTGCAAGCCGTTTTGTCGGAACAGTTCGGTGCGGGTGATCCCGTCGACGTTCCAGCCCTTGGCGCCCAGATAGTCGACGACGTGGTTGCGCTCACCGGAGTAGACCAGTGACGCCATGTCGATATCGACCCCGTGATCGCGAAAGCTGCCCGACATTTCACGTACCTTGTCGGCGTCGAAATCGATGATGCCGGGCACGAATTCGGTGGCCACGGTACTACCGGGCACGCTGAGTGCGGTGATGTTGTCGAACAACCGGTCCTGGGCTTCGGGCGGTAGGTAAATCAGCAGGCCTTCGGCCAGCCACGCCGTTGGCTGGGTGGTATCGAAGCCTGCCTCCCGCAGCGCTGCCGGCCAGTCGCCGCGCAGGTCGATCGCGACGGTGCGCCGCGTTGCGGTGGGCTCGGCGCCGATGCCTGCCAGCGCGGTCGTCTTGAATTCGATGACCTGAGGTTGGTCGATCTCGTAAACCACCGTGCCGTCCGGCCACGGTAAGCGGTAGGCGCGGGCGTCGAGCCCGGAGGCCAGGATCACCGCCTGCCGGACACCCGCGTCGGCGGCATTGGCGAAGTACTCGTCGAAGTACTTGGTGCGCACGCCCATTCCGTCGATCATTGCCTGCATGCGGTCCGGCGAGAAATTCTCGAAGGATTCGAGGTCGAGTTCGCCGTCCATCATCTTGGTGAATAACTCCACCCCAACCGCGCGGACCAGTGGCTCGGCGAACGGATCGGTGATTAACCCGTCCGGTGCTTTGGTCACCATGGCGCGCCCGGCCGCGACCATCGTCGCGGTGGCGCCGACGCTGGACGCCAGATCCCAGTTGTCGTCGTGAGCGCGTGGCATGGCTCTCCTATCAGTCCTATTAGGTCTTGGTCGGTGACGCATGTACAACGTCGCACTTACGTGGCATATTTCCAATTCGGAACTTTGATGACCAAAGCGGTTTCCGTACGGCCCGGTTAGCGGCAACCTTGAGGCCATGACAAAGCGAGTGCTGATCACGGGGGCTTCGTCGGGAGTCGGCGCGGCTCTGGCCCGAGCGTTGGCCGGCCAGGGCGCGGTGGTGGGCTTGATCGCCCGTCGCGAGCACAGGTTGGCCGACGTCCTCGCGGACTGCCGCACTACCTCACCGGAGTCGATGATGTGGGCGGCCGATCTCGCCGACGGCGTGGCAGCCAGCCGACTTGCATTGCAAGCCTGGCATGCGCTGGGCGGCATCGACGTCCTGGTCAACAACGCGGCCGTGCCCAAGCGGCGTGCGGTCGCCGCCCTCAAACCCGACGAGGTCGAGGGTGTCATGCGGGTCAACTTCATGGCCCCGATGCGGCTGACGCTGGCCTTGCTGCCACGCATGCTGGCGCGCCGTTCGGGCATCATCGTCAACGTGGCCAGCATGGCCGGACGGCTCGGTATCGCTGGCGAATCGGCCTACTGTGCAAGCAAATTCGCGTTGACTGGCTGGAGTGAGGCGATGGCGATCGACCTAGTCGGCAGCGGAGTATCGGTCAAACTGATCCAGCTCGGACCAGTCGACACCGAGATCTGGGATCAGCCCGACAACGACGAGCCCGTCTACCAAGGCCCGAAGGTGCCGCCCGAGGAGGTCGCCGCGGGCATCATCACGGCCATGGAAAGCGACCGCTTCGAGCACTACCTGCCAGATCTCAAGGCGGTGGTCGAGGCCAAGGACGCCGACCTCGACGCGTTCATTGTCGGTATGGCCGGCCAATGAAAGCACTTGTCTATGGTGTGCCGCCGGAGCCGTTCGAGGTTGCCGGGCACCGCGGAAAGCTGGTGCAGAACCTGGGCCGTACTCCCACCGCGTTGCGCGACGTATCGGATCCAGTGCTGCTGCATCAGGATTGGGTGATCACCCGGCCGCGACTCACCGGTATCTGCGGGTCGGACTCCAAGCAAATCTTGATGGATTTCGGCGAGGACGACGCTGACAACGCGATGGCCGCGTTCTGCTCCTTTCCGCAGGTGATGGGTCACGAGGTGGTGGCCGACGTCGTCGAACTCGGGCCGAAGGCTCGGGGACTAGAGGTAGGGCAACGCGTGGTGCTCAACCCGTGGTTGTCCTGCGGGCCGCGTGGCATCGTTCCGCAGTGTCCGGCCTGTGTAAGCGGCGACTACAGCCTGTGCTGGAGTTTCACCGACGGTGACATCAAGCCGGGCATCCATACCGGGGTGTCGGCCGACGTCACGGGTGGGTACGCCGAGTTGATGCCAGCGCATGACAGCATGCTGTTCCCGGTGCCGGATTCGGTGCCCGACGAGGTTGCGGTTTTCGCCGACCCGTTTTCGGTATCTCTGCACGCGATCACCCGCCATCCACCTCCTTCCTCCGGACAGGTGCTGGTCTACGGCGCCGGATCGCTGGGCTTGTGCGCGGTAGCCATCCTGCGGGCGTTGTACCCCGAGGTCTCGGTGGCCGTGGTGGCGCGGTTCGACGCCCAAGCGGAACTGGCCCGCGCGTTCGGTGCCGTCAAAGTGCTTGCGCACGAACCACGCTCGGACATCATCGAGGAACTGGCGGGTTGGGGCGGTGGTCGGTTGCGCCAGCCTCTGCTGGGACTGCCAATGGCTTATCCCGGTGCCGTCGACGTCGTCTACGACACCGTCGGCAAGCCCGAGACGTTCGAAGTGGGCGTGCGGGTGTTGACCGCGCGTGGGACGTTGGTGAAAGCCGGCGTGCATGCGCCGGGACGGTGGGAGTGGAGTCCGCTGTACTTCAAGGAAATCAACTGGGTCGGCTCCAACGCTTTTGGTATCGAGGAGGTCGACGGGGTGCGCCAGCATGCCATCGCGCACTACCTCGACCTGGTCTCGTCTAGCCGAATCAACCTGCGCCCCATGCTTACTCACATGTTTCGGCTTGATCGGTGGCGGGAGGCGTTTCTGGCGATCGCCGACCAGGCCGGCAGTGGGGCGGTGAAGGTGGCGATCGATCAGCGCTGATCAGCCACGGTAGCGCACATGCTAACATGCATGCATGCGCACAACGGTGGAGATTACCGATGAACAGCACCGTGCCTTGACCGCGATCGCGCACCGTCGCGGTGTTCGCGGCTTCTCATTGCTGGTGCAAGAGGCGCTGGACGGCTACCTGGCCAACCTGAACGTCGACGAAGTGCAACTGCTGCTTGGGCTCGAAGGCGTGCTCACCGATTGTGATGCGGACGAGATGCGTTCTCGCATCAATGATGTGAGATCTGCGTGGCGGGTCTCGTAGTCGTCGACACCGACCTGATCATCGACTTTCTCCGCGGCAAAGGGAGCGGCACCACCTTGGTGCGGGCGTTGCTGATAAATCACCAGTTACGCATCACCGCGATCACCGCATTCGAACTGCGTGTTGGCGCCGACTTCCTGGCGCGTCGGGACGACATTCTTCGACTGGTTCGGTCGCGGACATTCCCGCTCGACCCGAGCAGTGCGCTGCGCGCGGGCGAAGTTGCCGCGACTCTTCGAGCGGCGGGGCAGGACATCGGACTCGCCGACTGCCTGCAGGCCGGTGTCTGCCTCAACTTCGACCTGCCGCTGGCTACCCGCAACCGCAAGCATTTCGAGCGGGTCGAGGGTTTGCGCCTGCACGACTTAGCTGCGGGCTAGCGCGCACGACGCTCGCGCGGCGCGAGGGCGCGCAGAATGCCATCAGCCGCGGCGTGTCGGTGTACCGCTGTGCACGTTCGCCGACCGGCTACCGCGGGCGGATGGCCCGGTAGTAGGTCAGCTGCCCGACGATCCGCTGCCGGTGGGTGGCCAGTTCCGTGCATTCGAAGCCGGCGGCGCGGAGCAGCTGCGGGATTGCGTCGCCGATGTTGTCGCTGAAGTGGGGATTGCGCTTCATCAGTCGCGCCATCAGGCCATGCAGAGGTCCAGAGTGGGTGTGCGCGTCGCCGCTGATGTCGACGAGATGCAGTTGGCCCCCGGGGCGCAGCACCCGAAATATTTCGGCCGCCACGGCCGGTTTCGCGTCCGCCCCGACATGATGCAGCATCATCGACGACAAGACCCGGTCGAACTCGCCATCTGCGAAGGGCAAACGTTGGGCGTAGGCTTGTTCAAATCGGATTCCGGCCATCCCCAACGCCTTTCGGCGCGCCCGGGCCACTATCAGTGGGTCCGGGTCGGTGCCAATCGCTTCAATAGCGGGCCCCGATCGTTTGGCCCTGATGACGACGTTGCCGGTGCCGCAACCGATTTCCAGAACCCGCTGGCCGTCGGCGAGTTCGGCCTGCGCAATGAGCTTTTCATAAACGTTGCGCATTCCCATCAAGCGGGCGATCAGGTCGTAGGCGGGAAGAAACCGGTCGTGGGCAGTCGCTGGCAGGTAATCATGTGGATGATGTTTGGTCACAAAATCCATACTGCGCCCGTGTGAAGTCCAGTAATTGGGCGATCGTAGCCAAAAAAAGGACTATCTTTGGCACTATGGCCCCCGCTACTCGGCTCAGCAGACACGACCGCGGTGTGCCCGTGTACCGGTACCGGACCGACCCGGAGACCCCGCCGGTGTCGGTGGTCCGGCACGACGAACTGCCCGAACGCCGTCCGCACATCCACGATTTTCCGGCGCTCTGGTACGTGCCCGCCGCCGGCCTGGTGTACGTGGCTGCCCCCGGAAAAGTGCTCGATCTGGAACAGGTAGTGCCGGCGCCCAATGGCGTGACGGTGTTCTTCGATCCCGGCGCTCTTGGTGAGGATGCGCGGTCGCCGTGGCCGGCGTGGCAGTCGCACCCATTGTTGTTCCCGTTCCTGCACGGACAATCTGGCGGAGTGCTGCGCTTGGACGTGCCCGTAGCGCGACGATCGGTCTGGGACGACGCAATCGGCGCGATCGAAACGGAGTTGAGCCAGCGCCGAGAGGGCTATCGACAGGCAGTGCTGGCGCATCTGACCCTGCTGCTGATCGAGCTGGCGCGGCTGGCCCGCGACGTGGTGGCCGACTTGCAGCGCAGCGGCGAACCGCTGCTGGCCGAGGTGTTCGGGATCATTGATCGTCGCCACGGTGAGCCCCTGTCGCTCCGCGATGTGGCCGACGAGGTCGGTATGACGCCGGGACATTTGACCACGGTGGTGCGTCGCCGCACCGGAAAAACAGTCCAGGACTGGATCATTGAACGTCGGATGACCGAAGCCCGGGATCTGCTTTCCGAGTCGGACCTGTCCGTGGGCGAGGTCGCGCGCCGGGTCGGCATATCCGATCCCGGTTATTTCAGCCGGTTGTTCGGTCGCGTGCACGGTCGTACGCCGCGGCAGTGGCGTGCGACGCGTAGCCAGTCGTAAGCATTGACAGGACGACTCGAACATTGTTCTAATTAGAACAGTGTTCGAAATGGGGTTCGAAGCGGGGTGACGTGGCCACACCGGTATTGCGATACGGCTCGCTCGATCGTGAGCACCTGACCAAGCACCTTTGGGAATTGGCCAAACGGGTCGGTGTGGACAAGGTGACGATGCGCGAGTTAGCTGCGGTCGCCGGTACCAGACCCTCTTCGGTGTACTACCACGTGCGAAACAAATCCGAACTGCTCGATCTGCTGATCGAGGCGGTGCTCGCTCAAATCGAGGTCCCGCAATCCGGCGACTGGGAATCCCGGTTGGTCTTGCTCTATACCAACGCCTGGAAAGTACTCCTCGAGGTGCCCGGCATCGCGGGACTGCTGCTGGCACATCCACACACCGCCGCGGCCACCGAGATGGACCGTGCTTCCCGTGCAATTCTGCGCGAAACAAGCTTACCGGCAGCATATTTCGAGGCCGCCCATGCCGCGCTCTACATCCACCTGTTGGGCTCGGTGCAGCTCGCGCACCTCAGTGGCATCGGCGACGAGCCGTTCAGCTACGGATTGCGGCTGATACTTCACGGACTGCGCAAGGAATCGGATGGCTGAAACGACGATCGACCTCGCCCATCCGGCAATCTGGGCTGCCGAGTTCCCCGACGAGCTGTTCGCCCAATTGCGCGCCGGCACGCCCGTGTTCCACCAGGAACTCACCGACGACGTCAAAACCGCTGTGGGACGCGAGTTCTGGGTATGCACCAGGCACGCCGACGTCGCCCGTGTGCATCGTGACCACGAATCGTTCACCGCGACCCGCGGTCCGCTGATTCAGGACGTCCCCCTGTTCGACGCATACCCGGCCATCGTCAGCCTGGACCCGCCGGATCACACCGTCCGTCGCAGGGTCATCACGCGTGCCTTTACTCCGCGCGCGGTGGCCACGCTGGAAGACGGAATTCGCGCCAGGGCGCGATCCATGGCCGGCGCCCTGCTGGCCGACGGCGGGGGTGACTTCGTTGACTTGGCTGCGGGACTGCCGATCTCGGTGATCGGCGACATCGTAGGGATTCCGGAACGGGACCGGCCGCGGGTCTTCGGCCTGATCGACAAGGTCCTCAAGACCGCCGGCGCGCAACTGTCCGTCCCCGACGGTGACGACGTCATACCATTCGTCGAGTTGTTCCAATACGCCAGCGAACTCACCGCAGACAAACGTGCCCATCCCGTCGACGACATCTGGAGTGCCCTGTGCACCGCCGAGATCACCGCGGAGTCGGGAAAAAGCTTCCTACTGCCGGCCAACGAGTTGGAGATATTCTTCTTCATCCTCGGCCTGGCGGGAGCCGATACCACCCGGAATGCGTTGTGCGACGGCATCAGGGCGTTCGTCGCCAACCCTGACCAGATTGCCAGCTACCGGTCCGACCCTGCGGCGCGGCGCACTGCGGTCGAGGAGGTGATCCGCTATTCCACCCCAATCATGTTCTGGGTCCGCGGGGCCACCAGAGATGTGCTGCTCGGCGACACCCTGATCCCGGAAGGGGCTCGCGTGGTGACGATGCTGCGCTCGGCCAACCGCGACGAAGACGTCTTCACCGACCCCTATCGCTTCGACATCCGCCGCGACCCCAACCCACATCAGTCCTTTGGCGGCGGGGGCGCCCACCATTGTCTCGGCGCGATGCTGGCCCGCGCCGAGGTGCGGGCCGCACTGGATGAAATCCTGTTGAACGCCAAAAACATTGAAGTCGGCGAACCGCGCATGCAACTACCCAACCTGGCCAACAATATGACCGTCTACGAATCGCTGCCGGTGACCCTTGGCTGAAGCCGGTCGATGTCCAGCCATTCCTCGACGTCGAATCCGTCCTCGACGGCGCGCAGCGTCGCGCCGCCACGGCCCGGGTAATGCGCCGGCACCACGACGGCACGGGCGGCGGCGGCCTCGGTGAATATCCGGTGGCGGGTTGCCGCGGCGGCACCGGCGTCGATGTCGAACGCGCAGGCGTCGGCCGGGCGGCGCACCTGCAGCGGACTGTGTGTCAGATCGCCGACGAACACCGCGGGCTGACCCGCATCCAGCCACAACACCGACGAGCCCGGTGTGTGGCCGGGTGCCGGCCGCAGCCGTAGCGACGGGCTGATCTCGTAGTCATCCCACCATTGGACGATCTGCGCGGCGACGGGCAAGACGCTGTCTTCGAACACCAACCGGTTACCGCGTTGCGCGACTTCTTCTGCCTCGGTCCGCGGTGATCGTTGCGCCGCCGGTCCGTCGGGATGGAAGTGACGGTAGTCGGGCCCGGGCACCAAGTAGCGGGCGTTGGGAAATGTCGCAACCCAGGAGTCGTTGTCCCCCATGGTGTTCCACCCGACGTGATCGGAGTGAACGTGGGTGTTGACGACCACGTCCACGTCCTCGCGGTCGATGCCCGCGGATTGCAGTGCGGCCAGGTAATCGGTGTTCAAGTGGTCCAGTGGCGGCAGCTGCGGGCGGGCGCGGTCATTGCCGACGCCGGTGTCCACGACGACGGTCAACCCGTCAACCTCTATTACCCAGCTCTGAATCGCGACGTGCCACTGTTCGGTTGCCGGGTCGAAGAAGTCCGGCACCAGCAGGTCGGCATTGTCGCGCCAGCCCGACGGCGGCGTGTGGGCGAAGGCGCGGGTGGGCAGGTCGAATTGCAGCTCCACCACCCGCGAGACGGCTGCTCGACCAAGCCACGTCTTTTCACCGCGACTGTGCATCACGCGACGCTTGACCCGCGTGTCGCGTCGCACAAATCACACTCGGCGAGAACAAGCATCAGCGCGAACGCAGGTAGCTGTACACCCCGGCGAAGTTACGGTTCACCTCTTCGGGTACCGGCACCGGCCCGCCCAAAGCCCGTGCACCCCAGGCGATCTGGGCGGTCCGCTCGACCAGAGCCGTGATATGCAGCACCTTGTCCGGGCGTGGTCCGACGGCGACCAGGCCGTGATTGGCGACCAACGCCGCGCCGCGGCCTTCCAGCGCCTTGACCGCGTTGGTGCCGACGTCGGGCGAGCCGGAGGCGGCGTACTCGGCACAGCGCACGTCCCCGCCGCAGTACACCGCGAACTCGTCGATGCAGGCCGGGATCGGCTGGTGCGCCACCGCAAACATGGTGGCCCACACCGGATGGCTGTGGATCACGCTGCCGATGTCGTCGAATGCCTGATAGCACGCCAGGTGCAGCGCCATCTCGGTCGACGGCATTCGGCCGTCTTTGGCTTGCAGTACAGCGCCTTCCGGGTCGACCAGCACCAGGTCGCCGAGTTCCATCTTCGCGTAGTCCACCGATGACGGCGTTATCACCAGGTTCCCGTCGGAACGCCGCGCCGAGATGTTGCCCGCGGTGCCCTCTACCAGTCCGCGGCGCAGCATGTCCTTGGCCGCCGCCAGGACTGCAACTTCCGGGTCGTCGACGAACTTCATGAGCCCAGCACCTCCGGGTTGACGATATGGGCGGGTTTACCGCCGGACAGCAGGGCCGCCAAATCGTCGGCCACCAACTGTGCTTGCCGCACCTCAGTGTTCCACGTCGCGCCGCCGATGTGTGGGGTCAGAACCACGTTCCCCATCGCGGTCAGCGGGTGATCGGTGGGCAGCCATTCGCCGGCGAAGTGATCCAGACCGGCGGCTGACACCTTGCCGCTGCGCAGCGCCTCGACCAACGCGTCGGTGTCGTGCAATTGCGCCCGGGCGGTGTTGAGGAAAACGACACCATCACGCATGGCCGCGAATTGCCCGGCACCGATCATCCCGACGGTGTCCTTGGTGACGGGAGCGTGCAGGGACACCACGTCGGCTTCGGCCAGCAATTCGTCGAGGCTGTGCGTCGCGTCGTCGGCGTAGGGGTCGTGCGCGATCACCCTCAGACCCAGCCCGGACAACCGCCACGCGGTGGCCCGGCCGACAGCGCCCAGTCCCACCAAGCCGGCCGTCAGCCCGGCGATCTCCCAGCCGCGGAACCGCTGATACGGGATGCTGCCTTCGCGAAACATGTTGCCGCTACGCACATCCGAATCGGCTGTCAGTAGCTGCCGGGTTGCCGCGAGCAGCAGGGCAACCGTCATCTCCGCGACCGCGTCGGCATTGCGGGCCGGTGTGTATAACACCGGGACACCGGCCGCGGTGGCCCCGGCAACGTCGACGTTGTTCGGGTCCCCGCGGGTGGCGGCGACGGCTCGCAAGCCGAGATCAAATACCGGGCCTTTGATCGAATCACTCTCCACCACAACGATTTGCGCTCTTTCGGTGGTAATCCGCTCGGCGAGCTGGTCGGCGCTGTAGATGCGCAGTGGGGTCTGCTCGATCCAGGGGTCATACACCACGTCGGCCAGTTGCCGGAGTTTGGCGAATCCTGGCCCGCGCAGCGGAGCCGTCACCAGGGCGCGCGGTCGAGATGTCACGTCTGCCAATGCTGGCGTACCGTGGCGCCCGTGTCACGCAAAGACGTCACAATCGGCATTGACGTCGGCACGACGGCGGCCAAAGCGGTGGCGGTCGACGAGGACGGCCACGTCCAAGCTCGGGTGCGAATTCCCCATCAGCTGCGGGTGCCGGCCCCGGACCGGTTGGAACACAACGCCGAAGAGGCGTGGCGCGAGGGTCCGGTGGTAGCTCTGGAGCGGCTGAAGAGGCCGGACGCTAAGGCGGTGGCCGTCTCCTCGATGGTGCCGTCGATGACGGCGGTGGATTCTGACGGCCGGCCCGTCACCCCGGGTCTGCTGTACGGCGACAGCAGGGGGCGCGTGCCCGACGCCGACCAGCAACCCGTCCCTGCCGTGGGGGAGGCCGCGGAGTTCCTGCGCTGGACGGCCGCCCAGGCGCCCGACGCCGCCGGGTATTGGCCGGCGCCCGCCGTCGCCAACCACGCGCTGGCCGGGGAGCCGGTGGTCGACTTCGCGACCGCGATTACCACGCTGCCGTTGTTCGACGGCAACGGCTGGAATCCGGAGGCGCTCGGGGAGCGTGGCGCCACCGTGGCGCAGATGCCGCGGGTAGAGACGTTCGGTGCTGCGGTAGGGCAGGTGCGCGCGACTAAGTCCGTGTTGGCGACGGGCGCTATTGACGCGCTGTGTGAGCAGATCGTGGCAGGCGCGGACCAGGACGGCGACGTGTTGGTGTTGTGTGGCACCACCCTGATTGTCTGGACCACCATCGCCGACCCTCGACAGGTGCCCGGGTTGTGGACCATTCCGCACACGGCGCCCGGCAAGAGCCAGATCGGCGGGGCCAGCAATGCCGGCGGCTTATTCCTCGGCTGGGTGGATCGCCTGGTGGCACAGGCTGATCCGATGACGGCCGATCCACGCCGAGTGCCGGTGTGGTTGCCCTACGTTCGCGGCGAACGCACACCGTTCCACGATGCCGGTCGCCGCGCGTCCCTGCAGGGTGTGGATCTCACTCACGACGCCGCGTCGGTGCGGAGGGCGGCCTACGAGGCCTCGGGCTTCGTCGTGCGGCATCTGCTCGAACTCAGCGGAGCGCCGGTGCGTCGCATCATCGCGTCCGGCGGTGGGACTCGGGTGCAGCCGTGGATGCAAGCGATTGCCGACGCGACCGGCCGCCCGGTCGAGGTTTCAGCGGTGGCCGAAGGTGCGGCGTTGGGGGCGGCCTTCCTGGCCCGGATGGCGGTCGGACTGGAAACGGTGATCACCGATGCGGCGCGATGGGCCGCCGTCGAGCGCGTCGTCGAACCCCATCCCGACTGGTTGGGTCCGACCAAGGATCGGTACCGCCGGTTCCTGGAACTCAGCGGCTCCCGATTGGTCTAGCGCTTATCTGGTTCTAGTCTTGTGCAATGACCGACCACGACCAGACCGCAGCCCGCCGTGAGATCGCAGATGCCTTACTTGCCGCCTTGGAACGCCGGCACGAGGTTGCCGACGCGATCGTGGAGGCCAAGAACAAGCCAGCCGCCGTCGAGGCGATCGTCGCGTTGCTCGGCACCTCGCATCTGGCCGCCGAAGCCGTGATGAGTATGTCGTTCGAGCAACTCACCCAGGATGCGCGGGCAAAGATCCTGGCCGAACTCGACGATCTCAACAAGCAACTGAGCTTCACCCTCTTCGATCGCCCGGCAAGCACCGGGGAGACGCTGGAGCTGCGCTCTTTCTCTGCCGTCGAGGACCGCGACATCTTCGTCACCCGCACCGAGGAGATCAAGTCTGCCGGAGACGGATCCGGCGCACCGGCGGGCAACATCGACGACGAGATTCGAGCGGCGCTGCGGCGGCTGCACGACGAGGAAGCCGCGTGGTTCGTCGCGGTGGACTCCGGCGAGAAGGTCGGCCTGGTGTTCGGTGAACTTCTGCACGGCGAGGTGAACGTCCGCATCTGGATCCACCCCGAGCACCGCAAGAAGGGTTACGGAACCGCAGCGCTGCGCAAGTCGCGCTCGGAGATGGCCTGGGCATTCCCGGCGGTACCCATGGTGGTGCGGGCACCGGCCGCCAACCCCGGCTGATCGCCGCCTCGGCGACGTGCCGAGCAATTCATTTACACGCGCGTAACGCGAGCATAGGATCTAGCCGTCCGTGTTACCGTTTACAACAGCCCTGTTGCGGGGGGTTATGTGCCGTCGGCCGATTCGCGATCCCGGATCTTCTTGGACGCCGTCGGGAATCCTTGCGCCCCTTCGGTATTCGCGTATCGAGCACGTCCTGGCAACTTCTAGAGAGCGGTGGTTCAGGTGAGTCGTCAATGGTATGAGCATCCTTCGCTGATTCTGCAACTCAAGGCGCTGGCGGGTCTGCGCAATGACCTGCGCGACTACAACCTGTTCGAAGGTGACGGTATCCGGCCCAAGGAAGACTTGGGGGAACCCACCGAAGAGGTCAAGCGTGCGCGCACCCCGGACGGCACCTTTAACGATCTGTCCGACCCGTGGATGGGTTCGAGAGGCTCGGGTTTCGGCCGTAACGTCCCGTTGACCAAGACCGTCACCGACACCAGACGACTGCTGGAGCCCGACCCGCGAGTGATCAGTCGGAGGCTGATGGCTCGCGACGAATTCAAGCCGGCCGGCATCATCAACGCGTTGGCCGCCGCGTGGCTGCAGTTTGAGAATCACAACTGGTTCTTCCACGGCGACGGCCTGGCGGACAAGAACATCGAAATTCCGCTGCGCAAGGGTGACGACTTCCCGGAGAATCCGATGCGGATCCGGTGCACCATCCCGCCGCGCGGCGAAATCGTCGACGGCTGTCCGGCCCCAGTGTTCAACAACGTCGAAACCCACTGGTGGGACGGATCGCAGATCTACGGCAGCGGCAAGGATCGGCAGTCGGAGGTGCGTACTTTCGTCGACGGCAAGGTCAAAGTCGGCGACGACGGCAGGCTGCCCAAGAGTGAAATCCCCGGCATCGATCTGACTGGCATGCGGGAGAACTGGTGGGTCGGTGTCGGGATCTTGCACACCCTGTTCGCCCGCGAGCACAACGCGGTTTGCGACGCATTGAAGAAGGCCTACCCGAGCCTGGACGATCAACGACTTTTCGAACTCGGCGTGCTGGTGATCTCGGCATTGATCGCCAAGATCCACACCGTCGAGTGGACGACTTGCGTGTTGCGCCACCCGGCGCTGCAGATCGGTATGAACGCCAATTGGTATGGCGCCCTTGGCGAGACGTTCCGCGACCGGATCGGCCGGGTGGGTGACAGCGAGGCGCTGTCGGGCATCATCGGTTCGCCGACCGATCACCATGCCGCGCCGTTCTCGCTGACCGAGGAGTTCGTCTCGGTCTACCGGATGCATCCGCTGATCCCCGACGACTGGAACTTCTTCTCGCTGGAATCCGGTGAGCACCTAGAGAAGCGCGACTTCACCGAGCTACAAGGACGTTTCACCCGAGACTTCATGGACCGCATGGAGATGGGGGACATGTGGTATTCGTTCGGACTGGCCAGCGCCGGCGCGGTGTGCCTGCACAATTATCCGAACGCACTGCGCAAGTTGACTCGGGTGGACGGGCAGGTCACCGACCTGGCCACCCTGGACATCGTGCGCGACCGGGAGCGCGGGGTACCGCGGTACAACGACTTTCGTGAAGCATTGCGGATGCCGCGGCGCAAGAGTATCGACGAAATCACCCCGAACAAGCAGTGGGCCAAGGAGATCAGCGAGGTTTACAACGGCGATGTCGACGCGGTGGACCTGCAGATCGGGATGCAAGCCGAGCAGCCGCCGAAGGGTTTCGGCTTTTCCGATACGGCTTTTCGCATCTTCATTCTGATGGCATCGCGGCGGCTGAAGAGCGACAGGTTCTTCACCAAGGACTTCACGCCGGACACCTACACCCAGGTCGGATACGACTGGGTGAACCACACCAGCATGAAAGACGTACTGCTGCGCCACTATCCCGAGTTGGAGCCGGTGATCGGCGATGCCGAGCGCATCTTCGCGCCGTGGCCCAAACTGGGTGCGCCCGCAGAGGGCAAGAAGCGGCGGGTGGTTCAGCTCGCCGACACGGTGCGTGCCTACATCCCGTGGGGGTCCTGAGCCCGTGCCAGAGGACTTCAAACACGCCTCCACTTTGGAGGGCGTCAGGTTCACCGCCCAGATCGCGGTTCCCGGCGTTCTGCTGGGGCTGTTCAACAAGAGGGCGTTGCCCAGTCGGATCGCCTCCACCGTGGGCGCGGACTATCTCGGCTACCGGCTGGTCGACGGAATGGTAAGCAGCTATGGGCCGGGACCGTTTTACGTGCGCGTCGCCCGCGACGAGGCGCTGTTGATACATCACCCCGACGACCTGCAGTTCGTGCTGGGCGGCTCGCCCGACCCCTTCGCCTCCGACCCGGAAGCAAAACGCAAGGGCATGAAGGCTTTTCAGCCCGATGGTCTGACGATATCGAGGGGCCGGGCCTGGGAAGAACGGCGTAAGTTCGCCGAAGCTGTACTGGACACCGGCAAGCCGATGCACCGTCTCGCGCAACCTTTCGTCGACATCGCGGCGGATACCGCCGCTGAACTGGCCGGCGACACGATCACGTGGCCCACGGCCAACAAGGCCTTTCAGAAGTTGACGCGACGCGTGCTGTTCGGCGAGGCGGCTGCCGACGACGAGGGACTGACCGACCAACTCGGTGAACTGATGTCGGCGGGTAACAAAATGCCGGACGAGCCCGCCCCGCAGTACGCCGAGTTCGTCGCCCGAATTGGTTCCTACCTCACCGATCCCGCCGAGAACAGTCTTGCCGCGCTGGTCTCGCAGGCTCCCGACCCGGGTTCGGCGCCACCCGGCCAGTTTGTGCACTGGATGTTCGCAATGGGAGATACGCTGGCGGCCAACGTATTTCGCACTCTCGGGGTGTTGTCCAGCCACGGCGAGCAGCTGCACGAAGTGAAAACTGCGCTGGCCGATGCCGACCTTGGATCCGCTGCCGGGATCGCGAAACTGGATTACCTGGCCGGATGCCTCTTCGAGAGCATGCGGCTGTGGCCGACCACGGCGTTGTTCGGCCGGGTCACCACCCGGGAAGTCGAATTCCCGAACGGTGCCGTGTTGCCCAAAGGGCAGCAGGTGCTGATCTACAACGTCTTCAATCATCGCAACCGGCACCGCATCTCTTATGCGGACCGCTTCTCACCGGGGGAGTGGGTCAGCGGAGACGCGGGAGCGGACTGGTCGTTCAACTTCTTCAGCCACGGTCCGCAGGTCTGCCCGGGGGCGGAGCTGTCGATGCTGCTGGGTCAAGCGGTGCTGGCACAGCTGATCGAAGCTGGGGTCACAAACGGTTCGGGCCATCGGTTGAACCCAAGCAAGTCGCTACCGCACGGCTACGACCTGTACAGCTTCAGCGTGTCGCGGTAACGGTGACGATGCTGCGCAGCTGATCCATTTCGGGCTCGTCGGGAAAGGTGCGCCCGTACTCGGCGAAGTACTCCCACCGCGGCCGGGTGGTGATCCGCCAACCGTGCTCGCTGAGATAGTCCACCACGTTGTTGCGCTCGCCTTGATAGAACAAGCTTGACAAGTCGAGGTCGCAGCCCAAGTTGGCCCAACGTTGGTTGAACTGCTGCGCGCGTTCGGTCACTGCCTCGCCTGAATCCAGGTGGTACTCGGTGGCGATCCGGCTTCCGGGACCGCTGAGCGCGGTGATGTGGTCGAACAACCGGTCCTGCGCCTCGGGCGGCAGGTACATCAAGAGGCCCTCGGCACTCCACGCGGTTGCCCTCGACGGATCAAACCCGTTGCGGCGCAAAGCTTCCGGCCAGTCGTCGCGCAGGTCGACGCTGACCGCCTTGCGGTGCGCCGACGGAGTGGCACCCAGTGCCGACATGGCTTGGTTCTTGAACGCAATGACCTCGGGCTGGTCGACCTCGTAGACAACCGTTCCGCGCGGCCAAGACAGCCGGTAGCTGCGCGCGTCCAGACCCGCGGCCAGAATCACCGCTTGCGCGACGCCGTTACGGGTGGCATCGAGAAAGAACTCATCGAAGAAGCGGGTGCGGACCGCGATTGAGTCGGTCTCCAACTGCAGGTCGCGCCCGTCGGCTGCCTCGGACTCCGTGGGCGGCAGCTCGCCGTCGATCAGTCGGGTGAAGAAATCCAGCCCGACGGCTCGCACCAGGGGCGCCGCGAACGGGTCGTCGATGATCGCGTTGTCCTGCTTGCTGGCCACGGCACGGGCGGCGGCAACCATCGTCGCGGTCGCGCCGACACTGGTGGCCAGGTCCCAGGAGTCTCCGGCGGATCGCTGTGACTCGGTCGCGGGCATGGTCAGAGCCGTTCAGCGCTGAGATAGACCACTTCGCCGAACGGGGCGTCGTCGCCGTCGGCCGGCACCAGCCCATGCTTGGCGAACAGGTCCGCGTTGCTCACGCTCGAGGTCAGCCAACCGTGCGCGGCCAGATAGGTGCCCGCGTCGATGCGATCGTCGAAATAGACCAGGCTGGCCATGTCGAAATCCAGCCCGTGACGGCTCCACCGCTCGTTCTGCAGGCGCATGCGATTGCGCAGTTCGTCCTCGTTCAGTTCATTGATGTCGAGCAGCCCTTCGGCGGCGAATCGGCTGCCCGGCGGGCTCTGCTCGGTGATCTGATCGAGCAGCCGGTCCTGGGCCTCGGCCGGCAGATAACCAAGCAGTCCTTCAGCGATCCAGGCGGTGCGCTGGGCGGGATCGAACCCTGCCGCACGCAGCGCCGCAGGCCAGTCCTCCCGCAGATCGACCGCCACCGTGCGTCGCTCGGCGGTTGGCTGGGCGCTCAACCCGGACAGCGTCGCGGTCTTGAACTCGATCACCTGCGGCTGATCGACCTCGAACACCGTGGTGCCGGCCGGCCACGGCAAGCGGTAGGCGCGCGAGTCCAGGCCCGCTGCCAGAATTACGGCCTGTCGGATGCCGGACTCGGTGGCGGCACCGAAGAAGTCGTCGAAGAACCTGGTGCGGACGGCCATCGCGTTGGCGAAATGCACTGTTCCGGTTGCGGTTTCCTCGTCGAGGTCGGTCAAATCCAGCTCGCCGCTGGCCAGCCGGGAGAAGAAGTCGACGCCCACCGCGCGGACCAGCGGTTCGGCGAAGGAGTCGGTGGCCACCGCACCCGCGCCTTGTGGGTCCCGCGCCGCAACGGCACGGGCCGCCGCGACCATGGTGGCCGTTAAACCCACACTGGACGCCAGGTCCCACGTGTCGCCCTCGAACCGCGCGCTACCCATCTGGGTCATTCATGTGCTCCCGATAGTGTGATCTGTTATTTAGCAAATATAACGAGCTACCCAGACTGTACGCCTCTACCGACGGCCGCTCGCGACGAAGGAATCGCCACCCTGACAGGGTTGGCCCGCTCCAACTGTTAGTCTCGTACACGGTTTGACGCGCCTAGATCTACTGGCGGCCATACATCCTGGCCTGCTGGTGTTGGTCGCGCGACGCGAGACGACCCAGGAATGACCACGAAATTGGACCCAGCCGGCGACCCCGGTTGGCATGCCGCGACCAGAGTTCGGCTGCGCAGGAGGAAGAGTGCTTTCGGCTTTCATCTCATCGCTGCGAACAGTCGACCTGAGACGGAAGATCCTTTTCACGCTGGGCATTGTCGTGCTGTACCGCGTCGGCGCCGCGCTTCCGTCGCCCGGCGTGAACTTCCCCAACGTGCAGCAGTGCATTAAAGAGGCCAGCGGTGGACAAGCCGGACAGATCTACTCGCTGATCAACCTGTTCTCCGGCGGTGCGTTGCTGAAGCTGACGGTATTCGCAGTTGGCGTGATGCCCTACATCACCGCGAGCATCATCGTGCAGCTGCTCACGGTGGTCATCCCACGCTTCGAGGAACTGCGAAAAGAAGGTCAAGCGGGCCAGGCGAAGATGACGCAGTACACGCGTTACCTGGCGATCGCGCTGGCCGTCCTGCAGGCCACCAGCATCGTGGCGCTGGCCGCCAACGGCGGGTTACTGCAGGGGTGCACCAAGGAGATTCTGTTCGACCAGAGCATCTTCTCCGAGATCGTCATCGTGCTGGTGATGACGGCCGGGGCCGCGCTGGTGATGTGGATGGGTGAGCTGATCACCGAACGCGGCATCGGCAACGGTATGTCGTTGCTGATTTTCGTCGGTATTGCGGCCCGCATCCCGGCGGAAGGAAACCAGATTCTGCAGAGTCGCGGCGGGATGATCTTCACCGCTGTGCTCGCGGCGGCGTTGCTCATCATCGTCGGTGTGGTGTTCGTCGAGCAGGGGCAGCGGCGCATCCCGGTCCAGTACGCCAAGCGCATGGTGGGCCGCCGGATGTACGGCGGAACCTCTACGTACCTGCCGCTGAAGGTCAACCAGGCCGGCGTCATCCCGGTGATCTTCGCCTCTTCGCTGATCTACATCCCCAACCTGATCACCCAGTTGGTCAACAGCGGCAGCGGCGGCGGTGCGGGCCACGGCTGGTGGGCCAAATTCGTCGGAAGCTATCTGTCGGACCCAAGCAACGCGGTATATATCGCCATCTATTTCGGCCTGATCATCTTTTTCACGTACTTCTACGTGTCGATCACGTTCAATCCCGACGAGCGTGCCGACGAAATGAAGAAGTTCGGCGGCTTCATTCCCGGCATTCGCCCCGGCCGCCCGACCGCCGATTATCTGCGCTTTGTGCTGAGTCGCATTACCCTTCCGGGCTCGATCTACCTCGGTGTTATCTCGGTGCTGCCAAATGTCTTTTTGCAGATGGGCAACAGCGGCGGGATCCAGAATCTACCCTTCGGGGGGACCGCGGTGCTGATCATGATTGGCGTCGGGTTGGATACGGTCAAACAGATCGAAAGTCAGCTCATGCAGCGCAACTATGAAGGGTTCCTCAAGTGAGAGTGGTACTGCTGGGCCCGCCGGGCGCGGGCAAGGGCACCCAGGCCGAAAAGCTGGCCGAGAAACTCGGAATCCCGCACATCTCCACCGGAGAACTCTTTCGCAGCAACATTCAGGACGGCACCAAGCTCGGCGTAGAGGCCAAGCGCTACCTGGACGCCGGCGACTTGGTGCCATCGGAGTTGACCAACCAACTCGTCGACGATCGGCTCGATGACGCCGACGTCGCCAACGGCTTCATTCTCGACGGCTATCCGCGATCGGTC
The DNA here is from genome assembly GCF_001673365.1 of Mycobacterium asiaticum. Lineage (GTDB taxonomy): Bacteria > Actinomycetota > Actinomycetes > Mycobacteriales > Mycobacteriaceae > Mycobacterium > Mycobacterium asiaticum_A. The sequence goes on from NZ_LZLS01000155.1 coordinate 42,603, forward strand.
GAACAGGCCAAGGCACTGCATGACATGCTGCAGCGGCGCGGCACCGACCTGGACGCGGTGGTCGAGTTCCGCGTCTCCGACGACGAACTGCTGACCCGGCTCAAGGGCCGTGGCCGCGCCGACGACACCGAGGAAATCATCCTCAACCGGATGAAGGTGTATCGGGGCGAGACCGCCCCGCTGCTGGACTACTACCAGGACGAGCTGAAGACCGTCGACGCCGTCGGCAGCCTGGATGAGGTGTTCGCTCGCGCGTTGCAAGCCCTCGGGAAGTAGCCGTGGGCGCCCTGGCGCGGTTGCGGGGCCGCAGGGTCGTGCCGCAGCGCACAGCGGGTGAGCTCGATGCCATGGCCGCGGCCGGCGCTGTCGTCGCGGCCGCGCTGCAGGCAGTCCGAACGGCTGCGGTTGCCGGGGTATCCACGCTGGCCCTCGACGAAATCGCGGAGTCGGTGATCCGCGAGGCCGGCGCTGTGCCGTCTTTCCTCGGCTACCACGGCTACCCGGCTTCGATCTGCGCATCGGTCAACGACCGCGTCGTGCACGGCATCCCGTCCGCCGCCGAAGTGCTCATGCCCGGCGACTTGGTCTCGATCGACTGCGGCGCAGTGCTCGACGGCTGGCACGGGGACGCGGCCGTCACGTTCGGAATCGGCAGTCTCATTCCCGCCGACGAAGCGTTGTCGCAGGCCACCAGGGAATCGCTGGAGGCCGGAATCGCTGCCATGGTGATCGGCAACCGGCTAAGCGACGTCTCCCATGCCATCGAGACCGGTACCCACGCCGCCGCAGCCCGCTATGACCGTGCCTTCGGAATCGTCGAGGGATACGGCGGGCACGGCATCGGCCGGCAGATGCATATGGACCCGTTCTTGCCCAATGAAGGCTCCCCGGGCCGCGGTCCGCTGCTGGCGGCCGGTTCGGTGCTGGCCATCGAACCGATGCTGACGCTGGGGACGGGCAAGACCCGCGTTCTCGATGACCAGTGGACGGTTACCACCACCGACGGATCACGCGCCGCGCACTGGGAGCACACTGTGGCTGTGACCGAGGAAGGTCCCCGCGTTCTCACGCGTTGAGTCGGTGGGCGGGTCGGTGCCATTTGTCGCCGGTGAACCGCACACCCGATCAGCTCGTGTTAGTAGGCGGAGGTGATCAGGTGGCGCGTGTTGCCTCAAACGCGGCTGCCGAAGCCGCGCTGATGACGGCGCTCTACGACGAGCATGCCGCCGTGTTGTGGCGTTACGCGTTGCGGTTGACAGGTGATGCCAGCCAAGCCGAGGACGTCGTCCAGGAAACGTTGCTACGGGCCTGGCAACATCCGGAAGTCGTCGGTGACACGGATCGGTCGGCGCGGGCCTGGCTGTTCACCGTCGCGCGCAACATGATCATCGACGATCGGCGCAGCGCGCGGTACCGCAACGTGGTGGGCTCGACCGACCAGGACGGGGCGCCGGAGCAGTCCACGCCGGACGAGGTCAATGCGGCCCTGGACCGGCTACTGATCGCCGACGCGCTGACACAACTGTCCGGTGAGCACCGGGCGGTGATCGAACGGTCTTACTACCGCGGTTGGACCACCACGCAGATAGCAAAAGACCTGGGAATCGCAGAAGGGACCGTAAAGTCGCGGCTACACTACGCCGTCCGTGCTTTGCGGCTCACTCTGCAAGAACTTGGAGTTACCCGATGATCGCCAGCATCCACGCGACCGTCGGCTCCGAATACGTGAGGGTGACAGGAGATGGATGACATGAGTACGCCGTTACGGGGTTCTCAACACGGGAGCTCTCCGCCGGATGATGTGCACCCCTACGCCACCTGGGATGCCGCTTACGTCCTGGGGTCGCTGTCGGCGGCCGACCGTCGCGAATTCGAAACGCACCTGGCCGCGTGCGCGCCGTGCCGGCAAGCCGTCGCCGAACTCAGTGGTGTCCCGGCTCTTCTGTCCCAGTTGAGTGGTGACGACGTGGCCGCGATCGATGCGTCGGGTCGCGCACCGGAGTTGTCGCCGCAACTTTTGCCGTCGTTGTTGGAGACGGTGCGCTGGCGGCGCCGGCGCAACCGGATCGTCACCTGGGTAGCTTCGGTGGCAGCCGCGGTGGTGCTTGGTGTCGGTTTGCTGGTGGGCGTGCAGGGCTCGTTCGGATTGTTCGGGTCGCATTCACAGCCTGCGACCGTGGCGTCGGCGCAACCGATGTCACAGGTCGGCACTAAATTCTTGACCTCGACGGTTACGCTCAGCAGCCAGCACTGGGGCACCGTAATCGACTTGCAGTGCTACTGCCTGGCCCCACCGGATGCTCACCACGACACGTTGGCAATGGTGGTGGTTGGTCGCGACGGCAGCCAGACCAGGCTGGCGACCTGGGTGGCCATCCCCGGCCATACCGCGAACCCGGCCGGCAGCATCTCCACGCCGATGGACCAGATCGCTTCGGTGCAAGTGGTTTCCGCCGACAACGGCCAGATTCTGTTGGAGCGTTCGCTGTAAGTTGCTCGGGCCGCGGTTGCCCCGCCTGCCTGCCGCAGTGCTACCGGCAGTGACCAGTGCGGTAAGAAGGGGCGTGGCCGACTCTCAGAAGCGCGACCCCATCGCCGCGGCGCGGGTCAACTGGGAGCGCGCCGGGTGGGGGGACGTCTCGCAAGGCATGGTCGCGGTGACGTCGGTGATGCGCGCGCATCAAATCCTGCTGGCGCGCGTCGAGACGGCGCTGCGTCCCTACGATTTGAGCTTCTCGCGATACGAGTTGTTGCGGCTGTTGGCGTTCAGTCGGAGCGGGGCGCTGCCCATCACCAAAGCCTCGGACCGCTTACAAGTGCACGTCACCAGCGTCACCCATGCGATCCGGCGCCTGGAGGCCGACGGTCTGGTGCGTCGGGTGCCACATCCCACCGACGGACGCACGACGCTGGTGGAAATCACCGACCTCGGCCGATCCACCGTCGAGGACGCCACGGTCACGCTCAACGAGCAGGTGTTCGCCGACATCGGGATGGCCGCCGACCAGTCGCAGGCGCTGGTGTCGTCAATCGAGACGTTGCGGCGCAACGCGGGCGACTTTTGATTTCAGGTCAGGGCGATCCCTTGGAGCCGGGTCCACCCGGGGAACCGGCGCTTCCGCCGGCACCGCCGCTGCCTCCGAGGCCGCCCTTGGCGTCGATCAGGCTTGCGATCGCGTTTCCGCCGTCTCCACCCCTGCCGCCGTTGGCCGTGGTCCCCAGGCCGTCGCCACCGTTGCCGCCCATGCCGCCCTCGGCTTGAGCCAGCAAAGCGCTCGCACCATCCGCGAAGCCACCGAGTCCGCCCACGCCGCCGCCGGTATCGCCGTCGCCGCCCCTGCCGCCGATACCACCGATGGCGGTGGCGGTAGATCCGGGGTTGCTGATGACCGCCGTTCCGCCGCCACCACCGGACCCTCCTGCGCTGCCGACGCCGAGACCACCGGTGCCGCCTTGGCCGCCCCTGGCGTTCCCGATCCCGTAATTTTGTGCCGCTCCGCCGAGACCACCGGTGCCGCCGGTGCCACCGGTCCCGGAGCCCCCGTCCCCGCCGGTGCCGCCGACAGCCTCGCCTTTGGATGCGGCGCTCAGGATGGTCGCGCCGCCACCTCGGCCACCCTCCCCGCCGGTGGCGCCGCCGCCGCCCGCGCCACCCTCGGCGCCGATGACATGCACGGTCGAGGCGTCGTTATCGACGGTCCCCGCGCCACCCCACCCACCAGCGCCACCCGTGCCGGTGCTGCCCTGTCCGCCGGCACCACCCTTACCGGCAAAGACGGCGCCGGTTCCGGTGGTCGACGCGTTGCCGCCGTTTCCGCCGGCCCCACCCGTGCTGCCACTGCCGCCTGTGCCGCCCTGCCCGGCAGTGGCGGTCCCCTTCGAGGCCAGGTTGTACGTATACGCCTCACCGCCGGTGCCACCGGTACCGCCGGTGCCGGGACCTGCGGCACCCTTTCCGCCGCCCCCGCCGGTGGCGTCGCCGACGCCGAAGTTGCGGGCGATCCCCCCGTACCCGCCATGGCCACCGATCGCTCCGCCGTCGCCGCCCGCGCCGGCAACCGCTTTTCCGGTTCCATAGTTATCCGCTCCGCCACCGGTCCCGCCCGTTCCGCCGATGCCCGCGGCGCTGCCTGATCCACCCGCTCCGCCTGCGCCGCCGACGGCCTGACCGGTACTGGTTGTCGCAAAACCGCCATCGCCGCCATTGCCGCCGGTGCCGCTGTTTCCTGTGCCGCCCTTCCCGCCGGCGCCCGAGGTCGCAGTTCCGGTGCCAGCAACGTCCGCGTTGCCACCCTTCCCGCCCGCGCCGCCAGCGGTTCCCGCACCGCCGAGCCCGCCGTCACCGCCAGTGGCGTCGGCATCTGACAGAGCGCTGAACGTATACCCTTCGCCGCCGGTCCCGCCAGCCCCGCCGACGGCGGTGGTGCCGCCGGCGGCCCCGTCCCCGCCCTTGCCGCCAATTGCGTTTCCGGTGCCCCTGCTTTCTGCGCGGCCGCCACTACCACCGTTGCCGGGCGCCCCGGCGCCGCCGTCGCCGCCGGTCCCGCCCGCGACGCCGGCGCCGTAGTGGGTGGCGCCGCCGCCATCTCCGCCGACCCCCCCGTCCCCGCCGGTGCCAGTACCGCCCAGCCCGCCGGTGCCGCCGACGGCGGCGACGGTCGACGTGTCGCGGTCGATGAACGCACTGCCGCCGGCGCCCCCAGCGCCGCCGACGCCGCCGTCCCCACCCGCACCGCCCGTGCCGGCTGTGAAGGTGCCGGCGCCTCGGTAGGCGACGTAGCCGCCGCGCCCACCAGCGCCGCCCGCCGCTCCGCCATCGCCGCCCGCACCGCCCTTCCCGCCGGCCGCGGCTGCCACCGAGGTCACGTTCGCCACGTCAACGTCGCCGCCGTCGCCGCCAGCCCCGCTCGTGCCGGATGCGCCCGCATCGAGGCCGTCGGCGCCTTGACCACCAGTTGTTGCTCCCGTTCCATGATTGATGGCCCGACCGCCGTTGCCGCCCACCCCGGCAGCACCGCTACCGGTGGTGTGGCCGGCTATCCCGCCCTCGCCGCCGGTCGCGGTTGCGGCAGAGGCATTGTGCCCAACGAAGCCCACACCGCCCGCCCCACCGTTGCCGCCGTCCGTGGTGCCGGTGCCGCCGACGCCGCCCTTGCCGCCGGTCGCACTGCCGGTGCCGTCGCCCCATTGCTGGGCGTCACCGCCCGCGCCGCCGTTGCCGCCATGCCCATCGGTACCGATGCCGCCGTCGCCGCCCTTCCCGCCGACTGCGTGACCGTTTCGATAGTCCTCCGACAAACCGCCGGTGCCGCCGTCACCGCCAAAGACGCCGTTCCCACCCTTGCCGCCGTTGCCGCCGACGCCCGCATTGCCGAAGGCGCCGCCAGTGCCTCCGGTGCCGGCAACGCCTCCCGCGCCGGCGGTCCCGCCGTTGCCATTGGTGCCGCCGTTACCGGCGCCGCCATTTCCACCTGTGCCGCCCTTGCCGCCCTGGCTGCCCGGGGTGCCTATGCCGGAGAGGATCTCCGGGACGCCGTCCCTACCGTTGCCACCG
>NZ_LZLS01000156.1 GCF_001673365.1 Mycobacterium asiaticum
CCGCCGTTCAACTACAACAACTACACCGTCCTGCCTGTCTTCAACTGGCAGTACGGCGGTTGGGGTTGGGGCTGGGGTTGGCGGTGGTACCGCCACTACAAGCCTTGTTCCAGTTCGGGCATGGGTCCTGCGGTGCGGAACTCGCGAGACCCGCATGGAACACCGTGGCGGCCATGCCGATTGTCGTCGCAACCGCCGCGGCTGCGGCCACACGTTTGATGGACATTAGCTCCGTCCCCTCTCGGGCTTCGACCCGACTGATCTCTGGGTAGGTCCCCGCACCTACGGGCAGGTCACGTTCATCACGAACGGCTTCGTCAGTGTCTTCGGCTGCGCCGGATTGCTGACGTCAGTACCGGTCGCAGTGCCCTTGATCTGGTAATACTTGCCGCTTACCGCCGCTCCGGCGTTACTGTCCTGACCGGGCGCGGCATCGGAATAGCCAAGGGTCACGCCGTTGACGGCGCCCAACCCCACCGCGTGAACAATGGGCGGATTGCCCTTGCTGACCACTGCGCCGACGCCGTTTGCCGCGTCGCCGATCCCGATGCTGATGTTGTCGCCGACCGGGTTGCAGGTGACCGGACCGCTGACGTTCTGGTTCTGGCCGTCGACGATCACCTGCGGTCCCGCCGGGGCTGCCGGCGCCTGGCTTGGCTGACCCGTGTTGGATTTGTTGCTAGAACACCCTGCGCAACTCGCGACTACGATGGCCAGTCCGGCTGTGCCGAGGACAATCCCACGCTTCACGCTGTTCTCCTCCGTGCCGCGGGTGCCTGCTCGTCGCGGCACCGCGATACGGGCAAACTTACCGCTATTTGCGACAAGGTCATAGACACTTCATAAAGTTTGCAACAGGTACCCGAAATCGAAAATTCGCAAACCCGCAAGTTTTCGTGCTCGTCGCCCACTCAGCGCCGTAGCGCGGCAGGGAGCAGCCCGGCTGAAAGATGCGCGGGGTTCACGGGCCCTGCTTTGGACTACCGTCACATCAAGGTCACAATCACCCCCTAGTGCTAAGGAGTGGTCCCGTGAGCAAGACGGCAAGGCGGCTCGGTCCGCAAGACATGCTTTTCCTTTACGGCGAGTCGTCGAGCACGATGATGCATGTCGGTGGGCTGATGCCGTTCACGCCGCCGCCGGACGCGCCCCGGGACTTCCTGCGTCAACTCGTCGACGAGAGCAAAGCCAACGACGTCGTCGAACCGTGGAACCTGAAACTCAGCCACCCCGACTTGTTGTTCAGCCCGATCCAATCCTGGGTCTACGACGACAAATTCGACCTCGACTACCACGTCCGGCGCTCGGCGCTGGCCAGCCCCGGCGACGAGCGTGAACTCGGAATCCTGGTGTCCCGCTTGCACAGTAACGCTCTGGACCTACGCCGCCCGCCCTGGGAAATGCATTTCATCGAGGGCCTCGAGGGTGGACGTTTCGCGATCTACGTCAAGATGCACCACGCCCTGATCGATGGTTACTCCGGGCAGAAGATGCTGGCCCGCAGCCTGTCCACCGACCCGCACGACACCACGCATCCGCTGTTCTTCAACATCCCCACCCCGCGCCGGGTCACGGCGGAGAAGCAGGATTCCGGCGGCAGCGTGACAAGCAGCGTGCTCAGCAGCCTCGGTGGTGTGGTGAGCAATCTGGGTGGCGCGGTCAGCGGGGTGAGCAGCGTGATCGGCTCGGTGGCGGGCGCGGGCCGATCGTCCCTGGACCTCACCAAGGCGATCGTCAACACCCAGTTGCGCAGCGGCAACGAGTACCGCGACCTCATCGGCTCACTGCAGGCGCCGCGCTCCGTCCTCAACACCCGGATCAGCCGCAACCGTCGCTTCGCCACCCAGCAGTACGAGCTGGACCGGTTGAAAAAGATTGGTGTGAGCAATGATTCGACGGTCAACGATGTCGCGTTGGCGATCGTCGGCGGCAGCTTGCGGCGTTTCCTCGACGAGTTGGGCGAGTTGCCCGACAAGCCGCTGATCGCGATGCTGCCGGTCAACGTGCGACCCAAGGACGACGAAGGTGGCGGCAACGCGGTCGCTACGATCCTCAGTTCGCTGGGCACCGACATCGCCGACCCGGTCGAACGTCTGCAAGCCGTCACTGCCACTACACGAATGGCCAAGGCGCAGTTGAAAACCATGGGCAAGGACGCGATCCTGGCCTACAGCGGAGCGCTGATGGCGCCGTTCGGTGCGCAGTTGGCCAGCACGCTCACCGGGGTGAAGACGCCGTGGCCCTATACGTTCAACCTCTGTGTCAGCAATGTGCCCGGGCCCCAGGATGTGTTGTACCTGCGCGGGTCTCGGATGGAAGCGTCCTATCCGGTGTCGCTGGTTGCGCACAGCCAGGCGCTCAACGTCACGCTGCAAAGTTATGCCAGCACACTGAATTTCGGCTTCATCGGCTGTCGTGACACCCTGCCGCACCTGCAGCGCTTGGCGGTGTACACCGGCGAGGCACTCGACGAGTTGGAGAGCGTTTCCTAGTCGCAATGACGACACTTATCAGTCGCGACGGCGGCGTGGCGACCCTCGAACTCACCGATTGTAAAACGCTGAATATCATTGGCAGTAAAGCGATTATAGATCTGACAGAGGCGTTCCACACTGTCAGTCAAGACAGTGACCTAAGGGCCGTGGTCTTGCGCGGGGCCGGTGAGAAGGCGTTCATCGGCGGAGCCGACATCAACGAGATGGTCACTCTCGACCAGTCCACCGGCGAGGTCTTCATCCGGCGCCTGGCGGGACTGTGCGAGGCGATTCGTCAATGCCCCGTGCCCGTCATCGCGCGGCTCGCGGGTTGGTGCCTGGGCGGTGGTTTGGAAGTCGCCATGTCTTGCGATCTGCGCATCGCCGAGTCCGGCGCCAAGTTCGGCATGCCGGAGGTGGCCGTCGGAATACCCTCGGTAATCCACGCGGCGCTGATGCCGGCCCTGATCGGGGCCTCGCACGCGGCGTGGCTGCTGATTACCGGCGAAACGATCGATGCCGAGAAGGCCGCGGCCTGGGGTTTGGTGCATGAGGTGACCGCGCCCGAAGTGCTGGACAACCGCATCGGCGAACTCACGGCAAGACTGAGCGGGTTCGGACCCCACGCGGTGCGACAACAAAAGCACCTACTCAACAAGTGGTTCGACATGTCGGTTCACGGCGCGATCGAAGACAGCGTCGAGCAGTTCGGTCGGGCGTTCCTGACCGGGGAGCCGCAACAACACATGCGGGCGTTCCTGTCCCGCAAGAACGGAAAAATCTAACCGTTTGCCCGCGGATTTCTACCGATACGCCCGCTTTTTCGGTCGTCTAGCGAGATGATGACCAGTACCTGAACAGCGGGAGTAGGCGATGTCTTTTGTGCTCTTGGCGCCGGATGTGTTGGAGACGGCGGCGACGGATCTGGGCCAACTCGGTGCCGCACTACGCGCGGGCAATCTCAGTGCCGCCATCCCGACCACCGAGTTGGCAGTGGCCGCCGCCGATGAGGTGTCGGTGGCCATCGCCGCGGTGTTCGGGACGCACGCCCAGCAGTATCAAGCGGCGGCGGTCCAGGCAGCGGGCTACCACGCACAGTTCGTGCGGACGCTGGGGGCCGCTGCGGCGTCCTACGCGGGTACCGAGGCCGCGGCCGCGGCGGCGCTGACAGACCTGAATGTCGCTGTGGCAGAAGGGTTCCAGACCTTCTACGGACAGATTCACCTGGCCGGTGACGCCTGGATTGCCAGCCCGGTAGGCCAAGCCGTCGACCCGATCATCAACGCGCCCACCGACTTACTGTTCGGCCGACCCCTGATCGGTCACGGTGCCGCGGGGACCATGTCCAATCCCAACGGCGGGGCGGGCGGGATTTTGTTCGGTGACGGCGGAGCCGGCTACAACCAGACCGCGGGCGTCGCGGCCGGAGGCCGTGGTGGCCACGCGGGCCTGATCGGTGACGGCGGCGCCGGTGGGGCCGGCTTCGGTGGCGCAATCGGCGGAGCGGGCGGCGCTGGCGGCTGGCTCATGGGTAATGGCGGCATGGGCGGTGCCGGCGGGACCGGCGGTGCGGGCGGCCAAGCGTTGTTCTTCGGCAACGGCGGTGCTGCCGGTGCCGGCGGGGTAGGAGGTCGCGGCGGGCTGTTCATCGGCGTGGCCGGGGCCGGGGCAATGGTTGGCGGACCCGGCACGATGATCGAAATCGACTTCGTGCGCCATGGGCAGTCGATAGCCAACGCGGCGGGCTGGATCGACACGGCGGTGCCCGGAGTCGCGCTCACGCCGTACGGCATGCAGCAGGCGGCGAATGTCGCTAACGTGCTGAATCCGCAGGGCCCCTTCGCCAATCTCTTCATGTCGGAGCTGCTCCGCACTCAGCAAACTGCCGCACCGCTCGCCGGCCTGACCGGTCTCAGCCCGCAGGTGCTGCCGGGTCTCAACGAGATCAACGCCGGCTGGTTAGAAGGACTGCAGCAGATCCCTTGGGGCATCCCGTATCTCTTCGGGCCGGCGGCGTGGGTGCTCGGATTCCCGTTGTTCCCGATGCTGGCACCCGGCTCCACCGACTTCAACGGCATCGTGTTCAACCGCAACTTCACCGGGGCGGTCAACACGATCTACGGTGCCGCCACCGGGCATCCGGTTCCTATCGTGGCCGGCGACGGCAATATCACCGCGGTCGCGTACTCCAGCGCATTCACCATCGAGGTGGGGACGCTGATGAACGTCAACAATCCCAATCCGTTCCTGCTGCTTACCCATCAGCTGAACAACACCAGTGTTGTGGTGGTGGAGGGCGACCCCAAGGGGGGTTGGAACCTGGTCAGCTGGGACGGCGTGCCCGTGGGTCCGGCGTCGTTGCCGACCAAGCTGTTCGTCGACGTGCGAAACCTGATCGTGCCGCCACAGCTTGCCATCTGGAACATGTGGGAAGGTCTGCTCTCCGGCGACCCGACGACCTTTGTGAGCACGGTGCGCGACGGTATCGAAAGCGTCGGCACCGCGGCGATCAACTTCCCCGGTGCGGTGGCCGAGGACGTGATCGACACGTTGTCCAACCCCACCTTCTACAACGTGACGGGCTTCCCCGAGCCGGTCTTCTGAGCTATCCCGGGCGGCCCGGCCGGCCGTAGAAGATTCCACCAAGACCGGCGGTGCCGGCCAGGCCATCGCGGCCGTCGTTGCCTCCGTCTGTGCCGGTCCCGCCCGCTCCGGGCATCCCGCCGTTACCGCCGCCGCCGATGAATTGCGCCGACCCGCCGAGGCCACCGTTGCCGCCATTGCCGCCGTTCACCGGCACCCCTCCGGTAAGGCTGTAGCCGCCGACGCCGCCGGTTCCGCCCGCGCCGCCACTACCGGCAAACAAGCCACCCAATCCGCCGTGACCACCGTTGCCGCCGTGCCCGGCGCTATCGGCGCCCGAGCCCCCGGCACCGCCAGTCCCGCCGGCCCCGCCCGCGCCGGTCCAGGTGGCCATCCCGCCCATGCCGCCTGCCCCGCCGTGGCCGCCTTCCGAACTTCCGGTGGCCCCTGTGCCGCCGGTTCCGCCAACGCCACCCGTCCCGTAGAACCAGCCACCGACGCCACCGGTGCCGCCAACGCCGCCGGTGCCGCCGACTTTGCCGGTGCCCCCGTCCCCGCCGGCGCCACCGACGCCGCCGATGCCGACCCCGCCCTGGGTGCCGCCGATTCCGCCGATGCCTCCGGTCCCGCCGATGCCATTGGGCCCGCCTGATCCGCCGGCCCCGCCCTGGCCGCCAGCACCCGCCGTACCGTTGAACAAGCCGCCAGCACCACCGCCGCCACCGTGTCCGCCGCTGCCGGCGAAGCCCACCGGTTCGCCTGGGGCAGCGGTTGGGGCTGCCCCACCGGCGCCCCCGCTGCCGCCGAGCCCGCCGTTGCCGAACAACGTGGGTGATCCGCCGTTCCCGCCGATGCCGCCGTTGCCGCCGTTCAAACCCGACGCTCCGGCAACGCCGTCGCCGCCGTCACCGCCCGCCCCACCGTTGCCGAAGACCATGCCACCGGCCCCACCGTCGCCGCCGGCCGCGCCGAGTCCGCCGGTGCCGCCGTTTCCGCCGTTGCCGTAGAGGAAGCCGCCGGTGCCGCCGACGCCGCCTGCTGCGCCGGTACCGCCGGTTCCGCCGGCGCCGCCGTGTCCGATCAGTCCGGCTGCGCCGCCGGCGCCGCCGGGGTGGTTGCTGTTGGGAGTTTGGGAGTAGCCGTTGCCGCCGTTGCCGAACAGTAGGCCGCCGGCTTGTCCGTCGGGGTGGGTTGCGGTTCCGTTGGCGCCGTCGCCGATGAGTGGACGGTCCAGTAATGCTTCGGTGGGTGCGTTGATTGCGGCCAGTATCGCCTCCAGCGGGGTGGCGTTGGCCGCCTCGGCGCCGGCGTAGGTTGCCGCGGTGGTGGTCAGTGTGTGCACGAAGTGTTGGTGGTATGCGCCGAGTCGGGTGCTGATCTGTTGGTAGTCGTGGGCGTGTGTGGCGAATAGCGTGGCCACTGCGGCTGATACCTCGTCGGCGCCTTGGGCCAGCAGGTGGCTGGTGGGGGCGGCCGCGGCGAGGTTGGCGGCTTTGAGGGTCGCACTTACCTGTTCCAAAGCTGTTGCGGCCGAGACCAACATCTCAGGAGCCGCTGACACAAACGACATCGCCAACCTTTCGCTTGGTTGTCCGTCGGGTTAACCCGATTGCCCTGGATGGCCGTTGATCACGCCGCCGAGACCGCCCGGTCCGCCGACACCGTCGCGCCCGTCGTTGCCGCCGTTGCTTCCGCCACCACCGGCGCCGGGTGCCCCGCCGTTGCCGCCGACACCGACAAACGGAGCCGATCCGCCGATACCACCGTTGCCGCCATTGGCCCCGTTGACGGGTATCCCGGCATTCAGCGAGCTACCGCCGGGGCCGCCGACGCCACCGGCCCCGCCGTCACCCACCAGCCAGCCCCCGAAACCGCCGTGACCGCCGTCGCCACCCTGCCCGCCGAATAAGTCGCCCGAACCTCCCGCGCCGCCGGCCCCGCCGGCGCCGCCGATGGCGAGCATGCCCGTCATCCCGCCCTGGCCGCCGTCCCCGCCGCGGCCGCCCTGTGCCGTGCCGATGGCCCCGGTGCCGCCCACACCGCCGGCGCCGCCGGATCCGTATAGCGCTCCCGACATCCCACCGGTACCGCCGCCACCGCCGCTGCCGCCGAACTGCCCGAGGCCGCCATCTCCACCGGCCCCACCGCCGCCACCGGCGCCGAATACACCCGCCGCACCACCAGTTCCGCCGGCGCCACCGGTACCGCCGTAGTGATCGCCACCGAACCCGCCGACACCACCTTGACCGCCCGCGCCCGCCACCCCGTTGAACAGGCCGCCCGCGCCACCGCCGCCACCGTTGCCGCCGTTACCGGCAAAGCCCATCGGTTCGCCTGGGGCAGCGGTTGGGGCTGCCCCACCGGCGCCCCCGCTGCCGCCGAGTCCGCCGTTGCCGAATAGCTTTGGCGCCCCGCCGTTTCCGCCGATACCGCCGTTGCCTCCGTTTAACCCGGACGCGCCTGCCAGCCCGTCCCCGCCGGTGCCGCCGTTTCCGCCGTTGCCGTAGAGGAAGCCGCCGGTGCCGCCGACGCCGCCTGCTGCGCCGGTACCGCCGGTTCCGCCGGCGCCGCCGTGTCCGATCAGTCCGGCTGCGCCGCCGGCGCCGCCGGGGTGGTTGCTGTTGGGGGTTTGGGAGTAGCCGTTGCCGCCGTTGCCGAACAGTAGGCCGCCGGCTTGTCCGTCGGGGTGGGTTGCGGTTCCGTTGGCGCCGTCGCCGATGAGTGGACGGTCCAGCAATGCTTCGGTGGGTGCGTTGATTGCGGCCAGTATCGCCTCCAGCGGGGTGGCGTTGGCCGCCTCGGCGCCGGCGTAGGTTGCCGCGGTGGTGGTCAGTGTGTGCACGAAGTGTTGGTGGTATGCGCCGAGTCGGGTGCTGATCTGTTGGTAGTCGTGGGCGTGTGTGGCGAATAGCGTGGCCACTGCGGCCGATACTTCGTCGGCGCCTTGGGCCAGCAGGTGGCTGGTGGGGGCGGCCGCGGCGAGGTTAGCGGCTTTGAGGGTCGCACTTACCTGTTCCAAAGCTGTTGCGGCCGAGACCAACACCTCAGGAGCCGCTGACACAAACGACATCGCCAACCTTTCGCTCACCCGCCGGAGCAATTGCTCCGCTGAGCGTGGCAGGGCTTGTCGAACACGTCAAGTCCGGCGTCTGCGGCTCCGACTGGTCGCGCGGGGTGCAGTGCGCCCGCGCCCCCGGATCATGCTCAGCCGCAGCGGTATTCGTCGGCCGCCGGTGCCACGACGCTCAGGTGGCGACGGGCGCGCTTGCGGCTGATGCGCTGAACGACGGCTCGGGACCGTTGGCCGGAGCGCCGGGAGTCCGCCGCCGACCAGTCGGCCAGCGAGGTGGCCGCCGCGCTGATCGTGGTGTGTGTGGGTTCGTCGTTGGCGTCGATGAAGCCGTCGATCAGGCTTGCCACGGTGTCGGTCTGCTCGGTCTGGGGGTGGTGCGAGACACCGGGAATGATGTGCAGCCGGCTGTGCGGCATCGCAGCATGGGCGGCGTACGCGTGCTCAACGGGAATCACCCGGTCCTGGTCGCCGGTGATGATCATGACCGGCCGTCCGGCGTTGGAGTGCAACCGATTCAGTGCGCAGACCGCCTGGCCGCGACCGTCGACGACGGCCCGCAGGGTGCGCAGGAACGCTTGGCGGTTTTCCCGGTTCGACAGCGCCGCGTGGGCTTCCCAGTGCTGGCTGAGCCGCATCGCATTGCGGTCGTCGGATTTCAGTGCCGAAATCGCCTTGCGAACCTTGATGGCCGGTTTCGACGAGACAACCTGCAAGACGGCGCTGGAGCCGGGCAGGGAAACTAGGCGCAAGGTGCGGCTCACCTCGTCGCCGAGGCCGCCGCTGCTGATCAGGATCAGGCGCTCGCAGTAGTCGCGGTGCTGGTGGGTGAACTGCATTGCGATGCCGCCACCCAGCGAGTGACCGACGACCGTGGCCCGCGGGATGCCTAAGGCGTCAAGCAGGTCACGCAAGAACACGGCGAAGGCGCCCAGCGAGTAGTCGCCGCGCGGCTTGGCGGTCTGGCCGTGGCCCAGCAGATCTGGCGCGATGACCCGGTACTTCTTGGACAACGTGGGGATGATCGCGTCCCAGTTCTTGGAACTGCCGCCCATGCCGTGGATCAGCAGCAGCACCTCGCCGGCACCTTCGTCGCGGTACGCGACACGGTCGCCGTGTATGTCGATGGTTCGGAGGTTGCTCATTTTGGCCTGCTAGTCACTTCGGTGTGAGGGGATAAATCCTGGTGAAGTGAGTTTGTGGGGCCGGCCTTGCGACATTCTTGCAACGTTCTAAAGGCCGTCTAAATGCCCTGAGCGCGTCAGTGCTTGCTGGCCCAGACCGCGACGTTCGGGCCCGCCACCACTACCGGGTCTGGGCCCAGATCTTTGGTGACGGATTCGGCGAAGGCGCCCAGGTCGAGTTCTTCCTCGGTGGCGATACCGTGCGCGATCAGCACCGGCGAGAGGTTCGCGACCAGGGTGATCTGGTGTTCGGTCGCGGTGGCGCCGGTGTAGACCGCGGCGGTCGATTCGTGGGGGAGTTGCGGTTCCAGGCCGACCGATCGCATCAGCGACGGCAGGCGGGTCCCCAGGTGTTGTTGAATCCCGAGCACTTCGAAAGCGGCATCCATCCAGCGCACCAGCTTCTCTACCGCGGGGCTGCGCGGCCACATGACCGGACGGTTGGGCGGATTGTGTTCGTATTCCATGAAGGCCATCACCCCGCCCGGCTCGAGGCGATCGGCAAGGGCGCGCAGGACCGCCTCGACGTCGGGCTGATACATCAGGACCAGCCGGCCGACGACCGCGTCGAATGTCTGGTTGGGTGGGGCGGCGATATCGCCGGTTTCGAACCGGACGTGCGTCCAGCCGATCTGGTCAACTCGGCGGTTAGCGGCTTCGACATTGCGCTCGTCTCTGTCGATGCCGAGCACTGCGCCCGACGGACCCACGAGCTCACCGGCAATGATCGAGACGTCGCCGCCGCCCGATCCGCAGTCGAGTACCCGCATTCCCGGCCCGATGCCGGCGGCGCGGAACAGTCGTTCGGTCGCGGGTCGCAGCGCGTCACCTTGGATTGCCAGGCGTTGGCGTTCCCGGTCGGTTTCGCCCCAGGCGTACTGGTTGGCCACGCAACGGATCGTTGCACACTGTGCTGCGATCGAGGTTCAGCGCGCGTCGCGCTGCATGCCCGCGAGGAGCAGCTCGACGGTGTGCTGCAAGGTTTCATGGAGGTCGCCCAGCGGGCTTTCGAACCACGTCGAGACGCAGCTGGCCAGGGCAGTGACGACTATCGCCGCGACGAATTGCGGGGGCAGGGTTTCCCCGCGCAGCTCGTGTCGTTGGGTGCCGTCGCGAACGATCTCGGTGACGAGCTCGATGAGCTCGGGGTGCAGACTTTCGCCGCCGACGGTGGTTTCCGGGCGGTGCATCATCTCGACGGCCATGGCGCGAACGGATGGGCTGGCGGGCGCCCATGCGTCGGCGATGACCCGGGCCAGGATGCGGAGCTTGGCGGGTGCGTCCCGTTGCGCACTTTCGTCGACGACTTGGCGGGCGCGTTCAGTGAGGCGCCGGTTGAACTCGAGCAGCAGCGCGGCTTTCGTTCCATAGAACCGAAAGAACGTGGCGCGGCCGACTTCGGCGCGCTCGCAGATTTCGTCGACGGTCACGTCTGCGTATGGGCGCTCGTCGAACAGTTCCATCGCCGCCTCATACAGAGCAGCGCGGGTGCGTCGCCGCTTGCGCTCGCGGAGCGGGAGACCGTCGTCGAGGGTTGTGCCCGTTGGCATGGTGCTTAACTATATCAAAGCTGATACCCTAGTATCAAAAGATACTGTGATCTCAGGCTGGGCGGGTCGGTATCTCGGGCAAACGAGGAGAAGAAGCGATGACGACGGTCGACGGCGGCGAATTGCTGGCTCGCGCTCTGCTAGACGCGGGCGTACGCGATGTTTTCGCGCTCCACGGCGGACACTTGGACTCGTTCTGGATGGCGTGCCGCCGCCACGATCTCCAATTGATTGACACCCGTCACGAGGCCTCAGCCGGACACGCCGCCGACGGTTACGCCCGCACTACCGGACGGCTCGGGGTTGCGGTGGTCACCTCTGGCCCCGGTTTCGCTAACGGCTTTGCCGCGCTGCCTAACGCCATGAGCGACGGTGTGCCGATGCTGATGATTGCCAGCAGCCCGCCGCTGCGGGAGTTGGAAACAAACGAGATGCAGGGCGGGCTGGACCAAGTCGCCGTCGCGGCGCCGGTCACCAAATGGGCACACCGCGTAGTCACCACGGACCGGATCCCCGACTTGGTCGCGCTGGCAATCCGAAAAGCGTTGGCGGGCCGGCCCGGACCCGTCTTCCTCGAAATCCCGATCGACATCCTCGTCACCCCCGTCGAGGAGGACGATCTCCCCGACACCGGCCGCGCCACGATCAGCGATCGACCCGCGCCGTCGGGCAATGCCCTGCAGGCCGCACTCGAGCTGCTGCAGACCGCGCAGCGGCCGGCGATTATCGTCGGAGGCGGTGCGCTGTGGTCACAGTGCGGCGAGGAACTGTCCGAATTCGCCGATCGCGCAAGCATTCCCGTTTTCGCCAACAACCGCGCCATCGGTGTCCTGCCGGCCAAGCACCGGTGCAATGCCTGGGCCATCGACAATCTGTCCTTGATGGCCATGACGGGTCAGCCCACACCCGATGTCGTGTTGCCGCTCGGTGCCCGCATGGGCTTGCTGACCGGCGGCCGTGCCGCGTCAATGGTGCCCGCGAGTGCGGCGGTTATTCAGGTCGACCTGGACGCGGCCGAGATCGGGCGTCTGCGACCGGTGGATGTTCCGATTGCCGCCGACTGCCGAGAAACGTTGCAAGCGTTCACAAGTGCGGATGTGTCGTGGCCCGACCGCGACGAGTGGCTAGCTCAGTGCACTGCCGCACATGCGCTCGCGGACCAGTTGTTCGGCGCCACGCCGGCTGTCCAGGACGATGGGCTGCACCCCTACCACGCAAGCCGCGAGGCGTTGCTGGGAGCCGGTGAGGACGCGGTCATCGTTCTCGATGGTGGTGAGGCGCCGCTGTGGGCCGCGATGAACCTGCCCGCCGTCGCACCACATCGCGTGCTCAACCTGGGCTACATGGGATTCCTCGGAATAGGCCAGGGTTTCGCCGTCGGCGCCCAGATCGCCCAGCCGAACCGGCGCGTCTTGCAGATCACCGGTGACGGTGCGTACGGGTTCCACATCCAGGAACTCGACACCATGGTCCGGCATGGACTGCCCGTCGTCACCGTGGTGCTCAACAACGCGTGCTGGGGAATGTCCATCCACGGTCAGGACGCCGTCTATGGCGAAGGTAACGACGTAATCACTCGCCTGGCCGACACCGACTACCACGAAATCGCGCGCGCCTTCGGTGGTTACGGCGAGCGGGTCACCGATCTCGCCGATGTCAGACCGGCTGTCGAGCGGGCCTTCGCCTCGGGCCTTCCCGCGTGTATCAACGTCGTCGTCGCGGCTTCGGTCGTGCACCCGATGACCACAGCTATGCTGGGCGATCTCGACGCCCCCGACGAGATCGTCGTGCCGTACTACGAGAACATCCCGAAACGGGGGTGAGCCAGGTAGAGCCCCCTGTCAGGATTGAACTGACGACCGCTCGCTTACAAGGCGAGTGCTCTACCACTGAGCTAAGGAGGCCGGTAAAGCCGCTGCAAGCCTAACTGGTTACTGCTCGCCCTCGACGATGCGTTGCGAGCGCACCGACCGTGACGACGAGCGCGGGCGCCGGCCGGGTAGCGGAATGCGGTCGGCGATGCTGCTCAGCGGGTTGACCACCATGGTCAGCGAGATCACCGCTTCCTGCAGCGTGGCGATGGCCGGCTCTAGCGCCTCCATTCCCGGCGCGAGGCGCGCCAGGGTGTCGGCCACGTCGGCGAGCTGTTCGAGGGGGCCGTTCTTCGACGTCAACGTGTCGATCAGGCCACCTTCGGCAAGCAGTTTGTCGGCCAGCCCGTCCTCGGCCAGCACCCGCTCGATCATCCCGTCGGCGCCCAGTAACTGGTCGGCCAGCCCGCCGGGTTGTAGGGCACGATGTAACCCGCCGCCTTCGGTGGTCAGCCGGTCGATCAGTCCGCCTTCGGCGGTCAGCAGGTCAACCACGCCGCCGGGACGCAGCATCCGGTCCATCGGCCCGTTGGGGGCTACCGCCCGGCCCAGCGGCATGTCGTCGTCCAGCAGCCGGGCCAACCGGTTGGCCCTAGCGAGCGCGTCGTCGATTCCCAGCATGTTGGCCATCGCATTGGACCCTTTGGGGCCACTGGGGTCGCCCAGCGCCTGCTTGGCCAGGCCGATTGCGGCGCCGGCGAGGTTCAGGCTCGCCTCCGCCGCGGCAAGCCCGGTCCGCGCTGGCGCGGTCGCGATGTCCATAAGGGTTTTGCCGAGATTCATCCCGTGAGTCTATTCGCGTCGCATCCGGCGACAACACCGCGCGGGTTCAAGCCAATCGCTTCGTTTCGAACGACTCCTGGCACACTGCTAACAGATAACTTGCAACACCCCTTCAGGAAGTTTCCAATGATTGTGCAGCTAGTACTCAAGTTCGGGCAGGGGACTGACTCATGACACTGGGCAGCCCGGGCGAGAACACAAAGCCGGAGGCGCGCATCCTCGTCGTCGACGACGAGGCCAACATCGTCGAATTGCTCTCTGTCAGCCTGAAATTCCAGGGCTTCGAAGTCATCACCGCGACCAACGGAGCCCAGGCGCTCGACCGGGCGCGGGAAGCGCGACCCGATGCAGTGATCCTCGACGTGATGATGCCCGGCATGGACGGTTTCGGCGTCCTTCGTCGGTTGCGCGCCGACGGTATCGACGCCCCCGCGCTGTTCCTGACCGCGCGAGACTCGTTGCAGGACAAGATCGCCGGCCTGACCCTGGGCGGCGATGACTACGTGACCAAGCCGTTCAGCCTGGAAGAGGTCGTCGCCCGGTTGCGGGTCATCCTGCGGCGCGCCGGCAAGGGCAGCGCTAATGAACCGCGCAACTCCCGGCTGTCGTTTGCCGACATCGAACTCGACGAGGAAACCCACGAAGTCTGGAAGGCTGGCCAGCCAGTTTCGTTGTCTCCCACCGAGTTCACGCTGCTGCGCTATTTCGTGATCAACGCGGGCACGGTGCTGAGCAAGCCGAAAATTCTGGATCACGTCTGGCGCTACGACTTCGGCGGCGACGTGAATGTCGTCGAGTCCTACGTGTCTTACCTGCGCCGCAAGATCGACACCGGGGAGAAGCGGTTGTTGCACACGCTGCGCGGCGTGGGCTACGTGTTGCGCGAACCGCGCTGAGATGCCGGACCGGTACCGACGGGGAGTGCCGCTGCGGGTAGGTCTGGTGACGGCCACCCTGGCGCTGGTGCTGTGTGGTTTGTTGGCCTCGGGTGTCGCCGTCACCTCGATCCTGCGGCAGAACTTGATCAGGCGCATCGACTCGACGTTGATGGACGCCACCCGCACGTGGGCGCAGGCGCCGTTCCGGCACGCGGTGGCCACCGGGGAAGGACCGGACCCGGCGCGGCCACCGTCGAAGTTCTACGTGCGCGCCGTCAGCCCCGATGGCCGCATCATGACGGCGATCAACGACCGCAACGCCGAACCGGCACTGCCCGCCAGCAACGATGTGGGTCCCAACCCGACGACGCTGCCGTCCGTCGGCGATTCCGACACTCAGTGGCGCGTCGTCACGGTCCGCGGACCGAACGGCGGGCTCACCACAGTGGCCGCCGACCTGACCGACGTCGACCACACCGTCCGGTCGCTGGTCTGGTTGCAGGCCGGCATCGGGGCGGCGGTGTTGGCGGTGGTTGGACTCGCGAGTTTTGCGGTGGTGTATCGAAGTCTGCGACCGCTGTCCGAAGTCGAGCACACCGCCGCCGCGATCGCCGACGGCCAGCTCGACCGACGCATCGCGCAGCGCGATCCGCGGACCGAGGTTGGCCGACTTTCGTTGGCGCTCAATGGAATGCTCGCCCAGATCCAAAAGGCGCTGGCCGCATCGGAGTCGTCGGCCGAGACTGCCCGCGGCTCCGAGGAGCGGATGCGACGGTTCATCACCGACGCCAGTCACGAACTGCGCACGCCGTTGACGACGATTCGCGGGTTCGCGGAGTTGTACCGGCAGGGCGCGGCGCGGGACGTCTCGATGCTGCTCTCCCGGATCGAGAGCGAGGCCAGCCGGATGGGCCTGCTGGTCGACGACTTGCTGCTGTTGGCGCGGCTGGATGTGCAGCGGCCGCTGGAAAAAACCCGGGTCGACCTGCTGGCCCTGGCCAGCGACGCGGTGCACGACGGGCGTGCGATCGACCCACAACGCACCATCACCATGGAGGTGCTCGACGGGCCGGGCACCCCGGAAGTGCTTGGCGATGAGGCGCGACTGCGTCAGGTGCTGAGCAATTTGGTGGCGAACGCGATCCAGCACACGCCGCAGGCCGCTGATGTCACCGTCCGGGTCGGCACCCGCGGGGACGACGCGGTGCTCGAAGTCGCCGACCGCGGGCCGGGGATGAGTCAGGAAGATGCGGATCGAATCTTCGAGCGCTTCTATCGCACCGACTCGTCCCGCGCGCGGGCCAGCGGAGGCACCGGACTCGGCCTTTCGATTGTCGACTCACTGGTGCGGGCCCACGGCGGCAATGTCACGGTGACCACCGCAGTCGGTGAAGGGTGCTGCTTTCGCGTCACGCTGCCACGCGTCGAACTGCCGGCCCACGACGGCTGAGTCGCTGATAGCCGGGCATTTATTCACATGGTCCAGGCTGGCGCGGCCGTCTCAGGTGACACATGGTTTGCCCGCCTCTGCGCGACACCTATAGGCACCCTCACGTCAACTCGGCCAGCGCCGCCTTGATCTTTTCCTGCGCTTCATCCAGCGACTCTTGCGAGGGGTTGCGCTCGACGTTGGCAAAGCCGAAGTCGCTGAGGTTGCGCGCCGGGAACACGTGGACGTGCAGGTGGGGCACCTCCAGCCCGGCGATGATCAGTCCGGCGCGGTCAGCCGAGAAGGCCTTGGTGACGGCCCTGCCGATCAGCTGACTCACTTCCATGACGCGGGCGAACACCGGGGCGTCCACGCCCTGCCACTGATCGATCTCCGCGCGCGGTACCACCAGGGTGTGGCCTTGCGTCATGGGCTCGATCGTCAGGAACGCGACGATGTCGTCGTCCTCGTAGACGAAGCGGCCGGGGATTTCACGGTTGATGATCTTGGTGAAGATCGTTGCCATTGCCCCAGCATAGGTGCGCATCGCGCACTACGGCCATCAGCATCGATGCAGCCGTCGGCGGACGTACGATGCTGGCGCTCGCGGCCGCTGAGGCGCCATACCACCTCAGCGAAACCTTCTCCGCCCCAACGCTTCCCGAAGCCCGATGTAGCGACACGCTAGAAAAGGTCGCCACCAGGGCTGGGCGCCGATGTCGGAGCGATGTGGCGCTGATGCCGAATCGTTAACGCTCCGTTGCGGTGTCGTTCTCAATGGTCGCCACACTCCCAAATACCCACTTCACTGGAGGGCACCTTGGCGCGATGTCGTAAGGCACTGCTGGCAGTTCCGTTGGCGGTGCTGATCGCATGTGCTGTGACCCTGATCCCCGCGCTCACACCGGCCCGGGCCGCGGACGCTTTCGGACCGCTGGGCACCCCGAATCCGTTCATGGCACCCAATGGCCTTGCCTCGATGCACAACGACGCGGGGTCGGCCGATGCCGGACCGCTGCCCGGCCCCGGTGCGAAGCTGGTCCCGATCTTCGCCTTCCCGCTGCTGGCCGCCTGTCCGACGATCACCCAGGGCACCGACGGCCTGGTGCTGGCGCTGTGCACGACGATCACCGCTCAGGCCCCGGTGCTGCATCTGATCGATCCCGGCGGCATCCTGCCCCAAGTCATCCCGCTGGCCAGCATGGACATCGCCAAGGGAGGTCTGCTCGGCGGGGTCTATGCCTACCTGGACAACAAGAATCAGATGGTGCTGATCGACGGCACCAACCACCTGTTGCGTATCGCGCACACCAAGGACGAGCGTGGCCGTTGGCAACTGGTCGTCACCGAGTCCACCGACCTGTCTAGCGCGATACCGCCGGGCGACAGTTCGGTGGGCGTGGTACCCGACTACCAGGGCAACGTCTGGTTCGCCACCGGCAACGGTGTGGTGGGCGTGGCGAAAGCCGGTGGCGGCGTGGCGAGTTTGACGCTGGGTCAGCAAGTGGCCAACAGCATTTCGGCCTCACCGCAGAACCGCGTCGCGGTGGCAACCACTTTCGCACTTTACGAAATCAACCTCAACGGCATGGGCAACCCGCAGGTCGTTTGGTCCCAAAACTATGATCGTGGGCCGGCCCGCAAACCGGGGCAGTTGAGCTGGGGGACCGGTTCTACCCCAACCTATTTCGGTCCCACCGGGGCTGACTACCTGACCATTGTCGACAACGCCGAACCGCAGGTGCACGCGCTGGTGTACCAAGCTGGCACCGGCACCCTGCTGTGTCAGCAGACCGTCCTTACTCTGGGTGGGCCGGGCAGCGAGAATTCGCCTATCGGCGCGGGCAATTCGATGTTCATCGCCAGCACCTATGGCTACCCCTATCCTGCCGTTCCGGCGGGGGCCGGCCCCGCGGTGCCTGCGACGGCGCCGTTCGTCGGCGGCATGACCCGGGTGGATATGAACAATCCTGGTCCGGGCTGTCATACGGTGTGGGAGAGCAAGGTTCGTAGCGCTGCGCTGCCACATCTGTCCACCGGCGACGGACTGATCTACACCATCACCCGCATCGGTCTCGACCAGACGACACCGGCAGATCTGTTCGCCTACTCCGTCATCGACCCCAACAACGGCAACTTGCTGCACCAGCAACCGAAGTCGGCCACCATCCTCAGCGACCCGATTCAAACCGCGTCGATGGTCCTGATGGGCAGCAAGATCATGCAGGGCAATATCACCGGTATCGGCCGCATCGGCTGACCCTGCTCGCGCAGGTCACTCCTGACCGAACTTCATCATGTCCAGGTTCCAGTAACCGCGCATATTGTCGATCAGACCCTCGTCGTTCACCCGGTAGGTGAACACGCCGCGCACCTCACTGGTGAAGCCACCCTCAAACTTGCTGCGCAGCACCAGGATATGAGCGACCTCGTTCGGCGAGCTGGACGGGAACGTCTCCTCGCAGGTGACCGACAACTGGTTCGCTGCAATGTTGTTGTCGTAGAAGCCCGCCACCGCCTCTTTGCCCCGAACCCCGTTACCGTCCGGATTGGTGACGGACTTGCCGATCGGGTCTTCGATGACGACGTCCTCGGCCATCAGCGCCAGCCAACCCTCGCGGTCGTGAGCTTGCACGCACCGCCACGATGACTGCGACGCGGTCAGGGCGGGGGTTTGAGTCGTCTGGGTCATGGCGATTACTCCTTCACTGGATTGCACACGCGGCGCGGGCGCCGTCTTCGGTGGCCTTGCGGATGAGTCCCAAGCCGGTGCAGTCACCGGCAGCGTGAACCTCGCTGTGCGGCAACGCATCTAGCAGGGCATCGAACAGAACGGTGTCGGGCTCCACGGTTCCGGCGATTACCACGCTGTCGGCGGCTAACTCGCGGGATGCCCCTCCGGACGGGCTGAACACAACCGCGCCAGCGGTGATCCGCTCGACGTCGGCCCGCACATGTACGGCGACCCCAAGACGATCCAGCCGATCCATGTGTTCGGTCTTTCGCTTGTTGCCGACTTCCGGCGCGATGTCCTTGCCGCCCTCCAAAATTGACACGAAACGACCCCGCTGCGCGAGGAACTCGGCCAACTCGAGTGCGACCAGATCGCCGCCGATGATGACGACCCGACGGCCGACCGGCATCCACGCCCGGGTGGCGAGCCTGACCGCGGCCGGACGCATCAGACGCTGCCGCCAGCCGCCCAACAGCCTCCCGTCGACCAACTCCCTTAATCCCGGGCCGGTGCGCACGTGCGGCAATTCGGCACCCGGAATGGTCGGCACCGCGACGCGACCGCCGGTAGCCACCACCACGGCATCGGGGGACAACGACACCACATCGTCAACTGAGACCGCATGACCGAGGCGTACTTCAGCTGTGCTGTAACGGATTTCGTCGCACAGGTACTGCAGGAACGGCTGGTTCTCCGGGTGCAGCACGCTCGCCCAGCGCAGTGCGCCACCCAGCTGCCCACCCCGCTCGTAGAGCGTGACCCGGTGCCCGCGCGCGGACGCTACCCGGGCTGCCTCGAGCCCGGCCGGGCCGCCGCCGATCACCACGACACGCTTGGCGCGAGTGGTGCGAGGCGCGGCCAGCGTGCGTTCCCTGCCCGTGCGGGGATTGACCGCGCAGTCCACCGCGAAGCGTTGTTCCATTGCGTCGATGCAGTTCTCGCACGAGATGCACTTGCGCACCCGGTGCGCCTGGCCGGAGCCGACCTTGACAGCCAG
The DNA here is from genome assembly GCF_001673365.1 of Mycobacterium asiaticum. Lineage (GTDB taxonomy): Bacteria > Actinomycetota > Actinomycetes > Mycobacteriales > Mycobacteriaceae > Mycobacterium > Mycobacterium asiaticum_A. The sequence goes on from NZ_LZLS01000156.1 coordinate 19,554, forward strand.
TTCTGCGTCGGCGAGCAGCGGGCGGCCCATCGCGATGAAGTCGGCGCGCCCGTCGGCCAGGATCTGTTCTGCGCGGAAAGGGTCGTGGATGCGCCCGACCGCGATCACCGGCACATCGACCACCTGCTTGACCGCACTGGCCGCACCGACATTGAGCTCGTCGCCGTCGTCGGCGCCATTGACCATGCCGGTGACCAGCCGGTCGATGACACCGCCGCTTACGTGAAACGCATTGACCCCCGCGGCGACGAGGTCTGGTGCCACGCGCGCTGTTTCGTAGATTGGCCGGCCGCCCGCGACACGTTCGTAGCCCGAGATGCGCAGCGTGATCGGCAGCGCATCCCCGATCTCGCTGCGAATCGCGGCGAGGGCCTCCAACACAGCTCGGGTCCGGCCGCGGGCGGAGTGGCCGCTGTACTCGTCGGTGCGTCGATTACGTTGCGGGGCAAGGAAAGAACCCAGCAACATATAGCCGTGTGCGGCGTGCAGTTCGATACCGTCGTAGCCGGCTTGCACCGCGCGGCGTGCCGCCGCTTTAAACAGGTCGAGCACCTCGGCGAACTGCGCCGCACTGATCTCCACCGAGGGACGGCCGGTCAGATACGACGGAATCACCGACGGCCCAAGCGATGTGGCGCCGAACATCTCCGGTCCCAGACCGTCGGGCCCGGCGTGCACGAGCTGCGGCTGAATCTTGGCGCCGTGTTCGTGCACTGCCTCCGCCAGAGCCCGGTGTGCGTCGACCGCAGCGTCAGTGCCCAGGTGGAGCCCGCCCGGGGTTTCCGGATGCCGCGGATCGATTCCGGTGGCGCCCACCGTGATCAGCCCGACGCCACCCTTGGCCCGGGCGGCGAAGTAGTCACGGGTGCGCTCCGACGGCAGACCGTCGGGGGTGCCGTACATCGTCTCCATCGGAGACATCACCACCCGGTTGCGCACCCGCATGGCGCCGATTCGCCCCGGCGCCAACAGGTGCGGAAAGCCGGCCACCCGGGACCGCGTGGTTACCGGTCGGCGTCGGTGAACCGGATGACGCCGCGAATGTTCTTGCCCTCCAGCATGTCCTGGTAACCCTCGTTGATCTGCTCCAGGCGGTACTGGGTGGTGACCATGTCGTCCAGGTTGAGCTTGCCGGCCTTGTACATCGCCAGCAGCTGCGGGATGTCGTACTGCGGGTTGCCGCCACCAAAGATGGTGCCCTGCAAATTCTTCTGCATCAGGGTCAGCATTGCCAGGTTCAGATTGACGTTGGTGTCCAGCAGGCTGCCGATGGCGGTCACCACACAGGTGCCGCCCTTCTGGGTGATGTTGAGGTAGTTGTCGATGTCGGCGCCCTGCAGCTCACCGACGGTGACGATCACCTTGTGCGCCATCAGGCCGTACGTCACTTCCATGATGCCCATCAAGGCGGCGTTGATGTCCGGGTAGACATGCGTGGCCCCGAACTTCAGTGCCTGGTCGCGCTTCCACTCGACCGGGTCGATCGCGAAGATGTAGCGGGCACCCGCGGCGACCGCGCCCTGCAGGGCGGCCATGCCGACCCCGCCGACGCCGACGATCGCGACGTCCTGGCCCGGCCGGATGTCGGCGGTACGGACCGCCGAGCCGTAGCCGGTGGTGACGCCGCAGCCCACCAGCGCGGCCACCTCGAACGGGACCGACGGGTCGATCTTCACCACCGAGCTGCGGTGCACGACCATGTACGGCGAGAAGGTCCCCAGCAGCGTCATCGGGAAAACGTTCTCCCCGCGGGCCTGGATGCGGAAGGTGCCGTCGGATACCGCGGCGCCGCCCAGCAGGCCGGCGCCTAGGTCACACAGGTTGCGCATGCCCGCCTGACAGGTCGGGCACTGCCCACAGGACGGGATGAACGACAGCACCACGTGGTCGCCGGGAGCGATGTCCTCCACGCCGGGGCCGACCTCGGTGACGATGCCGGCGCCCTCGTGCCCACCGAGCACCGGGAAGCCGCCCATCGGGATGCCGCCGGTCACCAGATGGTGGTCGGAATGGCACATGCCCGCCGCTTCCATCTGGATCTTGACCTCGTCTTTTACGGGGTCGCCGATCTCGATTTCCTCGATGGACCACGGCTGGTTGAATTCCCAGATCAGTGCGCCTTTTGTCTTCACGGTGGACCAGACCCCATTTCGCCTTTGAATTGAGTAATGCCTGGCCTAATCATGCCCGGCACGGTGGTGACGAGTGCCACAGGGCACTCTTTTCGGTCAGCATAGCGCAGTGAGGCAAACAAATGCTTGGTTGGGTGCGCGCTACGAGTTCGGTAAGCGGCTCACCAGATCGGGGCGGGCGCTTCACCCAGCGGGTAGTAGCCCGGCAGCTTCTCGCCGGCCAGGCTACGTTCGATCCGCTGCTGCATGCCCGCAGACAACTTCCCGGCCTTCATCAGCTTCAGATACAGCGCCTGGACGTGGCCGAAGTCGAAGAAGTCGCGCTGCCACTCGATCTTGGCGTCGGCGTTGAGACGGAACCAACTGCCGCCGATGCCGTAGATCTCGTATTCGTCGTCGGCGGCTTCTCCCGTCTTCGCAATCTGCTTCCAGAAACCGACGATCTCGCCCAGCTTGTCGTCGATGAGCACCCGTTGATACGGGTACTGCCAATTTTCCAGGCCCGCCATCTCCAGCCCGAGCGCGATCTCGCGGATCTCCTCGATGCCGACGCACATCACGTCTTCCTTGGGCCCGATGTTCCAGCCGTAAGTGGCGTCGTCGGCGTAGAAGTCGGCTAGATTCGTCCAGTCGCCTTCGCGCTCGGCCGTCCGGTTGGCTTCCAGCCAGCGTTCCACCCAGGCCTCTAGGTCCTCGCGGGGCAGTGACGGCATGATCAGTCTCCCGTTTCTTTGATCAATAATGCTTGCGTTGGGCACATTTCGACCGCGCGCTCGACCTCGTCGCGGGCGTCTTCGGGCGGTTCGGAATCGAGGATTTCGACTTTGCCGCGCTTGGGCACCCGAAAGTAGTCGGGTGCCTCCAGTTCGCACATGGCGTGGCCCTGGCACAGATCCAGGTCGACTTCTATACGGAATCCCACGAGATGCCTACCCGCGCTTGCGATAGCGGACCTTGGCCGGCCTGGCCAATTGCACCACCATCTTGGAGTGGTCGTTACGGTAGCTGTCGGCGGGCTGGGCCATCTCGAATTCATACTCGCGCAACAGAACCGAGAAGATCGCCTTGATCTGCATGGTTGCAAACGCCGCGCCGACGCAGCGGTGCCGTCCCGCCCCGAACGGAATCCAGGTCCACCGGTTGGCGATATCGGCCTGCTCGGGCTTGTTGTAACGGTCCGGGTTGAACGCATCCGGGTCGGGAAAGTCCTCCGGGATCCGGTTGGAGATGGCCGGGGAGGCGGCCACGAAATCGCCTTCGTGGATCGGGTAGCCCTCGACCTCAAACTCGCCTTGGGCCACTCGCATCAGGATGATCAGCGGTGGGTGCAGGCGCAGGGTTTCCTTGACCACGTTGTCCAGCTTCGGAATCTGGCGCAGCGCATGGAAACTCACCTCCTGGCCGTCGGCGTAAAGCTCCTCGAGCTCGTCGAGCACCTCGGCGTACACCTCGGGATGGCGGATCAGTTCGATCAACGTCCACGCCGACGTGCCGGAACTGGTGTGGTGCCCGGCGAACATCAGTGAGATGAACATCCCGGTGACCTCGTCAGCCGAAAAGCGGGGATTGCCCTCCTCGTCGCGGATCGACACCAGCACGTCGAGCATGTCGCGGTCGCTCTTGTCCTTGGGCGGGTTGGCCAGGCGTTGGTTCATGATCTCCTGCACCAGTGCCACCAGGTCTTTGCGTGCTTGGTCGCGGCGTTGGAAGCTTTCGATCGGCAGGTAGGGGTCGACGTAGCACAGCGGGTCGGTGCCGCGCTCGAGCTCGTGGTAGTAGTGCGCGAAGCGAGAGTCCAACTGGTTGCGGAACTTCAGGCCGATCAGGCAGGCCGTCGAGGTGTATATGGTCAACTCGGCGAAGAAGTCCAGCAGGTCGATCTCGCCCTCGTCACCCCACTCGGCGACCATCCGCTTGACTTCGCCCTCGATGGTGACCGCGTGTCCCTTCATCTGCTCACCACGCAGCGCCGAGTTGTGCAGCATCTCCTTGCGCCGCTCCGGGCTGGCATCGAACACCACACCCTTACCGAAGATCGGCGCCATGAACGGATAGGCCGCAGCCTGGTCGAGATCCTCGTCGGCAGAACGGAAGAAGAACTCGTTGGCGCCCGCACCGGAGAGCAGCGTGACGTGCTTGTCGGCGAGCTGGAACCAGCCGACATCGCCGCATTCGTCGCGCACCCGCTGCATCAGCCCGATCGGGTCGGTGCGAAACTCCTCGAGGTGGCCGTGTTCTTCTTCGCCGCCGGATACCCGCGGCACGACGGTTGTAATAGTCATGTATTCAGCGCTTCCTCATCGACTTTCAGCTGCTGACGTTCTTTCGTCGCACTCAAGGGGGCTTCGGGCTGCAGCTCCATGTTGACGACGAAACCGCCCCGGGGCGTCTCCGCGACGAAGGTGATGGCCCGGGCCAGATCGGCCGCCCGCAGGAAGTAGTCGTGGCGGGCTTGCCCCCACTTGGCCCAGTCCTCAAGCGCGGGCGCGATCAGTTCGGCGGGCAAGCTCCAACCCATCGCGGTCTTCGTCGGGCCCGGGTGCACGATCGATGCACGCACGCCGGTGCCCTCGAGTTCCATCTGCAGGTTGGTCACCATGGCGACCAAGGCAGCCTTGGCCGCACCGTAGGCACCCATGTGCGGACGCTGACGCAAGGCCACGTCGGAACCGACGAAAATCAGGTCACCGCGCTGCCTTTCCAGCATTCCGGGCAGTACCGCGGTGGCCAACCGGTTGGCGCCGATCAGGTGGATCTGCAGTTGCGACTCGAAACTGTCCGTGTCGATCTCGTGTAGCTTCCCGAAGTGGGTGTCACCGGCGCCGGTGACCAGAACTTCGATGTCGCCGAGCTGCTCGGTGGCTTGCCGCACAAAGCTTTTGACCGATTCCGGCTCGGTGACGTCGAGCGGCAGGGCCACCGCCTCGCCTCCATCGGCCCGGATCTTGTCGACGATCTCCTGGCACTTCTCCACTCGTCGGGCACCCAGCGCAACCGGAAAGCCGTGCGCCGCAAGCTCGGTCGCGGTGGCGGCTCCGATGCCCGAGGACGCGCCGGCCACGATCGCGGGCCTGCGCGCGGGGTGTGGGTCGAAGCGGGGCATCTAGGAAACCTCCACTGTCATGGGTAGGTGGGCGAACCCGCGGACATTGCTGGAGTGGACGCGGACGGCGTTGGCCTCGTCCACTTCGTATCCACGGATTCGCTTGAATAGTTCGGTGAGCGCCACCCGGGCTTCCATCCGGGCCAGGTGGGCTCCAAGGCAAAAGTGTGCCCCGCTGCCGAAACTCAGTAACTTGGAACCGATATCACGGCCGATCAGGTAATCGTCAGGATTTTCGAACACCCGCTCGTCACGGTGGGCCGAGCCCGGAAGCAGCAGCAGCACATCACCTTCGGGAATGGTGGTGTCGTAGAGGGTGAGCTCGCCGGAGACGACTCGGGCCAGGATCTGGCTCGATGTGTCGTAGCGCAGAGTCTCCTCGACCCATAGCGGTATGCGGGTCAGGTCCGCGTACACGGGAGTCAGCTGGTCCGGATTCTTGTGCCCCCAGAATGCGGCATTGGCAAGGAGTTTGGTGGTCGTCTCGTTGCCGGCGATCACCATCAGGAACATGAAGCCGAGGACTTCCTCGTCGGTGAGCCGGTCGCCGTCGATCTCGGCTTCCAGCAACGCCGAAGTCAGGTCGTCGGTCAGCTTCTTGCGCCGCTCGGCGATCATGCCCTGGTAGTAGACGATCAGGTTGATCGACGCCTCGATCGCCGACGCCGGCACGTCGTTGACACCGTCTTCACGGTGCATCACGCCGTCGGCCATGGCGCGGATGCTGTCTCGGTCTGGCTCCGGCACACCCATCAGTTCCGAGATCACGTCCATCGGCAGCTTGCCGGCAAACTCGGCGACATAGTCGACGGTGCCTGAACCGGCCTTGTCCATCATCACGTCTAGGTGCTGCACGGCGAGTTCGGTCACCCGCGGTTCGAGTTCGCGAATCCGTCTGGGCGTGAACCCCTTTGACACCAGCGTTCGCAGCCGCAGGTGCGCCGGGTCGTCCATCGCCAGGAACGACATCGTTTTCGACGCGTGCGGGCCACGGGAAATGGGATCCAGGGCCACGCCGTCGCGGTTGGACAACGTGGTGCTGTTGCGGAAGCCCTGATGCACGTCGCTGTGCCGGGACAAAGCCCAGAACCCCAGCGTTTCATTGTGATACAGCGGCGCCTCGTCGCGCAGCCGCCGGTAATACGGGTACGGATCCTCGTGGAAGTCGTAGTCGTAGGGATCCATGATCACGGGATCTCCGACATGAATAGTCATGCATCACCGCCCTTTTCGGCTCCAGCCAGAATGAGGCTCACCACATCGGCCAACCGGTCGGCGATCTCGTGATAGGTGAACTCCCCGCTGCCGGCCTGAACCAGAGCGCCGAAGAACGCCATTTGCAGAGCGGACACAGTCCCGGGTTGGGCGCCCGGCCCCATCGCGGAGGCGACACGACGATGGATCTCCGCGCCGATCCGGTCGCGCACCGCGCGTACCGCCGGGTCGGTGCCACCGCCCATCAGCGCCGCCGTGCAGGCGGTGCCGACCTCGGGCTCATCGGCGACCACCAGGGCCAGGTGCCGCAGCGCCTGATCGACCCGGGCATGCATGGGCTCGTTGACGTCGGTGAAGTAGGGAACCTGCCGGACCAGATCCAGGTAGATCTCGGCAATCAGGTGGTTCTTCGAGGAGAAGTACGTGTAGGCGGTCGCCGGCGCGACTTTGGCGCGAGCCGCAACCATGCGCACGGTCAGATCCGCGTAAGCGTTCTCCCGCATCGTCTCCATGCCGGCGGCGAGCACTTTGCGGAAGGTTTCTTCCTGGCGGCGATTCCGCGGCATTCGCTGGGCTTGCTGCTCGGCCGGGTCGGTATTCGAAACCAGTGCATCGCTGGACACATGTCCAAACTAGAGGATAGTCACGACGAGAAGCAAGCCTAGGGGCCAAAAACGCGGGTTAACTAGGATGATCAGGTCAGAGCGTCACGCTCGGCGGGGGTGGGCTCTTGCACCGCCACCAACGGTGAGGCTATGGTTCGGAGGAGCAATATCGGACACTTGTCCATTCGGATGGATTCTCGCCTTCCGAGGCCGAGCGCACCTGGTGGGAGTACTACATGGCTCTGTTGGCCAACGGCGTCAGCGCATTGTTCATCGACGGCAAGTTTGCCGAAGGCGGCTCGGGGACCTTCCCGACGGTCAACCCGGCCACCGAGGAAGTGCTCGGGATGGCGGCGGACGCCGACGCGCAGGACATGGGCCGCGCCATCGAAGCCGCCCGGCGCGCCTTCGACGACACCGACTGGTCGCGCAACACCGATCTGCGGGTGCGGTGTATCAGGCAACTACGCGAAGCGATGCAAAAGCACACCGAAGAACTGCGCGATTTGACCATCTCCGAGGTCGGCGCACCGCGCATGCTCACCTCGATGGCCCAGTTGGAAGGCCCGGTCAACGACCTGGCTTTCGCCGCGGACACCGCCGAGTCCTACCAGTGGAACCAGGACCTGGGTCAAGCCGCACCCATGGGCATCCCCACCCGGCGCACCATCGCGCGCGAAGCCGTCGGCGTCGTCGGTGCCATCACGCCGTGGAACTTCCCGCATCAGATCAATCTCGCCAAGCTGGGCCCCGCACTGGCCGCCGGAAACACCGTCGTGCTCAAACCCGCACCCGACACGCCTTGGTGCGCAGCGGTACTCGGGAAGCTCATCGCCGAGCACACCGACTTCCCGGCGGGGGTGGTCAACATCGTCACCTCCAGCGACCACAGCGTCGGTGCACTACTGGCCAAAGACCCACGGGTGGACATGATTTCGTTTACCGGGTCGACTGCGACCGGTCGCAGCGTCATGAGTGACTCCGCCGCCACCATCAAAAGGGTCTTCCTGGAATTGGGTGGCAAGTCGGCGTTCGTCGTGCTCGATGACGCCGATCTGGGTGCGGCGGCCGGGGTTTCGGCATTCTCGGTGTGCATGCACGCCGGGCAGGGCTGTGCCATCACCACCCGGTTGGTGGTGCCGCGGGCTCGGTACGACGAGGCCGTCGCCATCGCGGCCGCCACTGTGGGCGGCATCAAGGCCGGTGATCCCACCAATCCGAAAACGATTTGCGGCCCGCTGATCTCGGCGCGCCAGCGCGACCGGGTGCAGAGCTACCTCGACTCCGCCACCGCTGAGGGCGGCACCTTCGCCGCCGGCGGCGGGCGTCCCGCCGACCGGCCGGTCGGCTTCTACATCGAGCCGACGGTGATCGCGGGCTTGGGCAACGACGCCCGGGTCGCGCGGGAGGAGATTTTCGGGCCGGTGTTGACGGTGATTGCGCACGACGGCGACGACGACGCCGTCCGCATCGCCAACGACTCGCCCTATGGGCTGTCCGGCACGGTGTACGGCGCCGATCCCGACCGGGCTGCGGCGGTCGCCGCCCGGATCCGCGCGGGAACCATCAACGTCAACGGTGGCGTCTGGTACTCCGCCGACGCACCGTTCGGCGGATACAAGCAGTCGGGCAACGGCCGCGAGATGGGTCTGGCCGGATTTGAAGAGTATCTGGAAGTCAAAACCATTGCGACATCTGCCGGTTAACGCGAATTGAGGGAGCCCAGCGTGCAGTTCGAAAACAAGGTGGCCATCGTCACCGGATCCGGTGGCGGCATCGGTCAGGCCTATGTCGAGGCGCTGGCTCGGGAGGGCGCGGCCGTCGTCGTCGCTGACATCAACGTCGAAGCGGCCGAGGCCGTAGCCAAGCAGATCGTCGCCGACGGCGGCACCGCCATCAGCGTCCCGGTAGACGTCTCAGACCCGGCGTCGGCCAAGGCCATGGCTGATCGCACCCTGGCCGAATTCGGCGGAATCGACTACCTCGTCAACAACGCCGCGATCTTCGGCGGCATGAAGATCGACTTCCTGCTCACCGTGGACCCCGAGTACTACAAGAGGTTCATGAGCGTAAACCTCGACGGTGCACTGTGGTGCACACGTGCGGTGTACAAGAAGATGGCCAAGCGGGGCGGCGGAGCGATCGTCAACCAGTCGTCCACCGCGGCGTGGATTTACGCGAACTACTACGGTCTGGCCAAGGCCGGGATCAACGGCCTGACACAACAACTTTCGCGCGAACTCGGCGGTCAGAACATCCGGGTGAACGCCATCGCACCGGGGCCTACCGACACCGAGGCCAACCGAACCACCACGCCCAAGGAGATCGTCGACGACATCGTCAAGGGCCTGCCGCTGGCGCGGATGGGCACGCCCGAGGATCTGGTGGGCATGTGCCTGTTCCTGCTCAGTGACCAGGCGTCCTGGATCACCGGGCAGATCTTCAACGTCGACGGCGGACAGATCATCCGGTCATGACCGACGGCGGAGACGCAGTGAAACTGGGCTACATCGGCCTGGGCAACATGGGCACCCCGATGGCCAAGAGGATGATCGAATGGCCGGGCGGGGTAACGGTTTACGACATACGGACCGAGGCCATGACTCCGTTGGGCGACCGGGGCGCACGGCTGGCCGAGAACCTAGCCGACGTCGCCGCCGCCAACATCATCAGCGTCACCGTGCTCAACGATGAGCAGGTGCGTAGCGTCGTCGGCGACCTGGCGCCACATGCCAAGCCCGGCACCGTCATTGCGATCCACTCCACGATCAACGACACCACTGCCGAGGAACTCGCACGGGAACTGGAACCCCAGGACATCCACGTCATCGATGCGCCGGTCAGCGGGGGTGGACGGGCCGCGCGGTTCGGTCAGCTCGCGACCATGGTGGGTGCGAGCGACGAAGTCTTCGCACGCGTCAAAGAGCCGTTCTCGCATTGGGCGGAGTTGGTGGTGCACGCCGGCCCACCCGGTGCGGGCACCCGAATGAAGTTGGCCCGCAACATGCTTACCTTCACTTCGTACGCGGCGGTGGGCGAGGCGTGGCAGCTGGCCGAAGCGGCCGGGTTGAACCTGCAGGACCTGGGCAACGTCGTGCGCCACACCGACAAGCTGACCGGCGGAGCGGGTTCGATCATGTTCCGCGAGGACACGAAAGACCTTGAGCCCGGCCACTTTCTCTATGACGGGTTCACCCATACCCGTGGTCTCGGCGAAAAGGATCTGAGTCTGGCGCTTGGGTTGGCCGAGTCGGTTTCGGTCGACCTGCCGCTGGCTAAGCTGGCTCTGGAGCGGCTGGCGCCCAATCTTGGGGTGCCGCATACACAGAAAGAGACATGATGGACGAACTGCGCCGCACGGGCCTTGAGAAGATGAACGAGGTCTACGGCTGGGAGATGCCGAATATCGAGGGCGACGCATACTTCGATCTGACCGTCGACCACCTGTTCGGCACCATCTGGAATCGGCCCGGGTTGTCGATGAGGGACAAGCGGATTATGACGCTTACGGCGGTGACCGCCATCGGAAATCGGGACCTGGCTGAGATTCAGATCAATGCAGCACTGCTCAACGAGGAACTCACCGAGACCGAGCTGAAGGAGATGGCCGTCTTCCTCACCCACTATCTCGGGTTCCCACTTGGTTCGGCGCTCAACGGCGCGGTCGACACCGTGGTAGCCAGGCGCCGCAAGGCCGCGGCCAAAGGTGCCGGCGAGGACAAGAAGGCCAACGTCGGCGGCGCGTTGAAGATGCACTCTGGCGGCAAGTAGGCCGTCTTCTCGCCGGCCCGCTAGTGTGACCTGTCGTGCGCGTTCTGGTGATCGGTTCCGGTGCCCGTGAGCATGCCCTGCTGCTGGCGCTCAGTAGAGATCCGAAGGTCACGGGGTTGATTGTGGCGCCCGGCAACGCCGGCACGGCGCGGTTGGCCGAGCAGCACGACGTCGACATCACCTCCGGAGACGACGTCATCGCCCTGGCCCGCAAGGTCGAGGCGGATCTGGTGGTGATCGGTCCGGAGGTGCCGTTGGTGCTGGGCGTGGCCGACGCGTTGCGCGCCGCCGGCATCGTGTGCTTCGGCCCGGGTAAGGACGCGGCGCGCATCGAAGGCTCCAAAGCGTTCGCCAAGGAGGTCATGGCCGCGGTCGGCGTGCGCACCGCCTCCAGCGAAATCGTGGACAACCCCGCTCATTTGGACGCCGCGCTCGACCACTTCGGACCCGCGGCCGGTGACCCGGCGTGGGTGGTCAAGGACGATTCGCTGGCTGCAGGCAAGGGCGTGGTGGTGACACCCGAGCGCGAGGTTGCCCGCGCTCATGCCGCCGGCCTGCTCGATGCCGGTCACCCGGTGCTGTTGGAATCGTTCCTCGACGGACCCGAGGTGTCGTTGTTCTGCGTGGTCGACGGCGCCACTGTGGTGCCGCTGCTGCCCGCACAGGATTTCAAGCGCGTTGGCGACGGAGATGTCGGCCCCAACACCGGCGGCATGGGCGCCTACGCGCCGCTGCCGTGGCTGACGGATACGGCGTACCGAGAGATAGTCACCGGCATCGTGGAACCCGTTGCGGCCGAGTTGGTTCGACGCGGCAACGCCTTCAACGGTCTGCTCTACGCGGGTCTGGCGATCACCTCGAACGGGCCGGCGGTCGTCGAATTCAACTGTCGTTTCGGCGATCCGGAGACGCAAGCGGTGCTCGCGTTACTGGAATCGCCGCTGGGCCAGCTACTGCACGCCGCCGGCAGCGGGAAATTGGCCGAGTTCGACGAGTTGCGCTGGCGCGACGGCGCGGCGGTGACGGTGGTGCTGGCGGCCGAGAATTATCCTGGCTTCCCCCGGGTCGGCGACGTCATCTCCGGATCGGAGGCCGACGGTGTGCTGCACGCGGGCACCGCACGGCGGGAGGACGGTGCGATCGTCTCCTCCGGTGGGCGGGTGCTGTCGGTGGTGGGTACCGGCGACGACCTGACCGCCGCACGCACCCGGGCATACGAAATCCTCGATTCAATTCGCTTGCCCGGCGGGCACTTTCGTACCGATATCGCGCTGCGGGCAGCCGAGGAGCAATTGAGCCGCTAGCGCCCGCGGGTGCGGTCCTAATGCGAGTACTGCGGGCAGTACGCGGTGATCGCCGCGTTGACGCCGGCAGCGGCCTGCGCGGGGGTGATGCCTTCGTTGCCGCGCACGGTCGCCTCGGCGGCATCCCGGGGGCTGCCGCCGTTTTGCAGGCCCGAACACAGCGCCTGGCCAGTGCTGACCGCAGTGGCGGGATCGGTGACCGTGACACCGGGAATGCCCGACATGAGATTGAGGAAGGTCTGGTCCGGATTGGCCGCCGGTTGCGGCGGGACTGGTGGCGCTGCATCCAGGACCCGCGTGGGCGCAGGTGGCCGGACGGGCGCCGGAGCCTGAACGGGCACGGGCACGGCGGCTGGCGGAGCGTTGTTCGGAGCCGGGACCACTGGCTGGGGGACCGGTGCTTGGGGTGGCGCGTATTGCGCCGCCGGTTGTGGTTCGGCCAAAGCCGGGGCCCCCAAAGCCGGGGCCGCAACAGGCGGTGCGGGGTCCCCGATCGGGTAGCCGCTTGCACCCACAGCGGTGAGCGCTACCACCGCCGACACCGACGCGAACATCCGCCGCCTGCTGCGTTGCCGCGCTTTGTCCACGGGCGCGGCCGTGTGTTCGTGGGATCTGACTGCCATAGGTCGGGGCATGGTCAGCGCCGAAGCGGTCGGGTGACGACGAGCTTGGGCGGCCTGAGTGAATGCGTGGGCGAACTCGCCGCACGTCGGGTAGCGCTCGCCGGGGTCTTTGGCGAGAGCTGTCGCAAGCACCGGGTCGAAGACCCGAAGCATGGGATGGGTTTGCGCAAGCGTCGGCGGCGGCGCGCTGAGGTGACGGCTGATGACAACGGCCGGGTTTTCATGCGGGAACAGCGGTGATCCGGTCAGCAGGTGGTAGACGGTTGCCGCCAGCGCGTACTGGTCCGCGCGACCGTCAATGGGGTCGTCGGTGAGCTGCTCGGGTGCGGCGTAGGGGAACGTGCCGATAGTCATGTTGGTGGCGGTAAGACCACCGCTATCGCCAATGGTGCGGGCTATGCCGAAGTCGCCCAGCAGGATTCGCTGCTCACCGTCCCCGGACTCGCTGAGCAGGATATTGGCGGGGCTGACGTCGCGGTGCATCAGCTTGTGTTGCTGATGCGCGTAGTCGAGCGCACCGGCTATCGCCGTGACGATCGCGGAGACTTGATCGGCCGGCATACCGCCGGGGTAGTGGTCCCGCAGCAGGCTCGCCGCATCGGTTCCGTCGACGAAGTCCATCGAGATCCACAGCTGACCGTTGAACTCGCCTCGGTCGTTGACGCGCACGATGTTCGGATGCCACAGCGTGGCCGCTAGATCGGCTTCTCTGATGAACCGTTGGCGATAGGCGTCGTCCGCCGATACGTTGCCGCCCTGAATACCGCCCAGAATCTTCAGCGCTTCGCGTCTGGGTAACCGCGGATGCTCGGCGAGGTAGACCTCGCCCATTCCGCCCGCTCCCAGAAACCGAACAATCTTGTAGCCGGCGAACACCTCGCCGACCGTCAACTCCTTGCAGCGGCTTGCGCCTACCAACTCAGTCATTGCACCGTCCAATACAGCGAACCCCGGCACAGCATCGTCGCCAGACCGGGATTGAGCGTACGCCTGCAGTTCACTCTTACGCTACCTGTTGTTAACCAAGACATACCCATTGCTTAAACTTCGGCGCGTTGGCGCCGCCAGGGTGGTCGGATGATGAGCAGATTCAATCCATTTGCCGGGCAGTCATTTTCGCACCGTTATCGGATCGCGCGCGGCGGCGGGGTCGATCAGATTCTGATCTTCGGCGACTGACTGGCGGTAGTCGGAAGATTCAGTAATCTCGGATCGTCGATTGAGATGAGGAAAGGGCCCGCACGTGCTGACGTTGGCGATCATATTGTTCTTCGCAGCTCCAGTGTTTCTCTATTTCGCGTTCCATCCCAATCAAGCGTTCTATGCGGAAGAAGGATGGAAATTCAAGGATCGCCACGAGCCGTCCGAGAGGTACGCAGCGGCCAATGCGGTCTACTGCGTGATGATGGCAGTGGCATCGGTTTGCGTCGGCATCTGGATAATTTCGATTGATCATCGCGACAACGTCGCCGCGGAGCAGCGCAAGGCGATTGCTGAGTCAAACGCACGCTGCGTAAGGGACATTGAGCCACGCTTCAGGCAAACGGTCCGGTGGCACGGCCACCAGCTCGGCAATCCCGACAAGGTGAAAGAGCTTGCCAAAGAGCTAGGCGTCGATGTGAAGATCGACCGTTCGAGCTCGACGGGAACAGTCAGTGACGACGTCGTCGTCTCCGATCCGAAAAGGCCCGGCGACACGACATTGTTCATCCTGGACGGCATCCTGTGGGAACACCAGGAGGCCGGAACGCAGGTAGGGTGTCGGCGTACCTAAGCAAGGTTAGAAAGCTACGGCTTGGCCGTCCCGACGCGGATCGCTAGCCGCCAGATAGCCGTCATCAAGGCGCCAAATGGCCTGGCAGCTGCCGAACGCGTTGTAGTCGTCGACGATCAGAAGTTCATGGCCGCGCTGACGCAACTCGTCCAGGGTGGCCGGGGAAAAGCCCTGCTCGCAGGCGACTTGCAAACCTTGCACCCAGCGGAACCGCGGACCGTCGCAGGCCGCTTGCGCGTTCTGGTGATAGTCGGCGATGCGAACCAACACCTGCACGTGTCCCTGAGGTTGCATCGGACCACCCATCACGCCGAAGCTCATCACCGGGGCAGCGTCCTTGGTGACAAAACCCGGGATGATTGTGTGGAACGGACGTTTCCGGGGGCCGATGCGGTTCGGGTGTCCTTGTGTCACAACAAAGTCCGCGCCTCGGTTCTGCAACGCAACTCCGGTGCCGGGCACCACGACGCCGGAACCAAAACCCATGTAGTTCGATTGGATCATCGACACCATCATCCCGGCGGCGTCGGCCGCGGTGAGGTAAACCGTGCCACCCCTGGGTGTTCCGGCTGACACGGGCTTCGCCCGCTGCGGATCGATCAGTGCCGCACGCGCTTTCAGATATTCGCGATCGAGGAGACGCTCGACGGACACCGTCATGTGCTCGGCATCGGCCACATACGCGTGTGCATCGGCGAATGCCAACTTCAGCGCTTCGATCTGTAGGTGCACGCTGTCGGCGGAATCGACTGCCAGCGCAGACATGTCGAAGTGTTTCAGAATTCCCAGCGCGATCAGTGCAACGATGCCCTGGCCGTTCGGCGGTATCTCGTGCACCGTGTACCCGCGATAGTCTGCGCCGATGGTGCCTACCCACTCCGCACGATGGGCGCCCAGGTCGTCGGCAGCCATGACCCCGCCGTTGGCCGTGGAGTGTGCGACGAGCGCTTCGGCCACTTCGCCCCGATAGAAGATCTCGCCGCGCGTAGCCGCGATCTTTTCCAGCGTCGCAGCCTGTTCGGGAAACCTGAACAGCTGCCCAGGCCCGGGCGCACGTCCGTCTGGCATGAAAGCCGCCGCGAACCCAGGCTGGGTCGCGAAAACCGGAACCTGCGCCCGCCATTGCGCGGCCACCATCGGCGAAACCAGAAAACCGTTGCGGCTATAGGAGATTGCGGGTGTGAATAGTTTCTCGAACGGGAGCTTGCCGAACCGGGCGTGCAATTCGGCCCACGCCGACACTGCCCCGGGCACCGTCACGGCATTCCAGCCGAACGCCGGAACACCCTGAGTGCCAAAGTATTCCGGTGTCCAGGCGGCCGGCGAGCGGCCCGAAGCGTTGAGCCCGTGCAACCGTTCGCCGTCCCAGACGATGGCGAAGGCATCCGATCCGATGCCATTGGAGACGGGTTCGACTACGGTCAGCGCGATCGCGGTGGCTATTGCCGCGTCCACCGCGTTTCCGCCCTCGGCGAGCATCCGCAACCCGGCCTGGGCGGCCAGCGGTTGGGACGTGCAGACCACGTTGGTGGCCAGGATCGGGGTGCGCGGCCACGCGTAGGGGAAATCCCAATCAAACGGTGCGCCCACCTGGCGAGGGTAACCCCACGCGGCGAAGGAAACGCCACTTGGCGAGCGTAACCCCACGCGGCGAGGGCAACCCCACCGCGAACCGAACCCCTCTGCGAATTCGAAGGAGTTTTTTCGCAGCCACGTTCGGTTCGCGCCAAAGCGCCAGACAGCCAGAGAGCCAACTAGGCCGTCAGTAGC
This sequence comes from Mycobacterium asiaticum, assembly GCF_001673365.1. Lineage (GTDB taxonomy): Bacteria > Actinomycetota > Actinomycetes > Mycobacteriales > Mycobacteriaceae > Mycobacterium > Mycobacterium asiaticum_A. Next base: position 35,851 of record NZ_LZLS01000156.1, read on the forward strand.
GGCGCAATCCAGGTCAGCTCGGCCGGCAGCTGCGAGCTCCAGAAACCGCCGTCGTGACCCCCCGGGGAGAACCCGCCCGCCGGCGGGTTGGGCAGCTGGGCGATGAACTGCTTGGTCGCCGAATAAAACGGGTCGCTGTCCCCGCAGTCGATGCGGATCGGAATGGAGCCCAAAGCGGGCATTCCCCACACCGAGTTGGCCGCGTAGTCCTCGGGTCCGTCGAATGCCCCCGGCGCGGCCGCCCCCGGAGACGTCCACAGTGCCGGGCTCACCGCGCAGATCGCCGCCGTGCGGCCCGGGCCGAGCCGACCGCCCAGCAGCAAGGCGCCGTAGCCGCCCATCGACCAGCCCAGAAAGGCAACCCGCGAGGTGTCCAAACCGTGGCTGTCCAGCACTGGAATCAGCTCGTTGAGGACCATCGCCCCGGAGTCGTCGCCGGAGGCGCGCCGATGCCAGTAACCGCCGCCGCCGTCGACAGCAACCACCGCAAACGGCGGCAACCCTGCGTTGACGGCCTGCGCCAAGCCCTGTTCGACACCGCCGGCCATCACTGTGGCCGCATCGTTGCCTTTGCCGTGCAGCGCGATGACCGGACGCAGCGGTTTGGTCTGGCCGGGCGGCCGTGCAATCGCCCACCCGGTCGATATTCCGCCCCGGGCTGCCGAGGCGAAGGAGCCTGTCACCATGGTCGGAGCGGCCTGAGCGGGTGGGGCCGGATCGAGTGGCCGTGCCGGCGCCAATGGAACGTTTGTCCCAGTCCCAGAAATCGGCGCGGCACCCGATGGCCGGGGCTGAAACAGCACGTCGAACGCATATGCGCCGACCGCACCACCTACCGCGGCGGCTCCGAGGCCAAGCACGGAGCGGCGGCTGATGTCAGGCATGCGCGCCATCATGCCATGTTCGTTTCGCGAAAATGGCAATGCAGTACCACTTTGACTGGCAGCATAAGTGGGCGTGACAGCAGCAGTTACTCCCAAAGGGGAACGTCGGCGGTACGCGCTGGTGAGCGCTGCCGCCGAGCTGCTCGGCGAGGGCGGGTTCGAAGCGGTGCGCCATCGGGCGGTTGCCCGACGGGCCGGCCTCCCATTGGCGTCCACCACCTACTACTTCTCGTCGCTCGACGATTTGATCGCCCGCGCGGTCGAACACATCGGGATGATCGAGGTTGCTCAGCTACGTGCCAGAGTCAACGGCCTGTCCCGGCGGCGCCGTGGGCCGGAGACGACCGCCGAAGTCCTGGTCGACCTGCTGGTGGGTGACGTCTCCGGGCCCGGGCTCGCCGAGCAGCTGATATCGCGATATGAGCGTCATATCGCGTGCACGCGGCTACCGGCGTTGCGCGAAAGCATGCGGCGCAGCTTGCGTCAGCGGGCGGAGGCGGTCGCCGAGGCCATCGAGAGATCAGGACGGTCCGTACAAATCGAACTGGTGTGCACGCTGATCTGCGCGGTCGACGGCTCGGTGGTGTCCGCGCTGGTGGAGGGGCGTGATCCGCGCACCGCCGCGTTGACGACGGTGATCGACCTGATCGACGTGCTGGCGCCAGTGGACCAGGGGCCGGTGCGGATCAGCCTTGCGGAGTGAGGTCCGCGGGTAGCGCCGGTGTGACGATGTAGCCGGTGGCCGCATCGCCGTAGCCGGTGACCTTGTCGGGGCAACGCTGCGCGTAGAGGGCCACATAGGCGCAAACGACGGCGTCAACGGGGTCTTCGACACGACGCAGGTCGCTCTTGCGTCGGGCGGCGCGCACCTGCTGGCGCAACCTCGACCAACCGGCGTGATCCGCGACGCGCATAGGCACCGGGGCGTGCGCCAGTGCTTCAAGGCCGTCCATGAGCCGCAATAGTTCTGATCTGAGCCGTTCGATGTCGCGTCCGGGCTTGGCCTTGTACTTCAGCGTCCGTGGCAACCGAAACAGAGCGACCATCGCGGCATGCGGATAGACCTCGATCGCGCGTCTGGAAGCGCCTGAGAACGGATCCAGGTCCAGATTCAGCGCCTGGGCCAGCCGTCCGGCGCGCGGTCCGTCGGCGAATTCCGGCTTGCCGGTGTTCGCCGGATGAGCACCGGCCTCGAATCTGCGGAAATCGCGGTTGAGCGCGGTCTCCGCCGGCCGCTGCCCGCTGGGGTTGACCACCACCAAGGGTGCGTCGAAACCCACCAGGCAGTCACCCTGCACGTAGGGACGCAACGCGGCCAGCACGTCGGCGTCGTCGCGGACGGCGCAGACACTGATGAGAACGCCGTCATCGTCGACCACCGCGACACCGGTCGGGTTGCGGCCCGCCCACGCCAGGTCCACACCGGCGAAGTACATCGGACCAGGCTACGGCGACCGACCGTAAGCTAACTGTCTGTGAGCATTCCGAACGTATTGGCCGGGCGATACGCCAGCGCGGAGATGGTGGCGATCTGGTCGCCCGAGGCCAAGGTGGTCGCCGAGCGGCGGCTGTGGCTGGCGGTGCTGCGGGCTCAGGCGCAACTTGGTGTACCGGTTCCCGCGGCGGCGATCGCCGACTACGAGCGGGTGCTGGACAACGTGGACCTGGTTTCCATCGCGGCGCGCGAGCGGGTCCTGCGACACGACGTCAAGGCCCGCATCGAGGAATTCAACGCCCTCGCCGGTCACGAGCACGTGCACAAAGGCATGACCAGCCGCGACCTGACCGAGAACGTCGAGCAGTTGCAAATCCGGCAGTCCCTCGAGCTGGTCTTCGCCCACGGCGTCGCGGTGGTGGCCCGGTTGGCCGAGCGCGCGGTGTCCTATCGCGACCTGGTCATGGCCGGACGCAGTCACAACGTCGCCGCGCAGGCCACCACCCTGGGCAAGCGATTCGCCTCCGCCGCCCAGGAAACGCTGATCGCGTTGACCAGGCTGCGCGAACTGATCGACCGTTACCCTTTGCGGGGTATCAAGGGCCCCATGGGCACCGCGCAGGACATGCTTGACCTGCTCGACGGCGACACCGCCAAACTTGCCGCGCTGGAACGTCAAACCGCCGGATTCCTAGGTTTCTCAACCGTTTTGCACAGCGTCGGTCAGGTGTATCCGCGGTCACTGGACCACGATGTCATTTCCGCGCTGGTGCAGCTGGGCGCGGGCCCCTCTTCGCTGGCACACACCATCCGGTTGATGGCCGGGCACGAACTGGTTACCGAGGGCTTCGCCGAGGGCCAGGTCGGCTCGTCGGCGATGCCGCACAAGATGAACACCCGTAGCTGCGAACGGGTCAACGGCCTGCAGGTGGTGCTGCGCGGCTACGCCTCGATGGCCGCCGAACTGGCCGGTGCGCAGTGGAACGAAGGGGATGTGTTCTGTTCGGTAGTGCGCCGAGTTGCGTTGCCGGACAGTTTCTTTGCCATTGACGGTCAGATCGAGACGTTCCTGACGGTGCTCGACGAGTTCGGTGCCTACCCCGCGGTGATCCAGCGCGAACTGACCCGGTACCTGCCGTTTTTGGCCACCACCAAGGTGCTGATCGCGGCGGTGCGCGCCGGCGTGGGCCGCGAGTCGGCCCACCATGTGATCCGCGAGCACGCGGTCGCCACCGCGCTGGCGATGCGTGAGCGCGGAGCGGAGCCCGACCTGCTGGACCGGCTGGCCGCCGATGACCGGCTGCCACTGGACCGGGCTGCACTCGATGCCGCGCTGGCCGACAAGAATGCTTTCACCGGCGCCGCCGGTGACCAGGTCGACGAGGTGGTCGCGGCGGTGAACGAACTGGTGTCGCGCTACCCGGATGCGGCCAAGTACGCGCCGGGGGCGATTTTGTGACACTAGCCGCCGCCGATATCGACTTCACCGATCTGGACAACTTCGCCAACGGCTTTCCGCACGAGTTGTTCGCCGTCCATCGGCGCGAGGCGCCCGTCTACTGGCACGAGCCCACCGACAACACGCCCGACGGCGAAGGCTTCTGGTCGGTCGCCACCTACCCGGAAACCCTTGCGGTGCTGCGTGATCCGCTGACATTCTCCTCGGTCACCGGCGGTCAGCGGCCTTATGGCGGCACCCTGCTGCAGGATCTGGCCATCGCCGGGCAGGTGCTCAACATGATGGACGATCCGCGGCATTCCCAGATTCGGCGGCTGGTCAGTTCGGGGTTGACACCGCGGATGATCCGACGCGTGGAGGACGATCTGCGCGCCCGGGCGCGCGGACTGCTGGACGCGGTGGTGCCGGGCGAGCCGTTCGACTTCCTGGTCGACATCTCCGCCGAACTGCCGATGCAGATGATCTGCATCCTGTTGGGAGTGCCTGAGTCCGAACGACATTGGCTGTTCGAGGCCATCGAGCCGCAGTTCGACTTCGGCGGTTCCCGCAAGGCCGCGCTGTCGCAACTGTCGCTGGAAGAGGCCGGGTCGCGGATGTACAGCTACGGCCAGGAACTGATCGCCGCCAAGCGGGCACAGCCGACCGACGACATGCTGTCGGTGGTGGCCAACGCGAAGGTCGATGAGGCCGAAGCCATGTCGGATCTGGAGTTGTATCTGTTCTTCAGTCTGCTGTTCAGTGCCGGTGCGGAGACAACGCGCAATGCGGTCGCCGGGGGACTGCTGGTGCTGGCGCAGCACCCCGAGCAATTGCAAGCGCTGCGAACGGATTTGGATCTGCTGCCCACCGCGATCGAAGAGATCGTCCGGTGGACCTCGCCGTCACCGTCCAAGCGGCGTACCGCCACCAAAGACGTCACGCTCGGTGGACAGGCGATCGAAGCGGGCCAGAAAGTGCAGATATGGGAAGGCTCGGCCAACCGCGACTCCGACGTGTTCGAACGTGCCGACGAATTCGATATCACCCGTAAACCTAATCCGCACTTGGGCTTCGGCCAGGGGGTGCACTACTGCCTGGGAGCCAACCTGGCCCGGCTGGAGTTGCGGGTGCTGTTCGAGGAACTGCTCTCGCGCTTTGGTTCGGTACGTCTGGTCGAGCCGGTCGAATGGACCCGCAGCAACCGTCACACCGGCATCCGCCATCTGGTCGTGGAACTGCACGAGTGAGAACCCGGCTCGCGCCGGCGCCCGATGCGTTCGCCGCGGTGATGGCGACGGGGATCCTCTCCGTCGCCGCGGACAAACATCATTACCCCAAGATCAGCGAAACTCTGGGTGTGCTAGCCACTTTCGGCCTGATCGTGCTGGTCGCCCTGGTGCTCGTGACCGGCGGCATCACGTCATGGGATCGCACCGATCCCGACGTGACGCTGCGGCTGTTCACCTTTGTCGCCGCGTGCGCCGTGCTGGACAGCCGGCTGGCATCGGTGACCCCGGCGGTGCTCACACTCGGCGCTATTGCGTTATCGGCATGGCTGGTGCTGGTCGGGCTGACCGCACGCAACATGGCGGCCCACTCGTGGACGCAGTTGCGCGACCGCGCGCACGGCGCGTGGGAATTGGGCAGCGTCGGTACCGCGGGGCTGGCCATTGTGGCCGCTCAGATTGCCCGGCACACCTCCCAGCGCTGGGCGCTGACGGTCGCCGTGCCGGTCTGGGTGGGTGCGCTGTGCATCTACGGTTTGATGACGTGGCTGATCCTGTGGCGGGCTGTCCACGAGCGACAGCACCGTGCCGGGTTCGAGCCCGACTCCTGGATTCTGATGGGCGGCTTGGCCATTGCGACGCTGGCCGGCGACGATATCCACGCCCTGGCACCAGGTTGGCTGACACCGGTGGCGCGGACCGTCACCGTGGTGACCTGGGTGGTGGCGACGCTGTGGATACCACCGCTGATCTACTACGGCCTGCGACGAATCAAGCGGCGTCCCGCGATGCTGCAATTCGCCGGGGTGTGGTGGGCCATGGTCTTCCCGTTGGGTATGTACTCGGCGGCCACCGCCGCCACGGCCGCCGAACTCGGTCGGCCGGCGCTGACCACCGTTTCGCTGGTGTTCTTCTGGGTGGCACTGACCACTTGGGTGATCGTCGCCATTGCCGGATTGCTGCGGTTGGCTACGTCTGCAAAGGGGACAACGGCTTAGGATTCCGCAGTAGCGTCTGCGCAAAAGCAGGCCAGCGGGTGCCCAGCCACAGGAGTGCGCGATGAGTGAGCCTCAGCCGGAGATCGGGACGCGTCTTGGGCCTTATCTGTTGAAGCGCAAGCTCGGCAGCGGCGGTATGGGAACCGTGTACGAAGCCCAGGACACCGTGATGGACCGCGTCGTCGCGTTGAAACTTATCTCGGGGCCCTACGCGCAGGACGCGGCCTACCGACAGCGCTTGCAGCGCGAAGCGCGGATCGCCGGGCGCCTGCAGGACCCCCACGTGGTGCCGGTCCACTCGACGGGCGAGATCGACGGGCAGCTTTACGTCGACATGCGCCTGATCAACGCCACCGATTTGGAAGCGTTGTTGCGGCAGTCCGGGCCGCTGCCACCTGCCAGAGCGGTGGCGATCGTGCGTCAGGTCGCCTCGGCGTTGGACGCCGCGCACACCGCCGGGGTGTTGCACCGCGACGTCAAACCGGCAAACATCCTCGTCACCTCGGACGACTTCGCGTATCTGGTGGATTTCGGGATCGCCAACGCGGCCACCGAGACGAAGTTGACTCAAATGGGCGACGTGCTCGGAACCTGGACCTACATGGCGCCGGAAAGGTTCAAGGGCGACGAAAGTCAGGTGACACCCCGGGCGGACATCTACGCGTTGGCGTGCGTGTTGTTCGAATCCCTCACGGGCACACCGCCGTTCACCGGAGACACCGCGAGTCTGGTCGGTGCGCATTTGAGCGAAGCGCCGCCGCGGGTGAGTTCGCGCCTAGGGTTGCCCCCGGCGCTGGACGCGGTGATCGCGCGCGGCATGGCCAAGCACCCGGGGGACCGTTACGCGACCAGCGGTGAGTTCGCCCAAGCGGCTGAGGCGGCCCTGGCGAGCCTGGGTTCGGCAACGACGGCCTTCGCCATACCGCCCGCACCGGCGCCAACAGCGCAAAGCAGGCCAGAGCCTGCGCAGCCGCCGCAACAGTGGACGCCCCCTCCCGCCCAGTACGGATACCCGCCCACGGCGGGCCCTCCGATGAGTTATCCCGCGTCACCGCCGAGTAAGGGAAAACGCACCAAGTGGATCCTGATCGCGGCGGCGATTGTCGCCGTCGTCGCGGTGGCGGCCGGAGTCGGGATTTGGCAGCTGGCCGGCAACAATCCCGGAGCCAAGAATGCGGTGGATATCAGCAAACTCGACGTCGGCCACTACGGCACCAAACCGCGCCCCGTATCCGGCCCCGTCACCGCGGAGGAGGGCCGATACCTCGAGGCGTATCGCCTCGCCGAAGCCATAGCGGATCCGTACGCCGTGGACCCAGTGCTGGATCACGTCTACGGCAGCGCCGTCCCGGAGCCGCAGCGCGCGGCCACGACCATCTCGGGGACCGGAACCCCGCTGACCCAGCCGGTGCTGGAAAAGTACGGGATGATCACCGCGTACATCGTCGAAGGAGTTTCCAAGCGCATCAACGACTTTGCCCGCGAAGGCAACGGCGACATGTCGTTGGTCATGGTCACCAGCTTCCCCAACCCGGACGCGGCCGCGCGGGCGGCCACCGAGATGGAGTCGGTCGATTTCGCCGTCAACGCCGAGAACCGCAGCGTTTCGATTCCTGGCTTTGCGCAAGCCAAGGCCCACTACCGACCGGGTTCCCCCTCGCTTGCGGCGACGATGGCCTCGGGCAGTTTGGTGCAATCGGTCTTGGTTCGCAGCGACGCCCATCCCGACGTTTCCGACCTGACGCAGCGAATCAAACGGACACTCGAACTGCAGGCCCCGCTGATAGCGCGGCAGATTCCGGCTCTGGTTGCCGGACTGACCACCCTGCCGCCCGACCCCGATCACATGCTCAGTCGACTGTTCGTGTCGGGAGACCAACCGAAGATATCCGAGCAATTCGGCAGCGTAGGTCCGCATGCGGCCGTGTTCTGCGCGGACAGCCAGGCTCGCAAGGACGGGCTGTTCAACCAGGCCGGTATCGACCGGTGCGCCTTCGATTTGGACGCAACGCTGGTGCGCGCGCGAGACGAAAAGGCGGCGACGGCCATCTTTCCCAAGCTGGTCGAGTCCGAGCGGGACGAATACATCGAACGCGATATTCCGTCGCCCGCGGGCTTGCCAGCAGCGAAGTGCTTCGAGGAGAAACCGGCAATTGCGGCCGATACCCCGAATGCCCGGTTTGCCTGCTATGTCTCATTCGGCCGCTACATCTCCTCGGTGACAAGCGGTGAGGAAAACGACGTCCGCCAGCGCGCCGCCGCCCAGTACGCCATCCTGGTCAACAGCGCCTGAGCCGGTGGTCAGTCCATGCGCAGCCTGATCCCAGCGGCTCGCAGTTCCAGTGCGGCCAATCCGCGGATCACCATCGGGTCCTCATAGCGCCAGCCACCGACCGGGTCCGCGCTGACGGCGGCCAGTTTGGCCGGCGACCGATTGGCCAACGCCCGCAGTGCCAGCAGCTGCTGACCGGCCGCCGTGCGGGCCAATGCGGTGACCGTCCATTTGCGTCGAAAGAACCGCAGCCGCAGGAACAACCATGGCGCCGTCACCGCAAGGATCGGCGGCGTCGCCACCGCCAACCCCAGCACCCACGCCAGCCAGCTCGCGGTGGTATCCAGGCTGTGGCCCGCGCCCGCGATATCCAGCGCCGCCTGACTGGCGGCGTCCAGTGGCTTACCCAACGCGTCACCGAGCAACGGGACGTTGTGCGCCCCATTTCCCGCCGACGCCAGATTGCCGGCCACACCTCTGGCCCCGGTCTCCACCTGCCGACCGGCCTCGGCGATGGTCGCGATCGCATCGTGCACGGCCAGGCCGATGAACACCCATATCACCGTCCACACTGAAATGGTGATATCGCTGATCAGTTGGCCGAAAAGGCGGAAGGGTCGGGTTGAATAAGGCAAGTACCGCGTCATAACACCGATACCAGCACAGCTGGCCCCGAAATGGGGTTGGCTCGCCCGATAGGCTGACGCGATGCGACCCGCATTGTCCGATTACCAGCATCTGGCCAGCGGCAAGGTGCGTGAGATCTACCGCGTCGACGACGACCATCTGTTGCTGGTCGCGACCGACCGCATCTCCGCGTACGACTTCATCCTGGACAGCACGATCCCGGACAAGGGCCGCATTCTGACCGCGATGAGCGTCTTCTTCTTCGGTTTGGTCGAAGCACCCAATCACCTGGCCGGGGCACCGGATGACCCGCGCATACCCGACGAGGTGCTTGGTCGGGCGCTGCTGGTGCGTCGGCTGGAGATGATGCCGGTCGAATGTGTGGCTCGCGGCTACCTCACCGGCTCCGGACTGCTGGACTACCAGGCCACCGGAAAGGTTTGCGGCATCACGTTGCCGCCGGGTTTGGTGGAAGCCAGCAAGTTCGAGACACCACTGTTCACGCCGGCGACCAAAGCGGAGTTGGGCGACCACGACGAAAACATCTCGTTCGACCGGGTGATAGAGATGGTCGGGGGTGTGCGCGCCAACCAATTGCGCGACCGCACCCTACAGATCTATGTGCAAGCCGCCGACCATGCCTTGCGAAAAGGAATCATCATCGCCGACACCAAGTTTGAATTCGGCACTGACCGAGACGGCAACCTGCTGCTTGCCGACGAGATCTTCACACCCGACTCGTCGCGGTACTGGCCGGCCGACGAATATCAGCCCGGTGTGGTGCAGAACAGTTTCGACAAGCAGTTCGTCCGAAACTGGCTTACCAGCAGCGAATCCGGCTGGGACCGGCACGGCACCGAACCGCCGCCCCCGCTACCGGACGACATCGTCGACGCCACCCGCGGACGTTACATCAATGCCTACGAACGGATTTCGGGCTTGAGTTTCGACAACTGGATCGGACCCGGCGCATGATCCAGCCGCCCATCGCCAAACGAGTGGAGACGCGGCGGGAATTTCACGGCGACGTGTTCGTCGATCCCTACGAGTGGTTGCGGGACAAAGACAGCCCCGAGGTTCTCGGCTACCTCGAGGCCGAGAACGAGTATGCCGACCAGAGCACCGCGCACCTCGAGGCCCTGCGGCAGCAGATATTCGACGAAATCAAGTCGCGCACTAAAGAAACCGACCTGTCGGTGCCGACCCGCCGTGGCGACTGGTGGTATTACGCCCGCACCTTCGAAGGCAAGCAATACGGCGTGCACTGTCGGTGCCCAGTCACCCAACCCGACGACTGGCACCCGCCGCAATTCGACGAGCACACCGAAATACCCGGTGAGCAAGTCCTGCTCGACGAGAACATCGAAGCCGACGGCCACGACTTCTTCGCGTTAGGCGCGGCCAGTGTCAGCCTGGACGCCAATTTGTTGGCCTACTCCGTCGACGTCAAAGGCGACGAGCGTTACACGTTGCGGTTCAAGGATTTACGCACCGGCGAACTCTATCCCGACGAAATCACCGGCATCGGCGCCGGAGCGACGTGGGCAGCCGATAACCGCACCGTCTACTACAGCACCGTGGACGAGGCCTGGCGCCCGGATACGGTGTGGCGCTACCGATTAGGCTCCGACGAACCATCCGAACAGGTCTATCACGAAGCCGATGAGCGGTTCTGGGTTGGCGTCGGTCGCACTCGCAGCAACGACTACGTGTTGATCGCGGCGGGATCCTCGATCACCTCCGAGGTCCGCTACGCCGACGCCGCCGATCCGGCCGCGGAATTCACCGTCGTACTGCCGCGCCGCGAAGGCGTGGAGTACTCGGTGGAGCACGCGCGGATCGGCAGCCGGCAACGGTTCCTGATCCTGCACAACGACGGCGCGGTGAACTTCACCCTCGTCGAGGCCCCAGTCGACGATCCGACCCGACAGCGCACCCTCATCCCGCACCGGGACGACGTTCGCCTGGACGGGGTGGATGCGTTTGCCGACCACCTGGTAGTCAGTTATCGCAGTGCGGCGCTGCCACGAATCCAATTGTGGCCGTTCGATTCTGACGGTTCCTACGGTGAGCCCGAGGAAATCTCATTCGACTCCGAGCTGATGTCGGCCGGGCTGGGTGCCAATCCGAACTGGCAGTCACCCAAGCTGCGGGTGGGCGCCGGCTCCTTCGTCACGCCGGTCCGGATCTATGACCTGGATCTGGTTACCGGTGAGCGCACGTTGCTCAAGGAACAGCCGGTGCTGGGCGGGTATCGTCGCGAGGACTATGTGGAGCGGCGTGACTGGGCGCAGGCCACCGACGGCACCCGAATCCCGATCTCTATCGTGCACAAAGCCGGTATCGAATTCCCAGCTCCCACCCTGGTTTACGGTTACGGTGCTTACGAGATCTGCGAAGATCCGCGGTTTTCCATAGCCCGGTTGTCCCTGCTGGACCGCGGCATGGTGTTCGCCATCGCACACGTGCGAGGCGGCGGTGAAATGGGCCGGCTGTGGTACGAGCACGGGAAGCTGCTGGAGAAGCGAAACACCTTCACCGACTTCATCGCCGTGGCAAGCCATCTCGTCGACAGCGAGGTTACCCGCCCCCAGCAACTGGTGGCTCTCGGCGGCAGTGCGGGTGGTCTGTTGATGGGGGCGGTGGCCAACCTGGCGCCGGATCTCTTCGCAGGGATCTTGGCCCAGGTGCCGTTCGTCGACCCGTTGACCACGATCCTGGACCCCTCGCTGCCGCTGACCGTCACCGAGTGGGACGAGTGGGGAAACCCGTTGAGCGACAGCGATGTCTACGCATACATGAAGTCCTATTCGCCGTACGAGAACGTCGAGGCCAAGCGGTATCCGGCCATCCTGGCGATGACGTCGCTGAACGACACCAGGGTCTATTACGTGGAGCCGGCTAAGTGGGTTGCGGCGTTGCGGCACAACAACGCTGACGGTAGTCCCGTGTTGTTGAAGACCCAGATGCACGCCGGCCACGGGGGCATCAGCGGCCGCTATGAGCGGTGGAAGGAAACCGCATTCCAGTACGCCTGGTTACTGGCCACCGCAGACGGCGGGGATAGCACGCAGTAGGTCAGCCCTCGGCTAACCGGCGGGCGGTTCCTTGGGCAGGAAAGCCGCAGGGATCAACGTCAGAGCCACCACCGCAGCGGCGATCGTCAAAACCGTTGTATAGGAGTGCGAAAGGTCGTGCGACAAGCTCGCGGCGAAGTCGGGGCTCAGGGTCCGCTGGGGTATCGCTGCCGGATCCACCGGCGTCCCACGTTTAGCGGCGTCCTGCTTCAGGCGCGCGAGTTGATTTGCCGCGGAGATGGTTTCGCTGCGGTTGAACTGGCTGGTCAGCACCATCGACATCAGCGCGGTGCCGATCGAACCACCCACTTGCAGGTTGACGCTGATCAGCGTTGAACCGCGGGCAATCTCGTGCGGAGCCAACGCCTGCACCGCCGCACCGGACAGCGGCATCATGGTGCACCCCATGCCCATGCCCAAGATCGCCAGCCCCACCAACGGCAACGGCAGGTACGCGGATTGCCGCGCCACAGCCACCGTGAAGATGCCCAGACCCACGGTGATCAGCGAGATGCCCGCAAGGACGCATTTGCCGGGACCTTTTCTGTCCATGAACATCCCGGCCCACGGCATGGTCAGCATGGCGCCGATCCCTTGCGGGATCAGGTGCAACCCGGACTGCATCGGCGTCTGCTGCATGACCTGCTGCAGGTAGCTGGGCAGCAGCAGCATGGAGCCGAAGAATGCCGCCGCGAAGAGAAACGCCGTGACGTTCGCTTGGCTGACCGCTGGGATCTTGAACAGTCGCAGATCGATGAGCGGATGATCGGCGCGCACCAACGCGTGCCCGACGAAGGCGATGATCAGGGCCAAGCCGACCGTGACGGGAATCAGCACGTGGCGATCGGCGACGGTGCCGCGGGCGGGGATGGACGACACCCCGAACAGAAAGGTCGCCAGGCCGGGGGATAACAGGAGTACCCCGATGCGGTCGAAGGTCTCCGATGGTGTCGGTTCGTCCCGCGGGAACAAGTAGAAACCGAGGATGAACGCGCACAAGCCGATTGGCAGGTTGATCAGAAAGATCCAAGGCCAGCTGTAGGTGCCCATCAGCCAGCCACCCAGGATCGGCCCGCCAATCGGGCCCAGCAGCATCGGAATTCCCAGCACCGACATCATGCGGCCGAGGCGCTTCGGACCCGCCACGTGCGTCAAGATCATGAATCCCAACGGCATCAGCATGCCGCCGCACATCCCCTGAATCACCCGAGACACGTTGAGCAGCAAAATGCTTGGCGCTATGGCACACAGCAACGATCCCGCCATGAACGCCAGCACCGACCCCATCCACAGTCGTTTGGTGCCGAATCGGTCGGCCGCCCAACCGGCGATCGGGATCACGGTGGCCAGTGCAAGCGTGTAACCGGTCATCGTCCAGCCGACGACCGTTTGGGTGGACTCGAACTCCAGGATGAAGGTGCGCTGCGCGACGCTGACCACTGTGGCGTCCACCGACATCATCACCGAGGCCAGAATGCACACCCCGGCGATCCGCAGCGTCGCGAAATCGAGCTTGTCCGGGTACTCGTGCGCGACCGACTCTCCCGAGGCGGTGGAGGGCAGCGCAGCGTCGGCCGGCGCGGAAGAAGCCTTGTCCATGGCGTTGCTGAGCATATCTAACCGATCGCCGGTAACGACCCTCGGGGATGACCGTCAGACCTGATCAGGACGGCCGAATGGCCGTCTCCCGGCCTCGTGTCCTTCACCGTTTGGACACTTCGCGTCGGCAAACTACAAACGTGTCTGGAAAATTAATCGTCTCGATCTCGGGGATCGGCGAACACACTCTGGGCGACGTCGCCGAATTTTGCGCACAGATGGACGCCCGCTCGGTGCCGGTATCGCTACTCGTGGCGCCGCGCCTGGGCAATCACTACCGACTCGACCACGACCCGCGCACGGTGCAGTGGCTCACCGATCGCCGTGTCGGGGGAGATGCGCTGGTACTGCACGGCTATGACGAAGCGGCCACCAAGAAGCGACGCGGCGAATTCGCGACATTGCACGCACATGAGGCCAACCTGCGAATCAAAGCTGCTGACCGGGTGCTTGAGCATCTCGGCCTGCGTACCCGGCTGTTCGCGGCTCCGGGCTGGCTCGTTTCACCCGGCGTGGTCAAGGCGTTGCCGATCAACGGCTTTCGGTTGGTCGCCGACGCCTACGGGGTGACCGACCTGGTCCGTAACCACACGGTGCGGGCTCGCGTGCTGGGCATCGGTGAGGGATATCTGGCCGAACCGTGGTGGTGCCGGATGGTGGTGATGTCCGCTGACCGGATCGCCCGGCGCGGCGGGGTGGTGCGGGTCGCGGTAGCCGCGCGTCACCTGCGCAAGTCCGGGCCCCGGCAGGCCATGCTGGATGCCGTCGACCTCGCTCTACTGCAGGAATGCACACCGGCCGTGTACCGCTGGCGCTCTGACAAGGCGGTTCTGGACGCCGCCTGACGCTCCACGTCTGGCACCTGATGTGTGGCACTAACCTGTAGCGACATGAGCGGTGAAGCGGACGATTTCACGGCTGACGCGATCATCGTCGGGGCCGGCCTCGCGGGGTTGGTGGCAGCCTGCGAATTGGTAGACCGTGGGCTGCGGGTCCTGATCGTGGATCAGGAGAACAGCGCCAATGTCGGAGGGCAGGCTTACTGGTCGTTCGGCGGCCTCTTCTTCGTCGACAGCCCCGAGCAACGCCGCCTGGGCATCCGCGACAGCCACGAACTCGCGCTGCAGGACTGGCTGGGGACCGCGGCGTTCGACCGCCCCGAGGACTATTGGCCGGAGCAGTGGGCGCACGCCTACGTCGATTTCGCCGCGGGGGAGAAGCGTAGTTGGCTGCGCGCCCGCGGACTCAAAATCTTCCCGATGGTGGGCTGGGCCGAGCGCGGCGGTTACGACGCTCAGGGACACGGTAATTCGGTGCCGCGGTTCCACATCAGCTGGGGGACCGGGCCGGCGCTGGTGGAAATCTTTGCGCGCCAATTACGCAACCGGCCGAACGTGCGGTTCGTGCATCGTCATCAGGTCGACCGGTTGATCGTCGAGGGCGACGCGGTGACCGGCGTTCGGGGCACCGTGCTGGAGCCCTCCGATGCGCCGCGCGGTGTCGCATCGTCCCGAAAAGCAGTGGGAAAGTTTGAGTTCCGTGCCTCGGCGGTCATCGTGACCAGTGGCGGCATCGGTGGCAACCATGATCTGGTGCGCAAGAACTGGCCACGGAGCATGGGCCGCGCGCCGAAGCAGTTGCTCAGCGGGGTACCGGCACACGTCGACGGCAGAATGATTGGCATCGCGCAAAAAGCCGGTGCGCGGGTGATCAATCCCGACCGAATGTGGCACTACACCGAGGGCATTACCAACTACGACCCGATCTGGCCGCACCATGGCATCCGGATCATCCCGGGCCCGTCGTCGCTGTGGCTGGACGGAGCCGGCAACCGGTTGCCGGTGCCGCTCTACCCCGGCTTCGACACGTTGGGCACGTTGGAGTACATCGCCCAGTCAGGTTACGACTACACCTGGTTTGTGTTGAACGCCAAGATTATTGAGAAGGAGTTCGCGCTTTCGGGTCAGGAGCAGAATCCCGACCTGACCGGGCAGAGTCTGCGCAAATTGGTGCGGGCCAGGGCGCGGTCTGGGCCACCGGCACCAGTGCAGGCCTTCATCGACCAAGGCGTGGACTTCGTTACCGCCGACTCGTTGCCCGAGTTGGTCGACGCCATGAACGAACTTCCGCACGTGACACCGCTCGACTACGAGACAGTGGAGGCCGCGGTCACGGCCCGCGACCGGGAGGTGGCCAACAAGTTCACCAAGGATGGCCAGATCACCGCGATCCGCGCGGCGCGAGGCTATCTGGGCGACCGGCTGGGACGAGTGGTGGCTCCGCACCGGTTGATCGATCCGAAGGCCGGTCCGCTGATCGGTGTCAAGTTGCACATCCTCACCCGAAAGACATTGGGCGGCATCGAGACTGATCTGGATTCGCGGGTGCTTAGGTCCGACGGCACCCCGGTCACCGGACTCTATGCGGCCGGTGAAGTCGCGGGCTTCGGCGGCGGCGGGGTGCACGGTTATCGGGCCCTGGAGGGCACTTTCCTGGGCGGCTGCATCTTCTCTGGCCGCGCCGCCGGCCGCGGCGCCGCGGCCGACCTGTCCTAGCTCGCGGGAGACCGGGAGCTAGAAGGTGACCGCGCTTTCCTCGGGTAGCACCTGGAAGTCGGTGCTGGTCATCTCAGTGAGGCGACCGTAGTAAATACCGCGCGCGTCGGGAGCGACGATCCCCTGGTGGATCGGCACTGCCCGGGTAGGTGCCACCGCGCGCAGATAGTCGACCGCCTCCGAGATCTTCATCCACGGCGCTGCGGCAGGCGTGGCCAATACGTCCACCGGTTCGTCGGGAACGAACAACGCGTCGCCGGGATGCATCAGCCTGGCGCGGTGTTCGCCGTCGTCGACCAGAAACGAAATGTTCTCTATCACAGGGATTTCCGGGTGTATGACGGCGTGCACCCCGCCGAGGGCCCTGATGGTCAGCGACCCGACCGCAAGTTCGTCGCCGACGTGCACCTCCGTAGCCGGCGCGCTGAGCTGGGCGGTGGTCTGCGGGTCGGCATAGAGCGTGGCGTCCGGGTTGCCGTCGAGCAGGGCGGGCAACCGCGAGACGTCGACGTGGTCGGGGTGCTGGTGGGTGATCAGGATCGCGGACAGGCCGGTGATCCCCTCGAAGCCGTGGGCGAAGCTCCCGGGATCGAACAGGATTTTGGTTGGACCGAACTCGGCGAGTAGGCAGGAATGCCCGAAATGCGTCAGTTCCATGTCTACGATTGTGCCTCGATGGGGGCCGTGCAGCTGCGGATGTTTCTGGCGACGATGATGGTCGCCGGCAGCTTGGTGATCGCGCTGGTCGTGGTCGTGCCTACCTCCGCATCCGCCGAGCCGGAGACCTGCCCGCCGGTATGCGACCAGATCCCGAATACCGCCTGGATCGCGCCGGGGGCGGTGCCGCTGCACTCGGTGTACAGGTGGCCCGCGCTGGCCGCCGTCGCGACCCCGGTCACTGGCACTACGCCACAGTTCCGGTTCGAGCAGGTATGCAACGCCCTCCCGCAGGACAGCCGCAGGGCCGCGGTGTCGGCCCGCGCAACGGTGGCGCACCCGGACGGTCAGTGGCAGCTGCAGGCTCAGATCCTGCATTGGCGTGGCGATACCGCGCGTGGTGGTGCGGCCGCGGCAGCGGTGTTCGGCACCGCCGTCGACGCGCTGCGCGGCTGTCAGTTGGGGGCGCCGGCACAGGCGCCGTCGGTAACCGACGACGAACCGACCCGAATGGCCGCGGTGATCAGCGGACCGGTGATCGTGCACACCTACCTGGTTGCGCACGTGGCCAGCAGCACGATCAGCGAACTAACCCTGTGGGCGGTAGGTACCGCAGAAGTCACCTGGCCGGTGATCTCGGATGCGGCCGTACTGGACGCCATCACCGCCCCGCTTTGCGAGGCGTACCTCGCCTCATGCCCATGAATTGCCCGAAAAGGATTGGGACACAATATGTTAATGGTCAAAGTTGACGTTCTGTACAGCGCGGCCACCCACCCGTGGCCGACGCTGCGAGAAAACGTGTTGCGAGCCGAAGCCGAAGGGTTCGGAACGGCGTGGATCTTCGACCACCTCTCCGGGACGACGCTGTCGGGCACCCGGATGTTGGAATGCTTCACCCTGGCGGGCGCACTGGCGGGCGTCACATCCTCGATCGGCATCGGCACTCTGGTGGTGAACGCTGCCAATCGGCCCGCCGGGGTAACGGTGGCCGCGGCCGCCTCGGTGCAAGAAATCAGCGACGGACGATTCGTCTTCGGTCTCGGCGCCGGTGCCGCCCCCGGCAGCGATTGGTCGCGGGAACACGAACTGGTCGGCATTGCACTAAGCGAGTCGATGCGAGTACGACACCAGCGCTTGATCGACGTCCTCGATTTGTGCGATGCCCAGTGGGATCCAGATCGCGACGCAAAATGGACGGGTTTTCCGCTGCCTGTGCCCCGTCCGCCGGTGCTGCTCGGGGTCAACAGCGTCGCGTTGGCTACCATCGCCGGCCAACGTTGCGACGCCCTTAATGTGCGGCTCGAACATCCCCGCATCGCCGAGTTGTTCGCGGCGGCCCGCGCCGCCCGCGCGCAGTCCGCGCGGGCGGGAAGTCCGCTGGTCCTCAACGCCTGGACCGCCATGACCGACGCCTCGTTGGATCCGGGCGGGTGGGCCCAGCAGCGCATCGGCGAGTTGGACGGCGACGGGCTGATCCTGGTCGCCCGGTAGAGTTGGCGCGGACGCGCAGATCTGAGGAGGAACGCGGTGGCCCGGGTGGTCGTGCATGTGATGCCCAAAGCGGAGATTCTTGACCCGCAGGGTCAGGCGATTGTGGGCGCTCTGGGGCGGCTGGGTCATCCCGGAATCTCAGATGTCCGTCAGGGCAAGAGGTTTGAGCTGGAAGTGGACGAGACGGTCGACGACAGCCAGCTCGCCGAGATTGCGGAGTCACTGCTGGCGAATACCGTGATCGAGGACTGGACGATCAGCCGGGACCCGCAGTGACGGCACGGATCGGCGTCATCACCTTTCCAGGGACCCTTGACGACGTCGATGCCGTGCGCGCAGCACGACTGGTGGGCGCCGAGGCGGTCAACCTGTGGCACGCCGACGCCGACCTCAAGGGTGTCGACGCGGTGGTGGTGCCGGGTGGGTTCTCCTACGGTGACTATCTGCGCGCCGGCGCGATCGCCAGGTTCGCCCCAGTGATGGGGGAGGTGGTGGCCGCAGCCAACCGGGGCATGCCGGTGTTGGGAATCTGCAACGGTTTTCAGGTGCTCTGCGAGGCGGGCCTACTGCCGGGCGCGCTGACCCGCAATGCCGGTCTGCATTTCATCTGTCGCGATGTATGGCTGCAGGTTTCGTCGAATTCGACCGCGTGGACGTCGCGTTTCGAGTCCGACGCCGACCTGTTGATACCGCTGAAATCCGGTGAGGGCCGCTACGTCGCCCCCAAGCAGGTGATCGAGGAACTCGAAGGCGACGGACGCGTGGTGTTCCGCTACCGCGACAACCTGAATGGCTCGCTGCACGACATCGCTGGAATCAGCTCGGCAAATGGCCGTGTCGTGGGCCTGATGCCGCACCCTGAGCACGCCATCGAAGCACTCACCGGTCCCTCCGACGACGGACTCGGACTGTTCTATTCGGCGCTGGACGCGGTGCTGGCTGTTTGATCAGGCCGTAAGCCGCGCGTATGGTGTTGCGGCGCTGCGTAGTTCGTCGAACGCGGAGCGCAGCGCATCGGTGGCGTCGTGGGCGTCGGTGAAAGTCCGGTCATCGGTCAGCACCGCGATGCCCAGCTGGTCTGCGTAACTCCACACGGTGATGTTGACCGGCGCGCCCGGCGAGAGCACTCCCGTGGAGTAGATTTCGCTGACCGGGGCGCCGCCAAAGTGGCCGCGGCTGCGCGGGCCGATCACGCTGGAAACCGCCACATTCATGATCTTATTCGGCGCCTCACGCCGACCCAGCCAGTTGAACAGGGCCGGGGCTAGGCGCGGTGGCAGGTAGTTCATCATGCGGCCGTAGAGGCTCGGACCAAGGATTTCGTGGTTTTCCTTGGCGATCCGGGTCGCCAGCGCTACCAGTCGCACCCGTTCGACGGGATCGGCGACGTGCACCGGTAGCGAGATCGACAGGCCGCTGATCTCGTTGCCGCTGACCCGGTCCGACTTGTCCGTGGCCGTGGGCACCGAGGCGATGATCGGACGGTCGGCGACGCCGTCGTAACTGAGCAACAACCGCCGCAATCCTCCGGCGGCGACCGCCAGAATCAGATCGTTGATCTTGACATCCAACTCCGCGGCGGTTGCCTTCACCTCTGCCAAAGGCAGTGCGGCACTGGCGAACCGGCGAACCGGAGAGACAACGTGGTTGAGGAAAGTCGGTGGCGCGTCGAACGAAGCGGCCAGATCGGGATGGCTGCCTCGGTCCCGGTTGCGGCGTCGCACCCTGGCCAACCCGACGGCGCCATCTCTGATCAGTCGCGGTAGTTCGACGAGCTGTCGTGCCTGGCCCATCGCCGCGATCCGCACCAGTCCGGCGCGGGTGGGTTGCGCAGCCTCGGCTCGATCGTGCGACGGACCAACGTCGGTGAGATCCATCATGCGCGCCAACAGGTTTGCCGATGCGATACCGTCGGCAAGCGAATGGTGGACCTTGCCGATGACGGCAAATCGGTTGCCCGCCAGTCCCTCGGCGAAGTGGAACTCCCACAGCGGTCGGCTGCGGTCCAGCGGGGTGGAAGCAATTTCGCCGATTACCTGGTCCAGTTCCCGCCGCCCACCCGGTGCCGGGACCTGAACCCGTCGTAGGTGGTAGTCCAGGTCGACGTCGCAATCTTCCCGCCATACCGGGTGATTCAGCCCCCAAGGAATCTCAATGAGCTTGTAGCGCAACGGTTCCAGTCGGTGTAGCCGACTACGCAGATGCCGTCGGAACGCGTCGAAATCAAACCCGTCGTCGGTGGGTTCGACGACGGTGACCTTCAAGGTGTGCGTGTGCAGGTTCGGCGTCTCGCTATAGAGCAGCATTGCGTCCATGCCGTTGAGTCGTTTCATGTCACACCAACCCTCAACCCAGGATGGGCAGCCGACGCTGACCGGCCAGCCGATCGAGCGCATCCTGCATGACCGAGCGGACGTGGGCGTCGACCTCGGCAACGTCGGGATCCGTACCGAACTGGGCGACAACGTCGATCGGCTCGAGCACCTCCATGACGACTTTCGCCGGTAGCGGCAGGTTGGGCGGGAAGAACACGCTCAGGCCGAACGGGAACCCGAAGCTGATCGGCAAAATGTCCAGCCGCGCTTTGGTCAAGCCCAGCTTGCGGGCCAGCCAGTTGCCCCGGGTGAGGAACAACTGCGTCTCCTGGGCTCCGATCGAAACCGTCGGGACAATCGGAACGCCGGCTTCGATCGCGGTCCTGACGTAGCCGGTACGTCCGTTGAAGTCGATGGTGTTGGCGCCGAATGTGGGCCGGTAGGAGTCGTAGTCCCCGCCCGGAAACACCAGCACTACCGCACCCGAATGCAGCGCGGCCGCCGCGTTGTCCCGGCTCGCCTCGATCACCCCGAGTCGGCGCAACCAGCCGTCCAGCGGACCCATGAACAGGCCGTAATGGCCAAGGGTGTAGATCGGCCGGTCGTAACCGAAGGTGTCGTAGAACTCGGGGGACAGGATGAACACGTCCGGGGTGAACATGCCACCGGAGTGGTTGGACACCACCAGCGCGCCGCCGGCGGCAGGGATGTTGTCGACATTCCGCACCTCCGCGCGATGCCACTGTCTGATGACAGGGGAGATGGTGTCGACGACTTGTTTTGCAAACGCGGGATCCCACTTGGCGATCTCGCGGTCCTGATTGGCAGCACCCGGCATGGTTTTCTCCGATTGTTTTCCGGCAAGTCTGTGATGAGGATTACCCGTTCAGGCCGCTCTACATCCGTAGAGAATATGTTAATCTCGTTTTAGGAGAATGTCATTATCATTTGATGTGGCATACCGCACATGTTGCGAAGTGCAGGAGTGAACATGCCTGAAAAAGTTGCCGAAAAAGTATTGGTCACAGGGGGTTTTGGGCTGGTCGGATCGCAGACGGTGCACCGCCTGGCCGCCGATGGACATCAGGTGGTCGCCACCGACCTCGGCACCACCGCGCAGCGCAGGGAGGCGAAGTCGCTGCCCGCGGGCGCGGAGGCGCGGTGGGCAGACCTGACCGATCCCGAAGCGGTGGCGGACCTGGTTGCGGCCATTGAACCGACCGTCATCATCCACCTGGCCGCGGTGATCCCGCCGGCGATCTATGGGCAGGCGGAACTGGCGCGCCTGGTCAACGTCGACGCCACAGTCTCACTGCTGCGCGCCGCTGAAGCCTGCTCACGGCCGCCGCGCTTCATTCAGGCCTCGAGTAACGCCGTGCATGGGTCCCGGAACCCGCACCGCCACCCCGATTTGCTCACCGAGGACAGTCCGGTGGCTCCCTCGGACCTCTATGGCGCGCACAAGGCCGAGGCCGAGCACCATGTTCGGCACTCCGGCCTGGAATGGGTGATCTTGCGACTCGGTGGGGTGATGACGGTCGAGCCCGGCGCCATGCCCTTCACGTTCGACGCGCTCTTCTTTGAAAGCGCCCTGCCGACCGACGGACGAATGCACAGCGTCGATGTCCGCGATGTCGCGGCCGCCTTTGCCGCGGCGACGACGGCCCCTTCACACGATGTAGCGGGCGAGATCCTGCTGGTCGCCGGCGACAAATCGCACATGCTGCGGCAGGGGGAGGTCGGCGCGGCCCTGGCCGCCGCCCGCGGTCTGAACGACGTGCTGCCCGGTGGGCGCCCCGGCAATCCCGACAGCGACGAGGACTGGTTTGTGACCGACTGGATGGACACCAGGCGGGCCCAGCAAGTGCTGTGTTTCCAGCACCATTCCTGGCCGGACATGCTCGCGGAGATGCGCGCCGCTGCTGGGTGGCAGCGCTACCCGATGGCGCTGGTCGCGCCGCTGGCTCGGTGGCTGCTCAAGCGGCGTGCCGCCTACCGCGATGCGCCCGGACGCTACGCCGACCCGTGGGCCGCCATTCGCGCGAAGCTCGGTGAGCCGCGACCGGACCGGGTGCTGGTTGGTCGGCTGACCTAACCGGCTGATCTAACCAGCATCGAGCAGCAGTGGCCGCGACGCCCGTTCGGTGGCCGGGCTCAAGCTGCTGAACAAATCGATCGCCGCGGCGCTGACGCGGTCGGCGAAGGCCGCGAAGTCGCCGAAGTGGACTTGCTCGCCGATCGTGCAGGATCGCTCGGCGGTGATGCCGATGCGTTGCGGATCTGACGAACCGTGCACGAGCGCGGTGACGTCGCGGTTCTGCTCGTTCCAGGTCTCGGCGAATTCCAGCAAGCGGGTGTGATCTGCGGCGGGAAAGAAGCATGCGGGCGTGACGCGGATGGTGAACACGTCGGGATGCAGCGGCGGGATCTCGAGGTGGACGTGCAGACGCTGGTCGGTGTTGAGCACGAAGAAGAACTCGGCGTCGTGCCGGCCGCGGAAATACCGCCGCCCGCGGGTGCGCAGGTAACGTTCGATGAGGTGCGTGCTCAGCGGCTCGCCCAACGGCTCAGACATGATGCCAATGCTCCGGTGCGCGACTATGCGAAACCTGGCCTCAAAGCCAGGGATTGCCAAGAATCAGTTGAGAATTCGCTGAGCGGGCATCATCCGGACTTGATCGACGGGATGACCTCGCGCCCAACGATATCCAGATAGTCGGACTGCACCACGTGCGGGACCGTGAAGAGGAACTGGTTGACGCCACGGCTCTGGTACTCGCGCACCCGCTCGATGCACCTCTCGGGTGATCCGATGATCAACCCGGAGTCCGGAATCGAAGCGAACTCGGTCCGGAGTCGGGCCTCCTGCTCGGCGGATCCGGTTGGGGCGAGCAGGACGGTGACCGACAGGCGCAGCGTTTCCGGGTCGCGCCCGGCGGCTTCGCATGCTCGGTCGAGAAACTCGCGACGCTCGGACACCTGCTCGGGTGACCACCACCGCACGTTCAGGCCCTGCGCGTGTCGGGCCGCAATCCGGTGCACGCGATCACCTTCGCCGCCGATCCACAGCGGCGGATGGGGTCGCTGGACCGGCGGCGGATCGCAGATCGCGCCGTTGAGAGTGTAGAACTGGCCGGAGTACGTCGGGTTGTGTTGTGTCCATACCGCTTTCATCACCTCCAGCGACTCGGCGAGCGCGGACACCCGGTCACGCACCGGCGGGAACGGAATTCCGTAGGCGTCGAATTCGCGTTGAAACCAGCCGGCTCCCATGCCCAGCAACAAGCGCCCTTCGGAAATGACGTCCAACGTTGCCGCCATCTTCGCCAGGACCGAAGGGTGCCGGTAAGAGTTGCACAACACGCTGGTGCCCAGGCGCACTCGGGTGGTGTCGCGCGCCAGTGCGCTCAGCGCCGTCCAGCACTCCAACAATGGCAGCGATGTGGGCACCACCGTGGCGTCGGTCGCCTGCTCCGACCCGTCCAGGATTCCGGCGTCTTTGACGTAGTCGTCTGGACTGATGGTCAGGAAGTGATCGCACAGCCACACCGAATCGAAGCCGAACCGTTCGGCTTTCTGGGCGACCGCCGCCATGTCCGGGTATGCGCTCACCGCCAGCCCGTTGATCGTCAGAGCCAGGATCAGGCCGATTTGAGTATCGGGATGGAATTCGTGCGCGGTGTCCAGCGGTCCTCCTGCTGTTAAACCATGGTGATGAATGAATCCCGGTACGACTCAAGCAGTCTCAGCCACAGTTCGCTGATGGTGGGGAAGCAAGGCACCGCGTGCCATAGCCGCTCGATGGGCACCTCGCCGGCGACCGCGATGGTCGCCGCGTGCAGTAACTCGGTGACGCCGGGGCCTACCAATGTCACGCCCAGTACGCGACGCGAGTCGACATCGACGACCATGCGGGCGCGCCCGTCGTACCCGTCGGCGAAGAGCTTCGCGCCGGTGACGACGTCGCCGATCTCGACGTCGATGATCTTGGCGCGATGACCATTTTGCGCGGCCTGCTCGGCGGTCAGCCCCACCGCGGCGACCTCGGGATCGGTGAAGAACGCCTGCGGGACCGCGTGATGATCCGCGGTGGTCGCGTGCACGCCCCACGGCTCGGTGTCCAGCGGTCGACCCGCGGCGCGGGCGCCGATGGCGGCACCGGCAATTCGTGCCTGGTACTTGCCCTGATGAGTCAGCAGCGCACGGTGATTGACATCGCCGGCCGCGTAAAGCCAACCCTCTTCGACCGCGGTGACGCGGCAGGTGTCATCCACCTCAAGCCAACTGCCCGGGTTCAATCCCACTGTCTCCAAACCGATGTGGTCGGTGAGGGGTTTTCGGCCGGTGGCAAAAAGAATCTCGTCGACGTCAAGTGCGGTGTCGTCGCTCAAGACGATGGAGACCGGGCAGTAGGGGTAGGCACGGCGGAGCTCGCGGACGTGTACACCCATGCGCACGTCAACGCCGGCGTCGACAAGTCCACGGCCGACGTACTCGCCTACAAAGGGTTCCATGCGTGGCAACAGTTGTGATCCGCGGGCCAGCAAGGTCACCTTCGAGCCCAATCCCTGCCAGGCCGTGGCCATTTCGACCCCTACACCACCGGCCCCGACGACGGCGAGCCGGTCGGGGACCTCACTGCTGTCGGTGGCTTCGCGGTTGGTCCACGGCCGGGCTTCGTAGAGCCCAGGCAAGTCGGGCAATGCGGGCCGGCTTCCGGTGCAGACGACGACCGCATGTTTGACCGCCAGCGCCGTCTCCTTGCCGCGGGGGGTTGTGACGACTACTCGTCGCGGACCGTCCAGCCGTCCGTGACCGCGGATCAGCGTCGCACCGATGCCCTCCACCCATTCGGTCTGGCCGGTGTCGTCCCAGTCGCTCACGTAGCGATCACGGCGACGAAATACCCCGCCCGGATTGATGGGACCGATCACCGCCTCGCGCGCACCGTCGACGTGGCGGGCCTCGGAGACGGCGAGGACCGGACGCAGTAACGCTTTGCTCGGTACGCAGGCCCAGTACGAGCATTCGCCACCGACCAACTCGCGCTCGACGATCGCCACGCTCAGACCCGCGGCCCGGGCCCGGTCCGCGGCGTTCTGGCCGACCGGGCCGGCGCCGAGCACCACCACGTCGTATTCCTGGTCTGGCTCGCCTGCAGGCATGTCGATAGTCCTTTCGCGCTTGGCTGCACACACGAAGCTACTCGCGCCGCGGTCGGTCTTCTGCGGTCCCCTTGGCGAGTAGTCGCGCGAGCTCGTTCAGATCACCGACCACCAGATCGGGCTGCGGCAGACCGTCGGCGGGTAGCGGCGCGTTGCCCGGCCGAGTGACCAACGCCGAGCCCAATCCGACCCGGTGTGCGCCGAGCAGGTCCCACACGTGCGAGGCCACCATCATGCAGTCCGCGGGTGTCACCCCGAGTTCCCGGCAGGCGTAGTGATAGACCGCGGGTGCCGGCTTGAAGGTCCGGCAGGCATCGACGCTGAGCTGGCATTCGAACAACTCGGCCAATCCCGCGCTTTCCAGCGGTGTCGGTCCGTCGCTGGGCGGCGGAGAATTGGTCAGCGTTGCCAGTCGAAAGCCGTTGTCGCGCAGATGTGTTAACGCCTCAACGGCGTCGGGATGGGCAGGCATGTTGCGCATCTGAGCAATGATCCTGCTGACGTCTTCATCGGTGACCTCCACCCGGTAGACGTCAGCCAGCATGCGCACGACACCCTGGCCGAGGGTGGTGAAGTCGACGTAGTAGTCGGTCTGGCTCACCGCCATCGAATACAAGACGAGTTGGTTGAACCATTCGCGTAACGCTCTGCTATCGCCGAACAACTCTTCGAAAAGCGGTGCCAGTGCTTGGATGTCGATGAGCGTCTCGTTCACGTCGAACACCAGGACCGACGGCGCCTCCCGCCCGGAAGATGTCATGCCGACATTCTGCCGCGGTATGCCGCTGTCACTCGATGACCACGACCATCTTTCCGCCGGCCGCACCGGCCTCCATCACCCGATGCGCTTCGTGAATCTGCTCGAAAGTGAACACACGCGTCGGTTTGGCGTCGAGTTTGCCTTCGGCAACCTGCTGGGCGATCTGTTGCAGCGGCACATCGGACAGCGGAAACCCCGGTGACCCGAACACGAAGCTGCCGAAGAAGTTCAAATTCACCCCGCTGGCCATCCGGAGCAGGGGGTTGAAGTCACCAATTGGGTCAAGTCCGCCGAGCCATCCCGCCAGGCAGGCCGAACCGTCGCGCCTCAACATGTCGAGGGAGTCGAGGATGGTGCTGTTGCCGACCAGGTCGAGAACGGCATGCAGTTGTCCGGCCTCGGCGAGGTGGGCGGCAAGATCGGTTCTCTCCAATTCGACGCGCTCAGCACCGAGGTTCTCCAGCATCGGGAACCGGTCGCGGCTGCGCGTGGTGGCGATGACGTGCGCGTCGGCGGCGACCGCCATCTTCAGGGCGGCTTGGCCGAAAGATGATGTCGCACCACGGATTAGCAGTGTCTGGCCCGCCTTAACTTTGAGGTTTCGGAACAGACAGGTCCATGCTGTCGCATACGTCTCGGGTAGTGCTGCCAATTGCGACCAGGGCAGGTCAGATTCGATGAGGGCGACGTTGGCCGCACGTACCCGGGTGTATTGGGCGTAGCTGCCGTTGATGGTCCGGCCCAGACCGCCCATCAGAGCTGCCACCTTGGCGCCCACCGGAAATTCTCCACCCGGGCAGGATTCGACGATGCCGACGCACTCGATCCCGCTCACCTCGGCCGCTTCGGCCCATTCGCCGCGCCGCATGTGCATTTCGGCGTGGTTGATGCCGAACCCCTTTACCTCGATCACCACCTCACCGTCCTTGGGCAGCGGCTTGGGAATGTCGGTGTACACCAGGCTTTCGAGACCGCCGAAGCTCTCCAGGACGATCGCCCGCATGGTTTCGCCGTCATGGTTGTCGCGTACCACCGCTGGTGCCGTCGGGAGCACATCGCGGTCCTGTTCGATCACGTTCATAGGGTCTCGCCTGCCCGATCTAGGGAATATGGGATATGCATCCCAATATTATGGGCGGGCCAACCCATATTTGTCTAGACGAAGGAGCGAACGTAGCCGACGGCAGCGTGCAACGCCGCGGTCAGAGGAGCTGGATCGCCGGTCGTGTGGGTGATCATCGCGCCGCCTTGGTGCGCGGTCACCAGTGAAACCGCCAGGTGCCGCGGATCCGCTTCGGGGCGCAGGTCTCCACGCTTTCGCATCTTGGTCAAGCCGGCACGAAACAGCGCTATCCAATCGTCGTAGCCGTTGGACAGGTCGCCGCGGACTTCGTCGTCGGCGTCGATCAGTTCGCCGGCCAGCGAACCGTAGACGCAACCGCCGCGTCGGTACACGGTGTCCAAGTCGGCCATGCAAGCAACCGCCCAGGTCTGCAGGGCATCGAAAGTGTCCAGTCCGCCGAACTTGTCCCCGGTATGAAAAGATTGAACATCGTTGTGTCGCATGGTGATAACCTGGCGGGTCAGTTCGCGCTTGTCCCGAAAGTAGTGTGCGATTTGCGATCCGCTGACCGCCGCCGAATTGCGGACGTCGTCAATGCTGGTGTTGGCCACGCCCCGTTCGAACATGAGGCGGGCAGCGGTGTCGACGATGCGCGCACGGGTGGCCAGACCCTTGCGAGTCAACCGCGAATCGGCATCCTGATGGCGTGGTTGGACCGAGATGCGCGGGCCGCGCGGACGCCGCGGTGGCCGCGGAATGCGTTCGGCGGGATCGGCGGCGAAAGTGCGCAGATAGTTGACCGCAAACCGAATCGCGTCGGCGTGCGGCCATTCGGCCCGGTAGGTGAACGCCAACGTGCCACCGCCCTGATGCGCGCTGACAATCACCAGAGCCAGCGCGCGTGGATCGGCTTCGGCGACCAGGACGTCGCTGTCCTTCATCCGTTGTATCGCTAGCTCGAGCAGCTCAATCCATTGCCAGTAGCCGGCCGCCAGCGTGTCGCGAGTGTCGTTGTCGGACTTGACCAGTTGGGCGGCCAGCGCATGGTAGGTGGGCGTGCCGGTGTACGTGATGCGTCTGAGGTAGCGCATGTTGAAATCGATCCAGCGCTCGAAATCG
The DNA here is from genome assembly GCF_001673365.1 of Mycobacterium asiaticum. GTDB lineage: Bacteria > Actinomycetota > Actinomycetes > Mycobacteriales > Mycobacteriaceae > Mycobacterium > Mycobacterium asiaticum_A. Next base: position 64,535 of record NZ_LZLS01000156.1, read on the forward strand.
TCGAAAGTGGCCAACTGGCCCAGCTTGGGCTGGCGGTGAAAGTCGAGCACCACACCGATCTGCCGGTTGATCACCGCATGGATCAATGCACGCTTGTCGGTGAAGTAATGCGCCAGTTGTGAACCGCTGACGGAAGCAGCCCGACGCACGTTGTCCAGGTTGAAAGCCGCCAAGCCGTCGGTGACGATCAGCTCGGCGGTGGCCAGCACGATCCGGTCGCGTGTAGCGCGCCCCTTCGCGGTCAACCGACGTCCGGCGCCCGCCGCGGATTCCACGTCCGGATTCACCGCGTAAGGCTAACGCGACCGGTGGTGATCAGGCCGTTAGGAGATGCCTGCCCAGAAAATCGCGGATCAAGCCGGCCACTTCGTCGAGCGCCGACTCGAGCAGGAAATGCCCTCCGTCGAGTAGGTGAACCTCGGCCTCGGCCAGGTCCTGGGTGAACGCTTCCGCACCGGCCGGACCGAAGATCTCGTCGCCGCGGCCCCAAACCGCCAGTAGCGGAACGCCGGTGGTGCGGAAGTACTCGTGCAGGCGGGGATACATCGGCGCGTTGGTCGCATAATCGCGAAACAGCTTCAGCTGCACCAAGTCGTTGCCGGGTCGCGAGAGCAGCGCGTAGTCATGATGCCAGCACTCGGGGTCCACCAGTGTCTCGTCCGACACGCCGGTAAGGTACTGCCACCGAGTGGCGTCCAAGGTCAGGAACTGCCGAACCGCAGCCTCGTTGTCGGGGCTGGGGTCATCTTGGTAGGCCCACACCACTTTCCAGAAGTCCTCCACAAAGCCGGCGTCATAACCGTTGCCGTTCTGGGTGATGATCGCGGTGATCGCCGCCGGGTGACTCAGTGCGAGCCGCCATCCGATTGGGGCGCCGTAGTCCTGCACGTAGATGGCATACCGGTCGATGCCGAGACTGCGCAGCACACCGGCGGTCAAATTGGTGAGCGCATCGAACGTGTAGTCGAAGTCCTCGACCGGCGGCGCGTCGGACAGCCCGAAACCCAGGTGGTCGGGGGCGATTACGTGATAGCGGTCGGCGAGGGCCGGAACGAGATGGCGGAACATGTATGAGCTGGTCGGAAAGCCGTGCAGGAGAACGATTGTGGGCGAATCCGGATTGCCGGCCTCACGAAAGAACAATCGGTGGCCGTCGACGGTGGTGTAGCGATGGTGAATGGCGGCCATGAGAGCCCTCCCGGACCGATAATGGGTTGCGTGACCCATTATGCATCATGGCGGCGAATTTCGCCTCCCGCCTCGGCTAGCTTTGCGGGCTGCTCAACGCGACCGACGCCTCGGCGGTGTAGCACAGGAACGTCAGGGTCTCCTGCAGATAGAGCTGCACGGTGTCCGCGTCATGGCTGAGGTAGCCGATCGAAACATCGGTCCCCAATTGCAGATCGAAGTCACCGCCTCGGGTGGTCACCACGAAAGCGCCGTCGATTGCGGGGGCCCAGATGATGTCGCCGTCCACCAGCCGGTTCAGGTGCTCGAGAATCGGATAGCCGTGCGCGGTGGTCTCACTCACCTTTGTGTAGGCGTCTGCCGAAAGCAGCACCGAGTAGGGGCCGTCGACGCCTGCGAGCCGCAACTCGCTCAGGGCCTGGGTGATCACGTCGGTGATATCGCGCGGATCTTCCGGCAATGTCAGGGGTGGATTGGAGCTGGCGCCGCGGATGCCCTGGATCGACGCTGGGGCGTAGCCTTCGAAGATTCCGCGGTCCTCCACGAACGCCAGCTTTTTGGCGGCAACCTTGACCGGTTCCCAGTCCGAATCGTTCGAGCCGCGTTCTACGTGGTCGATCTCATTGCGGGACAAGGTAAACGGGACTCGCAGCCGGACCAGTGGCCTACTGTCGCGAAGGTGCGCGATGACGCCGTCGGTGGGCGACTCCAGGTCGATCAACCTACCGGTGCTGACCGCGGCGGTGGTTGGGCCTCCGGGTTTGCTGACGTCGACCACGCGGCGACCGGCGATGTGCCGCTTAAACGTACGCGCCGCCTCCAGTTCGATTTCCGCCCAGGCGGATTCGGTGACCGGTGCCAGTTCGCGGTACAGATTGTTCATCGGGAAGTTCCTTTCAGGCTGCCGATCGAGAGTGAACCGTCATGGGAGGGCTTGGTTACGGCTGCGGCGGCTGCCGGAGGTTGCGGCAGCGGCGGCGGATCGTCGAGGAAGTCGACGGTGGGGGAGAAGAAGAGCGTGCCCGTGACGGCGGTGGAGAAGTCCAGGATCCGGTCGGTGTTGCCGGGTGGATCACCAAGAAACATGTTGCGCAGCAACCGATCTGTGACCTCTGGCGTGCGCGAGTAGCCGATGAAGTAGGTACCGTACTCGCCCTTGCCGACCTCCCCGAACGGCATGTTGTGCCGAATGATCTTCAATTCGGTGCCGTCCTCGTCGGTGATGACGTTGAGGGCGACATGGGAGTTGGCCGGCTTGACGTCGTCACCGAGTTCAATGTCTTCCAATTTGGTTCGCCCGATCACCCGTTCTTGTTCGGTGACCGAAATCGCATCCCACGACGTCATGTCGTGGACGTACTTCTGCACGTGCACATAGCACGAACCGGCGAAGTCTGGGTCCTCGTCTCCGATCGAGGTGGCACTGACAGCGAGCGGGCCGTCCGGGTTCTCGGTGCCGTCGACGAAACCGAGGAGGTCGCGGTTGTCGAAGAAGCGGAATCCGTGCACCTCGTCGACCACCGTCACCGCACCCGCCATCGCCTTAAGGATGCGACCGGCGAGTTCGAAGCACACATCCATGGTCTCGGCGCGAATGTGGAACAGCAGGTCACCCGGGGTTGCCGGCGCCGTGTGGCGCGGACCGTCCAACGCAATGAACGGATGCAACTCGGCGGGACGCGGGCCGGAGAACAATCGGTCCCAGGCGTCGGATCCAATCGAGGCGATCACCGAAAGCCGTTTGGTCGGATCACGGAAGCCGATCGCCCGGACCAGGCCGGATATCTCGGTGAGAGCATCGTGAACTGTCTCTTCGCCGCCGCTGTCGATGGTCATAACCAGAAAAATTGCGGCGGGCGTCAGGGGCGCCAGGATGGGCTGTGGCTGAACAGCGGGCACAGGCAAGACCCTAGTCCCCGTCAATGCCGTGATGCTAAACATGCCTGTATGGTCGCCACCGCGCTTGGCCTGGGTGAATTCATCGACGCGTCACCCTCGCCGTTTCACGCCTGCGCGACGGTCGCCGAGCGTCTGCTCGAGGCCGGATACGTCAACCTGAGCGAGGGCGACCGCTGGCCGGAGGTGCCTGGCCGCTACTTCACCGTTCGCGCCGGGTCGCTGGTCGCCTGGGTCAGCCGCGACGGCCTGGCCCCGTTTCGGATCGTCGGCGCGCACACCGACAGTCCGAATCTGCGCGTCAAACAGCACCCGGATCGGTTGGTGGCCGGTTGGCAGGTGGTGGCCCTGGAACCGTATGGCGGCGCCTGGCTGAACTCCTGGCTGGACCGCGATCTGGGCATCAGCGGACGTTTGTCGGTGCGAGACGCTAGCGGCATCAGCCACTGCCTCGTCCGGATCGACGAGCCGATTCTGCGGGTGCCGCAACTGGCTATTCACCTCGCCGAGGACCGCAAGGCCGTGGCGCTGGATCCGCAGCGACACGTCAATGCGGTCTGGGGTGTCGGTGCGGCGGTCGAGTCGTTTGTCGGATACGTCGCCGAGCGCGCCGGGGTGGCCGAGGCTGACGTGCTGTCCGCCGATCTGATGACCCACGACCTGACCCCGTCAGCGGTCATCGGTGCCGACGCCAGTCTGCTGAGCGCGCCCCGATTGGACAATCTGGCCAGTTGTTACGCCGGGTTGGAGGCCCTACTCGCATGTGCGCCCGCCGAGTTCGTGCCGGTGCTGGCGCTTTTCGACCATGAGGAGGTCGGCTCGACCTCGGACCATGGAGCGCAGTCCAACCTGCTGGGCACGGTGCTGGAACGAATTGTGCTGGCCGGTGGCGGGAACCGCGAAGACTTCCTGCGAGTGCTGCCGGACTCATTACTGGCGTCGGCCGACATGGCCCACGCCACCCATCCCAACTACCCGGAGCGGCACGAGCCGAGTCACCCGATCGCGATCAACGGGGGACCGGTGCTCAAGGTGCATCCGAATCTGCGCTACGCCACCGACGGTCGGACCGCCGCCGCGTTCGCGTTGGCATGCCGGCAGGCCGGGGTGCCGTTGCAGCGCTACGAACATCGAGCAGACCTGCCGTGCGGATCGACGATTGGTCCGATGGCCTCGGCGCGTACCGGGATTCCGACCGTGGACGTCGGCGCCGCGCAACTGGCCATGCACTCGGCGCGGGAGTTGATGGGCGCGCACGACGTCTGCTCGTACGCGGCCGCACTGGAAGCGTTTCTGGCACCCGAGGCATAGGGTCGTCGGTATGGCACTCAAGTTGGAGATGGTCACTTTCGACTGCACCGATCCTGCGACGTTGTCGGGTTGGTGGGCCGCGCAATTCGGTGGCACGACACACGAACTCATGCCCGGTGAATTCATCGCCGTGGCCACAGCCGAGGGACCGCGGTTGGGATTTCAGAAGGTGCCCGATCCCACTCCTGGGAAGAACCGCGTGCATCTCGATTACGTTGCCGCAGACGTTGACGCCGAAGTGTCCCGGCTGAAAGACGCCGGCGCGACCGAAGTGGAGCGCCACAGTATTGGTGACAACTTCCGGTGGGTAGTGCTGACCGATCCGGACGGCAACGCGTTCTGCGTGGTAGGCCAGGACTCGTGAGCCTCCGCGCGCTCGTCGACGGGCTCTTTGGGTAGGCGCCGGCCGGGCGCATGATCGGCCGGCCCGCCGGGGGGACCTTCCGCGGTGTGGCTTCGGCCGGCGTCCGGAGGCATGTGTCTGTTTGCCCGGCTCCGAGCGACTCCAGTCTGGCGGGCTGCGCGGGCGGGAACATTTGTCGCGCAGAGGCGGGCAAAGTGAGTGCACTCTCCCCAGCCCCAGCCAGAGCCCCCAGCCCCAGCCCAGCCAGGGCCACACCCCGATGTCGACAGGAACCTAGACTGTCTGCGTGACGAGCCACGTGACTGACACCGTCGAGCACGCCGCAACCACTCCCGACCAGCCCCAACCGTTTCACGAACTGGGTCTCAAGGACGACGAGTACCAGCGGATCCGCGAAATCCTCGGCCGTCGTCCCACCGACACCGAGTTGGCGATGTACTCGGTGATGTGGAGCGAACACTGCTCCTACAAGTCCTCCAAGGTCCACCTGCGCTACTTCGGTGAGACCACCACCGAGGAGATGCGCACCGGCATGCTGGCCGGCATCGGCGAGAATGCCGGCGTCGTCGACATCGGCGACGGCTGGGCGGTGACCTTCAAAGTGGAATCGCACAACCACCCGTCGTACGTGGAGCCCTACCAGGGCGCGGCCACCGGCGTAGGCGGCATCGTCCGCGACATCATGGCCATGGGCGCGCGGCCCATCGCGGTGATGGACCAACTCCGGTTCGGTGCTGCGGACGCCCCCGATACTCGCCGCGTAGTCGACGGTGTGGTTCGCGGTATCGGTGGCTACGGCAACTCGCTGGGATTGCCCAATATCGGCGGCGAGACAATCTTCGACGCCAGCTACGCCGGCAACCCATTGGTAAACGCATTGTGCGTCGGGGTATTACGGCAAGAGGATTTGCATCTGGCCTTTGCCTCCGGCACCGGGAACAAGATCATCCTGTTCGGAGCGCGCACCGGCTTGGACGGCATAGGCGGGGTGTCGGTGCTGGCCTCGGACACGTTCGACGCCGAAAACAGTCGCAAGAAGCTGCCGTCGGTTCAGGTCGGCGACCCCTTCATGGAAAAGGTGCTCATCGAGTGCTGCCTGGAGCTATACGCAGCCGGACTCGTGATCGGCATCCAGGACCTCGGCGGTGCCGGATTATCCTGTGCGACATCGGAATTAGCGTCCGCCGGTGATGGCGGCATGGCGGTCGACTTAGACGCAGTGCCGCTGCGTGCCAAACATATGACCCCGGCCGAGATCTTGTGCAGCGAGTCGCAGGAGCGGATGTGCGCAGTGGTCGCTCCGGCGAACGTGGACGCGTTTCTCGCGGTTTGCCGTAAGTGGGAAGTACTGGCCACCGTGATCGGTGAGGTCACCGACGGTGACCGACTGCGCATCACTTGGCGCGGTGAAACGGTAGTCGACGTTCCGCCCCGCACGGTGGCCCACGAGGGCCCGATTTATCAGCGCCCGGTCGCCCGCCCCGACACACAGGACGACCTCAACGCCGACACGTCGGCGCAGCTGCCGCGCCCGGCCACCGGACCCGAGCTGCGCGCGACTTTGCTTGCGCTGCTTGGCAGTCCACATCTGTGCAGCCGTGCGTTCATCACCGAGCAGTACGACCGGTACGTGCGCGGCAACACGGTGCTGGCCGAATACGCCGACGGCGGCGTGCTGCGCATCGACGAGACGACCGGCCGCGGTATCGCGTTGTCGACCGACGCGTCGGGACGTTACACGCAATTGGACCCCTACACCGGTGCGCAGCTGGCCTTGGCGGAGGCGTACCGCAACGTGGCGGTCACCGGTGCCACCCCGGTGGCGGTGACCAACTGCCTCAACTTCGGCTCGCCCGAGGACCCCGGCGTAATGTGGCAGTTCTCCCAGGCCGTACGTGGACTCGCGGATGGTTGTGCGGCGCTCGGCATTCCGGTCACCGGCGGCAATGTCAGTTTCTATAACCAAACCGGGTCGTCGGCGATACTCCCGACTCCGGTGGTCGGCGTGCTCGGCGTCATCGACGACGTTCGACGCCGCATCCCGACGGCGCTTGGCACCGAACCCGGCGAGAGCCTGCTGCTGCTCGGCGACACACGCGACGAATTCGACGGTTCCATCTGGGCGCAGGTGACAGGCGACCATCTGGGTGGTTTGCCCCCCACGGTCGACCTGGCCCGCGAGCAACTATTGGCCGAGGTGTTGACCGCAGGCTCGCGCGACGGACTGATCAGCGCGGCGCACGACCTGTCCGAAGGCGGATTAGCGCAGGCCCTGGTCGAGTCGGCCATTGCGGGCGAAACCGGTTGCCGCATCGTACTTCCCGAGGAAACCGATCCCTTCGTGTGGTTGTTCTCCGAGTCGGCCGGCCGCGTGCTGGTTGCGGTGCCGCGCACCGAGGAGAGCCGGTTCCGGTCCATGTGCGAGGCGCGTGGACTGCCCGCCGTCCGCATCGGTGTCGTTGACCAGGAGTCAGAGGCGATCGAGGTTCAAGGCCTATTCACCGTGTCGTTGGCAGAATTGCGCGAGACCTCCGAGGCGGTGCTGCCCCGTTTCTTCGCCTGAACGGCGGACGAAGCCTACGGGTTGATGGTGTAGTCCCCGATCTGACGCCCCCACACGTAGTCGAGCATCAGCGGTGTACCCAGTTCGAAGTGGTTGTACGGTGCCAGGCTGGCGCCGGCATCCATCACCAGTAGCGGTGCCGGCCACAGGTTTCGAGTGATCGGCTGCCAGCACCCCGGTTTCCCGCCCGGGCCGCCCCTGGCATTGACCCGGGGCAGATTGTCCGGGTAGAAGTACGGGGCCGGGGCTCCCGCGATGGCGCCCGAGGAATTGGCCCCCAGCGCGTAACCGTTGTAGCCGAGTGCGTTGAAGATCTTCGGCGCGACCTGGTCGTAGTTACGGAGCGTGCAGAAAATTTCCGGGCTGTACTCGTCGAGCAGTTCAGCGGTGGGAGCCAGATCCGCGGCGCCGCGGGCGAGATATGGTCCGCTGCGTTCGAAAACCGGGGTCGTGGTGTCGCCGAATCCCGCTGCCGCCAGCAATGCCGCGTCCAACTCGCTGCGCTGCTGGTTGACGGAGTGTGCCGTCCTCGTCGCCTGGTTGAGCGCCTCCAGAAGGTCTGGTGCGGCGGCAGCGTAGACATCGCCGAGGGTCGCAAGCCGCTGGAGGTCGATGCGGGCTTGGGGCAGTTGCGGATTGAGGTCGTCCAGGATCGCGTTACCGTTGGTCAGGGAGACCCCGAACTTGTCGCCCAGGCCGGTCAGTGCTGCAGCGGCCGCGCTCAGCGTGAGGTTCAGCTTGACGGGATCGACCTTTTCCGAAATCGCCGTCAGGGTCTCAAACAACGAGTTGAACTCGGTGGTCACGTGTGTCGCACTGATCACTATGTCCGGGGTGATGTGTTGTGGCGCTGGATCTTTCGGGGAGCCGAGCGCTACGTACTTGTTACCGAAGACGGTGGTGGCCTTGATCTCGGCAGCGACGTTGGCCGGGATCTGGGGAATGTACTTCGGGTTGATGTCCAGCACGAATTGTGCCGCCGGGACGTCGCTGTCGGGCATCTCCGAGATGGCTGACACCCGGCCGATCTGCACGCCGTTGTAGGTGACTTTGGCACCCGGATTCATCACCAGGCCCGCCCGTGGAGCAACCATCGTCAATTTGGTTTTCGCGGTGAAGTTTCCGCGGAACTGCCAGTACAGGGCTCCGAGGACAAGCGTCAGCACCATCAGCGCTACCAGGCCGATGGTCCGATATGGTGGCCGCGCGCCCGAACGACGACGCTCCATGATTCTGAGACCCTAAAGTATGACCGCCCGGCAAACGCCCAATCCGGCAAAGACACGGCAGGCCGTGTTGTCTTTGGAGCATTGGCTACGGGATGCGTCTAGCCCCGAGCCCGATCGGGACACCCTCGCGTCGGCGGTGCGGCTCACGGCGCGCACCCTTGCGGCCCTGGCGCCCGGTGCCAGCGTCGAACTCCGAATTCCGCCTTTCGTTGCCGTGCAATGTGTCGCGGGGCCCCGGCACACCCGCGGCACGCCGCCCAACGTGGTGGAGACAGATCCTCGGACGTGGTTAATGGTGGCTACGGGGCTGACGGGATTCGAGGACGCGCAAGCTGCCGGCTCGCTTACGCTCTCTGGTGCCCGCGCCAGTGATATTCGACACTTGTTACCGGTGGTGCATCTGTGACTTGACCTGCACATTTATTGCGACACGCCGGAAATGAACCTTAAGAACACGCCCAGCGAATTCGGCGCACACGACGGCAAACCCGTAGACTTCCAACGTCACTAACCGCCCCCTAGGGAGCCGCCAAACCGTGACCGCTGAGCAGCCCGATCAGGACTTCAGTTCCCCTCGTGAAGAGTGTGGCGTATTCGGGGTCTGGGCCCCGGGTGAAGATGTGGCCAAACTCACTTACTACGGCCTCTACGCACTCCAACACCGCGGCCAGGAGGCCGCCGGGATCGCCGTCGCCGACGGTTCGCAGGTACTTGTCTTCAAAGACCTCGGCTTGGTTAGTCAGGTGTTCGACGAGCAGACGTTGGCCGCCATGGAGGGCCACGTCGCTATCGGGCACTGCCGGTACTCCACGACTGGCGACACCACCTGGGAAAACGCCCAGCCGGTGTTCCGTAATACCGCCGCAGGCACCGGGGTTGCGTTGGGGCACAACGGGAATCTGGTCAACGCCGCTGAACTCGCCGCGCGGGCCCGCGACGCGGGATTGATCGCCAAACGCGCACCCGCCCCGGCCACCACGGACTCCGACATCCTCGGAGCGCTACTTGCTCACGGCGCGGCCGATTCCAGTCTGGAGCAGGCGGCGCTGGAACTGCTACCGACCGTGCGCGGAGCGTTCTGCCTGACCTTCATGGACGAGAACACCCTGTATGCATGCCGCGACCCACACGGAGTGCGACCTCTCTCGCTGGGACGCCTGGACCGCGGCTGGGTAGTGGCGTCGGAAACCGCCGCGCTCGACATCGTCGGCGCCTCGTTCGTCCGCGACATCGAACCGGGCGAATTGTTGGCAATCGACGCCGACGGAGTGCGCTCCACCCGCTTCGCCAACCCCACCCCAAAGGGCTGCATTTTCGAGTACGTCTACCTCGCCCGGCCGGACAGCACTATCGGCGGCCGGTCGATACACGGCGCACGGCTGGATATCGGCCGCCAGCTGGCTCGCGAATGCGCGGTCGACGCCGACCTGGTGATCGGCGTGCCGGAGTCCGGAACCCCGGCAGCGGTGGGATACGCCCAAGAATCCGGAATCCCGTACGGGCAGGGCCTGATGAAGAACGCCTACGTCGGGCGCACCTTCATCCAACCGTCGCAAACGATCCGCCAGCTGGGCATCCGGCTCAAGCTGAACCCGCTCAAAGAGGTGATCCGCGGCAAGCGGCTCATCGTCGTCGACGACTCAATCGTGCGCGGCAACACTCAACGCGCGCTGGTGCGCATGCTGCGCGAGGCGGGCGCGGTCGAGGTGCACGTGCGCATCGCCTCGCCGCCAGTGAAGTGGCCCTGTTTCTACGGCATCGATTTCCCGTCGCCGGCCGAGCTGATCGCCAACGCCGTCGAGGACGAAGGGGAAATGCTCGAGGCGGTCCGGCACGCGATCAACGCCGACACGCTCGGCTACATCTCGTTGCGCGGTCTGATCGCCGCCACCGAGCAGCCCGCATCGCGGTTGTGCACCGCCTGCTTCGACGGCACGTACCCCATCGAGCTGCCGAGTGAGAGCGCGCTGGGCAAGAACGTTGTCGAGCACATGTTGGCCAACGCGGCCCGCGGTGCCGGGCTCAGCGAGCTTGCCGGTCAGGATGTTCCCGAAGTTCCGGTAGGGCGCTGACGGAATCCGTTCCCGGCGACGCGCATAACCAATACCCCGCGGCGCGTGTCGACCGGTAGCCTTTATCGCGATGACGGATCCCGAACAGAGTTCCAAACGAGGGTTGGGCAACCAGGGCATCACCTACGCATCGGCCGGAGTGGACATAGAAGCCGGTGACCGCGCTGTCGACCTGTTCAAGCCGCTGGCGACCAAGGCCACCCGACCCGAGGTGCGCGGTGGTCTAGGTGGCTTCGCCGGGCTGTTCGCGCTACGTGGTGACTACCGCGAACCGGTGCTTGCCGCCTCCACCGACGGCGTGGGCACCAAACTGGCTGTCGCGCAGGCAATGGACAAGCACGACACCGTCGGTCTTGACCTGGTCGCGATGGTGGTCGACGACCTCGTGGTGTGTGGCGCCGAACCGTTGTTCCTGCAGGACTACATCGCGGTCGGCCGCACCGTCCCGGAGCGGGTCGCAGCGATCGTCAGCGGCATCGCTGAGGGCTGTGTACTCGCCGGCTGTGCACTGTTGGGCGGCGAGACGGCCGAACATCCCGGGCTGATGGAACCGGACGACTACGACATCTCGGCTACCGGGATCGGCGTGGTCGAGGCCGACGACGTATTGGGTCCGGACCGTGTCAAACCCGGCGACGTGATTATCGGCATGGGGTCCTCCGGTCTGCATTCCAACGGGTACTCGCTGGCCCGCACCGTCCTGCTCGAGATCGACCGAATGAACCTGGCCGGCTATGTCGAGGAGTTCGGCCGCACCCTGGGCGAGGAACTTCTCGAGCCCACCCGCATCTACGCCAAGGACTGTCTGGCGTTGACTGCTGAGACCCACGTCCGGACGTTCTGCCACGTGACCGGGGGAGGGCTGGCCGGAAACCTGGCTCGCGTCATCCCGCAGGGCTTGGTCGCCGAAGTCGACCGGGGCACCTGGACCCCCGCCCCGGTGTTCGGCATGATCGCGCAGCGCGGCCGGGTTAGCCGAGCCGAGATGGAGAAGACCTTCAACATGGGCGTTGGCATGATCGCCATCGTCGCTCCGGAGGACACCGACCGGGCCCAGGCGATGCTCTACGCACGGCACCTGGACTGCTGGGTGCTAGGCACCGTTTGCAAGGGCGGGAAGGACGGCCCGCGGGCCAAGCTCGTCGGGCAGCACCCGCGATTCTAAAGAATCAGACCTACTCAGACCGCGTGCCGGTGCGAAGCGCACCGGCACGTTTGGGCTGTCGGATCTAACGGCGCCAGTCGTCGTCGTTGTCCCATGAATCGCCATCCCCCTGGTCCGATTCATCGGTACTCGTCCCGGACAGCTCGCGCTGAAGCCGAGTGAAGTCCGTCTGCGGGGAGCTGTACTTCAGTTCTCGAGCAACCTTGGTCTGCTTTGCCTTAGCCCGGCCGCGGCCCATGGGGGAACCCCCTCGCGAAATAACGGAGCGGCCTAAGTTAGGCGGCTCCGATCTCTTAGTGTCGTTATTGTCCTGGCGACAGCTTACCGTGCCGAGCCGCCGAAGGTAGGCGCGCCCTGCCAGGTGGCCAATGGCGGATGTCACAGTCGCTCATCGGCTGCCGCTGCGCAACCGGTCCACTGCCAGGCGCCCGGCACCCACCTCATCTGCGGCCGGCAACGAGTCGGCGTCGATCACCGCTGCGACCGTGCCGTCGGCGCCCGTCACCAACTCGGTGTCGGCGGGTATGCCTCGTTTCAGCAAGGCCAACGCCACCGGTCCGAGGTCGACGTGCTCGACTACCGTCCCGAGCCGTCCCACGCTACGACCAGCGGCGAGAACCGCGTCGCCAGTGGCTGGCCGGTCAGCCGAGCCGTCAAGGTGCAACAGCACCAGCATTCGCGGTGGCTTACCCAGGTTGTGCACCCGAGCGACGGTTTCTTGGCCGCGATAGCAGCCCTTATTCAGGTGCACCGCGCCCTCGCCCGGACCACCGATCCACCGGACCTCGTGGGGGATGGTGCGTTCGTCGGTGTCGACACCCAGCCTCGGACGCAGGGCGGCCACCCGGTGGACTACTCGATGGGCTTCAAAGGCCCAGACCCCGGCCGGGCGTACGCCGGCGCCGGTCAGGCGCTGTTGCCAGGAAGCGGACTCGGCACGGGGGACCAGCAGGTCCAACTCGACCGAACCGTTCGCGGTGCTGGGCAGGCGACGGACGAATGCGCCCCCGGACAACGAGACGGCCGTCCAGTCCGCGGGGAGTTCGTCCACTCCAAGCGCGTCGAGGACCGCCCGGTCGGCCAGCCGGGGCCCGAGGAGCGACAGCACCGCCAAATCGGCTGTGCCCGGTGCGACGTCCGACCAGAAAACCATCTTGCGTAGATAGGCCAGCAGCGGCTCACCGCGCCACGGTTCGGTATCCAGATAAGTGGTGCCGCCCAGTTCGGTCTGCAACCAGTGGTCCTCGACACGCCCCTGGCCGTCGAGACTGAGATTCTGCGTGCTGGCGCCGTCGGGCAGCTCGATGACGTATTGGGTGGAAAGGTTGTGCAGCCAGGACTGACGGTCGGCGCCGGTCAAAGTGAGCACCGCGCGGTGTGAGCGGTCGACCACGATGGCCTCGGTTTCGCCCGCGCGCTGTTCGCCCAGCGGATCGCCGTAGTGCCAGATCGCTCCGGCGTCGGGTCCGGACTCGGGAGCAGGGACTGGATTCACACGTCAACTCTACGGAGCCTTGCGCGCCGAGCGTGCGACCAGCTTCACGTTCGGCGCCGAGCGTGCGACCAGCTTCACGTTCGGCGCGAGACAATCGCCACTAGGCTGCTCAGGCGTGACTGAGATGGGTGTGGTCGTCACGTTGGACGGCGAGATCGTCGAAACGGGCAAGCCCCTACTGCACGCCGACGACCTGGCTGCGGTGCGTGGCGACGGAGTATTCGAGACGCTGCTGGTACGAGACGGCAGGGCATGTCTGATCGAGTCACACCTGCAGCGGCTCACCCAGTCCGCAAAATTCCTGGACCTGCCGGTCCCGGACCTGACCAGCTGGCGGCGGGCGATCGACATCGCGACCCGACAGTGGTTGACGGGCGCTGACGACGAGGCCGCGATGCGGCTGATCTACAGCCGCGGCCGCGAAGGCGGCTCACCCCCAACCGCGTACGTCATGGTCAACCCCGTCCCCGATCGGGTGCAGGCCGTTCGCCGCGACGGCATCTCGGCGATCACCTTGGACCGGGGATTACCCGCCAAGGGGATCGACGCCATGCCATGGCTGTTGGCCGGCGCCAAGACGCTCTCCTACGCGGTCAACATGGCGGCCCTGCGCCACGCCGCCGGTCAGGGGGCCGGGGACGTGATCTTCGTCAGCACGGACGGGTATGTGCTGGAAGGTCCGCGCTCGACTGTCGTGATAGCCACCGACGGCCAGGGCGACAAACCGTGCTTGCTCACGCCGCCGCCCTGGTATCCCATCTTGCGGGGCACCACGCAGCAGGCACTCTTCGAAATCGCCCGGGCCAGGGGATACGACTGCGACTACCGCGCGCTGCGAGTGGCGGATCTAGCTGCCGCACAAGGCATTTGGCTTATATCCAGCATGACGTTGGCCGCTCGCGTCCACACCCTGGACGGTCGGCACCTGCCGCGTGCCCCCTTCGCCGACACGTTCGCCGAATTGGTCGACGCCGCCATCGTCTGTGATCGCTGAGCGCTTAATTGTGTTGTCGCCGGGTTGAAGTCGCGGTAGCGTCGGCCTTACACAAGGAAGGAGGTGGTCCGCGAAATTGATAGCTTCATGGACATGTGAGGTGGCTGCGCGCTAGCTGCATTGGCTCGGAAGAGTCAGCGATCAACGCGCGCTGGCGAATTTCCCGCAGCCACCCGGCCCCCGAGCTTCCGGTCTGTCCAACCGGAGCATGGCTCGGGGGCCGCTCCATCTCCAGGGATTACTTCGCCTTGGCCGCTATCTGTTCGGCCAGCCGGGTGCCGCCGTCGGTGATGTCGTTGCCGCACGCTTGGATCTCGATAACCAGGTCCCCGACCGCACTCAGCGCGTGTTGGCAGCTCCGCGCGCTGCCGTTGTTCTCGGTGCGCACCTGGGAGATCTTGCCCTCTCCGCCGGTCACGTCTCCGAATGTCCAGTCCGTGCCCTTGCCCGCACTGGTGAACTTGACCGTTTTGGCCGCGCACCCCCGCCAGTTTTGGGCCGATGCCTCGACGAAGGCATGAGCCTTTTCGGCTGAGGGGAACCTCGCGGTGGCCTCGACGACGCGGTGCGTGTCACCGGCCGAGTGCACCACCTGGTTGTGCGTTGCGGTGGGTTCGTGTGGCCGATACACCGACTCCTGGAACGGCTCGAAGGCCGACAGGCACTCCGGATCCGACAGCGTGCCTTGCGGGGCGCGCAGCCCGTCGCTGTGTGCCCCGGCTTCCATGTTCGGGTCGCCCAAGACGTTGCCGATATCTGAGGCGCTCAGCAGCAACGATTCGGTAGGAGCGGCCGCGGGTGAGGCCGCAGCGGTCGCGCCGGCGCTGGGCTTGGCCG
Source organism: Mycobacterium asiaticum (assembly GCF_001673365.1). GTDB lineage: Bacteria > Actinomycetota > Actinomycetes > Mycobacteriales > Mycobacteriaceae > Mycobacterium > Mycobacterium asiaticum_A. The sequence continues at coordinate 79,649 of NZ_LZLS01000156.1, forward strand.
TCGGTTTTTTGGTGCCCCCGCCGGTGGCAAACACCACGATCAGCACGATCGCGACGACTGCGGCCAGCGCGGCACCACCGAGGATGAGCAGCTTCTTGTTGGACTGCCCGCCGGCGCTGGGCGTCGCGTGCCCCGTCGATGGGCGGGATTGCGTCGACACCGAAGCGGGCGGGGGTGCGCTGGCCACGGGGGCCGAGGGCGTCTTGGCGGCCGGTGCCCCTCCCGGCGGACCGTCCTTGGCCTCGATCTCGGCCAGCACGTTGTCGATCTCGGTCCGGGTCCGATAGGTGACGTCGTGTCGCATCCGCAGCATGCGCAGCAGCTGGGCAATGTCGCTGCGGGCGCTGGGATCGCTGCCGTCCTCGTCGAGTCCGGAGCGCAACTCGACCAGCAGCTGCAGTTGTTGCGCGGGGGTGAGTTCCTTTTCTGACAGCGTGTTGCCCAACCGCATGATGTAGCCGAATGGCAGCGGTGGCTCCTCGGGCAGCGGAGAAGGCAGCGGTGCGTCCTTGGTGGCCAACGCGTGAATGGCGGTGACCAACTGGATGCCCGCGTCAACGGTCGGGTTCTGGTAGTCGATGATCTGCAGCGTGGACACGGGATTGACCCGCACGCTGTCCACCGGACCGACCTGGACCGGCAAAATCGGACGATTCAGCGCCTGCGCGTAACGCAATTCGGCTTGGCTTGGCTTGGACTGCAGCCAATTGTTGGATAGCGCGACGATGAACACGTCGCTGGAGCGGATCTGCTCCAGGATCGCGTTCCACCACGCGTCGCCACCACCGAGCTCCTGGTCGAACCACACCTTCTGTTGAGCGCGCTTCAGGGCGGTCGTCAGCGCTTCGAGCGACGTCCTGTCTTGGCTCGAGTAGCTGATAAATATGGCCAAAGCGATCTCCTCAATTGAGGGCATGGGAAGCTGATACGGCAAATCCGCAATGCGACGGTAGCGCATGGTATTAGCCGCAGCAATCGCGACGGCAAACCCGCCGACCGGTCAATCTCCGTGCCGAACAGCGGCCTCCGCCACCGGGTGAAGTTCGGCATAACGCTCGGCGAACTCGTGCCCTGGCACCGGCCACTGCTCCCCTTCGGAGCCGCGCACCACCCAGTCACCTTCTGCGGCAGTCGTCGGGCCTTCCAGGGTGTTGATCGTCTCGCCCGGTTGGGCCGGACGGGCCTGCACATATCCCTTGCGGCGCCACAGCCCGTCCCCGGCTGCCTCGTAGGTGGCGTGGAAGATGTCGTCGCGCACCGACCAGGACTTGCCGTCCGAGCGAACTTCCCAATCGCCGGCGTCGGCTTGCATGGTGTGACCGGAGTCTGACTTCCACGTCCACGGTGCGTCGCGTTGCGCGGCGGCCACCGTGCCGACCCGAGTGAAGGTTCGCCACAGCGGGCGTGACCGATAGCCCAGTTGGCGCAGACTCCACAACGTGGCCGCCAGACTGCGTACCGCGGCGTTGAGTAGGTCTTGATTGCCCTCGACCACCGACCAGTCGACCAATTTGTCGTGGACCTTGCGCGCGTCATCGCGGGGTTTGCCGTATTTCCAGCCGTTGCGACGGTAGTAACGGCACCAGTCCTCGTGCTCCGCCCGCGCCATGGCCAGCGCCGCGTCGTGGTCAAAGCCCATCAGCGCGAGCTGTTCGAATGGCGGAGCGTCGGCCATGTCCTGCCCGGACAACTGCGCGGGCGGGCTGCCCCAGGTGTTCCAGGTATGCCCGGCGATCTGTTCGACCATCCACAGCGCGTTGCGCACCTGGCGCCGGTTGGATCCGCGGTAGAACTCGTCGAGTTGGGCCCATGGCACCGAGGCGGGTCCCTTGGGCCAACTGGGATCGATGGTTGCGACATACCGCTCGTGAATGAGTCGCGCCGCTCTTTCCCAGGCGTCTTGCACCTGGCCTTCGCGGCTGTCCAGCACCAGCGAGTAGGACTGCAGCAGCCCGACCACCTGGATCGAGTCGTCGGCGATGCTCGTGTTGAGATCCGAAGTGAAGACCGGCATGTCGGGGAAACGGGCGGCAAGCCTGGTGCCGGTGGTCGAGGTGTGGGTGTCCACCAGGATCACCGCGCTGGTGCTCGGGTCGGTTTCGCCGACCAGACGCAGCATGGTGGGTATCGTCGGTGTCTCCGACACGCCGTCGATCTCCGGCCCGGCCGAGACGAATCCTGCTTGCTGCCGGTAGAACTCGTGATCTTCGAGGTATTCCTCGGCGTCTTTCTCGACCAGAGTCAGTGCCGGCAGTGGCACCGCGTCGGGCGGTGTGTAGAAGTCGCGTTCCAATGCCCGCCGGGTCAGGTCCGCACACAGGGCCAGCGTCAATTGCGAAGTGCCGCAGACGAATACCCGTTTGGTTCGACCGGTTGCAATGATGCCGTCGAGGAGCCGGCTGGCGGTCACCTCATACTTGCCCACCACATCGGCGGCCCAGCGGGTGTCAGACCCGCCGAACTGTTGGGCACGCCACGCTTCGGCCAGCCACGGGTCGTCGATCCGCACGATTAGCGGAAGCCGCCGCTTGTCGGCGACCTCGGCGAGCCGACGACTGATCAGGTCCAGCCACGACAGGTTGATCGCCGGGTCAGGCGCCATCAGATAGAGCCGGCTGAGGTGGCGCCACAGCCGCAGCGAGACCAGCGTGGCCGGCGTATTGAAGTCCACCAGCACCACCCGCGCACCGAGGCGACGGACCCGTTGCACGCGTTCGTCCCCGGCGCTGGTGATGACGACCAGCGTGCTGCGCCGGTCCAGCGTCCGAGCTACCGCACTGACCAGCGACTCGGTGTCGGCGTCGACCCCCACGATGGCCGTGACCGAATCAGCGAAGTTGGCGCGCAATCGGTCGACCTGAGACCGGAATACGCCGAACACCACACCGCCGAACCCGGTGAAAATCGCTGAGACAGCGGCCATTCGGGCCAATTCCAGGCCAACCGGGGTCGGGCTCGGGCAGACGCGGCCGCCCAGCGAGTAGTCGCCGCTGCTGCCCTTGATCAACTGCGCGGTCAGCATCAGCGGGGTGAAGACCGCCGGATGGTTTTCGTCGTGGCAGTTCCAATAGGCGCTGAGGCCCAGAATGGCGCTCATCGTGATGAGCAGAGCGATCACGGTGAACGAAACGCCCACCAGGCGATGGCTGCTTTTGGACCGGAACGTCGTCACCGAAACCGCGACCAACACGCCAACGACGATCGCGGTCGTGGCCATCGATCCAGGCCGGCCGAACCAGGTCAGCCCCTCCGGCAGCAGATCGAGGATGGGGGGATGGAAGGCCACCGCGGCCAGATAGCCGATCAGCACAACGGCCAGGATCGACAGGGCCCAACGCACCGGCGGCGGGGGCGTCCACTTCCGACGCATCCGGCCGACCTCCCTTCCGCTGTTAGGAAGCGAACAGTACCGGTTGCGTCGCGGCGGCGGGGCTCAGCCGACGAAGCGCGACAGTCGCGCCGACAGGTGCGGGACCAGGCCGCCGTCGGCGTCCACCCGCTCTTCGACGTAGGCGAGATCACCGCCCTCGACAATGCCGTAGAGCCGCTTGGCACCCCCGACCAGCACACCGGACCGGCTGCGGGCCAGCGCATCGGTCACCAGCTCCCACGACGACTGGTTGCGCGGCCGTCCGTAGAACAGTTCGACGTAACCGGCCGAGTGCGCCAACAGCAGCTCGATCGCCTGGGATTCGCTCGGATCGTCGGGATCGGTGACGAACCGCCAGAAGCCGGTCTCCCGCAGCCCCGGCTGGTCATATTCGCCCGCGTCGTCGAGCCGCCAGGATCGGGCTTCCCAGTTCAGGTAGTCACCGCCGTCGTGGGAGACGACGATCTGCTGGCCGAAGCGGTAGTCGCCATCGGCTCCGCGGCCTTCGCCTTCGCCACGCCACACGCCCACCAGCGGCAGCAGCGCCAACAGTGCGTCGTTCAGGTTCGCACCTTCGCGCAGGTTCGCGGTATCGGCCGGAACCGGCAAGTCGTCGAACGCCGGAATGTTGCGGCTTGCAGTCAGTTTCGAACGTTCCGCCGCCTGGGACAGTCCGTCGCCGGAGCCGTCGTCGCCCTCGGTGGCGGTCACGACTCGTCGGTGATCAGCCGATACAGCGCATACAGCGCAAACCAAGAGATGACCACGGTCGCCAGGACCAGCATGATCTCGAAGAACAGCACCACGACGATGAGTCTATTCCCCCGAGCGACCGCAAGCCCGGCGGAGCCGGGCGCAGGGGGTCGCGACCATTGGGTTGGAGCGACCGCAAGCGCGCGGAGCGACCGCAAGCGCGGCGGAGCGACCGCAAGCGCGGCGGAGCCGGGCGCAGCGGGTCGCGACCATTGGGGTGGAAGCGACCGCAAGCGCGGCGGAGCCGGGCGCAGCGGGTCGCGACCATTGGAGCGGCAGCCGGGCGCAGCGGGTCGCGACCATTGAGCCGGAGCCGGGGATCCTTTCGTCACAAGGACAGTTCGAGGACGCCGCGGTAGGTTCCCACCGCGCATCGGCCATCCACGGTGATGTCCAGCGACAAAATCTCCTCGTCGATGTTGATCGCACCGATTGACGTGCCGTCGATTTCCCAGGTGCGGATGGCGCGATCGCGTCCGGCGGTGACGACCATTGGTCGACCCTCGGCGACCGTCGTGGTGAGACAGGTCAGCAGCGGGTGGGCGTGTTTGACCGTCCACGCGGGACGCCGCTTACTTGAAACCCAGTAGTCCAACGTGCTGGGATCCCATCCTGAGGTGTCCCAGCAGTCCAGCGTCCCGTCAAGGTTGCCGCCGAGAAGGACACCAGCCCCGAAGGTAACCGCAGCTACCGCGCTGTCGGTGGTCGATGGCAGTTCGATGGACCCGGGTAGGTCGCTCAGCGACCACAGGGATACGCGCTTGGCTTGCCCGCCGGCCGCGACGACCGTCGATTCCCGGATGTCCGTCGATGCCACACAGGTGAGGGCCTTGTCCTGGAAGGTCTGCAATTGCAAGTCGCGTAGGCCGCCCTGTCTTTTGACCTGCAGTGCCGCTCCGGTCCGGGCGTCCAGCAGGACGCACCCCCACCACTTGCCGGATGCGCCGGGGCCGGAAACGTGCGTCGGGACGATGATTACCGGGCCACCGTCGAATTGCGCGGTGGCCAGCGCCCACGTGGTGAAGGGGGTTAGCTGTCGCGACCACATGTCGTTGCCTGTCGTGGGATCGGTCGCGGCGACTAGCCCGCCGGCGCTGACCTGCACCACGACCATTCGGCCTGACGGGAGGATTACGGTGCCCAAATCCATTACGGCGCTGTCTTGGATTGCTCGTCGGTTCAGGAGTTGTCCGGACTCGGCATGAAACGTTGTCACGTCACCGCTTTCCGATCCCGCGTAGAGCGCACCTGGACCGTGGCAGACGGCTCCGAATACCGTTGCGCGTCCGGGTAGTTGCGCACCGTCGGCATCCGAAGGCGTTGTCACGATTCGGGATGTGCGCCACAGTCGCAGCGTGCGGTCACAACCGGCGAGGAACTCTTCACCGTTGATCAGGAACGGCCCGCACCACCATTGCGGGTCCATCTCGACCGCTGGGTCGACGACAATGCGTTCTCCCGATTCATGCGCGAACTGAATCGGCAGCAGATCGTAGTTGCGGCAAAGGATTCCAGCGCCGTCGCGCAGCGAGATGTAACCACGAGCGGTTGCTATGTCGGCTATTTCATCTTCGACGGTGATGGCGGCGGCATCGGTGTGCTGCAGAGTCAAAACGTCGGTGCGGCCGGTGTAGTGGGCCAGGATCCGGACAATCTCACCACTGATCACGGCGTCAACGCCGACGATGAAACGGTTGTTGTCGTCACGTCGGTGGGAGGCAAGCGCCTTCAGCGACGGCAGTTCCCATGCCGCCACAGTCGGCAGATCATCCCGGTGACCGGACAGCGGCAACGCGTCCCCGCAGCTGATGAGGATGGGCCCGCGGTCTAGCGTGAGGATCTGCATGCGGCGAATGTTGTTGTGCGCGTTGACCTTCTCGCAGAGCTGGACTAAACCCGGAACCGACCACACCCTGATGGTGCCGTGGTCGTCGCCGGTGATGAGCCAGGGCTGGTCGTCAGCGCCGGCAATGGCCTGTACGCAACCCTGATGCGCCGGCCACCCCGTAACCGGGTGGAGGTCGGGCAGGGCATAAAAGTCCACCTGCCCGGTGTGGCGGCCCACCGCTACGGCCGGTCGACCGTCCCACGAACACATCCCCGCACAGCTGACGGCCTCGTCGAAAACCTTGACCGCCTGGCACCCCGGCGGATGAAGTGTCCAGTACTCGACGCGATGGACCCCCACGACGACCACCGCGGGCTCATCGACGCTGGGTACGGCGAGGACCCAGCGCGCGGGTTCGCCGGGTTCGCCAACGCTGCGGCCCGCATCCCGGCCTTGCGCCCAAAATCCCCATTTCGGGCACCACCGGCGACGCTGAGCAGTGTGTGACTGGCGTAGTAGCTGCGCCAGGGGTTCGGCCCCGACCTGTAGGGCAGCGATGTGCAGCGCTTCGGGTTCGTTCGGTTGGCGGATCGCGGCTCGCTCGTAGGCCCTGGCCGCCAACTTGGCCTCGTCGGATTTTGCCGAAGAGGCGACGTCGAGCAGCGAGATGACATTGGCGACCTGAAGGAACCCGGGATCGGTTAGCAGGTCATCGAGCACGCCACCTCGCGCGGCATGGGTGGGGAGATGGTCGGTGAGGTAGGGGTGCACCGACGTCCAGTCGCGGCCGGCTCCGAATGTGTACGGCACCGCGGCCAGCAGCGTTTTGGCGATCGTGCGGTGGTCCGCACGCGTATCGCGCTGCTCAAGCAGGTAATCGGCCAGAGACCGGTGATAGAGCCGGTAAACGGACCGCCCGCCGTTGTCGCCTTCAACGACGTAGGAGCCGGCCGCGCGTCTCATCCAGATCATTTCTTCGATTGTCACGGGCTCGCCGGGGGTCAGGCGCTGAGCAAGTTGCGGCCAAATGTCCTCCCACGGAAGGCCCGATGCTTGTGCATAGGCCAGGGGAAGCAGCAGCCGGCGAGCCAGTGCGGCGTCTGGGCCGAGTCGAACCTCCAGGTCACGCTGCATCGCATCGGCCGCGCGCCTGGGCAATGTTGCCCGCCACGTTTCGTCATTGGGATCGGCCACGTACGTGCGGGTCGACTCGGTGGTCGCGATGATCCGCGCGATGAGAAACGACGTGCCGGCGGCATCGGCGATTGCCGCCGCGACACCTTGGACCTGACTGGCCGGCGCCGTGCGGTACACCCCAGACGGTTTGTAGCTGGAGTCCATCGCGTCGTCGCTGCGCAGAATTCGAAAGACGTGGCTGCGAATGCTGTCCGGATCGGCGTACCGCTCGTCATCGAGGTCAACTTCGGCACGTGCTTCGGGTGTGATGGCGGGCCGCAGGATGTCGCTGAGGACGGCAGGGCGCGTCCCGAGTAGAAACCGCATACTGCCGCCCGTACCGGCAATCAGCGGCAGCAGCACGCGCTGCACCAAGTCTGGCGGGTCGGCAGCCTCGTCGAGCGAGTCGATCAGGACGGTGACCGCCTCGCCCACGCGAATGGCAGCGAGAAGATCCGACAGTGCTGTCGACCGGGATCCAAAGCGCTGACAGAACTGGTCGAGAACCTTGCCGGTGGTCAACGTGGCGACGTCGATCACGTACGAAATAAGCTGTCGGCCAACGGGAATCTTCGCGGGCAGGCCGCCTTGCGGGACACTGGCGGCGCACAGCGGATCGTCGAGCAGTGCGATCACGGCCAGCAGCGCAGACTTGCCGGAGCCTGCGTTTCCGGTGACGACCAGACACTGGGGTTGGCTGCCGTCGGGGAGCCAGCCGGAAATGGCTTCCAGAGCCGCGTGGCGGCCGGTGAACCAGCGGGCAGCGGGACTGAAGCGGACCACGGCATCGCCGCGACGTTCGGCTGTAAGCAGTCGGTCTTGGTCTAGCAGATCGGAGTCGACCAGTGCTGCGCGGAACCGCGGGTTGGGCAGGAAGTCGGGCAACCGGCCCGGTGACGCCAACAGATGCCACCGGGGGGACTGGCTGAGCTTTCGGAGCGGATCGGCTTTGATCGCTTCCATCACCGTCGGCAGATCCAGCCATGGCACCGCCGAACCGGCCAAGGCCTCCGATTCCATTGCGCGCTGCAGACATTGGGTGAATAGGCCCGGGTGCGCCCGCTCGGTGGGCCGCGCCGACTCGATGACGACCACACCGGTGTCATCGCGGTACTTCGGGCCGTCGAGTCGCCGGATTGCGTCCGCGACGGCGCTTTCGCCGCCCTCACCGGCGTAGCAGGTATCCAGGATCAGCAGTAGTCGGCGTATTTCGGTACCGGCCAGAAGAAGCTCGACAATGTCGGACAACTTGACGGTGCGAATGTGCAGGTCGCTGGTATCGCTGTCGTTGGTCAGCAGCACATGTACGTGGTCATCAACACGGATGTAACCGTGTCCGGTCAGGTAGACGACGACGTAATCCTGCTTCGTCCGTTCCCGGGCAAACTTGCGCAGGCCGTGCAGCAATGTCTGGGCGGCAGGGCTTCGTCCCGCCGCAGTGATCCGGACATGGTGGTATGCCTCGGGATTCTCGTCCGTCGCACCGCAAAACAGGGCGGCCATCCGTGCGACGTCCTCGGCGAGCTCCGGCCGGTTTATGTCCGGATGCTGGGTGATTTTCGACAGGGCACACGTCAGCAGGAACCGCATGGCGCCCTTGGCAATTCGCCCTGCCAGGCACCCATCGTTACAGACCCGCGGCGATGGCCGCGCCGGTTTCCCGGGCGGTCAAGTAGGGCTTGATGCCGTGCTCTTCTTCGCCGTTGTGAACGACCCAGTTGGCGACTTTAGATCCGAACAGTGGCCGAAGGTCCGGCTGCAGGGCCACGACATCTTGGGAGTCGGAGATGTTGGTCCATGCTGTGACACCGGCCGGCCATTGTCCTCGGGGTTGAGCTGAATCCTTTTTCTTCCCTTTGGGTTTGGCGTTCGGCTTGGGGTCGAGGCTGTCGAAGATGAGGTTGGGTATTCCCAGCGGCGAGCCCAGCGTGACCAAAGTGGTGACCGGCAACTCCGGGTGGTTGCACAGCACTTCATAGGCGACCACCGAGCCCAGCGAATGACCCACCAACACTTTGGTGTCGGCGCCGATGGCCTCGAACACTCGCTGACGGACTTCCTGGCGGATCTTGTCGTTATGCAGGTAGTCACGCACCTGGCGCAGATTGCCGCACATCGCCTTGCACGTCACGCCGGCGAAGAACCGTGAATTCGACAACGCCAGCAGCGCTGCCTGTACCACTTTCGGCGTGCCTAGGGTTCGGGCGTCGGGGCTGTCAACATAGGGGTCGCGTGCGGCCGCGGCATACCACCACTGGAGCAGCAGGTCTTGCTCGAAGTCGTCGAGCTCTTCTGGATCTATCGGGGGGTCGTCGCCCAACATGCGTCCGGGCGGGCGGAAAACGACGCCGTAGAACGCGACCGTGACGTCGGCCTCCGACAACGCTCCGCCGGCCTCCCCGACGCCGCCCGCCATGGCCGGCGCCCACACTTTGGTCAGCGTCTCCGAGGCATCCCACTGGTGTCCGATCCCGTGCACACCGACAACCCGCGCCACAAGCCGCTCCCTTCAGGCACCGTCCCCAGCCGTCACGGTGATGTCGCGCCGCGACGTCGCAATGGTTCAAATGGCCTCCATGCGGAACACAAATATACGCCCGGCGCAGCGGTTTGGGCCGCGATGCGTGCAGTGGCCGGCGATGGTCGTGCCGTCGCTCAAGCCGATGCGATGATCACGTCCCCCAGACCAGGTTCACGACCCGTCTGCTGTCAGAACAGCCGTCGGGTAGCGACCGCAATTCAAGTCGCGAACGGACGTGCCGGTCAGGCGATCTTTATGTCCACGTCGTGGACGCCCGCGCCCGACGGTTCCACGACGGCGTCGCCATTGCCGATCTTCGACAACGCGCGCAGCGTCCAGAAGCCCGGCGCGGCAAAGAACCGGAAGTCCCCGGTGGCCGACGCGACGACCTCGGCGGTGAACTCGTCTGAGGAGTCCAGCAGGCGCACGAATGCGCCGCCCACCGCTTGACCGTCCCGGTCAACGACGCGACCGGTGATGACCGTCTCCTTCTCCAGGTCCACGCTGGCCGGCAACGTCAGTCCTTGCTTAGGTGCAGAGCACATTTCAGCTTCCCAACTCGATCGGGGCGCCCACCAGGGAGCCGTATTCGGTCCAACTGCCGTCGTAGTTCTTGACGTTCTTGTGTCCGAGCAATTCCTGCAAAACGAACCAGGTGTGGGACGAACGTTCCCCGATTCGACAGTAGGCAATCGTTTCCTTCGTGCCGTCCAAGCCGGCGTCGGCGTAGAGCTTGGCCAACTCCTCGTCCGACTTGAAGGTGCCGTCCTCGTTGGCGGCCTTGCTCCACGGCACGTTGATCGCGCTGGGAACGTGGCCGGGACGCTGGCTTTGCTCCTGAGGCAGGTGGGCGGGCGCCAAGATCTTTCCGGAGAACTCGTCGGGCGACCGCACGTCGACCAGGTTCTTGGTGCCGATGGCCGCGATGACCTCGTCCCGGAAGGCGCGGATGGTGTTGTCCGGCACGGCCGCGGAGTAGGAGGTGGCGGGCCGAGTGACCGGATCGGCGGAAAGCGGACGGCCGTCGAGTTCCCACTTCTTGCGGCCACCGTCAAGCAGCTTGACCTTGTCGTGGCCGTACAGCTTGAAGTACCAGTACGCGTAGGCCGCGAACCAGTTGTTGTTGCCGCCGTAGAGGATCACGGTGTCGTCATTGGCGATGCCGCGATCGGACAGCAGCTTGGAGAACTGCTCGGCGTCGACGAAGTCGCGCTTGACCGGGTCCTGCAGGTCGTCTCGCCAGTCAAGCCGGACTGCGCCGGCGATGTGGCCGCCGTCGTATGCGCTGGTGTCCTCGTCGACTTCGACGAAAACGACGTCTGCGGCATCCAGATTGCTCTCAGCCCAGTCGGCAGAGACCAGGACGTCAGAGCGTGCCATGGTGGGGATCCTTTCGATTATTTCTGGTGAAAAGCGTGGTCGGAGGGCTGCACTACCTGGCACGTCCGAGGGCGCCCACGCACCCGGGTGGTGGTGATGGTCGACACGGATGTACTCCTAGGTACGCCTCTTGCGCAAAGGAAGACATGCCACGGTAGGCCCGGGAATGCTCCGAGTGCTGCGCAAATCGGCGCGGCTACTCAGCAGCTACAGCAACAACAACAGCCCGCGACGCGGCGCAGCTGTACTGCGCGGCGGTTGGTGAGCAGAAGCTCGATGCGGCCTGACACGTCGGTCAGCTTACCCAATGACGTAGTGATGAAGCCAACAGTGGCCAAAACGCCATCCAACGCCCCGCCGTCACGACTGTTTGAAGTCTTGCAGCTTCACGGTGACGTCGCGGGTGATGCCCTCGATGATGACGTCGGAACCGCGCGCTCCGACGGTGTTCGGTGCGACTCCGAAGGGCAGCTTCTGGTTCGCCAACCTGCTGCTGAACGCCTTGAGCACAGCATCCCGTTTGTCGTCGGGGACGGTCTGATCGGCGGTATCCGGGCCGGTAAGCACGCCGGTGGGGGTTATCACCAGGGTCGCCGGGTCGTCCGGCGCAATGGAGAGGTCGACCGAGATGCTGACCCGGTGATCGAAATCGGCCGTTTTCGGCGTGCCGCTGAACACCAGTCCGTGGCTGCCGGATATTCCCGATTCTGTGGTGCCGCCGGTGGCGTCGTTGGATTCCTGCGGCGGCGCCTCCACCATCAGGTCGACGATGCCCAGGTAGCGCCCCAGGTGCACCGAATCGATGATGATGCGGCTTTCCAGTTCGCCGACGGGCAGCCTGGCGTCGGGTCTGATCAACCAGGAGGCTTCGGACAAACCGACCGAGTGCATGGTGGCTTCGAGCGTGGCTTTTCCGACCGTTGCGTGGTCGACGGCGCCGGCCTTGATCTCCAGCTCGTTGTAGTGGTGGCGCATGGCCTGCGGGATGAACGGAAAGGCCAGGATGGCCACGAACGGGTCAGACCCGAGGTTTGCCGCCTTGCGGACGTTGCTCGACAGCCGATATTCGGCGTAGATGCTGACGCCGTAGTCGACGGCGATGCCACCGAGCGCGACGACGCCAACCGTTATCGCCGCGGCGGTTGCACCGAGCAGGACTTTGCGCACCGGGACATTGTGACATCGCCGCTCGAGCTTGTTGGGTTGGTCACAGTCGCGGGGTCGACCGCCGCGTGTTCCGGCCGGAAAGGGCTCGTCGCCAGGCCGAATAGGCCCTGGGGCGTTATCGTTAGATGATCTTGCCGCTAACGTCATATGTCGCGAAAAGTCTGGGAGGCCTTGCCCACGACGCTGGAGGGGCTTGTTGGAGCTGTTACTGCTGACCTCGGAGCTGTATCCCGACCCGGTCCTACCTTCGCTGTCGCTGCTGCCTCACAGTGTGCGGACGGCGCCGGCCGAGGCGTCCTCACTGTTGGAGGCGGGCAATGCGGATGCGGTGCTGGTTGACGCTCGCAACGATCTTTCGGCGGCGCGCGGTCTGTGCCGTTTGCTGAGTACGGCGGGACGCTCGACGCCGGTATTGGCGGTAGTCAGCGAGGGCGGGTTGGTGGCCGTCAGCGCCGACTGGGGCCTGGACGAGATTCTGTTGCCCAGTACCGGACCTGCCGAGGTCGACGCCCGGCTGCGGCTCGTCGTGGGCCGCCGCGGCGGTCTGGCCGACCAGGAAAGCGCCGGGAAGGTGAGCCTGGGTGAATTGGTGATCGACGAGGGCACCTACACGGCCCGGTTGCGTGGTCGTCCGCTCGACCTCACCTACAAGGAATTCGAGCTGCTCAAGTATTTGGCGCAGCACGCGGGCCGGGTGTTCACGCGTGCACAGTTGCTGCACGAAGTGTGGGGCTACGACTTCTTCGGCGGCACCCGAACCGTGGATGTGCACGTGCGTCGGCTGCGGGCCAAGCTCGGCCCTGAGCATGAAGCACTGATCGGCACCGTTCGTAACGTCGGCTACAAGGCGGTTCGCCCCGCACGGGGCCGGACGCCGGCCGCGGAATCCGAGGATGCCGAGTCGGACCTGCGCGCGGGTGGCGCGGACGACGAAGGGGCCGGCTTGGCGGGTTTGCCAGATCCGCTTGCCGACCCGCTGCGCAGTCAGTGACTTCGCCGCAGTGGCGTTCGGCTCTGACCGCCGCAGATCAACAGAGCATTCGTGAAATAGTCACGGCGGCAACAGAATTCGATGGCGTTGCGCCGGTAGGCGAGCAGGTGCTGCGCGAGTTGACACATGACCGGACCGATCATCTCCTGGCCAGCGATGCGCAGGCCGGGATCATCGGTTACCTCAACCTGAGCCCGGCGCGGGACGAAGCCGACGCAATGGCGGAACTGGTGGTGCATCCCCAGGCGCGTCGCCGCGGCGTCGGCGCCGCACTGGCGCGCGCGGCGTTGGCCAAGACCGGCGGGCGTAACCGGTTCTGGGCGCACGGCACGCTGAAGGCCGCTCAGGCGACCGCTTCGGCACTGGACCTGGTTGCGGTACGGGAGCTGGTACAGATGCGTCGCTCGCTGCGCGACCTTATCGACGCGCCCACCGAACCCGAGGTGCCGGATCGGTTGCGTGACGTGCGGATCCGCACGTACGCGGGGCCGTCCGACGACGCCGAGCTGCTGAGGGTCAACAATGCCGCGTTCTCCTACCACCCCGAACAGGGCGGCTGGACCGACCGCGAATTGGATGAGCGGCGCGGCGAGGCGTGGTTCGATCCCGCCGGATTGTTCCTGGCGTTCAAGGATGGGGACGAGGACAACCTGCTGGGCTTCCACTGGACCAAGGTGCATCCCGATCCCGCGGGCCTGGGCGAGGTGTACGTGTTGGGCGTTGACCCGACGGCGCAAGGCAGCGGCCTGGGACAGCTCCTGACCTCGATCGGTCTGGCGTCGCTGGCGCGGCGGCTCAGCGAAATGTCCGAACCCGCCGCGATGCTTTACGTCGAAAAAGACAATGTGGCTGCCGTGCGAACCTATGAGAAAACGGGCTTTTCGGTCTACAGCGTCGACACCGCTTATGCGCCGGCGCAATCCGAGGCTGCTTCCTGATTCGGAGCATACTTTCCGGCCGACTTGGCAATGTTTCAGTGGATGTGCCTCGTCATGCAGGAAGCGGATCGGTGAAACTCGTGGGGGTCAAGGCCGCAGCCGTTGCGGTGACGACGACGATCCTTGTCTGCGGCACAGTCGTGTCCTGCGGCAGCGACGACAACCGCGGCCCGTCGAACATCTCGGGCGCACCCTCTGGTGCGGGATCCTGCGGCGGCAAGAACGACGTGACCGCAGAAGGTTCGACGGCCCAGCAGAACGCGATCGCGTTGTTCAACCAGGTCTGGGGCCGGCTGTGCCCAGGCAAGACAGTGTCCTACAACGCAACCGGATCCGGAGCCGGGCGTGAACAGTTCATCGCCGGGCACGTCGACTTCGCCGGGTCGGATTCTCCGTTGGTCGCCACGCAGATCGGGCCGGCGGCCGAGCGCTGCGATGGCAACCCGGCATGGGACCTGCCGTTGGTCTTCGGATCGATTGCTTTGGTCTACAACCTGCCCGGTATTCCGCGGCTGGTGGTGGATGCCGATGCGCTGGCGCAGATCTTCAGCGGCGGGATCCGGATGTGGGACGATCCGGTCCTGGTGGGCCTCAATCCCGGAGTGCCGTTGCCGAAGACCAAGATCACGCCGATCTACCGCAAGGACTCGTCAGGAACCACCGACAACTTCCAGAAGTACCTGTCCACCGCCGCGCCGCAGAGTTGGACACGGGGGGTGGGCACCGAGTTTCAAGGCGGAGTCGGTGAGGGTGTCCAGCGATCGGGGGGCGTGACCCAGGCAGTGCTGGCAACTACCGGAGCCATCGGTTACGTCGAGAAAGGCCTCGCCGATCAGGCCCGGGTCCCGTTCGCACAGATCGATACCGGTGCCGGAGTGGTCGCGCTTACCGACGAAACTGCCCGCAACGCCGTCAACGCTGTCACGTTCGCGGCCAGCGGCAACGACCTTGTCCTGGATCTGAGTTCGATCTATGCCGTCGCGGAGCCAAAGTCGTATCCGTTGGTGCTTGCCACCTACGAGATCGTGTGCTCGAAGGGATACCAGCCGGACACCGCAGCGGGGGTCAAGGCCTTTCTCACCACCGCGGTCAACGAGGGGCAATCCGGCCTCACGTCCGCCGGGTACGTCCCCTTGCCGGATAAGGTCAAGGAGCGCCTGGTCGCCGCGATCAACGCACTGCAGTAGCCCGACGGATGACCTGCGCACGCAGTGAGAGGAGCCACCGGGGCTCGGCCGAGCCAGCGGTAAGCGGAGCGACGGGACCACAGTGACGACGCCAAACCCAGCCGATGCGGGTTCGGGCGAGGTCGTTGCCGCGCCTATCCCAAAACCGCCGGGCCAGCCCATCAGCCCGTGGGGGTACGGCAAGCCGCAGTTGGGGGACCGGATCTTTCGTCGGCTCGCGGAGGGTTCCGGTCTGCTGCTCGTGGTGCTGATCGCTGCCATCGGGGGATTTCTGCTTTGGCGTGCCGTCCCAGCGTTGGAGCGCGACCAGGAGAACTTCTTCACTTACGGCGGTACCTGGGTAACCACCGACACCTCGGCGATGCGCATCGGCATCCTGGACCTGCTGCAGGTGACGGTCTTCGTCTCGCTGTTCGCGCTGGCGCTGGCAATGCCGGTGGCTTTGGGTGTTTCGATTTATCTCACCCAGTACGCCCCACGCCGGCTCGCGGCGCCGCTCTCCTACCTGGTCGACCTGCTCGCCGCGGTGCCGTCGATCATCTACGGCGTCTGGGGTCTGCACGTGTTGGCACCGCGGCTGCAGCCGCTGGCCGGCTGGCTCAACGCGCACCTCGGGAATTGGTTCCTGTTCGCCACCGGCAACGTTTCCGGCGGCGGGACCATCTTCACCGGAGGGATCGTCTTGGCGGCGATGATCCTGCCGATCATCACCGCTGTGACTCGTGAGGTGTTCGTCCAGACTCCGCACGAACAGATCGAGGCCGCACTGGCGCTGGGCGCCACCCGCTGGGAAGTGGTGAAGACGACGGTGCTCCCGTTCGGCCGGTCCGGTTACCTCAGCGGCGCGATATTGGGGCTGGGCCGCGCGCTCGGCGAGACGGTGGCGCTGCTGGTCATCTTGCGCGGCACTGCGCAGGCGTTCGGGTGGTCGCTATTCGACGGCGGTTCCACCTTTGCCACCAAGATCGCAGCCACCGCGGCCGAATTCGACAACCAGTACAAGGCCGGTGCCTACATCGCCGCCGGCCTGGTGCTGTTCTTACTGACGTTTTTGGTGAACGCGCTGGCCCGCAGCGCGGTGACCGGCAGCCGAGCCGGCGCGAACGGGACGGCGCGGCCATGACCTCGATCCTGGACCGCCCGTTGAAGTGGCGGACGATCTCGGGGCTGAGCTGGCGCCGTCGGCTCGCCAACGGCCTTGCCGCCGTCCTGGTGACGGCGTCGATGGGGGTTGCCCTGGCGCCGCTGGTGTGGGTGTTGGGTTCGGTGGTCGTCAAGGGCTTCCGGCTGGTCACCACCAGTGTGTGGTGGACGCATTCGCAAGCCGGTACGACGACGCTGGACCCAGGCGGTGGCGCCTACCACGCGATCATCGGCACCCTGCTGCTGGGAGTGGCGTGTGCGGCGATCTCCATTCCGCTCGGTGTCCTGGTCGGGATTTACCTGGCGGAATACGGAGGTCGCGGATCGCTGGCGCGGCTGGTCACTTTCACGGTCGACATCTTGGCCGGCGTGCCCTCGATCATCGCGGCGCTGTTCATCTACGCGGTGTGGATTCTTGCGCTGGGCCAGTCCCGTTCGCAGTTCGCGGTTGCCTTGGCGCTGGTCATCTTGATGCTCCCGGTGATCGCGCGGTCTACCGAGGAGATGCTGCGAATAGTTCCGCTGGATCTTCGCGAGGCCAGCTACGCGCTGGGCATACCGAAATGGAAGACCATCGTCAGGGTGGTGTTGCCGACCGCCATGTCCGGCATCATGACCGGAATCCTGCTCGCACTGGCCCGGGTGCTCGGCGAGACATCGCCGCTGCTCATCCTGGTCGGCTACTCGCACGCGATGAACTTCGACATGTTCGGTGGGTTCATGGGGTCATTGCCCGGCATGATGTATGACCAGACGACCGCCGGGGCCGGCAGCAACCCGGTTCCCGCGGGCCGCCTGTGGGGTGCTGCGCTGACCCTGATCTTCCTGATTGCCATGATCAATGTCGGGGCGAGGGTGCTCGCGAAGATCTTGGCGCCGAAGAAGACGTGACCTGTGAAGGTAGTTGTGAAGGAATGTGAAGGCAGTAACGAGGCAGGAGCTGTGATACGTGGCTAAACGGTTGGACCTCAAAGAGCTCAACATCTACTACGGGGCCTTCCATGCGGTCGCCGACGTAACGTTGTCGGTGCTGCCCCGCAGCGTGACGGCGTTCATCGGCCCGTCGGGCTGCGGCAAGACAACCGTGTTGCGCACGCTGAATCGGATGCACGAGGTGATCCCCGGTGCCCGGGTCCAAGGCAGCGTCATGCTCGACGACGAGGACATCTACGGCGCCCGCATCGACCCCGTTGGGGTACGGCGGGCGATCGGGATGGTGTTCCAGCGGCCTAACCCCTTTCCCGCCATGTCGATTCGCGACAATGTGGTGGCCGGACTGAAGCTGCAGGGTGTGCGCAAGCGTCAGTTGCTCGACGAGACCGCCGAACACTCACTGCGCGGCGCGAACCTGTGGGACGAGGTCAAGGACAGGATGGACAAGCCCGGCGGCGGATTATCCGGTGGGCAGCAGCAACGGTTGTGTATCGCGCGGGCCATCGCGGTGCAGCCAGATGTGTTGCTGATGGACGAGCCCTGCTCGGCTCTGGACCCCATCTCCACGATGGCGATCGAAGAATTGATCAGCGAACTGAAGCAGGATTACACGATCGTCATCGTCACCCACAACATGCAGCAGGCCGCTCGGGTGAGCGATCAGACAGCGTTTTTCAACCTCGAGGCGGTGGGCCGGCCCGGGCGGCTGATCGAGATCGACAACACCGAGAAAATCTTCTCCAATCCGACTGAGAAAGCCACCGAGGACTACATCTCCGGCCGCTTCGGATGAGCAAAGTGTTGCTGACCAGCAAATTCAACAATTAAGCAATAATCGCGCAGCAGCCGCTCGGCAAAGTTTCGCCTGTCAACCATCAAACGTTGAAGGGCAGGCAACCGGTGCGCGTCGACAAATCTGTTCAGGTCTTCGGATACCGCGAGATTCCCACCCGACACGGCGTGAGCGGACCACGTCTCCACGATTTTTCCGCACACCCGGAACTCGGCGAGATGTTGCCCGGCGAAGGTCAGATAGCGCTGGGATGGATTGACGGCGACCAGCACCAAATCCTCACGCGTAGCGCCGAATTCGACACGATGCTGCTGGTGCTGGGCGGCCAGGCGCGGCTTTCCGACGAGCGGGACCTGCAAGTGGGCGACGTCGTGACGGTGCCGGCGGGCAGCAGCTACCGGCTTGCCGTCACAGCAGCCGACGGTTTGGCGGCACTGGCCATCACATTCCGCGCCGACACCGCCGCCGAGACCCCGGACGAAGACGCCTGCTCGTTGGCCACGCTTCTGGAACGCAACGAACAGCGCGTCCGAAACACCAGCCAAGGTTCGATGTTTGCGCTGGTCGACGACGGCACCCTGGACGACCCCGCCGGCCGCGAGGAGTTTCTGCGCCGCATCCGGCCTCTTTCGGACACCTTCCAGAAGATCATCGTCGCTCGCCAAGCCACCTGCTCGGACCAGGCGTATGAATCGATATTCCTGGCGCACCTGGCCGACGAGTTCGGCCACAACTCCCTACTGCCGCCGGATCGGCCGGCCACGCCCGACCCGGTGATGAACGCGACGCTGTCCTGGTTCACCCATCAGATGCTGGTGCGTGACAATGCGGAGAAGGCGGTGCTGGTGCACCTCGTTCTTGAGGCAGCCGCGGAGGCTTTCTTCACCAAACCGACCACCAAGGCGGCGTTTGCATCGGCCGGAGCACTCGACTATTTCCATGCCCACCTCGAGGACGAGGCACATAAAGACCTCGGCGCGCAGCTGCTCACCGGCCTGCATCCCCTGACCTACCGCCGGCTGCACCGCATGCTCGAGGACGGCTGGGACATGTTCGACGCGATGAGTAATCGCCTTGCCGAATTGGTTCGAGCCGAGGTTCACGGTGCGGCGTGATCACCTCGCCGTCGCCCGGTCTGCTCGTCTGGCTCGACGGTGAGCTCATTCGGCACGAAGACGCGCACACACCGATCTGGAGCAATCACTACGGATTCGGGGTGTTCGAGGGTGTCCGCGCCTACCGCACCGGCAAGCGCGCCGCCATCTTCCGCGTAAAAGACCACACGGCGCGGCTGTTTCGCTCCGCCCACATCCTGGGGATGCCGTTACGCCAAAGCTGGCGACCCACGGACATCGTGCAGGCACAGGTGGACGTCATCCGGGAGAACGAACTCGGCGACGCATATCTGAGACCATTCGTCTTCTACGACGGGGTGCGTGGCCTGACCCCGCACACCGACCAGCTGACCCTGCGCGTTGCCGTCGTGGCGCTGCCCTGGGTGACGGACACCGCACGTCCCGAAGAGCGGCGCGGAATCTCGGTGCGCACCTCGACCTACACCCACAATCATCCGAACTCACACCTGTTGCGCGCCAAGGCCAATGCGAACTACATGACTGCGATGCTCGCGCTGGCGGAGGCGAAGTCGTCCGGAGCCGACGACGCGATCCTGCTCGATCAGGACGGCTGCGTCACCGAAGGCACGGCCGCCAACGTCTTCAGCGTCCGGGATGCCGAAGTGTGGACGCCGCCGGTGACTTCGGTGCTCGAAGGAATAACTCGCGAGACGATTCTGGGATTTGCCAGGGGGATGGGCTTGGAGATCCGCGAGGAGCGCTTCACGCGCGACGACCTCTACAGCGCCGATGAGGTGTTCTTCACCGGTACCGCATCGGAAGTGACCCCGATCCGCGAGATCGACGGCCGCAGCATCGGTGGCTGCGAGATCGGCCCGGTGACACGCCAACTCGCCGAGTTCTATGCCGCCACCGTCCGCGGTTGCGCGGCACAGGCACACAAGTGGATAACGCTGGTTTGACCCGAGAGGAGCAATGATGACGGCCCTGGCCGACGAACTGAACGAAGCAGCCGGAACGTTATGGGACGTGGTACCAAGGGATTCCATTCCCGCCATCCGCACCGTAGAGCAGGACGGTGTCACCCACGTGCTCGGTGAGTTGCGCGACTTCCGCTGGCACCAGGGTCTTGCGGAGTTCTTGCCGCCGGGCTCCGAATTCGGGATCAGTTGGGTGCGGCTGCAGGCGGGAGAGACGCTCGACGTTCACGTCCACCCCATCCAATCGATGATGATCTTCTTCGCCGGGTCGGGCACGCTCAACGGCGACCTCACCCGGCAGGTGGGCGCCGGGAATGTCGTCGTGGTGCCGCCCGGCTGCCACCACGGGTTTACTGCTGGGCGCCAAGGACTTTCGGGTATCTCGATTCAATTCGGCGCTGGTCTGTACACCGAACCCGAACAGCCGCGGGTACTGTTCGCCGACCCCGCTGCCGAAGCGGGCGCGCACGCGCAACTGTTGGCCTGGAATCGGGACCGCATCGAGGAATTCGGTCGGCTTCCGGTGTTCGACCTGCTTGCCGATGGCACGCTGGAAGACCCGACCAAGCGAAAGGTTTACCAGGACGCCCTGCAGATCTGGGTCGACGGGAATCAGACGCTGCTGTTCTCGAGGCAGGCCTCGGTCCGCGACCCGATCTTCGAGAAAGCCTTCTTCGGTCACATGACAGAGGAACTCGGCCACGACGTCCTGCACGCGGACCGTGCCGACCCCGACGAGGAGAACGCAGCGGACCAGGAGCAATTCCGGGACCCGATCATAGAAGCGGTCACCGACTGGTTCGCGCATCAGATGTTCGTGCTCGACGATGTCGAGAAGGCTGCCATCGTCCACCTGGTCATCGAGAACGCAAGTTCGGTGTATCACCGCAAGGCGATGCCGGTGTTGGCAAAGTACTTGAACAACAACTACTTTGAGCTACACGTGGAGGCCGACGACGAACACGCGGCAATCGGGGAGGAGCTGATTCGCAGAGCGGGTCCGCGTACTTATCAACGACTTCAGCAAGTCCTCGGCGAGGCCTGGGCCATGATCGGCGCGATGACGAATCGGCTCGTCGAACTCACCCGGGCCGCATAGCCGGCTAGCGATGAATCCGGCCATAACGGGCGACTTCGGCCACGGGGTGGACATCCTGAGTCCGGATGTCTATCTCGAAGGCGTGCCGCACGAGCAGTTCGCCCTGCTGCGTCGCGAGGCCCCGGTGTACTTTCACGCCGAGCCCGGGGGTCGCGGTTTCTGGGCCGTCACCAAGCATCGCGACGCCCACCGGGTGCTGCGCGACGCCGACTCGTTCTCGTCGGAGCGCGGCGGGACGCAGATCGCGGACCTGCCGCGCGAGGACATGCGGGTCTCACCCGACCACCTGGCCAACATGGATCCGCCGCGGCACACTCGCCGTCGGGCAATCATCGGCCAGGCGTTCACGCCGCAAGGGTTGCGCAGGGTGCAAGCCTGGGTTCATGCTCACGTCAGCACCTTGATCGAGACCCTGTTCGACAGACTCGCCGCAGGCGAAAACGTAGACCTGATAACGGATTTCGCCGCGCAGCTGCCCGTCGCCACGATCCTGCACATGGTTGGGGTGCCCGACCAGGATGGTCCGGTGATGAATCGTTGGGTCCATGAACTACTGACTCCCGACGACGTCGAATACCAAACGTCCGAGGCGCAACGCGCCCAGACCACCCGCGAGTTCATGGAGTACGCACACGCTTTGGCCGTCGAGCGGCGCCACGCCCCCCGCGACGATCTGTTGAGTCGGCTGATGGCAGCGGAGATTGACGGACACAAACTGAGTTACTCCGAGTTCGGAATGTTCTTCCTGCTCCTACTGGCGGCCGGAACGCACAGCACCCGGCTGTTGATCGGCAACGGAATGCTGGCTTTGATGAGGCACCCGCAGCAGCGCCAAAAGCTGCTGGACAACCCCGCACTGGTTCCCAGCGCGGTCGAGGAGTTCCTGCGTTACGACCCGCCAATCCAACACTTTCGGCGCACCGCGACCCGCGACACCCATGTCGGGGGCCAACGCATCGCCGCGGGAGACAAGGTGGCGGTGTTCTTCGCATCGACGAACCGTGACGAAGACATCTTCTGTGATCCAGACACACTTGATGTCACGCGAACTCCCAACGACCACCTTAGTTTCAGTCACGGCCCGCACTTTTGTCTCGGTAACGCGCTGGCACGGATGGAGGCGCGGACCGCGATCGGGGAATGCGTGCGGCGACTGCCCGAGCTCGCCGTCGCGGGACCCACACCGCGTATCCGGTCGAACTGGTTCAACGGCGTCAAGCAACTGCCCGTCAAATGAGGAGTGCAGCAATGGAACCGAGTGTCAGCGTGCTCGACCTGTTAGCGGGAAAGTGGGTGTCACAAGCGATTTCGGTCGCAGCCGAGCTCAGCATCGCCGATGAACTCGCCGCCGGCCCCAGGGCGGTCGAAGATCTTGCGGCGGCTTGCGGTGCTCACCCCGACTCGCTGCATCGCTTGCTGCGGGCGCTGGCGAGCGTCGGGGTCTTCGCGGAGGACACAGCGGGAAGGTTCGCCAACACTGGGATGTCGGAGAGCCTGCGTTCCGACGTGCCCGGGTCCATGCGGTCGATGGCGCTGATGTTCGGCGGTCGGCCGGCCTGGGACGCGTGGGGTGAGCTCCGGGAGAGCATCCGCACCGGCGAATCCGCGTTCAAGGCCGTCAACGGTGCGCACGCATTCGACTATATGAAGGGTGATCCGAAGTTCGGCCGAATCTTCGGTGAGGCGATGACGGCGTTCTCCGCGCAGGAGTTGAGCGCCATTCACGCCGCGTTCGACTTTTCGCAGGTGCCGACGCTGGTCGACGTCGCCGGCGGACATGGCGCGTTCCTGCTCAGCGTGCTGGAGCGCAACCCGGATCAGCGTGGGATCCTGTTCGACCAGCCGGACGTGATCCGACACGCTCAGGCCGCGCTCGACAGTTCTCCGGCCGCGACCCGCTGCTCGTTGGTGTCCGGCGACTTCTTCGTCGAGGTTCCTGCCGGAGACGGCTACGTGCTTAAGCACATCCTGCACGACTGGAGGGACGACCTGGCGATCAAAATTCTGTCCACGATCCAGCGTGCGGCGCGACCGGGTGCCCGGTTGTTCGTGATCGACGCGGTGGTCGAGCCGGGCAATACGGCCGGATTCGCCAAACTGCTCGACCTCGAAATGCTGGTCTTCTATGACGGCGGCCGGGAGCGAACGTTGGCGGCGGTAGAGAAGCTGTTCGCGGCAACGGGATTTCGGCTGTTACGCGTGGTACCCACGCACTCGCTGATGAACGTGATCGAGGCCGAACGTCTCTAGGGCGTTCAGTGCGTGGTGGGGGTCGTCTCGCCCTCGGTGAACTTGCCGGTGGCCTGGAAGATGACCCGGCGCGCCACCTCGACCGCGTGGTCGGCGAAGCGTTCGTAGAACCGTCCCAGCAACGTCACGTCGACGGCCGCCGCCACCCCGTGCTTCCAGTCCCGGTCCATCAGCACGCTGAACAGGTGCCGATGCAGGTCGTCCATTGCGTCGTCTTCTTCGCGGATCCGCGCGGCCTTCTCCGGGTCGCGGGAGATCAGCACCTCCTGCGCGCTGTTCCCCAATTCGACTGCGATGCTGCCCATTTCGGCGAAGTAACCGTTGACCTCTTCGGGTAATGCGTGCTGGGGATGCCGGCGGCGGGCAATCTTGGCGACATGCAGCGCCAGCGCGCCCATCCTGTCGATGTCGGCCACGATCTGGATCGCGCTGACGATAGACCTCAGGTCACCGGCGACCGGTGCCTGCAAAGCCAGGAGCACGAAGGCACTTTCCTCAGCCTGAGTGCTGAGCGCCGAAATGCGTTCGTGGTCGGTGATTACCTGCTCGGCGAGCACCAGATCGGCCTGCAACAGGGCCTGTGTGGCCCGCTCCATCGCAACCCCGGCCAGGCCGCACATGTCGCCGAGTCGCTCGGACAATTCCGCGAGCTGCTCGTGGTAGGCGGTTCTCATAGGTAAAGCCTACGTTCTGGACCTAGCGGATGGCGTGAGGCGGGCGCGTCTTTCCGCTATTCGCAAGTAGTGTCGGCGGCATTGGTGACCGTCAGGTCCTCGGGCAGCCTGGTCGGCGTGTTGCTGGTGTTGCGGCTGATCTGCATGCTGACCGAGGATCCGCTGGGCGGGGGAGCGGTGACCGCGCTGAAGTCCGGACCGAGCACCACCTGCACCACCGAGCCGATACCGGTGACCCGCTCGACCTTCGAATTGCCGAACGCCGCGGCTACCGTAGCGGCGGCCTGCTCGTTTCCGGGCGAGAAGAACACCGTCGTGGTCTTCAACGAACTCGGGTAGTCGTCGGGCGTCATCACGTTGAACCCGTTGCGCTTGAGCTGACTGGCGGCGGTGGCGGCCAGGCCTGAGGTGCTGGTGCCGTTGGACACCTGCACGGTGACCTCTTGCGGGGAGGTCGTCGTCACCTGCTCGTGACGGACCTCGTTGCCTGGCGCTGCCGGGGGCGACTTCTTGGTGGTGCTAGGTGAGGTGGTCGACCCCGAGCTTGGGGACGCGCCCAGGCTCTGCGCGTTGTGGTCGTTCTCCTTGGGCAGTGGGTCGTCGTTGATGATGGCGGTGAACAGCGCCTTCATGTCGGCCGTGCGGGGTGGTTCGTTGCCGTCCTGGTCCGTCACACCGGTGGGCACGGTCACGAACGTGACGTGCCCGGCCGCCATGTGCTGCAGCGATCGGCCGAGTTCGACCAGGTCCTTGGTCTTGACGTTGTCGACGTAGCTGTTGCTGATGAACATGTTGACGACGTTGTTGAGCTTGTTCAGGTTCATCAACGTGTCTTCGGAAATCATCGCCCGCAGCAACGAGGACAAGAACAGCTGCTGGCGCTTGATGCGGCCGTAGTCGCCGTTGCTCTCGGTGGTGACCTGTCGCGCGCGCACATAGTTCAGTGCGGTAGGCCCATCGATGATCTGGCGACCGGCGTGGTCGAGCACCGTGCCCAACTCGTAGTCCTTGAGTGCCGTAGTGCTGCACACTTCGACGCCGCCGAGCGCCTCGACCATCCGTCCGAAACCGACGAAGTCAATCGCGATGAACCTGTTGACGCTCAGGCCGGACAGCTTCTGAACGACCTTGACCAGGCACTTGGGGCCGCCGAAGGAGAACGCCGAGTTGAGCTTGGTCTCGGTGTAGACCATGCGGGGGCCGGTCTTGCCGGTCTTCGGGTCGTAGATGGGTCCGTACTTGCCGTTCTCGGGATTCCACGCCTCGCATTGGATCGGGTTGATCGCCAGATCGCGCGGGAACGACACCGCGACCACCCGTTTGCGGTCGGCCGGAATATTGACCAGCATCACCGTGTCTGACCGGGCACCCCCGGCATCTTCGGTGTCGCCCGCGCCGACGTTGGCGTTGGCGCCCAAGCGCGAGTCCATCCCGACGATGAGGAAGTTCTCGTCTCCGTACTGGCCGTTGGGGTCCACGATGTCGGCGGACTGCGGGTCAAGCGCGCTTACGGTGTTCAGCGAGTTGTTCTTCGACGAACTCCACTGCCAGGCGCCGCCGGTCAGCACCATCGACAGCAGCGCGACCAGGGTCAGCAGGGAACGGCCTGCGATCAGCACCGGTCGGCGGCGTCGTTTCTTGTCAGGGTTCTTGGGCGCTGTGCTGGTTTTGGGGCTGGTTTTGCGGCTGGTTTTGGCGCTGGGTTTGGCCGACTTGCGGAGTCGCTTGCGCCGCGGCGCGGACTCGTCCTCCTCCGCATCCCGCGGATAGTCCGCGCTGAGGTCGGGCAGCTCGGAGAACAGTTGCAGCGAGTATGCCGGGATGGGCATGACCTGGGTGTCCAGCAGGTCGTCACCTTCGGGGGCGGCCGGCGGTTCCGGTTCGGCTTCCGGTGCGGCGTCCGGTTCGTCGGCGACATGATGCGGAGTTGGACGGTCCGGGAGCTTGGCGCCGAGCTTGGCGATCAGATCGGCGACGCTCAGGACGCCGTCGTTGTGGCCACCGGCTTCGGGTTCCCGGGCCGCCGGGTGCTTCGGGTTCTCCCCGGGTGCTGAGGGCTCCTCGCGGTCCGCGGGCTCCGGGGACGTACCGGTCGACCATCGACACAGGTCGTCATCGAGCGGCGGGACGGAAAACCGCTCCCACGGCGCGGCGCCTGGCAATGGATGCTGATTTGCGGTAAGGAAGTCATCACCGTCGCCAATTTTTCGCGCGCGCCGACGGCTAGGAGTGGCGTCATTATCGCCGTCACTCATGTCCTACCGGCCTCCGAATGTCGCGATGCGTACGTCCTCGGTCGAGACGTGTGTTCGGTGCATAACTTCGCAAACATCACTGCAGCACCGACGTGGTCGGCGCCGCAGAATTGCATTAAGGCTCACATCGTACTGATTTATCGGCTGAGACGCGATTTCAAGAGGATCTCGGTTCAGCCACCCTCACTTGCGGATCAACCGCCCGAATGCATCATGTCAGCGCCCTCGGGCACCACGCAGTCGTCTGGATCGTTGAGCCAGCCATCGGGTAGTGCCACCCGCGCTGGTGAGCCCTGCCGACCGCGCGGGCCGTTGCCCGCCGCCGGGAAGGGCACGCCACCATCCAACCGGGTCAGCAGCTCGTCGAGTTCATCGAGCGTCTTGACCAGCGCCAGCGCCCGTCGCAAGTCCGATCCGGCGGGGAAGCCGTGCAAATACCAGGCGACGTGCTTGCGGATATCGCGCATGCCCTTGTCTTCGCCGAAATGCTCGGTCAGCAATGCACCGTGCCGGCGAATGATGTCGGCGACCTCACCGAGGTTCGGTGGCGTCGGTGCCGGGGTGCCGGTGAAAGCGGCCGACAATTCGGCAAAAAGCCATGGTCGGCCCAGGCAGCCGCGGCCGATGACCACACCGTCGCAACCGGTGGCGGCCATCATGGCCAGTGCGTCGCTGGCGTCGTAAATGTCGCCGTTGCCCAGCACCGGGATAGTGCGTACCTGCTGCTTGAGCAGCGCAATCTGGTCCCAGTCGGCGGTTCCGGAATATCGCTGTGCGGCGGTGCGCGCGTGCAGTGCCACCGCGGCGGCGCCCTCGGCCTCGGCGATCCGTCCGGCGTCCAGATGGGTGTGGTGCTCGTCGTCGATACCGATGCGGAACTTGACGGTCACCGGTATGCCGGTGCCTTCGGTGGCGCGCACGGCCGCCGCGACGATCTGGCCGAACAGCCGCCGCTTGTACGGCAGGGCCGCGCCGCCGCCGCGTTTGGTCACCTTGGGCACCGGGCAGCCGAAGTTCATGTCGATGTGATCGGCCAACCCCTCCTCGGCGACCATCTTGGCCGCCTCGTAGGTGGTGTCCGGGTCGACGGTGTAGAGCTGCAGCGAGCGCGGCGACTCTTCCGGCGCGAACGTCGTCATGTGCATGGTGACCGGGTGGCGCTCCACGAGCGCCCGCGCGGTCACCATCTCGCAGACGTAGAGTCCGCTGACCGTGCCGGCTTTGGCCTGCTCGAGTTCACGGCACAGTGTGCGGAATGCGACGTTCGTCACACCTGCCATCGGCGCCAGCACCACCGGGCTGGCGAGCTCGATGGGACCAATGCGCACCGGGCGGCTACCGCCCGCTCATCGTCAACTTGCCCGCCGTCTGATGCAGCTCGAACGCGGTGGTCTTCTTGCCCGTGCGCTCTTCGCGATCGAGTTGGCGTTGCTTGGACACCTCGAACTTGTCGCAAGATGCTTCGAGCTCTTTGACCAGTACGGCCAGGTCGTCGCGAAGCGCGGCCGCCTCGCCGGTGAAGTCCTCGCGTTCGAAGATGCGCCACTTCTTCAGCACCGGCATGACCACCTCGTCGAGGTGAATGCGGGGGTCGTACACCCCGCCGACGGCAATGAAGACGGCCTTGCGGCGGAATTCGGGCACCTGGAAGCCGGGCATCTGGAAGTTGCGCAGGATCTTGTGCAGCGACTTCATCGCCTGGTTCGGGGCAGCTTCGAAGCCGGCCTCGGAGACGTCGCGGTAGAAGATCATGTGCAGGTTCTCGTCGGCCGAGATCTTGGCCAACAGCTGGTCGGCGATCGTCTCGTTGCAAGCTTTGCCGGTGTTGCGGTGCGAGATCCGGGTTGCCAGTTCCTGGAACGTGACGTAGATGACCGAGTCGAACAGGCTCTCGGCGAATAGGTCGTCGCGAACCTGGTGGTTCTGGCCGGGGCTAAAGCCGCGATTCACCACCTCCAGGCGCAGCTTCTCCAATTCATAGGGGTCTACCGCGCGGGTCACCACCAGGTAGTCGCGCAGCGCGATCCCGTGCCGGTTCTCTTCGGCCGTCCATCGGTTGACCCACTGGCCCCACGGACCGTCCAGGCCGAAATTCATGGCGATCTCGCGGTGGTAGGACGGCAGATTGTCTTCCGTCATCAGGTTCTGCACCATGGCCACTTGGGCGAGTTCGGACAGTTGGGACTGCTCGGGCTCCCAGTCCTGACCGCCCAGCGCGTAGAAGTTCTTGCCGTCCGACCACGGGATGTAGTCGTGCGGATTCCAGTTCTTGTGCATCTTCTCGTGCCGGTTGAGGTACTTCTCCACGACCGGTTCGAGTTCTTGCAATAGCTGCAGGTTGGTCAGCTCCGCTGACATGGCATCTCCAGTTATCTGTGTCTGTTGGTTGCAGTCAGAATATCTGTGTCTGTCAGTAGCATCAAGTTTGCTTCGGGTGTGGCGAGTCACGTTGCGGTTACGGACTTTGGGTGCCCGAAGGCGCTGTCGGCTAACCGCGTTCCACAGGCACGTAGGTGGCGGCCGTGCTCAGCAGCATGTCGACGCAGTAGTCGATGAACTGCTGACGGCTGGCGCTCAGCTGACCGTTCAAATAAGCGGTGAACAAGCCGGTCAGGGCCCCGATCAAGCTGGTGGCGACCAGCTTCTGGACCACCGGGTCGACAATCCGCGACAATTTGCGCTGCAGCAACTCGATGAAGTTCGGCATCCATTCCGCGCCCGAGCGCGTCAACACCGGTTCCACCGCCGGCGCCAGCAGCAGCACCCGGCCCCGCACCGGGTCATCGACCATCAGCGCCACGAACTGCTCGACGGCCTCTCTGGGCGTTCTCGCGGAAGTCAGCGCCGACATGGCCCGCGTGCAGACGTCGTCATAGACCGAGCGAACGAAGTGGTCGCGGTCGGTGAAGCTCTCGTAGAAGTAGCGTTCGGTCAGATCGGCCTGCCGGCAGACCGCGCGCACGGTCAGCGCGGGCCCGCCTTCGCTGCCCAGTAGTTCCACGCCGGCGGCGACCAGATTGTCGCGGCGCAGGGCATGGCGGTCCTGCAGGGGGACGCCAGACCAGCGACCCCGTCGTTGACCCGCCTGCACTTCACTCCTAAAATCGATTTTGACAACGCATGTAGTCAGAAATGCTGACAATTGAGGAAACCGCCAGTGACCCAAGATACGTCCGCTACCTGCCCGGTGACCAGCGCTTCCGAAGATGACCGCGTGGCCGCCGGGTGCCCGGTCTCGCCGTCGGGTTACGAGACGCCACCGACGCCGCTCGGGCCGGATTCCCTGACGTGGAAGTACTTCGGCGATTGGCGCGGCATGCTGCAGGGCCCGTTCGCGGGCTCCATGCAGAACATGCACCCCCAGTTGGGCGCGGCGGTCGAGCAGCACTCGACGTTTCTGCAGGAGCCGCTGCCGCGGGTGATGCGGTCGCTGTACCCGATCGGCGGGGTGGTCTTCGACGGTGACCGTGCCCCGACCACCGGTGCCGAGGTGCGGGACTACCACACCGACATCAAGGGCGTCGACGACCAGGGCCGTCGCTACCACGCGCTGAACCCCGACGTCTTCTACTGGGCGCACTCCACGTTCTTCATGGGCACCATCCTGGTGGCCGAGCGATTCGGCGACGGCCTGACCGAAGCCGACAAGCGCCAACTGTTCGACGAACACATCCAGTGGTATCGGATGTACGGGATGAGCATGCGGCCGGTGCCCGAGACCTGGGAGGACTTCCAGGTGTACTGGGACCACATGTGCCGCAACATATTAGAGGACAACTTCGCGACGCGGACCGTCCTCGATCTGACGAAATACAACAAGCTGCCAATCGCGCCGTGGTTGCCGGACTGGCTGTGGGGAGGCCTGACCAAGCTATCGCGGCCGTTCTTCCTCTGGTTGACGGTCGGCTTCTATCACCCGGCGGTGCGAGAGCGGCTGGGCTTCACGTGGTCGGTCCGCGACGAGTGGTTGCACCGACGCTTCGGCAACCTGGTGCGGGCGGTCTTCGCGTTCGTGCCACCCAGGTACCGCAAGCATCCGCGGGCCCGCGCCGGTCTCGACCGCGTGAGCGGGCGCATCCCGGTAGACGCGCCGCTGCCCCAGACACCCGCGCGCAACTTGCCGCCGGTGTCCGAGCGCGGCAACCCAAAGCACTATTGCCCCGTCGTCTAGATCTCTGCCCGGTCGTCTAGATCTCCGCGCCGACTGTGCAATCCACGACGCTCCGCTCGCGTGGCGCGTCGTGGACCGCACACTCGGCGCGCATCGCCCGGCCTCACACGGCCGGAACAGCGGTCGCCCGACGGTCTCCGCCGTTGCGCTCCTGCCAAAACCGGTAGACGTCCACCGCGGCCTCACGGGGCTCGTACCGCATGGGTAGTCGACGGTCCTGCCAGTCCTTGGCGAACTCGTCGTAGAAGTTGGCGAGTTCGAAGTACTTGCGATCATCGACGTAGTGCGGTTCGTAGGCATCGCGCGCGGTCAGGAACACGACCTGGTCCGGCGAGCAATAGTAGAGCGAGCCCAGGCACATGGGACAGGGGTGGGCTAGAACGTAAAAGGTGGTTCCGACCAGGTGCTCGGTACCCAGCTTGGTGCATGCTGCGCGGATTGCCAGGATCTCGGCGTGGGCGGTCGGATCATTGGTCTGCGCCACCTTGTTGGCGCTCTCGGCCAGGACTTCGCCGTCCTTGACGATCACCGTCGCAAACGGCCGACCGCCCTCGGCGACGTTCTGGCGAGCGAGGTCGATGGCCCGTTGGGCGAAGTCAGTCATGCCTGCTCAGGGTAGTCGGAAGAATCATTGCCGGGTCTGTGATAGTAACTAGGTTATCTATATTTGTTGACTCGGATGAGGAGTGCGAATCGTGCGTACGGATCGGGACCGCTGGGATCTTGCGACAAGCGTCGGCGCCACGGCAACCATGGTCGCCGCGCAGCGCGCCCTGGCGAGCGACCCCGAGCACGCGCTGATCGACGATCCGTTCGCCGCGCCGCTGGTGCGGGCCGTAGGTATCGACGTCTACACCCGCCTGGTGAACGGCGAAATTCCCACCGGGGAGGACTCCGAGTTCGATCCCGACCGGATGGCACAGGGGATGGCCAGCCGGACCAGGTTCTACGACGACTTCTTTCTCGAGGCCACTCGCAGCGGCATCGGCCAAGCTGTCATCCTCGCCTCCGGCCTGGACGCCCGGGCCTACCGGCTGCCCTGGCCCGCAGACACCGTCGTATATGAGGTCGACATGCCGGAAGTAATCGAATTCAAGACCCTGACCTTGCAGGATCTGGGTGCCGAACCGACCGCCGAACGCCGGACCGTCTCGGTGGATTTGCGCGACGACTGGGCCTCCGCGCTGCGCGCGGCCGGCTTCGATACGGAGGCGCCCTCGGCGTGGAGTGCCGAGGGACTACTCGTCTACCTGCCGGACGACGCCCAGGACGCGCTGTTCGACAACATCACCGCGTTGAGCGCACCCGGCAGTCGGTTGGCCTTCGAATTCGTCCCCGACACCCGGATCTTCCAGGACGAGCGGTGGCGGGCACACCATGACCGGATGTCCGAACTCGGCTTCGAGATCGACTTCAACGACCTCGTCTACCACGCCGAGCGCAGCCACATCCTGGACTATCTATCCCGGGACGGCTGGCAGACCACCTCGCACACCACCAAGGAACTGCACGAAGTGAACGGGTTTTCCTACCCTGACGACGAACTCGCCGAAGCGTTCGCCGACGTCACCTACACCAGCGCGGTGTTAAAGCCCTAGTTGCTGCCGTTGTTGGTGGTGGTGCGCAGCAGCTCGTCCTTCAGGCGGGCGGTGAGCATGTCCTGGAACACCGTCTGCGCAGGCGCGTACAGGTCGCGGTAGGTCGAGACCAACGCTTCGCGGCTGTACTCCGGAATCGCGCCGGTCGGCGGCGTCCAGAAACTGTCGATGTCCATCAGGAAGAACTGGCCCGTCCCGGCCGGTGTGACGCGGCGCAGGTGGTAGCTCTGGTCGAGTGCCTGGCCGACACCGGGACCGTAGCGAACGATCAGCGACTTACCGGGCTGTGCCTCGCGGTAGACCGCGGCGCCCTGCCACTCGGTCAGGGCCAGGCCGCCGGGGGCCAGACGCTGGGGGCCCAGCAGGCTCTCGTCGATCCAGTTGGTCCACTCGATGCGTCCGTCGACGCCGGCGGGGACCCGGATCTCGAGCACGTAGCGCAGGCCGATGCGCTCGATGCCGACGATCGAGGAGACCTGCGACCGGGCGTCAACCACCCGCATCGCGATGTCCAGGAAAGAGTCGAAGTTGGTGTAGGCGCTGGTCTCGACGACGATCGCCTGGTTCTTGAGCGAGGCCGCCGTGGTGTTCTCCCGGTTGGAGTAACGCACGAAACGGTCGGCTACCGGCTGCGGGGCCTGGCCGGGGGCGGTCATGCCCCACTGCACGTCCTGGGCCTGGCGCTCGATCGGCAGGTCGCTGAGCAGTTGTTGTTTGAGTTCCCGGCTAGCCGATTCGGTGAGGGTGTCTGTTGCCGGGTGACGGATTTCCAGCGTTACCAGGGCTACGGGTGCGTTTGGTTGGTGATCGGGATTCACGTCCGGAAGCATAGCCGCGAGCATAACCATGCGGGGCGGCATTCAAACGAGCGCCCTATTTCGGTTTGGTAAGCGACCGGTTGGCACCGGTAAGGCACCGGTCGGTACCCGTTTGGTGCCCCCAGTAGGACTCGAACCTACGACCTGCGGATTAAAAGTCCGTAGCTCTACCAACTGAGCTATAGGGGCGGCGGAGACTCAGGATACTGTGTGCCGGTACGGGCCTCGTTTGAGGATTAGGGCCGGGGTGACCTAAGCTGG
Source organism: Mycobacterium asiaticum (assembly GCF_001673365.1). GTDB lineage: Bacteria > Actinomycetota > Actinomycetes > Mycobacteriales > Mycobacteriaceae > Mycobacterium > Mycobacterium asiaticum_A. The sequence continues at coordinate 113,011 of NZ_LZLS01000156.1, forward strand.
CTTGGCTCCCAACGGTAATCATGTTGCGAGTGCCCCGGAGAGATTCGGTTCTGGCCCCCTTCGTCTAGCGGCCTAGGACGCCGCCCTTTCAAGGCGGTAGCGCGGGTTCGAATCCCGTAGGGGGTACTTGCGACGCGGGCTACCGCGGAGCAGCAGTACAGCAAGGCCCTGTGGCGCAGTTGGTTAGCGCGCCGCCCTGTCACGGCGGAGGTCGCGGGTTCGAGTCCCGTCAGGGTCGCCAGCACGGCGAGGCACATCCTGCCTGCCGGCTTCCGGCCAGGTAGCTCAGTCGGTACGAGCGTCCGCCTGAAAAGCGGAAGGTCGACGGTTCGATCCCGTCCCTGGCCACTCGTCTGACCTGCATAGACACGGGTTATGCACTCGGTGGTTGGTTTGATTCGTCCGGTTCTTGTCCGGTCGTCGGTGGTTGAATCTCAGTTGCGTGAAGCTGATCGAGGTTGGTTGCCACTTGGTCTAGTTCGTCGGCGTAGAGATCGCTGTAAATATTCGCGGTGACGGTCGGCGTGGAATGACCCATGGTTTTCTGGACGTAGCGCAGGTCTGCCCCAGATTTACGGGCCAGGCTCGCGTACGTGTGGCGTAGGTCGTGGATAGTTAGCGGAGCTAGGTCGGTCTTCTCAAGGGCTTGATTCCAGTGCGTATGGCGGCGCCAGTTGTTGGATCGCAGCATTGTTCCGTTGGATGAGGTGACCGCTGGTTCGTCCGGAGCGCGGCCGTTGATGCGCCGGGCGAGGATGTCGACCACGACTTGGGGGAGCGGGATGGTTCGGATGCCGGCGCGGGTCTTCGGAGGCCCGATGACAATTCGGCCCTCAACCTCCGGTGCGGCCCGTCGGACGTAGAGGCGGCGTGCGGCAAGGTTGACGTCCTTGACGCGGAGGCCGACGAGTTCGGACCAGCGCAGGCCGGTGTAGGCGAGGATTGTCACGACGTCGCCCTGGTCGCCGCAGGCGCTGGCCAATCTCTGGACCTCCTGTGCGGTCAGGTAGCGATGACGATCCCGCTCGGGAATGCGGCCCGCTGAGACACCAAGAGCGGGGTTGCGGTGGATGCGGCCGTCTTGGTGGGCGATGTCGAGAATCGAGCGCACGAGACGCAGCGTGGACACTTTCGCCCACGGGCCGACCGTCAGGCCGTCAACGAACGCCTGAACGTCGGCGCGAGTGATCTCGTCGACGGGGATATGGCCGAACCGCGGCGCGATGCGCAGTTCCCAGTGTTGGACGTATCCGCTCCAGGTCTTCGGCGACACCGCGGGTTTCTTGGAATCGGAGAACTGCGTCCAGATCCGGTTTAGCGGCGTGCGTCCGAGGCGTGGGTCGAATCGACGTGCGCCGAGCGCGGCTTCGTTGTCACGTTCGGATTTGAACGCCTTCGCCTCACGCAGGGTCGAAAACGTGGCGGACGTTTCGACCCAACCCGATGGCGCGTCCGGATCTCGGATCAGGTACCGGACTTGGTAGCGGGGTTGGCCGGCTGCGTTGAGGCGCTTTCGGATGCCGCGAGGGGTGTTTCCCGCCATTACCGGCGTACCTGCTTCAGCCAGGACCGGACTTCTGCGCAGTCCCAGCGGCGTACCCGCTCTGACAGTGTGTAGCAGGGCGGGCCGATCTGTTCGCCGGTGGTTTCGCGGAGTGCGGCCCAGCGGTTGAGTGTTGCAGCGGAAACGCCTAATAGCGCTGAAACCTGTTCTGCAGTAAGCAATTCTGGGAAGTTGCCCGTATTGACGAGAGCCTCGCGGAGGCCGTGAGTGACCACCCTCTCACCTCGCTGCACGGATCGAGTCGAACCAGGCTCGGGTGCGCAGCAATCCGGCGTCGGCGTCGGCTTGGCCGCCGGTCATTCCCCATAGACCGAATGCCCAGCGCTCCAGCGCGGAGATCGTAGTCTCGCCGCAGCGCTGGAGCTCGGCGTCGTCACCCAGGACGAGGGCGGTTCCGATGACTTCGCCGCACGACCAGAGATTCCGATACTGGCCCCATCCGTCTCTGCGGACCAGATGGGCGCGGTGGATGAGATCGGCGTGCCTCGCCAGCTTATTCTCATCGGATGATTCGAAGAGTGGGCAGTCGTCACTCATCGCGCTTTCCTCCGGGTGTGCGTGCTCGGCCGCATCGCTTTGCAGTGACGCGAATTTGGTCATCGCTCCAAAAGTCGGATCGGACCTTGGCCACCTGTCCGTCTTCGGCGATGACGTAGCCGGTGCCCGGTTGATTGGGGCTGATTCGGTGCGCGGGCGCTTTGTCGACCATCCCGTCGCCGAGCACCATCGCGACTTCGTCGCGTGAACGCAGCCGCAGCGCGATGGTTTGGGTGAATAATTCCCGCATGGGGATGACTTCCTTGCGGGGATCTTGTACGAATGCGGCCACCACAATCCCCAGGCCGCGGCCTTTGGACAAGATCCGCGACAACGATGCTTTGGCCGCTTTGCACATGGCCGGATCGGACAGGTAGTTGGTCAGACCGGCGAGTTCGTCGATCAGCAGCACCACCAACGGCGTATCACGACTCGCGCTGTGCTGACGTGAGTGTCCGGCCATATTGTGCCCGCGCTGGTCCATCAACTTCTCCAGCGCGGCAAGGGTTTCCACGGCATCGGCTTCTGTGATGGCGATCTTCGAGAACAGGTCAGAGCCGACCGACAATTCAATGCCGTATTTCAGGTCGATACCCACCAGACGAACCACGCCGGAGGCGACAGCAGGGCCGAGACCACAGGCGATACCCCAGAAGACGGAACCTTTGCCTGCACCTGAGCAGCCCACCGTGAGGGTGTGTCGACCGCTCAATTGCAGACTCCACGCTGAGCCGTTCTCGCATCGCCCGAGCGTGACCCGCGCTGTGGCTAACGCTGTCGGCGGCGCCGCGTGGCCAACGGTCGAGAGCTGTTCCCGCATGACCAGTTCGATCCGCAGCGTGCCGGGGGAGACGACGACCGACCGTGCCGAGTGAGCGCCCGCAGCGTCGCGTATCGCTGGAACGGCGCGCTCCAAGTCTTCGACGGTCTGTCCCATCCTGGCCCGGACAGTCAGACGCAGGGTGGTGCGAGATACGTCTGTTGCCAATAGCTTTGGATGAAGCCAACGGGTCGACGTGACCTGTCGGCCTTCGCTGTCGCGGCGCGTGACCTGCTCCGCAGCGGACAAGCCGCAGCGCTTGCTTAGCTTCTGCCATGAGAGGTGCGCCCAGAGGCGCCAGCGCAGGAGCCGGGCAGGCGTTGCAAACCGCTCTTCGTACGTCTCTGGTGAGTGCAGTCGCCAACAAATGAGAGCGGCGCCGATGACGATCGCGATGACCGCTACGCACAGGGTGAAAGCGGTGAGGAAATTCAGCACGTGGTCGATCCGAAACGGGGTATCGGGATCGGTCAGTTCGTACGCGTCGGGATTCATGCCGACGCCCGACCGGAGTTCGACGCGGCGGACGCCTTGCCCGGCGCCGTCATCCCGGATGCTCGGAACGACCACGCGATCCGTGAGAAATCACCCGACCGCTCGATATATGGCAGCGCCGTCAGATCTTCGAAAACCACTGGTGTGAAAGGTGTTCCGCTTGAATTGCTCGGTGCAGCCGGCTGCGTCGGCGCGGCGAACTTGACGGTCACCGTGCGGCTTCGCTTCGGCGCGGCGGGATCACCGTCGAGCGCTTCGACCTGCCACATCGGCAATCCAGTGTCGCGGTCCCTCGCCTGCACGCGGTTCTCGCCGGAGGACTTGTCGAAGTCGATCATCGGCGTCACCTCGGACACGAGGAACGCGCCGAGGGAGAACACCTGCGCGTGCCCGACCTGAAGCCATTTGGGAATTGACATTTGGTTGCGCCTTTCGCCTCATCTGTACTAGATGACTAAGTATCTAGTCGTCTAGAGGAGTAAGTCAAGGAGTTCGCGCGGGTTGCTCACGATTGAGCGTTTAGTGCGCTGAAAAGTCGTATTCGAGCAGGTAAGCGGATGCGACCTTCACCGTGTCGCACACCTCGACTGCCACGCCGTCGCTGTCATAAGCGGTCCGCACGACAGTCAGGACGGGTGCTCCTGTCGCGAGCTGCAGGGCTCGGCGCTCTTCTGGGGTAGGCATCCGTGCGCCTACTTCCTCGGTGAATCGGGCGAGGGTGTGGCCGGCTTCTTCGAGGCGCGCGTAGATGCCGCCGGGCCCGGTGTCGACTTGTTCAATCTTGGTGTTCTGGGCGAATGCTGCAGGAATGTAGGAGATCGCTGTCTCAATCGGCCGACCATCGGCGAGGTAGCGCCGTGATCGGACCAGAACCTCATCGTCCGGGGTCAAGCGAAGGCGTTCGGCCACAGTGGAATTCGGTCTCTGCCGCGTCACGGTGATGTTGTCGACCGTCGGCGTGTAGCCCGACTTTTCCGCCTCCACGGTGAACGCAGCCTTGCCGCTCGCGCGATGTCGCCGTGCGAAACGATCGGACGCGAGTCGGCGAATCTGAGGAGCGGGGCGAACGAACACTCCTCGGCCGTGCTCGGAAACGGCCAGGCCTTCAGAACGCAGCTCCTGTACTGCCTGGCGGACCGTCATTCGCGCGACTCCGAAGTGGTCGATCAGCGCCGCCTCAGACGGAAGACGTTCGCCGGCGGTGAGTTGGCCAGAGTTAATCGCCTCACGCAGCATGCCGGCGATCTGCCGATACGGGGGCTTGTCGTCCGCGCGATCGATCTGACCGAGTTGCAGCACCTGCGAGCCTTCCCATGCACGTCTAGACGACTAGTCTAGGGAAACGACACGTCCCCTGTCACTAATGGAGTCGGCCGCAGAGGAGTCTCACGCATGGCAGCCACACCAAAACACTCGGTCAGCGTCGCCGGCGTTGTGGTCCGCGACGACGGACGCGTCCTCGTCATCAAGCGCGATGACAACGGCCACTGGGAGGCGCCGGGGGGAGTCCTGGAACTCGACGAGTCGTTCGAGGCCGGCGTTCGGCGTGAGGTGCTCGAAGAAACCGGCCTTGAGGTCAACGTGGAGCGGCTCACGGGCGTCTACAAGAACCTGACGCACGGCATCGTTGCGTTGGTGTACCGCTGCCGGCCAGCGGCGGGTGAACCGCACGTGACCGACGAAGCACGTGAAATCCGTTGGATGACAACGGAAGAAATACAGTGTGCGATGACACCAGCGTTCGGCGTGCGTGTTCTGGATGCGTTCGACGAAGCGCCTCAGTCGCGTGCGCATGATGGGGTCAATCTGATGTAGTCGTCATGCTCTGAATCTCAGAGCCCGTAGAGCTTCAACCCGACGTGATCGACGATGAAGCGCTCACCTTCGGAATCCATGGCGAAGTACACTCGGCCGACTTCATTCGGCGATGTGTTGTCGCCCAACTTGAGGTGTGGCAGACGACTGTAGACCTTGCCGTCAAGGCTGAACGAATCAAGCCCTTGCTTGGCCATGTACTGATCCGTCGAGGCAAGGTTCAGCTCCCACTCATGCTTGAACCAATCGTCAGGCAGCATGCCGAGTTGGCAACCGAGACGTCGGTACTCGATGGCTGCCTTTGTCAGTGCGATAAGGGCATCGCGCATCACATCGACATGCGGGTAGTCGTCACGCTTCCACGATTGGTAAGAATTACGGGTGAAAATAATGGCGCCTTGCCCCTGTTTCTCAAGGTATGACGCCAGTTCCGAAAGGTTGATGGGGTCAAGTTCTGGTGCTTCCGCCCATTCGATAACGCGCACCCGGCTGGACTGACGCGCACGCTCGGCCTCTTGCTTCCAGTACGCAGTCTGTGCTGCCTGGGCCTTGTATCGATCGCGTTCCTCTTCAACCTGTTTAAACCACGAGTCGTATTGGCTGATCTCCTCCTGCAGTTCCTCAATGATCCGATCCTGCGCCTCGAGTTCCTTGGAATTGTCGCCCTGCGCTTTTGCGGCGGCCAGATCTGCGGCGATCTGTTTGTTGCGCGCAGTTCGTCGAGCAGCCTCTGCCGTGCGTAGCAACTGATTCACGCCGCGAACCGTCACCGAGACCGAACTGAGCATCCGGAATAGCCGGCCCGGCGCGAACTGCGTCTGATCCATTGCGAATGCCGGGTGCCTCAGTGATAGGTCCGGCCACACGAGGCGTGCGCCGCCCGCCGGGATGGATGCCTCGATCTGGTCCAACCTGTCGGCGAGCAGTCGTTGTGATCGTGCATCGACCGCAAGGACGGGTGCCAGCCCGACCAGTTCGCCGGCGGCCTTACGCGCCAGTCGTTCGCCAGCGTCCTCACTCCCGTCGACGAGCAGGATCGGCAGGAGGCGCCCCTCTGCGGACAGCGCCTCCCACACAAAATCCGCGTGCTGCGGGTTGACCCAGTTAAACCGTCCGTCAACCCGACTGGGGCCAGACCAGTACTGTAGGTCCTGATCTCGGAGGAGCAAGACTAGGAGATGCGGCCGGCGGAAAAAGTCGATGCCCGCGGGCGCAAGAACGCCGTCGAGGGACTCACGCCCCAGCTCAATCCGCACCGCTGTCTTGTCGGCTTCCGTGAAAACCGTTACGACGCAAACGAAATCCGCTCGGCCACTACGAGTGATCTCGGTCCTCACGGTGACGGCCAGAGCAATTACCTCAGCTGTGCCTTCGGTTGACCAAGAGACACGGCTGTCGTTTCTGTCCTCGTGGCTACTGGTGAGAGTGGTGGTCCCGTTGGTATCGAAGGCTCCGGGATCCAGTGTCGGAGTGTGTTCGAAGCTCAACCACTCGGCGAGGTGGCGTTTGACGCGGTCACGAACACCCATCGGCGTCAGGCCGGAACCTTCGCTAGGACGCACGTCGACCTCAACGACGTACAGGAGTTCCACTACCCTGCCCCTTCCTGAACTCCTAACCCCACGTTGGCGGGGAGCCAAGACAATTCCGCGGAAATCATCCGCGTACCTCCCTCACTGGGCTCGATGCCTCCAGCTCGCGCCAGCCGGGAACGAACGCAGTCATCATCGCGGTAAAGGCTTTCCCGTGGGAGCGGTATCGCAGGTGGAGCAGTTCATGGACGACGACATAGTCCTGGAAGGCCGGGGGCATTTCGACAAGATCCTGTGCAAGCATGATCACACCGTCCGGTGCGCACGAGCCCCACTTTGTAGTGAGCTCGGCGATCAGGATGCGGGAAGGATTCACTCGAATCTTGGTCGCCCACGCCATCGTCTTGCGGGTTAGCGCTTGATCGGCGGTCAGCGGCATCTTCGGCCTTGCCATCAGACCTTCTCCAGCACTGTCATAACGTTGTCGATAATCTCGGCGCAGGACTTTGGAGGCACCTGACTATCCAGCAGTGGTTTGTAGAGTCCACTGCGCAGGCGGCGCCGCTCGTCGGGATTCTGGCGCCAGTGCGGGAACTGATCTACCGCCACCTCGATGCTCACCGCAACCCTCTGGATATCGACCTTCAGCCCATGCAACGAATGCTCGGTTCTCAACGCCGAGTAAATGCCGAAGGCGCGATCCGACAGTCCGCTCTGCCGGGCGAACTCGCGCAGTTTGTCCTTCTCCTCCGCAATTGCCTTGAGCTCATCTAAAGCGGCAAGGCCGTTGACCTTTCGCTCTTCGAGGTTTTCGATGACACGGTCGGCCCTTTCTTTTATGCTTCGGAGCGCCACCGCGGCTGCCGGGTTGTCGTCCATCTCCTTGCGTAAGCCACGCAACAGGTTGTAGACCTTCTCCTCGGGTGGTCCGTCGTCCCTACCCAGGGCCTCCAATGTTGGGACATCGAACGTGGCAACCTTTATAAACCTACCGAGACCTTCCTGAGTTGCGGTCTCTTCGATCAGACGCTTGGTCTTGTGCTCCAGATCGGCAGTGAAGGTGGTCGCCTCGGAGTAGGCGTTTCGCACGGCCGCGTACAGAACAGATAGGCGCTTGTACGTCGCGATGTGGTCGCGCAACTCCGCTGAGGGCGAGAGTATTTCCCACAACGCCTCGATATCGCGGTAGTCGTCGAAAAACTTCTTGCGCTCGTCCTCCGATACGAATTTGCCGTAAACGATGCCTTCTAACTGCTCGTCATCGCTTTGGCCGCGCGTGACCTGCAGGTACTCGGTGGAAGCAGCGTCGATCTTCAGCAGTAGATCCGCCATCAGCACATCGAGGTCTTGCAGGGCGCCTTCGACATCGGCGGAATCGAACCGCAGCGCCTTGTGAAGTTCTTTCAAGATGCCAACGAAGTCTACGACGAGACCCACCTTCTTCTGCACACCCTCGCTGTCGACATATGGTCGGTTCACGCGCGCAAGCGCCTGGAGGAGGACGTGGTCACGCATCGGCTTATCGAGATACATCGCGTATAAGATCGGCGCGTCGTAGCCGGTGAGCAACTTGTCAGTGACGATCAGGATCTTGGGGTGTTGATTGGCCTTCTTAAACTGCCGACGCATCTCTTTCTCGCGGTCATCGGAAAGCTGGAGCTCATGTACGTCGGGACGGTCGACGACATCGCTCGCATTCTTGCTATAGACCACCTCGGACCACGCGGGCGGTAGCAGCTTGTCGAGCGCCCGCTTATATTTCGCACACGTCTCACGGTCGACCGCGACGAGAAAGGCCTTGTACCCCAGCGGATCCACGTTCTCATTGAAGTGGTTCGCGACGAACTCAGCCACCTGCGCGACGCGGCTCTCAGAGCCGAGGAAGGTGCGGAGTCCGACTGCTCGCCGCAGTACGTTGTTGAGTTCATCGATGTCGGTGACGGCCTCGTCGGACGCAAGGGCGTAGAACTGCTCGTCTAAGTCCTCTGGTGCCATGGACATCGACGACGGCGCAAGCATGTACTTGATCGGCAGAGTGGTCTCGTCCTCGATCGACTCAATGATCGAGTACTTGTGCAGGTAGCCCATTTCGTCTTGTGATCCGAAGATCTGGAACGAACTTGTGCCACCGCCTTGTGTCCCGCCGACCGGGGTGCCCGTAAAGCCGATAATGGTGGAGTTTGGGACCGCCGCCATGAGGTATGAGCCGAGGTCAGCAGCGACCGATCGGTGAGCCTCGTCGATGAAGACAAAGACGTTGTCGCGGTTGGAGCTGTCCTTCCGGATTGTCTCGAACTTGTAAATCATCGAGACGACCAGGCCACGGAAGTCGGAATCGAAGATATCTTGCAGGTCATCCTTGCTGTTGGCACGCCGAACCGGGATGTCGTTGGCCTGCATCTCGCCGAGCAGTCTGTCGACCCACTCCTTGAGCTGGCCCTCCAGCTCGGTGCGGTCAACGACGAGGATGACGGTTGCGTTGTTGAAGCGGTCCTTCTGGCTGAGGATCAACTGCGCCGCCGTTAGCAACGTGAAGGTCTTGCCGGAGCCCTGCGTGTGCCAGATCAGCCCCCGGTTCTTCGCCTGGTCGCCGCACCGCGCGACCACCGCATCGACTGCACCGCGCTGGTGCTCGCGAAGGACCGATTTCTTCGTTTCACCGTCTTCGACATAGAAGAGCACCCACTCGCGCAAGGTGCGCAGGAAGTCACGCGGCTCGAAGAACGCCTGTACGGCACCGCGGTAGGACTCGTCGCTCGTGTGCTTCCACCTAAAGAGCATGCGGCGATTGATGTTCCACGTGACGCCGTACCAGTATTCGATCAGGTGGGTCTCGTTGTGAAGCTGCGCCTGAGCCAGAAGCTCTGGCGTCTCCATCTCGTAACGTCGAAGCTGGGTCACGGCTTTGGTGAGCGCGTCGCGGTCTTTCGGGTTCTTGTGCTCGACGATGGTGACCGGAATTCCGTTGACGACGAACATGACGTCGGCGCGGTTCCCTTTTGCCCGGGCCGGCGGCTCGATCTTCCACTCCCACGTGACGTGCAGAGCGTTCTCGTCGGGGCGATCGGGATCGAATTCGACAACCTGGACCGGGCGTTGGCGCCGTTCGTTCTCGTCGTGCCATTGACGTTCGCCTCGAATCCAACGCAGCACCTCTCGGTTGCCCTCGATTGTGGCGGGCAGCGCTTCAATGCTCTCGACAATCGCGCGGGCCTGGTCCTCAGTCAGCCACGGGTTGAACTGCCGCAGTTTGTTCTCCAGTACCTCGGGGAACAGCATGTTGGCCCGACCGCGACGCATGCGTTCGGCTTCCTCTGGCGCGAGTTCCTCCCAGCCAACGGCTGAGGCGTGCTTCACCATCGGGAATTGCACCGACTTGGCCTCTGAAATTTTGATCTGGCTCATGCTGCAGTCCCGCGGATTGACGGCAACGCGCTCAGGTCGAGGTCGTCGACCGAAATCTCGCCGGTCATCAGTTTTTGCAGCAACGACTTAAAGAGCTGATCAAGCACGCCGCGCTTGCGACGATGCAGGTCGATTTTGCGGTCGAGGGCATCCAGTACGTCGATGATCTCTTGCTGTTCGACGATGGTTGGCGGTACTGGGACGTCGATTTTGCGCACGATGTCGAGGTTGAGGTTCTGTTGTTGCCCGCCGTGGGCGAGCGAGCGGATCGCCTCATACCGCGATGTCAGGTAGTGGTAAAGGTACTGCGCGACCACGTCATCCGTCGGAGTTATCGCCGCGCACGCCTGATTGCAGGAAGCTTCGATGCCAAGAATCCCGACTTTCCCGCGGGTGACGCCTTGCCCGTACATGGCCATCAGGAGCGTGCCGGGGGGGAGCAGCTTCGCAGCCGATCCATTCAGTCCAGCCTGGGTGATGTGTTCCTCGGTCTCGGTGATCACGGAGTAGTTCACCTCAGTCGTCTTGACCCACGGGATCGTGCCCCCCGACCAGTACGTAGCGTTACTTCGAGAGGGTGTTCCACCTGAGACGACCGAGAAGTGTTCGTCGATAGCGGCTACCGTCCAACTCTCCGGAACAGGGCCAACCTCTGTTTCCCTCTGCGCCTCGCCCCTCAGCCCCCGCGTGAACAACTGCTCCATCACGGCGGACTTCAGCTCCTGGGTCGTTAAGAGCACACGCTTGTTGAGCCTTCTGGCCCGTTGTACGTGCCTGAGGACGTCGGCGATGGCGACTTGCTCTGCCAGCGGAGGGTGAGGAACTTCGAGAGCCTTGAGCCGGCCCGAAGACAGATTGGGGATGGTGGTCTTGTTGCCGGCTCCTTCGAAGATTCCGAGCTGGGTGAAGGCCGACTGGAGGAAGTAAACGTAGAACCGGGGGTCGACGTCAGCCACCTGCGGCCGAAGTCGGTGGAGGTGGTTTTGGAAGGACATCGGTGCAGGGCCGCCTTCCCAGATTGCAGCCCTGCCGATCTCGCCCCCTTCGCACACCAATAGATCTCCTGGTTCGACGAGCTTGTCGGCCAGTTCGCGGTCAGGGATTGCCATCTCGTCGACCTGAGCGAGGTCAATCTCATCCCAAAAAACGTTTGACGTGCGCAAGAAGGGAACCTTGTTCTCCCCGATGCGCGACGCTGCCGACATCGTCTTGCCCGCACCCACGATAAAGAGGTAGCCCAGCGACTTCGTCGGCCAGAAAGTTCCGCTCACAGTTTCACCAACATCTTCGCCAGCGCCTCGTCGGTCTCCCGGGCAGCGCCGTCCAGCTCGGTAAGTTCCGCCAACAGGTCTCGGACTGAACGGTGGGCCAGTGCCCTTGCCTGCTGAACCCATCGACTGGGACTGAGGTTGTAGTCCGCCGAAGCGGCCTGGGAGAGGTCGATGACTGCAACCTCACCCTCGACGGCCTCACCGGCATTGAAGAGCTTCGCGAGGTCGTCCTCAGCGACAAGATGGTTCTTCGGCTTACCCTTGGAGAACCGTTTGCTCGCATTGAGCAGGGTGATCTTGCCCTTCTTAGCCTCGGGCTTGCGCTTGTTGAGCACCACGATGACGCCAGCGGCCGTCGTGTTGTAGAAGAGGTTGTCGGGCAACAGGATGACGCCCTCGACGAGGTCGCGATCGACGAACCACTTGCGGATGTTGCGTTCCTTGTCTTCGTTCTTCGAGCCCGAGCCACGAGTTACGGCACCGGTGTCGAGGACGACCGCCGCACGGCCGGTGTCCTTGAGCGCCGAGAGCGTCTGCTGGAGCCAGGCCCAGTCACCCTTGCCTGACGTTGCGCCACCGTGTTTGATGAACCGGTCGTACGGGTCGTCCTCGAAAATGCTCGGGTCAAAAGGCTGGTTCCACATCGGGTTAGCGACGACAAGATCGAAATGGTCGAGTGATCCCGACGATGTCCGGAACTTAGGATTGATCATGGTGTCGCCCCGGCGTAGGTCGACGTCCATGTCGTGGATGATTGCATTCATCCGGGCGACGGCGTAACTCTCGGCCTGTAGCTCCTGACCAAACAGTTTGAGTGGGATCTTTGCGGTCGGGTCGAGCTCGCGCGCGATGAGCTGGAGCTTGATGAGCAGACCGGCGGAACCGCACGCGTAGTCATGGCAGGTCTGTCCTGGCTTCGGCCTCAGGATGCGCGCCATGAGGAATCCGACCTCGGTTGGAGTGAAGAATTCGCCCGCACTCTGGCCCGAGCCTTCTGCGAACTTCCGGAGGAGATATTCGTACGCGCGGCCAAGGAAGTCCGGCTGCACGTCGGCGAGGCCGAGGCGATAACGCGGGTCGGAAAATGTCTCGACGACGCCATTGAGCTTGGCGGGGTTGATGTCTCGCTCACCGTTGCGCTCGGCCGCGAAGTCGATGACGTCGATGACTCCGGCGAGGCTCGGGTTGAATCGGACGACGGCTCGCACGGCCTTGGTGAGATGTTCACCGATGTCGCGTGGTCGTGTAGACCGACCGCGCTCGTCGTCAGGCCAGTCGTACGGCACGCGTCCGCTGATGACGGCCCAACGTGCCTCGGCCGGGAGATAGAAGCGGAGCAGGTCGTGGTCGTTGTCCGCGATCTCCAGGGCGACGTCACGGTCGCCGTACTCCTCGGCGAGTCGGTCGATCTCGTCGTCAAAGACATCGGAAAGGCGCTTAAGGAATAGCAGCGGCAGCAGGTAGTCCTTGAACTTTGGCGCGTCCTTCTCGCCTCGGATCGAGCAAGCGGCGTCCCACAGCATCTGCTCCATTGGCTTTGTGGTCGGAGTCGCTGGCTTAGCTTGGCGGCCACGGCGACGGGTGACTACTGCTCCACCGGCAGCCGGGGCATCGCTGGGATCGACGCCAGCTTCCTCGGCCAAAGCGTTGATCTTGGCGAGCTGGACCCTCTGCGGCTTGCTGGAGCCGGCTTCCCACCTGTTAACCGTGGCAAACGAGACGTCGAGCCGCTCCGCCAACTCACCCTGGGTCAGATCTAGCGCAGCACGGATGACTTGAAGGAGCGTTGGGATGGTCGAGGATTCCGTCATGTATGTTATGTTTGCATAGTGATATAGCAAATACAACCTAGTCTGGCCAGTTGACCAAGGTAGCCAAGACACCTGCGCGCCGGCGGCGTGTTCAAAGGAGAGGGGCCGTATGGCAGAGCCAACGGAAGAGACTGCAGCAGCGGAAGGCAGCCCTAAATTGTTGCTCGCACAAGTCCGTGAGTTGTACGGACGCGCTGCGTACACGCACAAAACTCATGAGAAGCAGGCAGACATCTGCTACCGAAAATATTTGTGGCAGCGCCGAGGGCTTCTGGCCATGACAGCCATAAGCTCGACCACGTTCGTGGCGTCGCTCCTCGGCCAGGCAAACGCGGAGCAGTGGGCGCCATTGGTCACCTCGTTCATCGCGTTGGTCGTCACCGCGATGAATCTTGGCAGCAAGAACTTCAATCACGGCGAGGAGATGCAGCAGCACCGTGACACTGCGGCAAAGGTGTGGGATGTCCGCGAGTCCTACCTGTCGCTCATTGTTGACCTTCAAGCGGGAACGTGTTCGATGCAGGAGGGAATCGAACGACGCAACGATTTGCAGAAGCAGTACTTCGCCATCCTCGGTGATGCTCCCCGCACAACCTCAAAAGCCTACGAGGCTGCGCAGGACGGTTTGAAGAACCGCGAAGACTTGACGTTCTCGGAGAGTGAGATTGACCAGATGCTGCCAGCCCAGCTTCGACAGGGAAAGCCAGCAGCAGATGAAGACAAGTGAGATTTTCGAGGGTCTGCTCACGAACCTACAGGTCGACAATGCCGGCACCATCGGTGCCCGTCGCGATGAGATCACCAAGGTTCTGAACAAGGAGTTCCGGAACCTCGACAGCTCCAAGGATTATCAGCTCATGGTGGGCTCCTACGGGCGCTTCACGGCAATTCGCGGCATTTCGGACCTTGACATGCTTTACGTTCTGCCGTCGTCGCTATGGGACAAGTACGAAGGAGGGGACGGACCCTCGGATGTCTTGTCGCGCACGCGCGCCGCTATTCAAGCGCGCTACCCGACATCCAGCGTGAAGGTTGACAGTCCGGTGGTCGTCGTGACGTTCCAAAATTTCATGTTCGAGGTACAACCCGTCTTCGAGCAAGCGGACGGTTCGTTCAAGTACCCGCATACGAAATCGAAGTCCTGGAAGGTCACCAAGCCGCGCGAGGAGATCAATGAGACCCGAGACTATGACAGCATTACCAATCGGAATTTTCGCAAACTATGCAAGATGGCGCGAGCGTGGAAGAACAAGCACGGCGTAGTCATGGGTGGCCTGTTGATGGACACCTTGGCGTACAACTTCCTGCAGAAGGACACCGACTACCATTCCGCGACCATGACGACTTATGCGTTCATGGTCCGAGACTTCTTCAGGTTTCTGTCCGAAGAGGACGATCACGACCATTACCAGGCGCTGGGAAGTAAGCAGGATGTAAAGGTCAAGAAGAGGTTCCAGAGCAAGGCGAAGACCGCGTACGAGTTGTGCCTCAAAGCGATTGACGCTGACGGCAACACGACGCTCAACGCTAAATGGAAGAAGGTCTTCGGCAAGCCTGTTCCTGCAGCCGACAGTACCGCGAAGACTGCGAGCGCCTACACGTTCGACCACACCGAAGAATTCATCGAAGATGAATTCCCAGTGGACGTTCGGTACACCCTGACCATCGACTGCACCGTCACCCAAAACGGCTTCCGCCCGGATACCCTACGCAGCATGCTTGCCCGACATGTCTGGCTCAGACCGCAAAAAACCTTGAACTTCACAGTCGCGGAGTGCGATGTGCCGCAACCATTCAAGTTCAAGTGGAAGGTCTTGAACCGCGGCGAGGAAGCGGAGAAACGAAACGAGATTCGGGGTCAGATTATCAACGACGACACCCGAACACACCGCGAATCCACAAAGTTCCGTGGGGAGCACTATGTCGAGTGTTACGCCATCAAGAATGGCGTGGTCGTTGCGCGGGATCATATTGATGTACCAATCACCACGGCCCAGCATGCCTAAGCTAAGCCGTTCGCTGGTCGCCGCATCGTGGTCACGATAAAACTGGGATCACTTTGTGGCACCTCCCAACTTAATTGACCGAGTCGATTGCTAACTCGCTGACGATGTCACGGGCTGGGTTGAATGGCAGGAAATTCCATGTGGCAGTCAATGTGTTTGGCGACGGCACGGGCGAGCTGCCTTGCAAAATCTGGTCTATCGTTGACCAAGGCATAGTCCCTGCCGGGCTGACAGTGTCAACTTGAATTCAAGGCGATGCTCTGGCTGCATGTCGCCACCTGGGTCCGGCGCCCTGGTCGATCGCCATGAGTGGCGCGAACACCCCAAGGTCAGTTGCGTAGTTCTAGCGTGGCCCCGGTACGGCGCATCATCTCGAATGGCCCCAGGCACGTTGCGCCGATCGCCGCGCAAGCGTCGGGGATCATCACTCGACGGCGCGAGTCGAGGTTCGACCGTTCGTGTGTCACCAGGATGTGGTTGTGCGCTCGCGCGTGGGCCACCAGCTGGTAATCGGCGTTGTTGCCGGTGAAGTCCGCCAGCGCCGCTTGCGTGTATGGACGTGTGACCGCCCAAGCGGTGAGCGCCGGGAAGTGTGAAGTGGTGTCCTGGTCGATCGGCTGAAAGAAGGATCTGTTCGCCTTCGCCCACTCCGCCAGTTGATCGTTACCGTCTATCAACTCCTCGTGGACGGCCTCGATGCTGCCCACCTCGCCGGCAGCATGCGCTATTTCGAGCCAGGCCCAGAAACCGGGCGCAATGTCGAACGCGTAATAGCGGTTCTTCGCGTCGATAAGCACGTTCGAGTCAACCAGGTACATCAGCTCACCCCGATCTCGTCGGCGAGACGGGTGAAGGTCTCATGCTTGCGAGTCCCCAGCAGTTGGAAGGCCTCTCGGAAGCTCGTATCGCCCTCGTATGTGCTGGCAAACACCGCTTTCGCGAACTGACGGCTCAACCGCAGCGGCTGGGTGTTGTAGTAGTCCCCGCCGGAACGGTCACCGCGACGACGCTTGGCGAGGGCGACCGCTGCTTGGTGCTCTGCCTCGTATCGCTCGCGGTAGTCGTCCCAGCTGAGGTATCCGCCATCGAAGAGTCGTTTGAGGATGACCAGTGTGCTCACCCGGTACCGCCTGGCCAGGCGTGTCAGCTCCTGGGGTATCGCCTGGCCCTGGTAGTCGCGGCGAAGCGCAGCCAGGGGTACCAGGACCTCGGCTGCGACGCGGTTGCACCACAGCTCGTCTGCGACGCCGTCCCGCGCGACCATCGCCGCATCGGACAGGGCACTGCCGCCGAGCCAGACATGCGCGAGTTCATGGATCAGGGTGAAGATCTGTGCGGCCTTGGTGTCAGCGCCGTTGACGAAGATCAGCGGCGCGATCGGGTCGGAAAGTGCGAAGCCGCGGAACTCCTCGGGATCGAGCGTGCGGTGGGTGTCACCGCCGACGATGCCGCTCACCATCACCAGTACGCCGATGTTCTCGATCCGGTCGATCAGCCGGCGCAGGGCGTCATCGGAGTTGGCGAACACAGCCCGTTCGGTGAGATCGAACCCGAGCTCTCGGCGGATCGCCTGAGCTGCCTGAACCACGGGAGTGTCGATCGTAGCGGAGCCGACGAAGTCCAACTCGGGAGCGCCGTGGTCTCGAAGGTATTCGCGGTACCAGTCCTGTCTCATCTGGCAGATGTAAATGGTATCCAGCAAGTCGACAGAGGGTCGAGGCACCGCCGCGTTGCCGACGGTGCGCATGTCCGGGATCGGCACAGGCTCGTTCGGCGGCTCGGGTAAGAACAGCAAGCCGAATGGAGTATGTGTCGCCTGCGCGAAGCTCTCCAATTGCTTGAGAGTCGGCTGTCGCTCGCCGCTGATCCACTCGTCGAGCTTCGGGGCGCGGCGCTGTGTTGTCTCGTCATCCCAGCCGGCGCGCTCAACGGCCCACTCCAGGAGGCTGGGGGCGACACTGACGCGCACTACCACGGTGCCCGCCACCTCCTTCCGTGCACGGTGTCAGTGTGCCGCAGCCAATACGGCGGGGCGCGTCGACCCTGCCCATGAGATTCAACCGAGACGACCGACCTAGACGTCCTACCCACCCAATTCGCATTGGGTCACGGTGACGCCGCCGGTCACGACAGCAGCGGTAGCGCCGCCTCGATCATCACTTTGCCCACCTCGGTGCCCGCCGCGGTGGCGATTGAGGTCATCGCCGCGGTGGCCAACGTCTTGAGTCGACCCGGGGACGGGGAATCCGAGTGCGACTCACCGCGGATCTCCGACACCAGCTGTTCAGCGGCGCCGCGGACCTGTACATCAGCGATCGCGGGCAATGCCTGTTCGATCGCATCGGCGAGTGTGCGCGCCTGTTCTACCTTCTGCTGGACGTTGACAGTCTGCTTAGCGCCGGGACTGTTGAATGCAACGGCGATACCGCTGCTGCTTTCGATGTGCAGATACGGGCTTTGCACATCGGCGACGCCGGGCAGGTCACGCACCGACTTGCCCGACGCTGCGTACTTCTCGCCGTAGGGGGTCAAGTGTGGCCGGAGAACGATCCTCTGCATGGTGCCGGTGCCGTCGACGTAGCCCTCCTCCATGAGCCACTCCAGTGCGGCGTTCAACTCTTCGCGGGTGACCTCGGTGTCGGACCAAGAAGTCGCCTCCATGAAGGCCGCAGTTTTTGCCTCGGCGATGGTGGCCCCTTCGACCCGTAGCTCGTACAGCCACGCCAGCACTGCGTCCCGCAGATTCCACAGACGCTCGGCCTTGTTCATACCGGTCCTCCTCAGTGTGGTTCGGGGTCAGCGTAAGTGCGGGGTCCGACATTGATGACGGAAGTGCGTTAGCGTTGTTGGGGTTACGCACGCCGCCTCGACCGCTGCAAGTACGGCTAGTCGATCACCGACCAGAACTTGAATGGTGAGCGCTTACCCCGCTTGGTCAGCCGGGTCTCCGGTATCCGACAACAGTTGGAGCAGGATTTCGGCGACCTCGGTCATGTTGTGCCGTGTCACTAGCAGCTGGAGGACCTGCTTTGGGGTCTGCGGCGGGTTGGCTCGACGATTCGACATCTCTCGCAACGCACGGACTCCTGCGTGCGGGTGCGCTGACACCGTGTTGGCGGTGAACTGATATAGGTGCACGGTCTCGATGTCGGCCTCTACGAGCACGCGTGCTGTGCTGGACCCGGCCCGGCGATCGTCGGTGACGATGGCGTCGGCTTTGCCGATGATCGCGCCTTGGGCGACGTGGCCGTCATCGGGATCGTTTAGCCCGTAGTTGTATTCGCGGTCTTTGGGTGCGTGAACTTCTGAACCAGGGAACGCCTTCTTCAGCTGGTCGAAAAGGTGCTGACGGCGACTGGCGCTATCAGTGATCCCGCGCCTGTCGTGCAAGCCGGCGAGGACATAGTCCCGCTCGAAGAGGATCCCAGACCCCAAACAGGCGCGTAGGCCTCCTCGGTGGCCAACTGCAACAGAAAGTCACGCTGAAGGCTCGGCACAAGTGCGCAGGTGTCGAGGACGGCGCGATACACGTAGACGAGTCTTTCAGGCGCCGCGGACGGTCAATGCGTGCGTTTCGCCTCGGCGAGCAACTCGGCGACCTCGTCGGCGTCGGCATCCGCGAACTCCGCTGAGCTCTCGGTGATGAACCGGTTGCGTCGGGAGCGAAGCTCCTCGCGGTAGGCAAGAACATCGGCAAGCCGCAGCTTGCGACGCACAGCGCCGGGCACGTGCGCGTGCAACTCGCCGTCCTCGATCAGGCGAACTACCGTGGGGCGGCTCAGGCCGAGGATCTCGGCGGCCTGCTGGGTGGAGATTTCTCGGTCGCGAGTCAAGATACTTATGGACTGGCCGTGGCTGAGGGCGTGGGCGACACGCTTTAGGACTTCGTAAAGCTGCTCGGTCAGTTCGACACGATCGTGCTCGCCCGCGCCGGACAAGAAGAAGGCAGGCTCAGGAGAGGTCCCCTGACGGGCCTCGTGCGCTTCCATGAAGCTGAGGACATCGGCAAGCCCGCCGGCATCGGCCGGAACTGGGCTCACAATCTCCGCGGAGGCGTTGCTCATGGGTCCCACTTCCTCTTATCTCACCGTCGGAACTGCAGCCATGTTGGCAGAATTACGAAAGTTACGAAAGTAGGGTAAGCCTTGGGTGGTCAAGACGTGGGCAGGGCCGTAACCCCTCGTTATCAAAGAGCCAAACCTTTTGGGGTCTCGCTCAGCAGGTAGTCGCCTTGGCGAGAATCTCTTGCACGGCGATGGGCAATTTCCCGGGCGCCAATCGTTCGGTAACCCGTTCGGCGCAAGCGGCTTTCGTTCGATGGTCTAGTGCTTCACGTAGACCTTTGAGAGCGCACTTCAAGTCGAGAGCGTTGTCGCCCAGTTGATGGCCGGCTACACGGCTGCCGTATGAAGCAAGAACTGTGGTCGCCGTAGGGGTTTGTCTCACATAAAGCAGTGCATAGGCGGTGTGCCGAGCTGCCTGCATTGGGGTGGCCCGCACAGCAACACCGAGTCCTCAATGAGATCGAATCCTCGCGGCCGCATTATTGGGTGTGTCTGTGGATGGAACCGTCCCTAATCGGTATCCGTAACACGTTCAGCACCGGCTGCTTTCAGTAGCTCATCGCGCGCTCCGCAAAGGTGATCGAGCGCGCTCTTCAAGTCGACAGCGGCATCAGCCAATTGGGAGCGGGCTGCCCGATCACCATGTGAGGCAAGGCTCGCCGTCGCCGATGTGAGCGTCCTAACGTGGCTCAAAACATCAACGGTGTAGCGAGCGGTCTGCATCGGGGTCACACCCTCTGGCCTGAGGAGATTCTGTCTCATGAGACCCAGCCAGTCATCGATCGTGTATCGGTCAAAGTTGTACAACGCGTTGAGGACCCAGCGGTGCCAGAAAGATGGACGCCCTGAAGACGTCCGGAGAAGAGCGGGAGGAGTGACCATGTTCTGACCCTAAGCGGCGAAATCGGCCGGCGCGACATCCGAACCAAAAATTTTATCGGCCACCGAGCCGCAATTGCGGATGGTGGAACATGCTTAAGATGAATGCGTCTCGCTCCGCGCGCTACGTAGCGACAATGCTGCGGCTAGCTTGGTGGTGAAGGCTGGGCCGTTATTCACTAGCGCGTACCCGCCCGCGAGGCCGCCCTGATCGCAGAGGGCTCGCCGTCGTCGTACCCGCCGATGCGTGATGGCACCGGTGTTCTGACCAACACGGGAGACCAGCCGAGTAGCCGTTCGCGGCACGACGGCAGTCGGGAAGCTGCTGTCGGGATTGCCGTAGATCGCTTGGTTGCGTGACCAGCGCCGCACGATTCGGCGAGCCGCCAGGTATGCATCCTGCGCGA
The DNA here is from genome assembly GCF_001673365.1 of Mycobacterium asiaticum. Classification (GTDB taxonomy): domain Bacteria; phylum Actinomycetota; class Actinomycetes; order Mycobacteriales; family Mycobacteriaceae; genus Mycobacterium; species Mycobacterium asiaticum_A. The sequence continues at coordinate 133,617 of NZ_LZLS01000156.1, forward strand.
TCTCGACTACCGCGATGGCCTTCTTAAGTCCGTACACGCCCCAGAACCGGCCAGGTCCGCGGCCGGCCTGCCGCCACAGATCGGGCACGATGTGTTGGTATTCCTTGTCGCTGTGCAGGTTTGGCGATGAGTGCTTGGTGAAGTAGATGGCGAGCCGTTTGGGGTCGCAGGCCTTCAGTCCGCCGCGGACATTGATGGCGGTGCCGGCCAGGTGGTGCCGCGCTTTCTGCTCCGCATCGGGATGGTCGACGATCTGAGCCCATGTTTCGGACAGCCATTGGGCGAAGGTGCGACCCGAGCGGCCCGGCGACATGGGCGGTGCCATCCACAGATGAACGTGCGGTGCGCCACGCCGTTGGAACTCCAGCTTCCAGATGTAGCGGGCCGGTTCGCCATACTCTCGCTGAAAGCGTTTGCGCCATAACACCATATGTCGCTTCACGCTGGCGCCGTCCGGGGCGACGACTTCCCAGTCGCCGGGATAGGTCAGAGTGACCATGGCCGGGACACGGCCGGACTCCACAAGGGGGCTGTAGTCGAGTTCAGCGAAGGTGCGGCACATCGCCGAGCGTGATTTGCGGGACCACTCGGTGATGACACCACCGGTATAGCGCTGGTCGGTTGCCGTAGCGCTCCGTCGTGTCGAAGACACGACGGCCTGATCATCGTTCCAGCCTGTGCGAGTGAGGTCGTCTCTGATTTGCAGCTTGGCATCCTCGACGTCACGTTGGTGATGACCGACGGCCCGCTCGGCGGCTTTCTTGGCGCGGACGGGATTGGTCCACCCGAGCCGCACTACGCCGGGGCCCACAGTGATGCGAAACCGTCCGGATTCAGGTTCGGTGCCGCGACGACCACGGCCGCAAGCCCATGGTGCCGCCGGTTCGAACAGCGCTGCAGCGGCGGCGACCATCTCGGGACTCGGGAAGCGCAGCCCCAGCGCGTCGACGGCCCGCAGCTCATTGGTCGCGATCCCGTCGTCAAGCCAGTCGCGGACATTTTCGGCACATATAACAAGCCCGCCGGCCGTATCCCGGTTGAGGCCGGATGCCTCGGAAGACGTCCGGCCGACCGCTGTCGCTCTCCCGCCCTGCGGCCTGGCGGCCTCGGGCGCTCGCGACCTCCCGTCAACCGAGGCCCCGGCAGAACCGAGCTGGAATGGCGGGTGGTCAAATGCGGATGTCGTCTCAGTCGCCGATAGGGTCGACCCGGTGACTGATGATGCGACGTTGGGCATCGGGATGCCTGCTCCCCGGAGCCCACGACGCTGCCCACAACGCAAGCGGCAGTGCGGAAGCTCCTGGTTGGGAGTGCAAGCACCGTGTCCGGTTTATGTCCGTTCGCCGGACAGGCTGAAAGCGTCAGCCCTGCTCAACGCGGCGCATAAGACGCACAGACTCAGATAAACCGCAGGTCAGTGGCTATTCTGCCCGCCTGAAAAGCGGAAGGTCGGCGGTTCGATCCCGCCCCTGGCCACCGTCTCTACCTGCGTAGACATTTCGGTGGTTGGTTCGACCCGTCAGTCACACCCGGCGCATCTCCCCGCCGACCCGCAAGTCCTAAGCGCAAGCTGCGGTCACTTCACCCAGCCTGCGGGTGTAGCTATGCGCTCTCAATGCCTCGGGGAGCGTCCGTGAAATCGGTCAGTTGTCGCTAGTGAGCGCGCTGCGCCGCGAAGGCCCGTGGGACGAGATGCGGCCGACAAGCACGGTTGCTGGGGCGAGGCTGGCTTCGTGGTCGAAGAACGCGGCGATCTGGATGTGGCCGGCGATGCCAATGACGTCGCCGTACAGCGCGGCAGGCTTGCTTTGGTCGGGGTTCTCGTTAAGGCGGTAGGTGTAGTAGATGAGGCCGCCGTTGGTCCACTCTTTTTCGTCGTAGCGGCGTGGTGAGCTCATCTGTTTGATCTTGCTGAGCCGAATTGTCGGCGAGTCGAGTTTGGGGTTGCCCCAGACGGTGATCCATGCGGTCAGGCCGGGGCGCCACAGGACGAGGGCGTCGTCTTCGAAGCGGCGGTTCATGGGCTGGGGCAGGTCAATGGACCAGTCGTCAGTGATCTTGAAAACGCCCTGCGCTACCGGGAATTCGGGTTGCAATCCGGTGGCTGGCTGCGCGGGTTCGGTTGGCGCGCCTTGGGAGTCTTTGACGAATTGGTTGCCTTCGCGAAGCCAGGCGGTGCCGGGCGGGGCGTGTAGGTAGGGGCGGACCGTGTGGTCGTAATTGGCGATGTCGTTGAGAGTGAACAGACCGATGTTGTCTGGGTTGTCTACGTAGGCTTGGTCTTCGTCGCCGGCGAAGAAGTTCCAGCCGGAGTCGTCGCGGTACATGTATCCGACCGGTCGGCCGTCGACAGTAATCCGGTCTGTGGCAAAGCATTCCGCGTCATCGGCCAGACCGGCAACAATGTTTCGCGGATCGATTCGGTACTTGCCCATTACGTCGACCTCACGGGATTAGCGTAAATGTTCAACGGACTCCCCTCCCGGCTCCGACGCCCCTGATCCGGGACCCGCTTCCCCACGACTTAGCGCACCCGAACTCACCATATAACCGCCGCCATATGGTGACGCTGCGGCTGGACGTACCGCGGTATTGCACGTCGTCTGTATTTTCTGTGAGGATCACGTGATGGGTGTGGGAACTCAGGGGGGTAGGCCGCCGCTGCGTGTGGTCCCCGCGACGCTCACGGAAGTCGCCCGTTCGCTCGAGCAGACGGCGGATGCCTTCCATGACGAAATTGTGCAGTTGTCGTCTCGGGGCGATGCGCTTCTTGAAACGTGGAAAGGGCGGGCCGGGCCGACGTTCGTCGAACCCTTCGACGAGTGGAAAACGGGGGCCAATGATGTCGTCGAACGACTCAAAGCCGCCGCGGCGCTGATCTCCGACGCCAACACCTCATTCATCGAATCGGATCAGGCATGAAATACACGGTCGACACCGAAGAGCTCGCAGACTGGGCTGACCAGCTAAGGAATTTCGACGCTAGAGCTGAACACGTTCTCGCCGACGTGGACGCGCTAGTCGCCAAGCTGCAACTCGACTGGGAGGGGCAGGCAGCAATCGCCCAGCAGCAGAACCATGAGCAGTGGGTAGCCGATCTCAAGACCATGCGCGAGGCGGTGGCTGAAATCCAACAGCGGGCCGCGAGGGCGCATAAGAACTACGAGACGATCGTGGCGACGAACCAGCGGATGTGGAACTGGTAGCTCGTGGCGCCACGCACGGTTGATCCCGAAGAGATCAAGGCCGCGGGCGCGGGGCCATTCATCCAGCTATATGACGGGCTGGCCGCTGACGTCAACGCACTGGCCGGAGTCCTGTCGGGCTTGGGCGGCATGGCCGGCTCGGACAAGCCCGGCCGCAAGTTCTCACAAGGCTTCGACCCCGCGCTAGGCGGCCGCGGCGGCGAATACGGCGGAATGGAGTCCGCGACCGACACCATCAACGGCTCGGCAGCAATAATCGACCTGATCAGTGCGACTGTCGTCAACCACGCACAAGGTGATGCCCAATCTGCTTTTGAACCCCAAGATTCTGATCTCGCTTTCGGACCATTGGGTAAGGCGACGTTTCTGTGCCCAAATGTTCCGAAGGCGTACGGCGGTGACGACAGCAATCCGCCGACCGGGTGGAGCCTGGTCGTCAACTACCTCGAGGGCGAGGTGTGGCCAAACGGCAATCCAGGAAAGTTGCGGCAGGCCGCAGCCGCGCTGCGCGGCTGTGCGCACGCGTTCAACTCGCGCCAGTCACTGGTAGACACGGCCGTTGGCGCGTTCCGCGCGCACACTTCACCGGATTTGGCTGTTGCCGCCGACAAGATCGGCGAAATGAAAGGTCAGTTGGCCGACGTCGGCGCCACGATGACCGATTTGGCCAACGCGTGCGACAGCTACGCGCAGAAGATCGACGACGCGCACAAACAGATCATCGACGCCCTCAAAGAGCTGTTGGCGTGGACAATCGCCATCGAAGCCGTCGCCGGCATAGCCGCGTTTTTCACCGTGGGGATCGCCGAAATTCCGGGCCAAGTAATTGAAGTCGCGCGCGTCGTAGCCACGGCCAGCAGGATCCTGGAAATCATCCGCGCGCTAGCCGCAGCAGTGGAATCCATGGGCACGATTGGTCCAGCGATGATGCGCGTGGCAGCCGGCGGAACTCGGATGCGCGCACTCATGGAGGCACCGGTCCTGCTCGCGACCTTCGAAGGAAAGATGGCCTCCATTCGCGAGGCAATGGCAGCGGCGTCGAGAAATCAGTACACGCGGCCGACCCTTCGTGAGTCCACCAAGCAGATAGTCCGAGGCGCAACACGGGTGGAGGAGCACGGCGGCGTCAAGTACTACGTCTCGGCCACCGACGAAAATGTCCTCATACCGGTATCGGGGGCATATCCGGAATCGGTATCTAAACTGCCAATCCAAAGCAACCCGAAGAGCGGCAAGCCAGAATACTACGTTGATGCCGCAACGGGCTTCAAGTATCCCGTGAACCCAACCGCACAATTCGGCCACCGCCCCGGCCAAGAATATTGGCGATTACGCGACCAAGCCATAGGAGAGGGCTGGACAAGAAAACAATTCATTGACGAGTTCAACCAACCAAAGCATTTCCAGATCGAAGATGCACCGGGCAATCAAAGCCACCGCTTCGAGGTGCCCCGCGCGAGATGATCTGTGACACAACGGGATTGATTGATAAAGGAAATATGTAGCCATGGACGTGCATCAACGTGACCAAGCTGGGCGAACTCCGCTTCATTACGCCGCCGTCGACAACAAGGTCGACGATGTCAACGCGTTGATCGCCGCCGGCGCCGAGATCGACGCCCGCGAAGATACAGGGCAATTTACCCCGCTGATGTTCGCCGCGCAGAATGACGACAACATAGACGTCGTCAAAGCCCTCGTGCAAGCCGGAGCTAACGTAAATCTAACGAACAGCAAGGGGCAAACGCCGTTGTTCATTGCAACGGCATCGCCGGGATACCACGGCACGCGTGGTGCAGAAATCATCCGCTACCTGCTCGATCACGGGGCCGATCCGAATATTCCAAATAGCAATGGCAACACGCCATTATCATTGGCCAAAAGAGGCGACGATAAGTTTGGGCGCCGCACAGCCTTCGGCTCGCTGCTCGACGACTGATCACGGTACCTGCGAATGCTTTGTGCCGGTTGAACCTTATTGAATGATTCTCTAGCCAGGAATATGTGATGGATCCAAACGACTACTTCGACAGATTTGAGCTTGCGGACCTTTTCGATGCAGTGGAGGGGCAAGCGCAATCCGACGGCGGCCTGGTCACGGTCAGGATTGACAGCAGAGGCCGCGTTCGAGAGATCTCCCTTGATTCGAAGCTGAGCGGGATTGACGCCGATCAACTCGGCGAAGCCATCGCTACGGTTTGCGGCAGAGCGTTTGATAACCGTATCGAGCGCCTCGCCGACGTCCTTGCCGAGTACGAGCGGAAGCACGAATTACCGCGTGAGGTGCTGAGCTTCCTCCACAACTCGATTGCCAGCCTGCGCCCCACATCTCCTGCGATTGAAGTGGATTCGGGCCCCGGCGACGAGGACGACGACGATCCCGTCGTAAAGTCGGTGCTTCGCTAAGTTCACCTCAGCGGGGCGCACCGCCACGCACGTCAGCTGGCCAGGGAACCTGACCAGGTGCTCCCGGGCGCGGGTCCGGGTGCCATCGTCGAGGGCATCGCTGAAAATGTCTGGTTGAAATTGAACGCTTCGCCGGGGCGGCAGTATGCGCACAAGGCGGGACTCAACGTGGGATAGCCGCAGGCAGGGCAGACATTTGTGGTCACGGTCCCTCTCCCAGTGAACATGTGTTGGATGTGTGTTGAACGCTTCTCTCGATTTACCCAACCTGTATGGGTCTAAACGCGTGACGTAGCTCTCGATCCCAAGCGGATAGTCATATTAGTATGTGTGCATATACTTGCCGGGCTCGCCTCTTGCAGGTGCCGGCCACCCCAAAAGGACTGCGGCCGAGGATGACCGGCTCAGCCCGCCGCTTGGCTGCACACCCGCAACCATGCGGCGATGCTGACATTGGCTGTGCGCCAACGTGGTCGGCGAGAAACGTTCGGGCAGGTGCTGCGGATCATGTTGGCCGCGCCGGGGTCCTGGACCGGACGCTATCCCGAGGGCAACACCGGGCGCACCTGGGTCGGTCTCATGACGCCCATGCCCATCCCGGCCGACCTGCGATAGGCGAGAAAAGCACTGTCCAACAACAGGTTCCGCGGTCAGCGTTGGTAGGCGCTCAGGTTCTCGCCGAGCTCCTGGAACAAAGCCTGGTTCAGGTTGAATGCGATCCGCACCTCGTCCACCGCACGGTCGACCTCGTCGGCGTCGAGGCCGAGGTTGTCCAGTCGGCTTCGGTAGGCGTCCTTGTAGGGCTTGGCCCGCATCGGGAACTCGTAGAACTTCAGCCCGGCTCCGTCGAGGTCGAACGTGCGCTCGAGGAACCTGCCGATGACCTGGCCGCCGGATAGATCGCCGAGGTAGCGGGTGTAGTGATGGGCCACCAGCGCGCCGCCCCAGGAGCTGCCGGCGATTCTGTCGCGGTAGGCGGCAGCCGCGGGGGAGTCGACCTCACGCGACGCGCCGGGTGCCCAGTAGTCCAGGTCGGCATCGAGTGCCGCCAACCGCTCCAGCGCCGGGTCGTACACCGCGGCCACCAGCGGGTCGTCGCGACGGTCGCGCACGGTGGTCTCCAACGCGTCGTAGACCACGCGCAGCCGCAGCAGATAGTCGGCGTACCCCTGACGGTTCACCCGTCCGCCCATGAGTTCGGAAACGTACGGCGAGTGCTCGGCGGCATCGTGTTCGGCTGCCGAACCCTCCTTCATCGCGACGGAGAAGGGTCGGACCGCCTCGGCGGTGCTCACTGGCATCTCTACTCCCTGCAATCAGCTAGTGCGTCAACAAGACTGACAACATGTCAAAACGATACTGACAATCTGTCAGGAAACGTAGCACAGTCTCGCGCTGATGTCTTGCCAAGAGGTGCCTTACACACGTGCACCCAGCGCGCGCAGCACAAATCGTTCGATCGCCGCCGTCGGTAACTCGCGCGGTCCGAGGCAGGCGTGGATCAACGACATCGTGGCGGCTTCATCTTCGATGACGAACTGTCCGCCGGCCACGCCGTCGGTCAGGATCTGCCGTAGCACGTCCTCGATCGCGACCACGTGCTCGCGGATTGCGCGCATCGTGTCCTGCGACAGGGCGCCGTAGAGTTGCGGACCCAAACCCATGTGAAACTGCTCGCTGGCGTTGAGTTGATGTCTGATGTAAATGGCCAGGCGCTCGACCGGATCGTCGACGTCGGCCAGATCGGCCCGCAGCCCATCGATGTAACGGCTGGTCTCGTGCGACGCGAACGCGACGACCACCGCCTCCTTGTCGGCAAAGTGGTGGTAGATCGCGGTGCGCCCGATGTCGGCCGCCGCTGCCAATTTCGCCATGGTGATCGCATCGAAGCTGTGCTCGGCCATCAGCATGGCGAAGGCTTCGAAGACCCGCCGCTGGACCTGCTCGCGATGCTCCTCCACCGACGCGGCGCTGATTTTGGGCACGTCGCGACTCTAACCCCGTGCACCGGTGCAAGTCGACGAATCATCGGACGCCAGTTACGGATTCACGCGACGGCACGCGACCGCTGGCCGAACAGCGGCGTTGACGTTTCTATGACGTCCGGTATATGTGCTGCATACGTCGCCCGCCCGCCCGTAAGATGTGCGCAGAGGTGTCACCGACCGCGGATGGGGCAGTCCGCAGAAAATGGCTTTTTATCGATGAGCGTGAACGGCTCAACCCGCAAAATTTGGCGACGTTTTCCCCTCGCCTGCGCTGCGCTGGCAATGGTCGCGGCCAGCGCGTGCTCGCACGGCGACTCGGCCGCCAAGTCGAGCCCCGCGCCGGGGTCGCGCGCTGACGCATTGATCGTCAGCCTCGAAGACGTCCGCCGCATCGCGAACTACGAGGAGCTGACCGCGCATTCCCACGCCGATCGGCGGAAGCCGCCGCCGGGTGATTTGAACGCTCCGGCTCCGTGCCGGGCGGCCGGAATCAGCGACGTCACCTTCGGAGCCGGTTGGACGGAATTTCGCAGTGCGGGCTATCACGGCATCACCGACGACCTGAAACCGGGCGGTCCCGCCATGATTCAAACGGTCAGTCAGGCGGTGGCGATCTACCCGGATGAGAGTACGGCGCGTGGTGTCCTGCATCAGCTGGAGTCGTCGTTGCAGGCCTGCGCCGATTTACACGACCCCAGTTACGATTTCACGCTCGACCGGCCCGATCCAGCCACAGTCAGAATCAGCGCCGATGCGTGGAGCCACATGTACCGGGAAAAGTCCTCGGTTCTGATCAGCATCGGTGTGTTGGGGCTGCAACCGGCCGACCAGATCGCCAAGACGATTCTGCAGACGGCGTCGGATCGACTCGGCTAGGCAGATGCGAAGCCTCGCCAAGCCGGGACATCTGGACACCGCTGCTTGGCGCACGGCCACCCGCTGGGCACCCTTAGTGGTGCAGGGTGTGGTGGGGCTTTTGTTTCTGGTCATGTGGCTGTTGGGGACGTGGCCGTTCGCCACGCACGGTCCGGGTCAGGGCGAGCGAGCGTGGTTGTTGAGTGCGACGGTTGTCACGGTGTTGCTGTCGTTGGCGGTCAGCGCCGCGTTGGCCAGGTCGGAATCCTGGCGCTAGCGCGGTCTTTCGTTGAGCGTGGCCGGGTCGGCTCTGGTCGTTCTGATCGGTGGTGCGTTTTTCGCTGCGGTGGTAGCGCGATGAGTGGCATGACAACGGAGCGGTACGGGCCGGTCAGCTTCGTCGTGGCAATGGTGAACATCCTTGTCTTGGAAGTCTTTACGATCGTCTACCTGCCCGCGATCCTCTACCTGGTTGTCTTCTCCGTCCCGCTGTGGCTGCTCTACGTGGCAATCTGCGCCGTCATTGCCAAGGGGCCCGGCGTGATTGCCCAGATCGGTCGAGGAATGTTCTTCGGCAGCTTGTCCCTACCGCTTTGCGTGCTGGTCTCCATCCCAGCCTGGCAAGCCATCGGATCCCTGGTCCCAAACTGAAAAAGGCCGTGGCGCTACCGACTTCGAGTGCGACGGCACCGGACAATGGCAGGGTGCGTGATTGGAAGCGGTTTGCAACTTCTCGGCTGATGGTGGCGGCGGGTTTGGTTGTGATCTCCGCTGGCTGCCAAGCCGCACATGTGGCTTCCCCCGCTGGTCGAGCCGATTCCGGTGCGGCGCTGCCGGTCCGGCCAGCCCACACCACCACTGCGTCGGGCCCGGGCGTGCCGCCTCTGAGCGACGAGGCCCATGCCGCCGGCTTCGTCGATGTGCGCACAGTGGTACCGGACGCCCTCATCGACCTGCGCTACGCGACCACGAACAACTTCACCAAGGTGCAGCTATACCCCGCCGACGCACGGTGCCTGGTGCACCAGTCGATGGCGCCCGGCCTGGTTGCCGCCGCGAACGCGCTGCGGCCGCAGGGCCAGGTATTGGTCTTCTGGGACTGTTATCGCCCGCATGACGTTCAGGTCAAGATGTTCCAACTGGTGCCGGATCCCAACTGGGTGGCGCGCCCTACCCAGTACGCCACCAGTCACGAAGCGGGCCGCTCCGTCGACGTGACGTATGCCGGTGCCGCCGCGCCATGCCCGTGGGAGCGACTCGTCAGCGGCATCTGCACGGCCGAGATGGGTACCGACTTCGACGAGTTCTCCTCGCGTGCAAACGCTTACGCGACACAGGATGTCAGCCCCGCCGCCCAGGCCAACCGCAAGCGGCTGCGCGATGCGATGAGCTACGGGGGCTTGACCGTCTATTCCGGCGAGTGGTGGCATTTCGACGGTCCCGGGGCCGGTGTCGGCCGTCCCATCCTGAATGTGAAGGTTGACTGATCTCAATATATGAGATGATGGTCTCGTATTGTGAGTGGTCAAGCTATGCTGATCCGGTGAGCCAGCAACATCGAGCCGTCTACACCCACGGACATCACGAGTCGGTGCTGCGCGGCCACCGCCGGCGCACCGCACAGGATTCGGCCGGCTATCTGTTGCCGCACCTGCAAAGTGGGTTCAGGCTGCTCGATATCGGTTGTGGCCCAGGGACAATTACCGTCGACCTGGCTGAGCGGATCGCGCCGGGGTCGGTGACCGCCGTCGAACCCACCGAAGATGCTTTGGACCTTGCGCGCGAAGAAGCCACCCGGCGCAATGCGACCAACGTCTCGTTCGTCGCTTCCGACGTGCACGCACTCGAATTTCAAGACGGCAGTTTCGATGTCGTGCATGCCCATCAGGTGCTGCAACATGTCGCCGACCCGGTACAGGCGCTGCGCGAAATGCGACGGGTATGTGTGCCGGGTGGTCTCGTCGCGGTGCGCGACGCCGACTACGGCGGGTTCATCTGGTACCCGCGGCTCGCTCCACTGGACCGGTGGCTAGAGCTCTACCAGCGCGCGGCCCGCGCCAACGGCGGCGAACCGGACGCTGGGCGACGGTTGCTGTCGTGGGCCCGGCAGGCCGGGGTCACCGAGATCACGCCGACGGGCAGCCTGTGGTGCTACGCGACTCAAGAAGACCGAACGTGGTGGGGTGACATGTGGGCCGACCGGATCCTGCAGTCGAAACTGGCAGGGCAGTTGCTGGACGCCGGTTTGGCGACCGGCGCCGAACTTGAAGAGATCTCGGCGGCGTGGCGAGAGTGGGCGACCGACCCGGGCGGGTGGTTTGCCATCCCGAACGGTGAAATCCTTTGCCGCGCTTGAAAGTTGCCGGGCGTCAGCGGGAGTTGAGGGCGTTGCGGGTGAAGTCGGCGGCTTGGTTGGCCATCCCGTTGTCCCGGTAGGTGCTGTGCGCGGCGCGGTCGCGCCCGCCCGGGAAGCACACGGGATCTCCATCAGCGCACAGTTGCAGGGTCTTGGCGGCATACAGCGGGCCGATGTTGATCGGGGGCGCGCTGCGGTCGACCAGATGCAAGAACCATTCCGACGGGGCGGCGAACAGCACTACCGCGGCGACCTTGGGGGCAACAGTCGCGGGCATCGGCCCGCTTACCCCCGGGGGCAGAGCAACGCCGTCTGGAACGGAATCGGAGGTGGTGTAGGCGGCCACGGCCGCGCCTTGGGAGTAGCCGCCGAGCACGATTTTGGTGTTCGGGCAGTTCGCGGCGCTGCCCTCGATCTTCGTGCTGGCATCGGCGACGCCGTCCACCGCCGTCGCAAAGTCCAGTGATGCCGGGTAGTTGACGGGATCCACGGCGATCGTCTTACCGGGTAGGCGGGCGTTCAGCGCATCGATGAATGCCTGCCCGGTCGCGCCGACACCGGGCGCCTCAAAGGTCCCGCGGGCGAAGACAACATTGACATCAGGACAGCCCGGATCGGCGCCGGCACGCGCTAGCGCGCCGGGCGATCCCGCCAACGCGGCGATGGATGCGACGACCGCGACCAGCCAGGTCGTCGTGCGCAGGCTCGATAGGCAACAGGATCCGATGGTGCGCAAGGTCGGCTCTTTTCGTCGACGAGGGGGACTTCGCCGATACGAACCTGCGGCAGGGACCGTTTGTTCCCCGCCAGCTTCTCGCCGGCTGCTGCAGTGAGGGTAATTCAACTGTGGCGCAGGCGCAGGGCGGGAGAACGGGGTCGCGCGAGTGCGTTCTTGCGGTATTTGTGCAGGTAACGGAGCCGGTACGCGGCGGATGAGCCGGTTATCGCGCCACCAAGGCTGTGCTCATCGTCACATGGCTGCAGCTGCGGCACCGGAGTAAATCCGCTGCTGCGCAACACAGCTCGCGGATCAGTCGCCACGCGCCTCGGTTTGTTGCAGCACGTGCTGCACGTCCGCGTCTTGGGCGAGCTGCGCGAGGTCTAGCCGGGACGCCAACTCTTGCACGTCCAGGCGGGCAATGATCGCATTCAAGTCGATCCTGGCCACCAGGGCATCGATGTCGAGTTGCGCCACAATGGCGTTGATATCAAGGCGGGCCAGGAAGGCGTCAAGATCGATGCGCGCGACGATCGCAGCGATGTCCAGCCTGGCCATGATGGCGTCGATGTTGATTCGCCGCACCAATCTGTCGAGGCTCTTGGCGTCGCGCACCACGGCATCGACGAGCCCGTGCAGAGCCCGCTCGGCCTCCTTTCGCTGCCGGCGAAGCAACCCGCCGACCACGGGCAAGGTTCGGTGGGTCTGATCAGACTCGTCGGCCATAGCGGCATTCTGCGCCAAATGCCGCCGTAAACGAAGTCCTGCCTGGCCGCAGTTACCGGCGTAACCAAGCATCTGGCCAGGTCAACTTAGTGGTATTGGCATTCTCTTTTTTTGCAAGTACGTTATTCACCGATGGATAACGCAGCCCAGACCCCATCGGGCATCCCGCTGGCGCCGGTATACGGCCCAACGGATCGGCCCACCGAGCCTCCGCCGCCGGGGGAGTTCCCCTTCACCCGGGGTAACTTCGCGTCCGGATACCGCGGCAAGCTGTGGACCTTCCGCCAGTACTCCGGCTTCGGCACCGCCGAGGAGTCCAATCGTCGCTACCGCTACCTGCTCGAGCAGGGCGGCACCGGGCTGTCGGTGGCCCTGGACCTACCCACCCAGTGCGGATACGACTCCGACGATCCCGACTTCGGTGAAGAGGTCGGTCGGGTCGGCGTCGCGGTCGACACGCTGGCCGACTTCGAGATCCTGTTCGACGGCATCCCGCTGGACAAACTCAGCACCAGCATGACCATCAACGGCACGGCGGCCATCCTGCTGGCGTTCTACGTTGCCGCGGCGGAACGCAAAGGAATTCCGCGGGCCAAACTCACCGGGACCATTCAGAACGACATCCTCAAGGAGTACGCCTCGCGCGGCACCTGGATCTGGCCGCCGGAGCCGTCGCTGCGACTGATCGCCGACACCATCGAGTTCTGCGCGGCCGAGGTGCCGCGATTCAACGCAATCTCGGTGGCAGGAGCGCACTTTCGGGATGCCGGAGCCACCGCGGTCCAGGAGATGGCGTTCACCCTGGCCGACGGCGTCACCTATTGCGACACCGTCGTGGAACGTGGCCGGATGACGATCGACGAGTTCGCGCCGCAGATCTCGTTCTTCTTCTACACGCACGGCGACTTCTTCGAGGAGGTCGCCAAATACCGTGCGGGACGGCGCCGTTGGGCCACGATCGTGCGGGAACGCTACGGGTCCAGCAAAGACAAGGCGTCGATGTTCCGGTTCGGTTGCGTGTGTGGCGGCGCATCGCTGTATGGGCCGCAGGCGCAGAACAACGTGGTGCGAGTCGCTTACGAAGCGATGGCGGCGGTACTCGGTGGGGTTCAGTCGATGTTCACCGCGGCCTGGGACGAGCCGTTCGCGCTGCCCAGCGAGGAGTCCACCACGCTGGCGTTGCGCACCCAGCAGATCCTGGCCTATGAAACCGGTGTCACCCAGGTCGCGGACCCGCTGGGCGGGTCCTACTTCGTCGAGGCGCTCACCGATGCCACCGAAGAACGCATCATCGAAATCATGGCCGACCTCGAGCAGCACGGCGGCATGGTCAGCGCGATCGAGGATGGCTACCTGCAGGGTCTGATCGCCGACGAGGCATATCGAATCCATCAGGACATCGAAGGGGGTACGCGTCCGGTGGTCGGGGTCAACAGGTTTGTCTCCCAAGAGCCCGAACCAGACGTCGTCACCTACGAACTCGACGCCGAGGGCCGTGATCTGCAGCTCAAACGGCTGGCAAAGGTAAAGGCCGAAAGGGACAGCGGCGCAGTAGAATCCGCTTTGGCCGCATTGTCGCGCAGCGCCGAGGGGACCGACAACTTGATGCACAAGCTGATCGACTGCGCCAACGCGTACTGCACGGTCGGCGAAATGGTCTCGGCGCTCAAGGCCGTCTGGGGCGAATTTCAGCAGCCGGTGGTGTTCTAGATGGCCGCCCGAATTCTGGTGGCCAAGCCGGGTCTGGACGGGCATGATCGCGGCGCCAAGATCGTCGCGCGCACGCTGCGCGACGCCGGCTTCGAAGTCATCTACACCGGTATCCGGCAGCGCATCGAAGACATCGCTTCCATCGCGGTCCAGGAAGACGTCGCCGTGGTGGGCTTGAGCATCCTGTCCGGAGCGCACCTGACCTTGACCGCCCGCACCATCGAGGCGCTGCGCCGCGCCGACGCCGCCGATATTGCCGTCGTCGTCGGCGGGACCATCCCGCATGCCGACGTACCCAAGTTGCTCGCCGCCGGTGCCGCGGCGGTATTCCCTACCGGGACGGCGCTTGATGTCCTGGTGCGCGAAATCCGTTCGCTCACGGGCACACCCGAGCCCACCCAAGCAGTAGTGGAGGAACCGTGCGCGTCGGAGTGATGATCGGCGCCGAGCGCGGCGATATGACCCGCAAGGTAAGCAAGCTCGCTGCTGATATCGAATGGGCCGAATCCGCGGGACTGGATACCGCGTGGATGCCGCAGGTGCCCGACGACTTCGACTGCCTGACCATGGTTTCGTTGATGGCGGCGCACAGCTCACGTATCGAGCTGGGCACCGCAGTGGTGCCGCTGCAGGCTCAGCACCCGATTGCTCTTGCTCGTCAAGCGCTTTCGACTCATGCGGTAGCCGGTGGCAGGCTGGCGCTGGGCATCGGACCGTCGCACCACTGGATCATCCGTGACATGCTCGGCCTGCCGTATGAGAAGCCCGCCGCATACACCCGCGACTACCTGGAGGTGCTCAACGCGGCCATCGCCGGGCCGGGACCGGTTGACGTGCAGAACGATTCGTTCACGGTGCACAATCCGACGGTGCTCGGGGCCGAAACGCCGATGCCAGTGCTGGTCGCCGCGCTAGGGCCGGTGATGCTGCAACTCGCGGGAGAGCTGGCCGACGGCACCGTGTTATGGATGGCCGACGAACGCGCGATCGGTGATCACATCGCACCGAAGATCACCAAAGCCGCCGCGGACGCCGGCCGTCCCGCCCCGCGCATCGTCGCGGGTATACCGGTATGCCTTTGTGCGCCTGATGAAGTCGAGCAGGCCAAAGAGCGGGCCAATCGTATCCTGGGTGAGGCTGAGGTGTCGCCCAACTACCAGCGCCTGCTGGAACGCGGTGACGCCCGAGATGTCGGCGATCTGTGCGCCGCCGGTAGTCCGGAGCAGATTTTGGCCCGGATGCGACGCTTCGCCGACGCCGGTGTGACGGATCTTTCGGTGCGGCTGTTGCCCATTGGCGACAATCGCGATGAGCTGATCGCCTCCAAGCGCCGGACGCGGGAGATGATCGCCGGGCTGGCCGCGGAGTTGCGGTGAGCAGACGCGCGCCGTTGGCCGGCATCCGGATCCTGGAAGTCGGCACCATGCTGGCCGGTCCGTACGCCACCATGCTGCTCGCCGATCTCGGCGCTGAGGTCACCAAGATCGAACCGGCCGGCGGCGAAATCTCCCGCGAGGTCTCCGATAGCTATTTCGGCAGCCTCAACCGCAACAAGTCGAGCCTGTGTCTGGACCTGAAAAGCCAAGCGGGACAACAACGGCTGGGTGAGCTTGTCGCGGAGTCGCACGCGCTGCTGGTGAACCTGAAGCCGTCGGCTATCCGCCGGCTCGGACTGACCTACCAGGAACTGCGTCGGCACAACGAGAAGATCGTCTGCGTGGCCATCACCGGCTTCGGGCTGGACGGCGGTGACGATCCGGCGTTCGACTACGTCGTGCAGGCCGGCGTCGGTATCGCCGCGTTGACCGGTGACCCGGACGGCCCGCCGACACTGCCCGGCTACTCCTCAGCCGACAACTCCACCGGAATGTGCGCCGCGCTAGGGCTTTTGGCCAAAATCGTCTCAGGTACCGGTGGGCAGGTGGACGTTTCGCTACGCGACGTGATGTTCTCCCAGCTCAACTACCACGCCGCCGCATACCTCAACGACGGCATCGAACCGCAACGCCGGCCATACGGCGCACATTCGTATTACGTTCCCGCGCAGCTCTTCCCAACGGCTGAAGGTTACCTGGCGTTGTTCGTCACGCACGACGGGTTCTGGAAATCCTTTGCCACCGAAGCGGGTATCGGTGGCTTCGAGACGATGGCCGAGCGGGTGGCCAGGCGAGACGAGGTGCTGGCCATCGTCACGGCGATGCTGGCGACCGACAGCGCCGTCAGCTGGGAGCAGCGGCTGCGTCCATTGGGGGTGCCGGCGGCGGCGGTTCGAAGCCTGCCCGAAGCGCTGGAGGCGACCCCGGAAGTTGTTGTCAGCGCTGGGGATATGCGACTTGTAGGCAGCCCGATCAGGGTCAGCGATTACCAGCCTGACTACCGCCCCGCGCCCGCTTTGGACGACGCCTCCCCACGCTGACGAGGCGCTTGCCACTAGGTTTGGCGGCGCGGCGGGTGCGGGTCAAGCCACCGTCGCCCCGGTCAGGTGTGCTTCGGCAAGCTTGCGGAAGGCCAACACCAATCGACTCCGGTCGCCGGCGCGGGTGGCTAAGACCACATGGCTGGGTTCCACACCTTCGAGGGGGACAGTGGTGATGTCGGGCCGCAGTGTGTTCCCGGAAATACCGACCGAGATTGCGACCGCCTGCCCTGCCGCAATGGCTTCGAACTTGTCCTCGAGCGCTTCGATGAACGGACCGTCTGGTGCCCGACGACCAGGCCGATCATTTCGGCTTCCTCGGCCCGTTCGTGTCAGCCGACAACCCAACTTCAAATGCGTTGATGCGCAAGGAGCTTGATTGGAGCCCGCAAGGACCCGGGCTGATCGAGGACCTTGATGCAGGTCATTACTTCCGGCAATCGGAAGTGCCTGTGCAGCAGGCGTTCTAGTCCTCGGGGTGGTAGTCGGTGATCACTTCGAGCAGCCGAGGTATCGGCGGGGGATCGAGTTGCAGCGCACTGGACATGGTCAGCTTGGCGCCGCGCATGCCCTGCAATACCGCCTGCAGGTCGTCTCCTTCGATTTCGTAGAGCGCAACGTAGGGTCCTTCACCGTTGACTGGCCGCAACCGGCGTGCCGAGACGATTCCGTCCAAAGCCACCAGTTCCGCCAGGTGGACCCCGTCGTACCAGGTGTTGTACTCCTCTTCGCGGTCCGGCGAGCTGGGGTAGGTCTCGACGTAGATGATGCCTTTGGCCATGCTCGCTGCCCCTCCAGTGGCTACTCGTACTGCACGGTGATCGGTGTTGCGTCCGGTATGCCCTGGCACGTCAGAATGTAGCCGTCGGCCACCTCGTCGTCGTCCAGCGCGTCATTGATCCGCATGGTCGCGGTGCCTTCGGTGAGCCTGGCCATGCAGGTGCCGCAGTTGCCGGCTTCACAGTTGAACGGTGGGTCCAGTCCGGCCCGGCGCGCGCTCTGCAGCAGCGTCTCACCGGCCACCACCGGCACCGTGACCTTTTTGCGGGCGAGGTGAATGGTTATCGTGCCGGGCTCGCTCATGACCGCCTATCCAAGACTGAGTCGTGCACTTTGCGTTCTTCACTATAGAGAATACTATTCTCACCAGACGATAGGATCTTCTCACGAATGGTGGAAGGACGAGACGTGACCCAACCGGCCGCGCTCGTGTTCGAGGATCGGCACTTCAGCCGGCCTCAGCTCGACGCGCTGACCGGCGGGTTGGCCACGACCCTGCGTGCGCGCGGGGTCCGCGCGGGACAACGGGTCGCGGTCATGGCGTCCAACCGACCGGAATTCATCGCCGCCGTGCAGGCGCTCTGGTGGCTGGGGGCGACCGCTGTCCTGATCAGCCCGGCCTGGAAACGCGACGAAGTGGAGCATGCGCTGGGTCTGACGGATCCGACCGACGCCGTCGGCGACCATCCGGTGCTGGCCGGGTTGATGCCGATGCTGCACTTGGACGAACCGTTCGCTGCCGGTAGGTCGACGCCCGGAAAGCCGGCACCGGACCGCGATGCGGTGCTGGTGTTCAGTTCCGGGACCACCGGTCTGCCGAAGGCGGTTCGGCACACCCACGCCTCGCTCGACACGGCCGTCCGGCAGTGGCGTGAGGCACTGGCGCTGACCGAGCGCGACCGCATCCAGGTCGCCACGCCGCCGTCGCACATTCTCGGTCTGCTCAACATCCTCACCGCGTTGCGCACCGGCGCATGGTTGCGTCTGCACCCCCGCTTCGACGTGGGCCGGATGCTCGAGCACATCCAAACCGACCGCATCACAATCGAAATGGCCGTCGCGCCGATCGCGCTGGCCATCGCCTCTCATCCGGACCTCGAGTCCTACGACCTGACGTCGTTGCGCTACATCATGTGGGGTGCGACACCGGTGACGGCCAGCATCGCCGAGACGGTGACCAGGCGTACCGGCATCGGCTGGGTCCCGGCCTACGGCACCACGGAGTTGCCCGTCATCGCGTGCAACCCGCCCGGTGATGCGCGACTGGATTCGGTGGGGCGCGCGGTACCCGGCGTAGAACTGCGGGTCGTCTCGCTGCAAACCGGCGAGCGGGTCGGCCCGGGGGAGGTCGGCGAGATCCAGGCGCGTTCAGCGTCGCTGATGGCGGGCTATCTGCCGGCCGAGGCAACCCCAGAAGCGTTGTGCGACGGCTGGTATCGGACCGGGGACGTCGGATGGCTGGATTCCGACGGCTGGCTGCGCATCACGGACCGCCGCAAGGAAATGATCAAGGTGCGCGGATTTCAGGTCGCGCCTGCCGAAATCGAAACCGTGCTGCACGGCCATCCTGCGGTGCGCGACTGCGCGGTCTTCGGCGTTCCCGACGGCGCCAACGGCGAGGCCATCGTCGCCGCTGTCGCGACCCACACCGAGGTCGTCGCTAGCGATCTTGCCGGCGAATTGGAAACCCGCGTGGACGCGAAACTTGCGTCCTACAAGCGCTTGCGGCGAGTCGTGTTCGTGGCCGAAATTCCGCGCCTGCCTTCCGGCAAGGTGCTGCGTAGAGTGCTCAAGGAGAGCTATGGATGTACGTCTGACAGCTGAACAACAGCAACTACGTGACGCCGCCGCCAAGATGGCCGACGACCTCGGTCCGGCTGCGGTCCAGGATCTGAGTGACCAGAGCCGAATTTCCCGCCTGGACCGCCAGATTCAGCTGACGGGCTGGCGGTCGCTGCGTTCGGACGGCGCCTCGGGTGTCGAAGTGGCAATAGTCGCCGAGGAATTCGGACGGCGACTGGTTGACGCGCCTTTCCTCGGGCCCGTGCTTGCCGACGATCTTGGTCGGCATCTAGCAGACTCGCCGATCGGCAAAGCGACAGTCGCCGTGGATGACTTGGCCGTCGACGTCCGCGGTTATCAACGCGCCCTTATGCTTTCGGGCACAAGCGTGCTCACGGCCGAGGTCGGGGATGCCAGCACGGGTGCGGACCTGACCAGATCGTGCTCACAGATCCAGGGAGCCCCGGCGCCGCTGGGTGAGGTGGGCGGTGATGTCGCCGAGCGATGGCGGGCGCTGGCACTGGTGGTCACCACGGCAGACCTGGTGGGTACCGCACGCGGCGCGCATGCCGTCGCCTGTGACTACGCGAAAATCCGTGAGCAGTACGGCAAACCGATCGGTTCATATCAGGCCATCGCGCATCTGCTCGCCGAAAGCCTGGCACTGATCGAGGGCTCGGTGAGCATACTGCGTCACGCCGCTTGGGGGGTCGACGAACTCGATCCGGCCGAGGCCGTCCGGGCCGCCCGGGTCGCGAAAGTCTACTGCGCCAGAGCCACCCGAACCGTGTGTGAAACCGCCATACAGGTGCATGGCGGCATCGGTAACACCTGGGAGTGTCTGGTGCACGTGTATCTGCGCCGGGCCTTGACGTCGACCGAGCTGTGGCCGGTCAGCTTGAAGGAGGTGGGCCGTGGACTTTCGTGACTCCGCGCCGGAGGCCGAGTTCCGGAACCGGCTGCGTAGCTGGCTTGCATTGCACGCCAAAGAGTTCGGCGGATCCGGAGACGAGTATTGGGCGCGCCAGGCGGATTGGCATCGCGCCCTCTATCAAGAGGGATTCTTCGGGCTGTCCTGGCCGCGTGACTACGGCGGCTGGGAGCTGCCACCGGTGTATGACGTCATCGTCGACGAGGAACTCGCGCGCGCGGGCGCTCCGCCACGCCCCAGCGTCGGTTACCTGGTGATGGGGATCGGCCGTCACGGCAGCGACGAACTGCGACAGCGCTTTCTGCCCGGCATCATCAACGGCACCGAACGCTGGTGTCAGGGTTTCAGTGAGCCCGGCGCTGGATCGGACCTGGCGTCGCTGACCACTACCGCTACCCGTGATGGCGACGACTATGTCATCCACGGTCACAAGATCTGGACCAGCTACTCCGATGTCGCGGACTGGTGTCTGTTGCTCGCCCGCACCGACCCCGAGGCCAAACGGCACCGTGGTCTGTCGGCATTCGTCCTGTCGATGAAACAGCCTGGCGTGCAACAGCGCCCGCTACAGATGATCAACGGAGTCACCAACGAGTTCGGCCAGGTGTTCTTCGACGGTGCGACGGTCCCGGCGGATCGGATGGTCGGGGCTCCCGGTGATGGCTGGGCGGTAGCGATGACTGTCGTCGGACACGAACGCGAACCCTCCACACTGGGTTACGCGGCCCGGTACAACAAACTCGTCGCCGAACTGGTGGACCGCACCGACGGCCCGGTGCACGACGACCTGGCCTGGGCTTCGGTCCAGGCGGAGATGTTGACCCACCATGTGCGGCGTCGGTTGTCCGAACAACTCGACGGCGTATCCCACGGTCCGGAAGGCTCGTTGGACAAATTGCTGATGACGTGGGTGGAACAGTCCGTCGGCCATGCCGCGTTGGCCGTCGGCGGTACACGTGACTCGGATCTGCTCAGCGCCTATCTGTACAGCCGCGCGCAAAGCGTGATGGGTGGAACGTCGCAGATACAGAAGAACATCATTGCCTCGCGAATCCTGGGATTGGGAGTCTGACATGTACGACATGCCAAGAGAAATCGACGTCCGCGCCGAAGGGCCGTTGCGGATCATCACGTTGAATCGCCCCGATGACCTCAACGCGGTCAACGACAATCTGCATGTGGGCCTGGCGCGGCTCTGGCAGCGGCTGACCGATGATGCGTCCGCGCGGGCCGCGGTGATCACCGGTAGCGGCAAAGCGTTTTCCGCCGGTGGGGATTTCGCGTATCTGGCCGAATTGGCCGAAGATGCGGACTTGCGCGCCAAGACGATTCGCGACGGCCGTGAGATCGTGCTGGGAATGGCCCGCTGCCGGATTCCGGTGATAGCGGCCGTGAACGGCCCGGCGGTCGGGTTGGGATGCAGTCTGGTCGCGCTGAGTGACATCGTCTACATCGCGCCGGACGCCTTCCTCGCCGACCCGCACGTGCAGGTGGGTTTGGTGGCGGCCGACGGCGGTCCGCTGACCTGGCCGCTGCACATCAGCCTGCTGCTGGCCAAGGAATATGCGTTGACCGGCACCAGGATTCGGGCTCAGCGGGCAGTCGAACTCGGGCTGGCCAACCATGTGGTCGACGACCCGTTCGCCGAGGCGGTGAACTGCGCGAAGCGCATCATGGAGTTGCCTCAGCAAGCTGTGGAAAGCACCAAGCGGGTGCTCAATATCCATCTGGAACGTGCCGTGCTGGCCAGTCTGGACTACGCCTTGTCGGCCGAGAGTCAGTCGTTCGTGACCGAGGACTTCCGCACGATCGTCCGCAAGCTCAACAATTGAACCGGCCGCGAATCGAACCGCACTGCGAGTTATCGCTGGGAATCTCGCCGTGCGGTTCGGCTCGCGACATCAGAGGTCGTGTTGGCGCAGAAAGTCGCGCATCACCGCGTCGAAACGGTCGGGTTCTTCGATGAACGGCAAATGTGCGCTGTTTTCGAAGAATTCGAAGCGCGATCCGGCGATGCGTTCGTGCATGTCCCGCATGTGCTCGGGTGAGCACTCGTCGAACCGGCCGGCGAGCAGCAGGGTGGGCAACGTGATCTCGTCCAACCGGTCGACGACATCCCAGTCCCGGATGGTCCCGACGATATGAAAGTCGCTGGGGCCGAACATCGTTTCGAAAATCTCCGTGCCCATGTTCTGGAACGCCTCGTAGAGATCTCGCGGCCAGGGCAGCGATCGACACAGGTATGTCTCGTTCCAGGTGGTGATCGCGGCCTGGTACTCGGGGGAATTGGTGGTCCCGGCGGCTTCGTGTCGATCGATGGCGTCCTGGGTCGCCGGGTCCAACTCGGCCTTCAACCGGATGACGTTTTGCGCGAACAGGGGTATGGATGCGGCGCTGTTGGAGATGGTGAAGGTGACGGCTCCCGATGGCACGTCAAGCACGAACTGCTGGGCCAGCATGGCGCCCCAGGAGTTGCCGAAGAGGTGGAAGGCGTTGAGCCCCAACGCCTGGATGACGGCCGCCATTTCGGCCACCGAGCGCTCCATGGTCCACAGATTGGTGTCGGACGGGCGGTCAGAATTTCCGCAGCCGAGCTGATCCCAGAAGATTACTTCGCGCTCGTCGGCCAGCCGCTGCAGCGAACTGAGGTAGTAGTGCGGCAATCCGGGGCCGCCGTGCACCACAACAAGCGGCAGCCCGGGGCCGCCGCCGACGCGCTTGAACCACACCGTGCCACCGGGAACCTCGATCCTGTCCATCTAGCTACCTTCCCTCCCCGCGCGAGCAGGCGCAAAAGCACCCCTTCTCGGCACGAAAAGGGTGCTTTTGCGTCTGCTCGCGCAAACTGGAAAAGTATGGAGCCGTGCCCGTCGATATGACCAACCGCTAGCACCGTCATGGATGTCGCCGAGTTGATCACCAACGCGCGCAACGGTTCTCCGCGCGCGGCCGGCCGGCTGCTGAGTCTGGTCGAAAGCGATCGGCGCGACGAGGTACTGAGTGAAATCGGGCCTGGCGCCACGGTCCGCGTCATCGGTATCACCGGCCCGCCCGGTGCCGGCAAGTCGACGACGGTCGCAGCGCTCGTGGGCGCCTATCGCAAGCAAGGTCGGCGGGTCGCGGTGTTGGCGGTGGACCCGTCCTCGCCGTTCAGCGGTGGTGCACTGTTGGGCGATCGAATTCGAATGACCGCGCATATCAACGACTCCGACGTGCTGATCCGTTCGGTGGCCAGCCGTGGCCATCTCGGCGGCCTGGCTGCCGCCGTTCCTGCTGCCATCCGACTGCTGGGTGCCATCGGCTATGACGTAGTGCTGCTGGAGACAGTCGGCGTTGGGCAGTCCGAGATCGAAATCGCCGCAGTCGCCGATCCCACCGTCGTCATCCTCAACCCCGGTGCGGGCGACGCGGTACAGGCCGCAAAGGCGGGTCTGTTGGAGGTCGCCGACATCGTGGCGGTCAACAAGGCCGACCGGGACGGCGCCGAACAGACTGTGCGGGATCTGCGCGCGGAAACCAAAGCCCCGATAGTCAGCCTGGTCGCGGTCCGCGGCGAGGGCCTCACGGAACTGGTCGACGCGATCGAGGCGCACCATCGCGCGGACAATCGCGCCCGCCGATTGGCCCGGGCCCGGGCGCAGATCTTGTCGCTGGCGCAATCCCGGTTGCGTGGTCGAACCGATCTGGATCGACTTGCCGAGTCGGTCGTCGACGGACACGGCGACCCTTATAGCGCCGCCGAACGACTGCTGTCACCACAGCCACCTGACGATTAGTCCAACAGCCCCTGGCGCATGGCTTCGGCGACGGCTGCAGCGCGATCGCTGACGCCGAGCTTTTCGTACAGCCGCTGCACGTGCGTTTTGACGGTCGAGGGCGCCACATACAGTTCGGCCGCGATCGCTGGAATGCTCAGGCCGCGGGAGATGCGATTGAGCACCTCGCGCTCGCGCGCACTGAGCACCGGCGCGTTCGGGGCGGCGCGCTGACGAATCTCCCCAGCCAGGCCGCCGGCCAACGACGGCGCCACCACATCACGGCCCTTGGCGCAATCGAGCACGGCTTTGACGATCTCGGTACGCGTCGAGTCCTTGAGCAGGAAGCCGGCGGCGCCCTGTTGTAGCGCCTGATACACGATCGCCGGTTCGTCGTGCGCGGAGATCAGCAGCACCCGGGTGGGCAGGTCTTGGCCGCGAACCGCCGCGGCGACCTGCGCGCCGTCCATCCCGGGCATCCGGTAATCCAGCAACGCGACATCGGGTCGGTGCGCCTTGATCAGATCGAGGGCGGCCGCCCCGTCGTCTGCTTCGCCGACGACGTTGACCGTGCCGCTTAAGGAGAGCGCGCGCACCACGCCTTCGCGGAACAACGGGTGATCATCGGCGACCACCACGCGCACTTTCTCGGGCGTCACAGCGCCGACCATGGCGAAAGTGTAGCGGCTGTCCGCAAACTCCTTGGCAATTCGACGCGCCCGTCTCTTCGGGCCGGCATGGGTACGGTGGGCGGGTGGCGATCAGCGACGTAGAACTGGAACGGGTGCGCAGCGTGCACCGGATGCGCTCCTATCGAATCGCCTCGGTGCTGCGAATGGGCGTCGTGGTCCTGATGATCTCGGCGATGCTCATCGGCACCAAGCGTTCGGAGTGGGCTCAGCAAAGCGTCTTGATCGGCCTCTACGCGGTTACCGCGGTGTGCGCACTGGTGTTGGCGCACGGGGCCTTACGCGCCAGGGTCGGCATGGGAGCGCTGACCGGGATGCGTCGGTGGGAGCCGTTCGTCTTCACCGCGATCGATGTGGTGGCGCTCACCGGTTATCAGTTGCTGTCCAGCGACGGGATTTATCCGCTGCTGATCATGACGCTGCTGCCGGTGCTGGTGGGCCTGGACGTGTCGACTCGACGGGCCGCGGCGGTGTTGGCCTTCACGCTGGTCGGTTTCGCGCTGGCCGTCGTGCAAGACCCCGTGATGGTGGCGGCGATCGGTTGGCCCGAAGCTGTGTTCCGGTTTGCTCTGTATGCGTTCCTGTGCGGTACGGCGTTGGTGGTGGTGCGTATCGAGGAGCGTCACGCACGTTCCATTGCCGGACTCAGCGCGTTGCGGGAGGAGTTGTTGGCCCAGACCATGACGGCGTCGGAGGTGCTGCAGCGGCGCATCTCTGAGTCCATTCACGACGGAGCGTTGCAGGATGTGTTGGCCGCACGCCAGGAACTGATCGAGTTGCAGCTCGACGATCCCGACGACGATCGGGTGAATCGCGCGCTGCTCGGGTTGCAGAGTGCATCGGAACGGTTGCGGCAAGCCACTTTCGAGCTGCACCCCGCGGTGCTCGGTGAGGTCGGACTGGGGGCTGCGGTGCAGCAGCTGGCGGGGTTCACCGCCCAGCGGTCCGCCATCACGGTGGCCACCGAAGTCGACTATGCGCTGCGCAACGAGATCGATCCGATCGTGTTCGGGGTGGTGCGGGAGTTGTTGTCGAATGTGGTGCGCCATTCGCAGGCCGAGAACGCCGTAGTCACCCTGGCTGTCGCCGATGGCAAGTGCACGCTGAATGTGTCCGACGACGGTGTGGGAGTCAATGGTGACACGATGGCGCGGCGGTTGGGGGAAGGACATATCGGGCTGGCTTCGCACCGGGCCCGCGTCGACGCCGCCGGTGGGACCTTCGTCTTTCTGGATGCCCCCACCGGCACGCACGTGCGCGTAGAGGTACCCCTCAAACCCTGACCGATTTTTTCGTCGCGGCCGCGTAGCCGGCGCGATACCCGAAAACCATTGCCGGACCGATGGTTCCGCCCGCACCGCCGTAGGCGCGTCCGGTGACCCCGCCCATCGCGTTGCCGGCGGCGAACAGCCCGGGTATCGGCTGCCCGTTGACATGCAGGACGCGGCCGTCCTGGTCGGTTCGCGGTCCGCCCTTGGTGCCCATCGAACCTACGCAGATGGGCACCGCGTAGTAGGGGGCAGTCTCGATGGGCCCCAACGTCTTTCCGGCCAGCGTGGTAGCACGCTCGTCACCCCAATAACCGTCGTAGGCACTGGAACCGCGCCCGAAATCGGGGTCGGCGCCCGCGGCGACGTTGCGGTTCCACTGCTCGATGGTTCGGGCCAGTCCCGCCGCGTCGATGCCGGTCTTGGCGCCGAGTTCGGTCAGGTCGGCCGATTCGCAGAACCAGTCCGGCACCGGCGCCCCCGGTGCGATACCGAGAAATCCGTAGCGGTTCAGGTGATCTGAGTCGAAGACCATCCACGCGCGATCGTTGACGTAACCCCCGCGCGGGGCGAGGTAATGGAACGCGCCGGCCATCGAGTTGTATTCGCCCGCCTCGTTGACGAATCGGCGTCCCGCCTGGTTGACGATGATGCTGCGGGGTCGGGTGCGTTCCAGTCGTACGCTGCGGCTGCGTTGGTGGCCCCGGATGGTGTCGTCGGGTATCTGGACGATTGGTACCCACCATGCCTCGCCCATGTTCGCCAGGTCCGCGCCGAGCGCCATCGCCATGCGCAGCCCGTCGCCGGTGTTGTTCGGTGGTGAGACGGCGCCGTGCATGGGTCCGCGCAGAAAAGCCTGTACCAGCAACGGATCCCACTCGAATCCGCCGGTGCCCAAGATGACGCCGCGACGGGCCCGCACGTCGATGCTGCGTTCTGGTCCGGCGATCCGCACGCCCGCGACGCCGGCGGCATCGACGATGAGTTCGGTGGCCCGGGCGTTGGTGCACGGCGCGACTCCGATGTCCAGCAGACCTTTGAGTAGTCCGGCGATCAACGCGGTACCGGCCACGCAAAGGTTTTCCGCATCGGCATGCGCGGCGTGCAGTCGGGCTCGGGTCTCGGCGTCGAATCCGACATTGGACCAGTCGGCCGGGAAGGCGGTGATCCGGGTGGCCCAGTCGCCGATCTGGCTGAGATCGAACGGCGCCGCGCTCAGCGAGCGTCCACCGGCGGGTTGTCCGCCGGGCAGTTCGGGCTGGTAGTCGGGGAAGCCGGCCGCGATCTCGAAGCGCAGGCTGCTGTGCTTTTCGACGAAGTCGAGCATCGACGGACCGGTGCGCACGAACGTTTCCACCAGCTCGTCGTCCATCGAACCGAACGACTGCGCGCGCAGGTACCGCATCGCGTCGGCCACCGTCAATTCCCTTTCGGAACAACGGTTGTGGGCGGGAATCCAGGCAATTCCACCGGAGACGGCGGTGGTCCCACCGACGGTTTCGGCCTTTTCGAACACCTGCACCGTGGCACCGGCGGCGGCTGCCGACAGCGCCGCGGTTAGGCCGGCGCCCCCGCTGCCGAGCACCACGACGTCGTATTCGTGGTCGTATTCGTGGTCGTATTCGTGGTCGTATTCGTCCTTCTTGCCCCGTGCCATTTTCGGCGTCCCTTCAGCTCAGCAGCGCAGACAGCTGTTCCGCGGCCCTGACAACGGCGTCCTTGCCGCGCATCACCACGTCCTCGCGGTGCGAGATCAGATTGATACACGTCGGCGGCGACGGCGCTGGGCGGTGGACCGGCACCGCCAGGCCGTAGGTGTTGGGTTCGATCTCCCCATGGGTAGTTACCCAGCCGCGCTGACGTACCGCGGTGACCAGTTCGCGTTCGCTCGGACGGGGCGGCATGCACGCCAGCAACGCGATTCCGGCGGCACCCCGGTCCAGTGGGTAGCGGCTGCCCTCGCGGAAGGCGAGTTGATATGCCACCGCGGTGGGCACGATCACGGCGAGCGCCACCTGCTCCTCGCCCTCGGCAACCAGCAGGGAAACCGTGGTGCCCAACTCGTCGGCGAGCGAGCGCAGCGTCGGTAGGCAGAGTTGGCGCACGTTGTGGTCGAAGGAGGCGCCCAGCGTTGCCAGCCCGGCGGCCGGGCGGAAGCGCCCGTCTTCCCCTTTGGTAACCAGGCGAAACTGGGCCAAGGTGGCCAGCAGTCGGTACGCGATGGTGCGGTGCACGCCGACCTGATCGGCAACCTCCTGCATGGTGAGCCCGCCCGTGGAAGCCGCCACCAGTTGCAGGGCGGTCAGTCCTCTGGCCAGCGTCTGGGAACCCGTCACGCTCTTGACAGACCCCCAACCGAGAGCGAAGCTCTATATATAACGCACATCAGTGTGCGATATTAGCACACAGAATAGTCGAAAAACGAGAACGAGATTTCCCCGGGAAGGGACCGTGGCCGAATTCGAAAGCGTCTGGAGTGACCTGCAAGGCGTGCCTTTCGAGCAGGGATACCTCGACGCCGAAGGGGTGCGCACCCGCTACCTACGGGCGGGGGACTCGACCCAGCCGGTGCTGATCCTGTTGCACGGATCCGGCGGTCACGCCGAAGCCTACGTCCGCAACCTGGCCGCGCATGCCGAACACTTTTGGACCTGGTCCATCGACATGCTCGGGCACGGTTACACCGACAAGCCGGGCCATCCCCTCGAGATCCGCCACTACGTCGAACATCTGATGGCCGTGGTGCGCAGCATCGGAGCCGACCGCATCAAGCTGAGCGGGGAGTCGCTCGGTGGCTGGGTCGCCGCGCGCGCCGCGATCGACCACCCCGACGTCATCGACCGGTTGGTGCTCAACACTGCCGGCGGCTCTCAGGCCGACCCCGTGGTGATGAAGCGGATCGTCACCCTGTCGATGGCCGCTGCCGAAGACCCGACCTGGCAGACCGTGCAGGCGCGCATCAAGTGGTTGATGGCGGACAAAACGAGAGATTACGACGACCTCGTTGCCAGCCGCCAGCGCATCTACCGGCAGCCGGGATTCGTCGCGGCGATGCGCGACATCATGGCGCTGCAGGACCCGGAGATCCGGTCCCGAAACCTGTTGGGGCCGAACGAGTACGGGTCTATCACCGCACCCACATTGGTGTTGTGGACCAGCGACGACCCGACCGCCGACGTGCCCGAGGGTCGTCGCATCGCGTCGATGATTCCCGGCGCCCGTTTCGAGGTGATGCCGGGTTGTGGTCACTGGCCGCAGTACGAGGACGCCAAGACGTTCAACCGTCTGCATCTCGACTTCCTGCTGGGACGCTGATGACTAGCACCGACGGCGATGCGCCGGACACCGTCGATGTGCTGGTGGTCGGAGCCGGTCCGGTTGGACTGACCCTGGCCAATATCCTTGGCCTGCAAGGTGTGCGGACATTGATCGCCGAGGAGCGGTCGTCGCTCATCGACTATCCGCGCGGGGTGGGACTCGACGACGAGGCGCTGCGTACCTTTCAGTCGATCGGTCTGGTGGACCGCGTGCTGCCGCACACCGTTCCAAACCAGATCCTGCGGTTTTACGACGCCAAGCGCCGGGTGCTGGCCGAAATGGCGCCTCCGGACGCACGATTCGGCTGGCCCAAGCGCAACGGCTTTGTGCAGCCGCTCGTCGATGCCGAATTGCTGCGCGGGCTGGACAGATTCGACCACGTGCAGGTCCGGTGGAACCGTCCGATGCTCTCGTGCGCACAAAACTCCGACGGGGTAACGGTCGAACTCGGCGGGGACACGCCGCAGTCAGTGCGGGCCCGCTACGTTGTCGGTTGCGACGGCGGCCGCAGCATGACCCGCGCCATGATGGGCGTCTCCTTTGACGGCACCACGTCGGCGACCAGATGGTTGGTGGTCGACATCGCGAACGACCCCTTGGGCCACCCCAATAGCGAGGTCGGGGCCGACCCGGAACGTCCGTACGCCTCGATATCGATCGCGCACGGAATTCGTCGGTTCGAGTTCATGATTCACGCGCACGAGTCCGACGAACAGGCCGAGGATCCGGCATTCCTGACCCGGATGCTGGCGCGGATGGTTCCCTATCCCGAGCGGGTGGAGGTGATCCGGCGTCGGGTCTACACCCATCACTCGCGTATCGCGGGGGCCTTCCGCAGCGGCCGGATGCTGCTGGCCGGGGACGCGGCGCACCTGATGCCGGTATGGCAGGGACAGGGCTACAACAGCGGCATCCGAGATGCCGCCAACCTCGGTTGGAAGCTGGCCGCGGTGGTGCGCGGACTGGCCGGCGAGGCGCTGCTGGACACTTACGATATGGAGCGGCGCAAGCATGCCCGCGCGATGATCGACCTGTCCACCATGGTCGGTCGGGTGATTTCCCCCACCAACCGTAGAGTGGCCGGTGCTCGGGATGCTCTGATCCGATCGGCGTCAATTGTGCCCTCGCTCAAGCGATATGTGTTGGAGATGCGGTTCAAGCCGATGCCGCGCTACGAGCAGGGTGCGGTGGTCCATTGGGGCGCCGCGCCGGCCGGGACGCTGTTCGTCCAACCGCGAGTCGACACCCGGACTCAGCGCAACATTCTGCTCGACGAGGTGTTGGGCCCTTGGTTTGCCGTGCTGTGCTGGAACAACAACCCGCGAAAGATCCTCGGTGAAACGGCATTCCAGGCCTGGAAGGCCTTGGGCGCCCGCTTTGTCGCGTTGCGGCCCTCGACCCAGCTCGACTGGAGCGGGCAGGATGACCCCGACGTCATCATCGTCGGCGACTGCACCGGCGGCCTCAAAGCCTGGTTCGACACGCATCAGGAATCGGTGGTGTTCCTGCGCCCCGACCGTTGCATCGCCGGAGCCTGCATCGCCCAGCGGTCACCCGAGCTGAGCGCCGCTTTGATAGAGGCCCTTACCCTCACACCGGGAGGGGGTGAATTCGTCGATGCCACTGGCTCTTTGCTGTATGTCCCACAGCCCGCTTCTGAATCTTCCGGGGCCGCCGCGGGATCTGCTTGACCAGGTCGAGGCCGCTATCGCGCAGGCGCGCGACTTCGTCACCGACTACGACCCGGAACTCGTCGTTACGTTCGCCCCGGACCACTACAACGGCTTCTTTTACAAGGTCATGCCGCCGTTCTGTATCGGCATGCAGGCCAACGGGGTTGGCGACTACGGCACCCACGCCGGTCCACTCAACGTCGCCGCGGAGATCGCCGAGCAATGCGCGAAGGCCGTCTTGGCCGCGGGTGTCGACGTCGCGGTCTCGGCCAGCATGGACGTCGACCACGGCACCGTGCAACCGCTGGAGAAACTGTTCGGTTCCGCGACCGATCGGCCGGTGCTGCCGATCTTCGTCAACGCCGTCGCGGTGCCGCTGGGGCCGCTGCACCGCTGCCGGGCATTGGGTACCGCCGTGGGTGAATTCGTGGCCACCCTGGACCGCAGGGTGTTGCTGCTCGGATCGGGCGGACTTTCGCACAGCCCACCGGTGCCGACCCTGGCGACGGCCGCACCGGCGCAGCTGGACCGGATCGTGCACGGCCAACCCATGACCACCGAACAGCGCCAAGCCCGTCAGACCCAGGTGATCGAGGCCGCCAAAAGCTTCGCCGACGGCAGCAGTGGCCTGCAGGCGCTGAACCCGGCCTGGGACCAGCGCTTCCTGGACGTCGTCGACGGCGGCCACCTCACCGACCTCGACCAGTGGTCGAATTCGTTCATCACGCACGAAGGCGGCAGCTCCGCGCATGAAATCCGTACCTGGGTAGCGGCTTTCGCGGCGATGGCGACGGCGGGCCCGTACCGGACCACCGTGCGTTACTACAAGCAGGCCGCCGATCTGATCGCCGGCTTCGCCATCCGTACGGCGGTGCCGGCATGAGTTCGGCTACTGGCGATTTCGACCACGTGGTTGACGTGCTCGTGGTTGGGTCCGGCGGCGGCGGCATGACCGCCGCGTTGACGGCGAAGGCGTCCGACTTGGACACGCTGATCATCGAAAAGTCGTCACACTATGGTGGTTCCACCGCGCTGTCCGGCGGGGGCATCTGGGTCCCGAATGCGCCCGCGCAACGTAGAGCGGGCTACGCGCCGTCCAGCGACGGCGTGTTCGAGTACCTGCGGCAGATCACCGACGGTCTGGTCAGCGACGCACGGCTGCGCCAATATGTCGACTCGGCGCCCCAGATGCTGGAGTTCCTGGAAGGGCTCAGCCCGTGGCTCGAATTCGTTTGGAAGCCAGGGTATGCCGACTACTACCCGGAACTGCCCGGCGGTTCTGAGCTCGGCAGCACGATCAACGTGCCGCCCATTGACCTGCGCGTGCTCGGCGACGACGAGCAGAAACTGCTGCAACCGCTGGCGCTGGCGCCGAAGGGAAGCTGGCTGGGCCCCAAGGAGTTGCGCTCGTTTTACCGCATCCGGCAGTCTTGGGCCGGCAAAGGCGTACTGGTGAAACTGGTTTCGCGGATGGTGCGTGCCAGGGTATTCGGCGAGCGGATGGCCGCGATCGGTCAGTCGCTGGCCGCACGGCTGCGACTTGCTGTGAAAGACTGTGGGATTCCGCTCTGGCTGGACACGCCGATGGTCGAATTGCTGACCGACGCCGACGGATCGGTCAGCGGCGCGCTCGTCGACCGAGGTGGCAGACAGCAACGGGTCGGCGCCCGGCACGGGGTAATTCTGGCCTCCGGTGGCTTCGACCATGACATGACCTGGCGCAAGGAGTTTCAACCGGCGATCGATCAGGACTGGAGCTTCGGCAACCCGGCCGCGATGGGGGACGGTATCCGGGCCGGCCAGCAAGTGGGAGCCGCCGCCGACCTCCTGGATGAGGCATGGTGGTTCCCGGCCATCCAATGGCCCGACGGGCGAATGCAATTCATGCTCAACGAACGGATGATGCCGGCGCAGTTCATCGTCAACGGCGACGGCAAGCGGTTCATCAACGAAGCCGCGCCCTACATGGACTTCGGTCACGCCATGATCGAGGGCCAAAAGACCGGTGTCACGCACATCCCGTGCTGGCTGATCACCGACCACCGGTCCTTCAATCGCTATGTCGTCGGGGGGCATCTGCCGATACCGAAGATCCCGGGTGCGCCGGTGCCCACCGGGCGCAAGGTTCCCAAGGCCTGGCTGGAATCCGGCGTCGTCAAGGCCGCCCAGACGTGGGACGAGATGGCCACCAAGATCGGCGTACCGGCGCAGCACCTTCGGGCCACCGCCGGCCGATTCAACGAATTGGCCCGCAACGGCCACGACGACGACTTCAACCGGGGCGACAGCGTTTACGACAACTACTACGGTGACCCGACGCTGCCCAATCCCAACCTCTACCCGCTGGGGGAGCCGCCGTACTACGCGTTTCGCATCGTGCTCGGTGACCTGGGTACCTCCGGAGGTCTGCGCACCGACGAGTTCGCCCGCGTGCTGCGGCCGGACGACACGCTGGTGCCGGGCCTGTACGCGGTGGGCAATACATCGGCGCCGGTGATGGGCCGCAGCTATGCCGGCGCCGGTGCGACCATCGGTCCCGCCATGACCTTCGGCTTCGTCGCCGCGAAATCCATTGCCGAACAAAAAGCCATCCAGACCCTTAATTCCCATAGGAGGTAGCAGATGAAGATTTCGCTGTTCTACGAGTTCGCCCTGCCACGACCATGGGTGCCCGACGACGAGCGACAGATGTTGCAGGACTGCCTCGACGAGGTCGAGGCCGCCGACAAGGCCGGGTTTTCCACCGTGTGGCTCACCGAGCACCACTTCCTCGAGGAATACTGTCACTCCACCGCACCGGAGATGTTCCTGGCCGCAGCCAGCCAGCGCACCAAGGACATCCGGTTGGGGTTCGGCATCATGCACCTGCCACCCGCGGTCAACCACCCCGCCCGAGTTGCCGAGCGCATCGCCACCCTGGACCTGATGTCCAATGGCAGAGTCGAATTCGGCACCGGTGAGTCCTCCTCCGTCGGTGAACTCGGCGGTTTCAACATCGACCCTGCCGACAAGCGCGCGCAGTGGGAGGAAGCCCTCGAGGTCTCCATCCGCTGCATGGTCGAGGAACCCTTCTCCGGCTTCAAGGGTGAACACATCGAGATGCCGGCCCGCAACGTCATTCCCAAGCCGCTGCAGAAGCCGCACCCGCCGGTCTGGGTGGCCTGCACCAGGCCCGCCAGCGTGCAGATGGCGGCCCAAAAGTGCATCGGCGCCTTGAGTTTCGCCTATACCGGCCCCGGCCCGCTGACCGAACGGGTCAACGGCTACTACAAAGAGTTCGAGGAGAATGGGGTCCCGGTCACTCCGCAGATCAACCCGAACATCCTGGCCATCGGCGGTGACCTGTCGATGATGGTCGCCAAGACTGACGATCTGGCGCTCGAACGCCTTGGTAAGGGCGGCGGGTTCTTCTCGTTCGGGATCATGCACTACTACATGACCGGGGTGCACACGCCGGGGCGCACCGGAGTCTGGGACCGCTACCTGGAGGAGGTCGAGAAGGATCCCACCCTGGCTTACGGTCCCGGCCGCGGCGCGATCGGCTCGCCGGCCACCGTGCGGGAGTTTTTGCGCGGCTACGAGGAAAGCGGAGTGGACGAGATCATCCTGCTACTCAACCCGCGCAGCCACGAGGGCACCATGGAGTCCATCGAGCTGATGGGCAAAGAGGTGCTGCCGGAGTTCATCGAACGCGACGCAAAGGCGGTGGCCGACAAGGCTGTTCGGTTGGCGCCGGTGATCGAGAAGGTGGAAGCGCGGCGGCCCGAATCGACCATCCCGCCGTTCGACGAGCATTACTCGTTCGGCGGCCTGCCGACCGGACGTGGCGGAAAGTTCACCGCAAGCGAGATTCCCGAAGCGATGGCCGAGATCAACGAGGGCCGTGTCCAGGCGGCGCAACGGTTGAAAGATCAGGCCGAGGGCTAGGCATTGGCGTTTATCGACGAGCTGTGGCGCTACGACGGTCGCCGGGCGGTGGTGACCGGATGCGCATCCGGCATCGGCGCACACGTGGTGCACCAGCTCACCGAACTCGGTGCCGAAGTCATCGGGCTGGACAAACGCCGGCCAGCGCTGGATATCAACGACTTTCGCGAGGTCGACCTGGCCGATCCGGCATCGATCGATCAGGCCGTCGCGTCTATAGCCGGGCCCGTCGACGTGCTGTTCAACGTCGCGGGCGTCTCCTCGGGAATCGGCGATCCGCTGCTGGTCGTCACGATCAACTTCCTGGGCCTACGCCACCTCACCGAGGCGCTGATTCCGGCGATGCCTGCGGGATCGTCGATCGTGAGCGTTTCCTCGCTCGCGGCCGCGGGCTACCGCGAGCATCAGCGGGAGGTCGCGCCGTTGCTGCACACCACGACGATGGCCGAGGGCATCGAATGGTGTGAGCGGCACCGGGATACGTTGGGAGCCGGCTACCAACTCGCCAAGGAAGCGATCATCCTCTACACGATGCGCAGCACTATCGAGCTGGGCGCGCGCGGCATCCGGATCAACTGCACCGGTCCCGGGGTCACGGAGACCCCGATCCTTGACCAGTTGCGCACCGCATACGGACCCGAGTACCTCGAAGGCATTTCCAAGCCACTCGGCCGGGTTTCCGACCCCGCGGAGCAGGCCGCGGTACTGCTGTTCCTGAACAGCAAGGCAGCAAGCTATATTTCGGGCCAGGTGCTTTGGGTCGACGGCGGAAACGTGGGTGCTGCCATCGCCCGTGACCTCCTCGACCTGACTGAGGAAGGGCGGCCCTGATGGCCAACATGACCGACTTTCGCCGGGTCGCTCGAGATCTCAGCAATTGGGGCCGGTGGGGTGACGACGACGAACTCGGCACCCTGAACTTCATCACCCCGCAGAAGGTGCGGCAGGCCGCGGGTTTGGTCCGGCACGGCAAGGTCTTCCCGCTGGGGGTCGACTTCGGCTCGTCAGGACCGCAGGGCGCCTTCGGTTTCCGGCACAATCCCATTCATGTGATGACCGTCGACGGTGGCGATGCCAGCTCGCTGACGCGGTACGGACCGGGGTGGGAAAAGAACCCGACGGCGGCACAACTGAGCGGTTACCTCACCGACAACCCGTTCCGCTTCAACGACGACATGGTCATCATGCCGCTCCAGGCGGCAACACAGTGGGACGCGCTGTCCCACGTGTATTACGAAGATCAGCTGTACAACGGTTTTCCGGCGGACTCGGTGACCAGCCTGGGTGCCTTCCACTGCGGCATCGACAAGGTCGACGTCAAGGGGATCACCTCCCGCGGCGTGCTGCTCGACCTGGTGCGCCACCGGGGCGCGGAAGTGTTCCTCGAGCACGGAAACCCGATCACACCAGCAGAACTCGACGATGTGGCGCGGGCGCAGGGGGTCACGGTCGAACGTGGCGATATCGTGCTGGTCCGGACCGGTTGGTGGACAAGGTTTCTCGCGACCGGCGACAAGGTCGAGCCGTACTCCGGCTTGGACTGGCGCTGCGCGCAGTGGTTGCACGACAACGAGGTGGCCGCGGTGGCTGCCGATAACCTGCAGGTCGAGGATCCGGTGTCCGGCGTCGAGGGCCTGTTCCTGCCGTTTCACCTACTTTGTCTGCGCGATATGGGCCTGATGCTGGGTGAGTACTGGGACCTCACCGCCCTGGCCGAAGACTGCGCCGCCGACGGCGTCTACGAATTCCAGCTCATCGCGCCACCGCTGAGATTTACCGGCGCCGTGGGGTCCCCGGTGAATCCGATCGCGATCAAGTGATGGAGGTGCACCGCAGAACCATCGAAATCGACGGTCTGGTAACGAGTTATCTGGAAGCCGGCCAGGGTGATGCGGTGGTGCTGCTGCACGGTGGCGAGTTCGGAGCCAGCGCCGAACTGGGCTGGGAGCGCAACATCGCCGCACTGGCTGCCCGCTACCGGGTGCTCGCACCGGATCAACTGGGCTTCGGCCAGTCCGCCAAGGTCATCGATTTCGTCAACAGCCGGGCGATGCGGATCCGTCACGTGGCGCGATTCTGCGAGGCTCTCGGGGTCGGGTTGGCGCACTTCGCCGGAAACTCAATGGGCGCCATCAACTTGCTCACCGATGCGACGTCGGATGCGCCGCTGCTCCCGGTACGTAGCCTTGCGATCATCTGCGGAGGCGGGGAGATCCAGCAGAATCACCACTTCGACGCGCTGCAGCAGTACGACGCCACCCTGCCGGCGATGCGAAACATCGTCACGGCGCTGTTCCACGACCCCCGGTACCCCGCCGACGAGGACTTTGTGTGGCGTCGCTACAAGTCGAGCACCGCGCCGGGGGCGTGGGAAGCGGTGGCAGCGGCGCGTTTTCGCCGCCCCAACGCCCCATCGGTGCCGGTGCCGTCGAGTACACGGGCCTACGAACGGATCCGCGTGCCGACACTGGTCGTCGAGGGCCGTGGTGACAAATTGCTGCCGCCCGGGTGGGCGGCCGAGATCGCCGGCCAAATCCGCGACGCACGCTCGGTTGTCGTCGACGACGCGGGTCACTGCCCGCAGATCGAACAGTCAGCGACGGTCAACGACTTGCTGTTGGAGTTCTTCAGCGGTCAGAACACGTAGTCAAGTAGCGTCATCATGCCGGCTTCCTGATGATAAGTGTTGTGGCAGTGCATAACCCATGTCCCCGGGTTATCGGCGAGCAGCACCGCGCGTAGCTTCTTCTTGGGCAGCACGATGACGGTGTCCTTACGGGCGCCGAGTGCACCGTCGGAGTTGATCACCTGAAACGTGTGGCCGTGCAGGTGAATTGGGTGCCACATCATGGTGGCGTTGTCGAAGGTCAGGGTCGGGTGCTGGCCCTCCCGCACGTGCAGCGGCTTGGTTCTGCTGTAGGGCTCGCCGTTGATCGTCCAGTCGTATTTCGCCATCGTGCCGCCGAGCACCACCGGCAGGTCGAGGTTCGGATCGGGACGACCCAAATTGGCTGTGGTCACGGCGGTGAACATATCGACGGTGCCGACTCGTTTGGTGAGTTCGTTTGGTCGGAACTGCGGGTCCGGCGGGTTGCCCTTGCCGGTCGACAGCAAGGCGCGGGCCACGGCGTTCTTACCTTCGGCCGACGCGACCAGCGGGAAGACACCGTCGGCCGCGGTCACGATCACGTCGTAACGCTCGGCCATGCCGATCAGCAACGCGTCGACCTGGGTCGGAACAACCGGATAACCGTCGGTGTGTGTCACGGTCATCGAGTGCCCCGCCAACGCGACGCGGAACGCGGTGTCTGAAGCGGTATTGATGATGCGGATGCGGATCCGCTGGCGCGGCTTTGCGTTGAAGGTGGTGGCCGCCTCGGGAATTCGTCCGTTGATCAGGTAGTAGGGATAGGCGATGTCTCCGGCGTCCCCGCCCAGCAGATCGCTGGTACCGACGGCACCACCCGACATCCCGGGCATCCCGGGCATCGGACTCGGCCCGGTAGTCGTGGTGGTCGTGGTGGTGCTGCCATTCGGGGAGGGTCGGCTCGTGCTGGTCGGCGAAGAAGATGGCGGGGGTGCAGTGGTGCTGGGCGGCGCTTGCATAGGTGGCTTATTGGGGTTGGTCAGCGCGTCGTAAAGCTGTTGTGGGGATTTCCCCACGCCGTCGGTCCAATCATCAAGGACGACAATCCATTCGGCATCATAGTGACCTCGCTCGGTCGGATCGTCGACGATGAATGGAAGATAGAGGCCTTTGTCGCCGTCCAGGCCGGTGTGCGGATGGGCCCAGTAGGTGCCGGAGTCCGGGACCGAGAACCGGTAGGTGAAGTCTTGGCCGGCCGCAATATTGGGGGTGGCTGGTTCGGCACCGTCCATGTTGTTGCGCAGCGCGATTCCGTGCCAGTGCACCGACGTCGGATGGTCGAGTTTGTTGGTAACCGAGACGACGACCTCGTCGCCGATGGTGGCCCTGATCAGCGGGCCCGGGATGGTGTCACCGTAAGCCAGCGTGTCCACGATCGGCCCGCCGATATCGACCTTTGCGGGCTGTGGAGCCAAGCTGGCGGTCACGGTGCGGCCACTGTGTGGACGGGTGGCCTCTGCTGCGTTGATCGCGGCGGACATCGGCGATGACGGGTTCTTGGATTTACCGCATGCGGCCAGTGCGAAGGCACCTGCAACTCCGGCGGCGATGAAGCCGCGCCGGTCCAGAAGTGGCCCGTCGGCGTGGTTACCGCTCGTCGGCCCTACCGGCATAAATCGCTCCTTGTCTCGAGTCCATCGGTCAAAAGCCGTCTTCCAGACTGCTCAGGTATCGGGCATATCGCAACTTGGCTAAGAGCGCCGTTTCGAGCGCCGCAGCCGTTGCCAGATACCCATAGGGGGTATACAGTGGCCGCATGACTGACCAGCGGGCGACCTGGCTACGGTTCGTGATCGCCGCGACATTCCTGGTCGTCCTGGTGCTGAACCAATGCTGGCACCACCAACCGCATCGGCAGACCGCTCATCCGGATCATCCGCTGGCCGCGGTGGTAGGTGGCGAGTTCGCCGTCAACGCCGATCACGCGCACTTCGCCAACGACTTGAAAGCTTCGTGCCCGCTGGACATCGCGGCCCTGCCCCTGCCACGTTCGGACGCAACGCTTTTCGCTCCTAACGCGGTCGACACGGTCCCCGCCGGCCCGCATCTCGACACCGGTTCCGGGCCGGCGGCCGGGCGCGGCCCACCGGGTGTGCTGGGCTTACCGCGCTCCGGCCAGGATCTATTGACGCGTTACTGCCTGGCTCGTCGCTGACTGGTCAGCGTCAGGTCGTAGTGGCGATTCGCCACGCGTTCGGTGACCGCTGACCCACTTTCATGCCGCGCACAGCGCCGGCCTCGAAGCAGAAGCGATGAGAAGAAATGAATTATGACCTGTCCGTCCCCAGCCGATCACACCTCGCCTCGGTGCGTCCCCGCCGGAACCGTTACCGTGGCGTCGAAGAGCCATTTCAACTCGTTCCCAGCCGAAACCGCCATCCCGGCACCATGGTCGGCAATACGCCGGTGCTGTGGGTGTCGGGACGTACCAGCCCGGTTGGCGCTGCCGATCGCGGATTCTGGGCGAAATTGGAAGGATTCAATCCCGGCGGTATGAAAGACCGTCCCGGGCTGCACATGGTCGAACGCGCCCGCGCCCGCGGCGACCTCACGCCCGGTGCCGCGATCATCGAATCGACTAGCGGCACTCTGGGTTTGGGGTTGGCCCTGGCGGGCAACGTGTATCGGCATCCCGTCACCCTGGTTACCGACCCCGGGTTGGAGCCGATTATTGCGCGCATGCTGACCGCCTACGGTGCCCGCGTCGACGTGGTCACCAAGCCACATCCGGTAGGTGGTTGGCAGCAGGCGCGCAAGGATCGGGTCGCGCAGTTACTGGCCGCCGAGCCCGGCGCGTGGAACCCCAACCAGTACGGCAATCCCGACAATGTTGACGCCTACGGTTCGCTGGCGCTGGAGCTCGCGGTCCAGCTCGGACGTGTCGACGTCCTGGTGTGCTCGGTGGGTACCGGCGGCCATTCGGCCGGTGTAGCGCGCGTGCTGCGGGAATTCAACCCGCAGATGCGGCTGATCGGCGTGGACACCATCGGATCCACCATCTTCGGTCAGCCCGCGTCGAGTCGGCTGATGCGCGGACTTGGTTCGAGCATCTATCCCGGCAACGTCGACTACGACGCGTTTGACGAAGTGCACTGGGTGGCTCCGGAAGAGGCCGTGTGGGCGGCACGCAACATGGCGATCACCCACTACGCCAGTGGCGGGTGGAGTGTCGGGGCAGTGGCACTCGTTGCCGGCTGGGCGGCGCGCACCCTACCCGTCGACACCACCATTGCCGCGGTGTTCCCGGACGGCCCGCAACGGTACTTCGACACCATCTACAACGACGATTACTGCAACGAAAACGGCCTGTTAGGTGGGCCACCGCCCACCGACCCCGACGAGATCGCTTCGCCGAGCGATGCGGTCGTCAGCCACTGGACGCGCACCACCTCGGTGGTCAACCCGATCCGGGCGGTGGCGTGATGAGCTTTCTGGCTCAGTTCCGCAGTTTCAACCATCCCAGCCGGGTGCTGATGGTCAACCAATTCGGCATCAACGTCGGTTTCTACATGCTGATGCCCTACCTCGCCGACTATCTCGCCGGCCCGCTTGGCTTGGCGGCGTGGGCGGTCGGCCTGGTATTGGGGGTGCGCAACTTTGCTCAGCAGGGCATGTTCTTTGTCGGCGGCACGTTTGCGGATCGGTTCGGCTACAAACCGCTGATCGTGGCGGGATGTCTGTTGCGCACCGGCGGCTTCGTGCTGCTGGCGGTCGCGCAGTCCTTGCCCAGCCTGATAATCGCCTCGGCGGCAACGGGTTTCGCCGGTGCGCTGTTCAATCCCGCGGTACGCGCCTACGTGGCCGCGGAAGCCGGCGACCGCGAAGTCGAGGCGTTCGCGGTATTCAATATCTTCTATCAGGCCGGGATCCTGTTGGGTCCGATGCTCGGGCTGGCGCTATTGACCCTGGACTTCCGGGCGACGGTGCTGGGCGCGGCCGCGGTGTTCGCCGTGCTGACCGTCGCGCAGCTGTTGGCGTTGCCGCAGCACGAGATCGACGCCGATGCCGAACGCAGCTCCATCTCCCATGACTGGCGCACGGTGCTGGGCAACCGACGGTTCCTGGGTTTCGCCGCGGCGATGACCGGTGCCTATGTCCTGACGTTCCAGATCTATCTAGCACTTCCGCTGCAGGCCGCGCGGTTAGTGCCGGGCCGGCAATCGGTGCTGGTGGCAGCGATGTTCGCGGTGTCCGGACTGGTCGCGATTGCCGGCCAGCTGCGGATCACCGGGTGGTTTGCCGAGCGCTGGGAAGCCGGACGCAGCCTGGTTGTCGGAGCGGTACTTCTGACGTGTTCCTTCGCGCCGCTGGCATTGGTTTCGAACGGACAGCGGTTCGGCGTGGCGGCTGGCACGGCAACTGGGATAGCCGCGTTGCTGCTATCGGCCAGCCTGCTCGCGGCCGCTTCGGCGGCGGTGTTTCCCTTCGAAATGCGAACGGTGGTAACCCTTTCGGAGAACCGCCTGGTGGCCACGCACTACGGGTTCTACAGCACGATCGTCGGCGTCGGAATACTGCTCGGCAACCTCGCCGTCGGTGCTTTGATGAGTCTCGCGCACCGTTTGAACGTCGACGGATTGGTCTGGGACGGTTTGATTTTGGTCGGTATCGTCACCGTCGTGGGTCTGCATCGGCTGGACAGGTCCGCGCGAGGGCTTGGTAGAGCAGCCGGGTGTACTTCTGGGTCCGCTCCGATCCAGCAGAGGTGACCTGACCCATCTTGTTCATCACATAGGCAAACGTCATCCGGCGCTCAACGTCCATGACTACCACCGAGCCGCCCCAGCCGCCCCAGTAGCAGATCCGCCCATTCGGAATGTCGGGTACCGCTTCGGGTTTGGGCAACGCAAAGCCGATTCCCCATCGGGCAGGCATCCCCAGTACCAGATCGATGCCATCGGCCTGCTCGGCGAAAATCAACTCGACGGTTTCGGGTCTGAGCAGCTGAACCCCATTTGCCCTGCCGTTCAGCGAGATTGCCGACAAGGCCCGTACCAGTGAGCGGGCGTTGCCGTGGCCGTTGGCCGCGCCGATGTCCGCGCGTCGCCAGGCGGTGGTCTGGGCCGTCAGTGCGGCTTCGGAATTCGGCGCCAGCATTCCGAACGTCTTGCGCATCGGATGGTCTTCCGGCACCGCGTCCAGCGGTACGTCCAACGAAGGCGGGGGGATCAGCTCGGCGATACGGCTATCGTCCTCGGGCCGCGCTCCGATCTGAATGTCGGCACCCAGTGGTGCCGCAATCTCTTGCCGCACGAATTCTTTCAACGTCTGGCCGGTGATGCGGCGGACGATCTCTCCGATGAGGTGGCCGCTCGTCATGACGTGGTAACCGGAAGCGGTGCCCGGTGCCCACCAGGGCGCTTGCGCGGCCAGGTGCGCGGCGGCCTTGTCCCAGTCGTAGACCTCCTCGATGGTGAATGGCAGTTCCCAACCCGATACTCCCGAGGTGTGGCTCAACACGTGGCGCACCTGGATATCGTGCTTTCCGTTCGCGGCGAACTCGGGCCAGTAGGCGGCGACGGGAGCGTAGGGGTCGAGGTCGCCGCGGTCGATCAGCAGCAGCGCGGCGAGCGAGGTGATGTTTTTGGTGCTGGAGAAGACGTTGACGATGGTGTCGTGGTTCCACTGGCGGGTCTTGGCGCGGTCGACGTATCCACCCCACACGTCGACGACCAGCTCGCCGTCGATGTCCACCGCGATCGCCGCGCCGAGTTCGCCGCCGGTCTCGATCTCGTCGGCAAGCGCGGCCGCCAGATCGGTAAAGCGAGGGTCGTGGTGTCCGGCTAGGACGGCGCCTACCGCGGCTTCGCAAAACTGTTGAGTCATCGGTCTCCCTTTGTTTGTCCGGTCAACCGAGAATGCGGGCGGGAATGGTCGAAGAGCATTGGTCAGATCGCGTAATTCGCCAGGCGCGCTCGGCTAGCGGATTTATACGCATTTGCGCTGATGTTGAACGGGGCCGGCAGTAGGCAGTCTGGCTAGCATGGGTGAATCTGATCCCCGCGCGGACACGCCGCCGATGGACTGGAGCGAGCTGGGCGTGAGCGAACTGCCGACCGGAACCGTGACGTTGCTGCTGGCTGACGTCGAAGGGTCCACCAGTCTGTGGCAGAGCCGCCCTACCGAGATGACGGCAGCGGTGGCCCGCCTGGACGCGACGTTGTCGCGACTGGTGGGGGCTCACGACGGCGTGCGTCCGGTGGAGCAAGGGGAGGGCGATAGCTTTGTCATCGCCTTCAGCCGCGCCAGCGACGCCGCAGCGTGTGCGTTGGCGTTGCAACGCGCGCCGCTGGCGCCGCTTCGGCTGCGAATTGGCTTGCATTCCGGCGAGGTTCAGCTGCGTGATGATGCCAACTACGTCGGGCCCACCATCAACCGGACCGCCAGGGTGCGCGACCTGGCCCACGGCGGGCAGACGGTGCTGACCGCCGCCACCGAGCAGTTGGTGGTCGACCACCTACCGCCTGGGGCCTGGCTTACTGATCTGGGCAGCCATCAGCTGCGCGACTTGACCAGGCCCGAACGCATCCTGCAGCTGTGCCACCCCGACCTGCGCACCGATTTCCCGCCGCTGCGGTCCTCGAATAGCGCTGTAACACCGCTGCTTCCGACACCGCTGACGAGATTCGTCGGGCGTGGCGACGAAATCGCGGAGCTACGGCGACTTTTCGGCCTGCACCGGTTGGTCACATTGACCGGCGCGGGCGGCGTGGGCAAGACCCGCCTGGCCATTGAGCTGGCAGCGCGAATGGCCGAGGAGGCGGACGCCGGGGTCCACTACGTCGACCTGGCCCCCCTGGCCTCCACAGCCGACCCCGGTCTCGTCGAGGCGGCGGTTGCCAAAGCAATGGGATTGCATGATCAGGCGGGCCGCGCGATCGTCGACGTGCTGGCCGCACGCATCGCCGACCGTGCCGTGCTGATCGTGCTGGACAACTGCGAGCACCTCCTGGAGGCGGCCGCGACGCTGGTTGCCGTCTTGTTGAGCCGTTGCCCCGCCCTGCGGCTGTTGGCTACCAGCCGCGAGCCGCTGCACACGGCCGCAGAGGTGAACTGGCAGGTGCCCTCGCTACCGCTGGCCGACGAGGCCGTCGAGCTGTTCAGCGATCGGGCCCGACTGGTGCGCCCTGACTT
This sequence comes from Mycobacterium asiaticum, assembly GCF_001673365.1. Classification (GTDB taxonomy): domain Bacteria; phylum Actinomycetota; class Actinomycetes; order Mycobacteriales; family Mycobacteriaceae; genus Mycobacterium; species Mycobacterium asiaticum_A. Next base: position 177,902 of record NZ_LZLS01000156.1, read on the forward strand.
CCTCGTCAGCGAGAGCAATGCGCAGGCGGTTGCCGAGATCTGTAGCCGCCTCGATGGCATGCCGCTAGCCATCGAACTCGCTGCCGCCCGGATGCGCGCGATGTCGGCGGCCGACATCCGCGACAGCCTGCAAGATCGTTTCTTGCTGCTCACCGGCGGCGCGCAGACCGCCGTACGGCGCCAGCAGACCTTGCGCGCCTCAGTGGACTGGTCGCACTCAATGCTCACCGACGCCGAGTGCGCCCTGTTCCGCCGGCTGGGTGTGTTCGCCGGGAGCTTCGACCTGGATTCCGCCGTGACGATATGCGGTGGGGAGGGTGTGCAGCGCTATCAAGTGCTCGACCAGTTGACCCTGTTGGTAGACAAATCACTGGTCCAGGCCGATGACGTCGCCGACCGGACCCGCTACCGCTTGCTGGAAACCATACGCGCCTATGCGCTGGAGAAGCTGAACGAGTCCGGTGAAGCCAAGGTGGTGCGCGCCAGGCATCGCGACCATTACACCGGTCTGGCCGCCGCGCTGGATGCGCCGACGCGCAACGACTTTCGGCATCACGCCGCGCGACTCGAAGCCGACATCGACAACCTGCGCGCCGCGTTCAATTACAGCAGTGAAAACCGGGACGTGACAAAGGCTTTGCAGCTGGCATCGTCGCTGCAACCGCTCTGGGAAGGTCGCGGACGGCTGCGGGAGGGGCTGGCTTGGTTCGATTCGATCCTCGCCCAACCGGATCTTGACGCAGTTGACCCGGCAATACGAGTACGCGCGATAGCCGACTACGCGATGCTGAAATCATTGACCGCAACAGCGGAAAACGTCGAGCAGGTGCATCATGCGCTCGAAATCGCCCGCGGGCTAGATGATTCGGCACTACTGGCCAGGATTCTGACTGCCTGCGGATGCATCGCCATCCTCGACTTCGATTCGGCCGCAGGTTATCTGGCCGAAGCGAGCGAATTGGTCCGCCTGGCGGGCGACGACTGGAGGCTGTGTCAAATCCTGGGTCGGCAAGCCTATTTCGCGGCCATGGCCGGTGACCCGGTAGCCGCCAACGCACTAGGTGGCGAAGGGGCCGAGTTGGCTGGTGCTCTCGGCGACTGGCTGAGCGAGCACCTGTGCCGTTGGAGCCTAGGCATGTCTCAGATGTTTTGCGCGGATCTGGACGGCGCCGTCGAAACCTTCCGCGCCGTCGTAACCGACTGTGAATCCGACGGCGACATGGTCGGCATGATGTTGTGCTTGGTCAGCCTCGGTTGCACGCTGTTCTACCGCGGCGATATTGCCGAAGCGCACGACGTCGGCCGCGCGGCGATGACGGCTGGGGCAGAACTCGACGACATGTTGGAACTCGCGGCGGCGACCGTGGTGGCCATGGCTGCCGTAGCCGACAGTGATCGTGCCACCGCCCACGAAGTCGCCACGAAAGTCTGGGCGCATCCTGGCGTCCACCGTGGGACGGTGGCGATCAGTGCTGTGACTCTGTGTGCGCATCTTTACGGTGACCTGGCCAAGGCGCAGGAATTCGCGGACGAAGGCGTCGCCACCCTGGCCGGCTGGCACAGGATGTGGGCGCTGATCATTCGCGCATACGTCGCGATGGACCGCGGTAACTACGACCAAGCTCGCCGAGATGCCCGGCACGCGCTGTCGGAGGCCGCTGGTCGGCTCGGGGTGCCGACTGCCTTGGAGATCCTCGGCAGGCTGGCGGCTGACGGCAATAGCCAAGCGGACGCGGCCCGGCTGTTCGGTGCCGCCGATGCGATCCGCGCCCGCACCGGCGAATTCCGCTTCCCGATGTACCGCGAGGCCTACCGGGTTGCCGTGGATTTCTGTCGTGACAGTATGGGAGACAACGACTTTCAAGTCGCATGGTCGGAGGGTGCGAAGCTGTCGAGCGATGAGGCGATCAGCTATGCGCTGCGCGGGCGTGGTGAACGCAAGCGGCCGGGCGCCGGATGGGCGGCACTGACTCCGACCGAACTCGAGGTCGCGCGCCTGGTGAGCGAGGGGCTGGCGAACAAGGACATCGCCGAACGTCTGTTCATCTCGCCGCGCACGGTCCAAGCGCACCTGACGCACATGTACACCAAGTTGGGCTACACCTCCCGCGTGCAACTGGCCCAGGAAGCGGTGCGCCGAGACCAGCTCGCTTGAGGCGCTCCCCCTAGCGGTGAGGTCACGTTTCGGTAGGCCTTTGGTGTGAATTTCGTCAGCTTTCGAGATATCGGCACAACAATGCATTAACCTAAAGTGAACGGAAGGTAAACAAGGTCTAGAACGGCTGGTCAGGGGGAGGTGACCCAGGATGGATTTCGGCGCGCTTCCCCCAGAGGTCAATTCCGGCCGGATGCACGCCGGCTCCCGATCGCGGTCGATGCTCGAGGCCGCGCACGCGTGGGACCGGCTGGCTGACGAACTCTTTGGCACCGTCAACGCCTACCGGTCGACCGTCGCAGCACTGGCCGCCGACGGCTGGCAAGGCTGCGCGGCAGATGCGATGTCGGATGCCGCCGCTCCCTATCTGCGCTGGTTGACCCGCACCGCCACCCAGGCTGAGGAGATCGCCGGGCAGGCCAGGGCCGCAGCCGGCGCCTTCGACGACGCGCTCGCGGCCACGGTGGCACCCTCGGTCATCGATGCCAACCGGGCCCGCGTGGCGCTGCTGAGTGCCACGAATTCCACGGGGCAATCCACCCCGGAGATCGCAGCGCTGGAAGCCGACTACGGCGAGATGTGGGCACAGGACGCCGCGGCGATGTACCGCTACGCGGCGGCCTCGGCTGTGGCTGCCACCCTGCCGACGCTGGCCCCACCAGCGCTGGGCTACAACATGCCCGCGCTGATGGGTTCCGACGAGGACGACGGCATGCCGGCGATGCTGGCCCCGGGAATGCCCGCGGTGCCCCAGGCCCTACGAAGCCTGGCGGGACCGGTCCGATCGGCCGCGGTCACCTCCGGTATCACCAGGTTGCTACGCCAGTGCAAGTTCGTGTCACCGATGAGTCTGTTTGCCTCCGCGATCAGCTCCTCGCGGAGCATGACCTCCTCCGGTGCCTCGGCGCGGCCTAAGCTGCCGGCGCAGCCCGACATGAAGCTGGCGGTCGGCCAGGGTGTGGTGGTCGGCCGATTGGTGGTGCCACCGAGTTGGGGTGCGGTGGCGATGGGCGTCGTGCGCGCCATCGCTTAATCGGCACAGCTTGCATAGCCTGATCAGACCGCGGAGCCACCGCCATCCACGTGCAATGTCGAACCGGTGATGAAGCTGGCCCGAGGGGAACTCAGGAACAGCACCGCTTCGGCAATCTCGGCCGCATACGCGGTTCGGCCCAGCGGCAGCGCCTTGCCCAGTTCCTCGTTGACGTCACCCCATGCGGCTTCGACGCCGGCCGTACGGGTCGGGCCGGGTGCCACACTGTTCACCCGCACCCCACTGGCTCCGAACTCGGCGGCCCATGTCCGGGTGAGGGATTCCAGGGCCGCTTTGGAAGCGCTGTAACCGGAGGCCCCCGGTACTCCTTTGGAAGCGACCATGGTGGTGACGTTGACAATGCTGCCCTTGCCGCGCTGCAGCATGGCCGGCACCAGCCCGGCTACCAGGAAATATGCGCCCCGAACGTTCGTGTCGAACATCGTCTCGAATGAGCCCAGGTCCTGATCGACCGTCAGCGCCGAGGGAAAACTCGCGGCGTTGTTGACGATGATGTCTACCTCGCCGCACTGCTGAACCAGCGCGGTCACCGAGTCGGCGTCGGCCATGTCGGTTTGGACGAACCGAGCGTTTGCACCAATGGCCTCGACGGCCCGCTCGCCGCGGACCGGGTCACGGCCCGAGATGATGACGGCGGCGCCCTCGCTGGCGAGCAGTCGGGCCGATTCCAGCCCGATGCCCGCCGTTCCGCCGGTGACGACGGCAGTGTGATCGATCAGTTCCATGGCTGATTCAGTTCCATGGCTAACGAGCGCCGCTGGACACCTGTGAGGCCATCCAGTCGGCGAATCGGGTCTCGTAGATAGTCACTTCTTCGCCCTCGATCGGGACGATGGTGCCCTCGCCCAGCTCCGCGCCGTAATACTGCGCCGCCGGGTCGGTCACTACCTCCCGCGGGTCACCAGTTGCGGCAAACCGGTTCCGGATGAAATCGTCCATGCCGGCCTTCTCCGGGCCGGCTATGTTGATGACCCCGTTGACCGGTTCGCTGGTCGCCGCGCGGGTCACTGCTGTGGCGACATCCGCGGCGGCAATCGGCTGAAACGCCCCGCTCGGCGCGCGGACGGTGTCACCGTCGGCCAGCGAATCGGCGATGCCGTCAACGAACTCGAAGAACTGGGTCGCTCGCACGATCGTGTACGGACGTCCCGACTCCGCGATTACCTTCTCCTGCGCGATCTTGCCCCGCATGTAGCCGCTGTCGCCGGCCCGCTCGGCGCCCACGATCGAGAGCGCGACGTGGTTGCGCACACCGGCTGCGTGCTCCGCTTCCAGGAGGTTGCGACTAGAGGTGGTGAAGAAGTTCAACACATCCTCGTCGGACCAGGAAGGCGAGTTCGACACGTCGACGACGGCGTCGACGCCGGCCATGGCGTCGGCGACGCCCTCGCCGGTGAGGCTGTTGACACCGGAACTCGGTGACGCCGCAACGGCCTCGTGTCCCTGCTCGGTGAGGTTGGCTACCACTTGCGATCCGATGAGCCCGGTACCGCCGACGACCAGAATCTTCATTGCACGCCTTTCCAGTTCCCGATTACTTGGCACCTTCAGCATGGTCCGGTCGATGGTCGGGGTGAACCCTTGAGAGTCCGTAGTCAGTCCGTAGCGGTGTCGGGTATGTGCGCGAGCATCCAGTCCATTGAGCACTCTTCGAGAAACGCGCGAAGTTCTCCCAACTCGGGTCAGATCATGTGTATGTATGCCCGCCTCTCAGCGACTGCGTCAAGTCGGTGCGAGGCGGTCGGGGCGGTGTCGCTGAGAGGCGGGCATACAGGCACATGCCCCTTCCCGGTGACAGCTGCGACGCAATGATGCGTCAAGTCGGTGCGAGGCGGTCAGAGCGCTGTCGCTGAGAGGCGGGCATCTAGACATATGCCCCTTCCCGGTCACAGCGGCGGCGCAATGATGCGTCAAGTCGGTGCGAGGCGGTTAGAGCGCTGTCGCTGAGAGGCGGGCATCTAGACACATGTCCCTTCCCGGTGACAGCGGCGACGGTATGACGGTTGTATATGTTCTGCGTAGAATAATTCAGGAATTGCTCATGCCCGGTTTCGGGTAGCACGGTATACTGGTCGCGAACGATGACTCAGGACCGGCGGAAAGTTATTTGCTTAAGACGCTTTGGATATCGTCAAAGACGAGGCCGGACGTTTCATCTGCGGATAGAAAGAATAACGCACCGAGTGCGATAGCGAGGACGATGGCGCCTGGGCGCGCTGCACCGATTATGCGTTGGGTCAATTTGCCATTCGTGCCTGGCATTGAGACCGCGATTATAGTAAAAACCATCCCTGGACCCAGCAGGCACAGGCCAACTCCGCACCACATCAGATAACTGGGGAAAGTATGTATCCGTGGACTAGTCGCTAGTAAGACCATTATAAATGCCAAGGCAAGATAGATAATCGTCCATTTCGCGGCTCTGTATATTGATTCCGGTTCGGGCTCGAGACAGTGTCGAGTATCGCTGGAACCGACGGCTCCAGGCTGCCTGTTGCGACTCTTATCGTAGATTATCCAAAAAGCAAGAATGCAAAGAGTAATCCCGGCGACAGCGACCGCTATCTGTTCTTCGGTCAGTGTTGAAGAATGTAGTTGATTCAGCTCGCCATTCATCTCCTCCATAAAACTGAGTGCGTCGGAAATGAGAAAAGCCATCGCCCCGAGCATGACAACTGCGGTGGCTCGATTGGCGTAGCGCGTCAGATCACTAAGTGGAGTTCCGTCTGCCGGCTGTTGGTGCCAAGCGATCATCCAAGTAGTGCCGGCGACAAGAATTACCACGCCGAGCGCAAGCATTCCTGCTGCAGGCATAAACTGCAACCACGCTCTTTCGCAAACCTGTTGCGTAATCTGTTGGGCATGTATTGCCGCATCTGGCGTAACAGTTGTTAAAGCGTTGCCTGTCGCTGAGGCGGGAGAAGTAGATAAATTTATGTCAGATTCTGGTGGTTTCGTAGCGGCAACTAATCCGAAGAAATAAGCATCTTGTCCAAGGACGACGATGGCCAAACCGAGCAGGATAATCGCCTCTTTGATGCGGCTCCTCACTCCATTCTGCATAGACATGGTCAAAATCGTGGTTATCGCTAGTATTGTAAAGCCTGCAAAAACACCCGCCAGTTGCGCGTTAGGCACCGAGAAATCGATGATGCTCCATGGGTGATCTTCTGATATGCAGCGTCCATCCAGAGCGGCCGATGTGGCGTTGCTCATTAGGATCCCCCCGGGGCGGCGCAATGGACCCAGCTCAGTGGCCGCAATTCTACGTGGGTGCATATGCCACGCACAACGCACATTCTTCGTCGGCAGTTCACCCGTCGATCAATCAGCTTTCCCGTAGATGTAGCCGGTGACCACCCTCGTGCGTCGGTGCCACATCGAAAGGCGCAATCTACCGCCCCTAAATACCGCGTGATCCCTCCATTGAACGGCACGGCGTATTTAGTCGCAGGCATCACCACGCCTGTCGACTTGCCCGCGCAGTTGCCGTCGTGACTTGATGCCGAGCTTGGCGAACACCTTGCGCAGATGCCACTCGACAGTGTGGGTGCTGATGAACAACTGCGCGGCGATCTCGGGGTTGGTCAGGCCGTCGCCGGCCAGCTTCGCGATCTGCGCCTCCTGCGCGGTCAGCTCACCGGCCGGGGCCGAGCGCTTTGCCACCTTCCGACCGGTGACAAGGAGCTCGCGCCGCGCGCGCTCGGCAAACCCGTCAGCTCCCATCCGGGCGAACATCTCGTGGGCGGTGTGCAGCTGGGTGCGGGCGTCGACGCGCCGATTGCAGCGGCGTAGCCATTCGCCGTACAGCAGATGCGCGCGGGCTAGATGGACGGCGATCCTGGTGTTGCCGAGCTTGTCAATCGCTTCGCGGTAGTAGGTCTCGGCTTTGGCGTCGTCCACGAGCAGCGCTCTGGATCGGGCCAAAACTCCTGCGGCCCAATCGGTTCCGCTGCTTGTCGTGCGTTCTTCCAGTTGGGTCAGTGCGTCGGCCGCGGTTTCTCGCCGGCCGCTACGGGCGCCGGCCTCGACGAGTTCGATCAGGGACCAGCCGAACAAGCCGAGGTCTTCGTCCTGGCAGGCCTCGCGGGCGGCCGTGCACGCGTCCTCGTAGCGGCCCAGGCCGTTGTACAGGACGGCGGTGGCGAAATTCGTCAGGCCGACCACGCGACCCTCGCCACGGCCGACGCCGTCGGCACGCGCCCCTTCGATGAGGCGTAGCGCCTCGGACTCGTCGCCGCGCAGCGCAGCCAACAACACCGAGTGGTACTTCACGGGCGCATAGCCGGTGGCGGACGTGATGGCATCGGCTTCTTCGATCAACGCCGAGGCCGCCGAAAATTCGCCCGCCTGAACATGCACGCCGGCGCGGTAGACCAGGGCAAGTGGCAGGACGGCGAGCGCGCCGGAGTCGCGGGCCAGCCGCACCGCATGAGTGGCCAGCCGATGCCAGATTTCGTCGTCCCAGAGTTCGTGTGCCGCCGATTCCTGCACGATCGGGAAGGCCTGCCAGAACCAACGCATCACGGCGTCGTTGCCGCGCTCGGCTTCGGTGTGGATCAAGGTCAGCGCGTCGCGCAGAGTCGGGAGACTGGCGGCATGACCATCGGTGGCCCGGATGGCGATGCCATCGAGAAGCAGGTCGACGGGTCGCACCGGACGGGGTCCGGGCGGTGCCTGGCGCGCGGCGGCTGCCGTCATGCGTATACCGCCGTGCGGGCACAGTCGGCCACCGAACAGCGCCGCCCCCACGGCTTCCAGATACGTCTCACGGGATTGCGTGACGTCAAGGGTGGCCAGCTGGCGGGCGGCTTCGAGCAGTCCGACCGCGGCATCGCTGACCGTCGGGGCATCGTTGTCGCCACTGCGGCTCCTGGCGAACGCGATCTGGGCGCGGAGTCGGCTGAGCCCGGCCCGCTGCAGAGGGTCCAGTGACGCCGGACCGCCGGAGTCCGCGATCCTCAGCAACTCGTCGGCGGCGTCGAACGCGGCGGCATCACGCTTGGCCTGGGCGGCGGCCAACGCCCGAGCAGCCCGGCGTGCCGGGTCGGCGGTCAACTGGGTTGCCCGCTCCAGAAATGCTGCGGCGGCCGCGATGCCGCCTCTGGCTTGGGCGCGTTCGGCGGACAGCTCCAGCTGACCGGCAACGCTTTCGTCCGGGCCGGTCGCGGCGATGGCAAGGTGCCAGGCGCGACGATCGGGATCGGCGTTGCCGTCGGTGGCTTCCGCCAACGCGCGGTGCGCGCGCCGACGCTCGACCAGCCCCGCAGCCCGGTAGGCGGCTGAACGCACCAGCGGATGCCGGAACCGCACCCGGGTCCCGACGTCGATCAGCCCCGCAGCCTCCGCTCCGGCCGCGGCGTCGTGTGGCAGTCCCAAGTTTTGGGCGGCGCGCAGTAACAAGGCCGCATCGCCGATCGGCTCGGCGGCGGCGGTCAGCAGCAGTTGCTGCGTGTGGCCCGACAATTTCTCGATGCGGCGCAAGAACGTCTGCTCGATCTGCCCGATCAGCGCTCGAGCGTCCGGCGGACCGAAGCCACCCGCCAATTCCTCGGCCGTCAGGCCTTTGGGCAGTTCCAGCAGGGCCAGTGGGTTGCCACGGGTTTCGGCCACGATGCGGTCGCGGACCTGATCGTCGATCCGGCCCAGGATGACCGAGTCGAGCAGCGCCCGCGCATCACCGGCATTGAGTCCTTGCAGCGTCAGTTCGGGTAACCCGGCCAGTTCCTCGCTCCTGGAGTCGCGGGCCGCGAAGACCATGACGACGGGTTCGGCGACCAGGCGTCGGGCGACGAATGCCAGGGTCTGGGCCGAAACCCGGTCGATCCATTGCGCGTCATCGGCAAGCAGCAGGAGCGGCTGTCGCTCGGTCGCGGTGCCGATCAGGCTCAGCACCGCCAGGCCGACCAGGAAACGATCCGGAGGTGGGCCGACCTTGCGGCCGAAGGCGATCTCCAATGCGTCGCGCTGCGGGATAGGCAGGGCGTCAACGTAATCCAGCAATGGGACACAGAGTTGGTGCAACGCTGCGTAGGCGAGTTCCATCTCGGACTCCACGCCCGACACACGCGCCGTGCGAAACCCTGAAGTGCGCGTGGCCAGGTATCGCAGTAGCGCGGTCTTGCCGATACCAGCCTCGCCGCGAAGGACGAGCACCTGACTTTGGCCGGACCGGGCCACGGACGTCAAACGTTCCAGGGTCGCGCATTCCGCGCGCCGACCCCGCAGTTCCAGTGCCCGATCGGAGTTGATCACTTGGCGGTTGACTTTACCGGCCACGCCTCACCGCCTTGTTAAATCAACTGCTTGACTTAACCCGGGCTACGCCGATTAACTCGACGGGTGGTCAACGAATTAGCGGACAAGGTCGCCGTGATTACCGGGGGGTCTTCCGGTATTGGTCGCGGACTGGTCCAGCGTTTCGTCGCTGAGGGCGCCAGGGTGGTCATCGGCGATGTCGAGATCGACGGCGGCGAAGCACTGTCGGCCGCCCTGGGCCCTAACGCCTTCTTTCAGCGGACCGATGTCTCCGACCCCGAACAGGTCACCGCGCTGGTGGCAACGGCGGTCGAGAAGTTCGGCGGCTTGCACGTCATGGTCAACAATGCCGGGGTCTCGGGTCCGCTGCGCCGGTTGTTGGACGAGGATTTCAACGATTTCCATCGCGTCATGGCGGTCAACGTCCTGGGGGTGATGGCTGGTACCCGCGATGCCGCGCGACACATGGCCGCCAACGGCGGGGGGTCGATCATCAACCTGACCTCCATCGGTGGGATCCAGGCCGGCGGCGGGGTGATGATCTACCGCGCATCCAAAGCGGCAGTCATTCAATTCACCAAGTCGGCCGCAATTGAGTTGGCCTACCACGACATTCGGGTGAACGCTATCGCGCCGGGCAACATACCCACGCCGATCCTGGCGTCGTCTGCTCGAGGCATGGAGCCCGAGGAACTCGAGCGGTTCGAGGCGCGGATTCGGCAGGGGATGCGCGACGACCGGCCCCTCAAGCGCGAAGGCACACCCGAGGACGTCGCCGAAGCCGCGCTGTATCTGGCCACCGACCGATCTCGATACGTCACCGGCACCATCCTCCCGGTGGACGGGGGCACATCGGCGGGCAAGGTTATCCGGTCCCGCAAGCACGACGGATGACGTCCAGCAGCCCAGGTCGTGAATTAAAGCAGTCGCTTGACTTAATGCGTCCGGGCGCGGTTGACTAGGCGGTATGACCACAGTCGGTCGGGCCGTCCGCAGCGAGCGGGCCAGCTCAACCCAGGAGGCGATCCTGGTTGCCGCCGAGCGGTTGTTTGCCGAGCACGGGGTGTTCGCGGTGTCCAACCGACAGGTGAGCGAGGCCGCCGGGCAGGGCAACAACGCCGCGGTCGGCTACCACTTCGGCACCAAGGCAGACCTCGTACGCGCAATCGAGCAGAAACATCGCGGGCCGATAGAGCAGTTGCGCGAGCAGATGGTGGCCGCCCTGCCCGACTCGGCCGGGATGCGGGACTGGGTGGCCTGCCTGGTCTGTCCGCTGACCGAACACCTAGAGGCCCTCGGCAATCCCACCTGGTACGCGCGGTTCGCCGCGCAAGCGATGACCGACCCCGCTTATCAGAACATCGTCGTCAAGGACGCCCTGAGCTCTTCATCGCTGGTGCAGGTTGTCGACGGGATCAGCAGTTGCCTGCCCGACCTTTCGGTTGCCGTCCGGTTCGAGCGAAACATCATGGCGCGCAACCTGTTGATGCATACCTGCGCGGATCTGGAACGGGCATTGGCCGACGGCATCTCGGCGCCGCGCCCGTCCTGGCGAGCCGCCGCGACCGGGCTCATCGACGCGATCGTCGGGTTGTGGCTGGCTCCGGTAACCTCTGCCAGCGAAGAGCCAAGAATATGAAAGTTACTGTCAATCAAGACATCTGCGCATCATCGGGTAACTGCGTGATGAACTCACCCGAGGTTTTCGACCAGCGCGACGAGGACGGCGTCGTCGTCCTGCTCAACCCCAATCCATCCGCCGAGCAGGCCGAGGGCGTCCGCAAAGCCGCCGCGTTCTGCCCGGCTCTGGCAATCCATATCGAGGAGTGACCGTGTCCGACACACTCACGAATAGCAGCACTGACACCGGTATCCCCGAATATCCGATGGCACGCGCGGCCCGGTGCCCGTTCGCCCCGCCGCCGGATGTGATGTCGTTGGCGGACGCGAAACCGCTTTCCCGGGTGCGGATCTGGGATGGCAGCACGCCTTGGCTCATCACCGGTTACGAACAGTGCCGAGAGCTTTTCTCGGATTCGCGTGTCAGCGTGGACGACCGGGTGCCTGGCTTTCCGCACTGGAACGAACGCATGCTGTCCACCGTGCACAAGCGGCCGCGGTCGGTCTTCACCTCCGACGGCGAAGAACACACCCGCTTCCGGCGAATGTTGTCCAAGCCCTTCACCTTTCGGCGGGTAGAAGGTCTTCGCACGGCAATTCAGCAGATCACTGACGACCACATCGACAAGATGCTGGCCGGACCGCAGCCGGCCGACCTCGTCTCCGCGATCGCGCTGCCGATCCCGTCGCTGGTGATCAGTCAGTTGCTGGGGGTGCCCTACGAGGATGCCGAGATGTTCCAGGAGCACGCCAACGTCGGACTTGCTCGCTACGCGACCAGCGAGGACACCGTCAAGGGTGCGATGAGCCTGTACAAGTACCTGTCCAAACTGGTCGAGGCCAAGATGGACAACCCCGCTGAGGACGCAGTTTCCGATCTGGCCGAACGGGTCAAGGCCGGCGATCTCAGCCTCAAAGAGGCCACGCAGTTGAGTAGTGGCTTGCTGATGGCCGGCCACGAGACCACCGCCAACATGATTGGGATCGGTGTGCTTGCGCTGCTGGAAAATCCCGACCAGCTGCCGGCCATCCGGGATGCCGAGGACCCGAAGATCGTCGCCAATGCGGTAGAGGAATTGCTGCGCTACCTCAGCATCATCCAAAACGGTCAGCGCCGCGTCGCCGTCGAGGACATCCCGATCGCCGGCGAAGTCATCCGCGCCGGCGAGGGCATCATCATCGATCTGGCTCCGGCCAACTGGGATGTCGACGCGTTCACCGATCCGGATCGCCTGTACTTGCACCGCTCGAACGCGGACCGCCATGTGGCCTTCGGTTACGGCCGACACCAGTGCGTGGGACAACAGTTGGCGCGCGCGGAACTGCAGATCGTCTTCCGCAGCCTGTTCCAGCGGATTCCCACCATGGCGTTGGCCGTCCCGTTCGAGGAGATCCCGTTCAAACACGACCGGCTCACCTACGGCGTGCACGAACTGCCGATCACCTGGTAAGCCCTTTCACAGCCCAAGAGAGGTCAATGATGACAAGCACGCTCTACCCGCCGAAAGGCTTTGGCGCACCGAAGGATCGCAAAGGCCATGCCCTCGGAAGCAATGTCGGCCTGCCCGCCGGCACCGAGGTCTTCTCCGCCGACAACCACATCTCGCTGGCCGCAGACATCTTCTACGAGCGCTTCCCGGAAGACCTGAAGGACAAGGCACCCCGAATTTGGTACGAAGACGGCGCGTATCAAGTGGGTCGCAAGGGCCAGTCGTTTTTGCCCGGTGACTTCAGTGCCGTGCTGATGCAATACGACGACTTGCCCGGGGCGGCCAGCACCAACATCGAAGCGCGCATCCAGGAGTTGCGTGAAGACGGTGTCGACAAGGAACTCGCGTTTCCCAACGCCGTGCTGGCACTGTTCCACTACCCGGACAAGAAACTCCGCGAGATCACCTTCCGCATCTACAACGAGTACATCGCGGAGTTGCAGGAACGCTCCAACGGCCATTTCTACGGCGCCGGGCTGATTAACTGGTGGGACCCTGAAGGCGCGCGCCGGACGCTTGCCGAATTGAAGTCGCTGGGGCTCAAGACATTCCTGCTGCCGCTGAACCCAGGCAAGGACGACGACGGAAACATCATCGATTACGGCAGCACCGCGATGAAGCCGGTGTGGGACGAGATCGAAGCCGCCGGGCTGCCGGTCACGCATCACATCGGTGAGACCCCGCCGAAAACCCCGTGTCAGTTCAACAGTGTCGTGGTCGGAATGATGATCAATATCGACGGCTTCCGTGAGCAGTTCGCGAAGTACCTCTTCTCCGGAATCCTCGACGATCATCCCAGTCTGCGGATCGGCTGGTTTGAAGGCGGAATCGCCTGGGTGCCTTGGGCTTTGCAAGACGCGGAGCACTTGGTGGCGTCCTATCAGCACATGTTCAACCGGCCGCTGGAGCACGACATCCGCTACTACTGGGACACCCACATGAGCGCTTCGTTCATGGTCGATCCGTTGGGCTTGGAACTGATCGACCGGATCGGTGTCAACAAGGTCATGTGGTCCAGTGACTACCCGCACAACGAAAGCACCTACGGCTATTCCGAGAAGTCACTGGCCGCCGTTGTCGACGCGGTCGGTCCAGAGAACGCGGTCCGGGTCGTCAGCGGCAACATCAGCGAATTCCTGGGGCTATGACCACCTTTGCGGCTGGCGGACTGACTATCCCGGAGGCACCTGATCTGTCCAGGATGCGACGGGAAACCGGGGCGCGGCTGCGCGCAGCGATGACCGAGCGGGGCGTGGACGCGCTGGTCCTGCTGGGCAACAACGCCGTGGTGTACGCCACCGGGACAAGTTGGCCGCTTGGCGATGCGGGATTGTCCTATGTCGAACGGCCAGTTGCCGTGGTACTGGTCGACGACGAGTGGCCACACCTGTTCCTGCCGTTTCGCGAAGGGGCATCCCAGGAGTCGGAGTTGCCGGCCGATCATCTGCACGGTCCGGTCTACCTCGAATTCGACGAAGGCGTAGCTGATTTCGCCCGCCTGCTGACCGAGCTGGTTCCGGCCGGGTCCACCGTGGCTGTCGACGAATTCACCGGGGCGATGTCGCGGGCACGGAAAGTGTTGTTCCCCAACGGTGTTCCCGTAGACGCAACCGCGGTGGTCAGCGCGGCAAAGGTGATCAAAACCCCCGACGAACTGGCCTGCATACGCACTGCGGTCCGAATCACCGATGAGGCGATGGTCGAAGTGCACCGGTCGCTGGCCCCCGGGATCCGCCAAACCGACCTCTCGGCAAGGTTTCTGCGCCGTGCCTTCGAACTGGGCGCGATGGCGAGCATGTTGGAACCGATCTGGCAGGTGATGCCGCCCAGCAAGGCCGACGGCGTGTGGACCACACACGGAGACCTCGCCCTTCCCCTGCTGAGTACCGAACGTGAACTCGGTAGAGGTGATGTGCTGTGGACCGACGTCAGCATCACCTATCAGGGCTATTGTTCGGACTTCGGGCGGACCTGGATCGTCGGGCAGGATCCTTCGCCGCGCCAGCAGGCCCAGTTCCACAAGTGGCGTTCGATTATGGACGCCGTGCTGGAGGTGGCCCGCGCCGGCGCGACCGCAGCCGACCTGGGCCGGGCCGCCATCGCGGCAAACGGCGGCACCCGGCCGTGGCTGCCGCACTTCTACCTGGGCCACGGCATCGGCGTCAACGCCGCCGAAATGCCAATGATTGGAACCGATCTCGGCAACGAGTTCGATGAGGGCTTTGTGCTGCAACCGGGCATGGTGCTGGTGTTGGAACCCGTTGTGTGGGAAGACGGTACGGGCGGCTACCGCAGTGAAGAGGTGCTGGTGATCACCGAGGAAGGTTCGACTCGATTGACCGACTACCCCTATGACCCCTATGTCGACTGAAGTCCTGCCCGACGAAAAGGCGCTGCGCTGCGGTCGGCGCGAGCGCGCGCTGGCACAGATGGCCGAGCACGACCTTGACGTTCTCGTCTTGGGTCGACAGGCCAACGTCCGGTATGTCACTGGGGCACCGCAACTCTGGGTGGCCGGGACGCGCCCGTTTGGTCCCACCTGTGTGCTGGTGCGCTCGACCGGTGCCGTCCACCTGCTCAGTACCTGGGATGAGGGGGTGCCTGAGGACATTCCCCACGAGAACCTGTACGGGATCTCGTGGAATCCGGTCAACACCATCGCGGCGCTGAAGCGCATCGAGGGTGCGGCTACCGCCAGGCGGGTCGGAACCGACGCGTTGTCACCCGTTTTCGCCCAACTGTTGCCGACCGCGTTCCCGAACGCCGAATTGGTCGACGGGGAACTCGCTATGCGGGCTGCCCGCAGGATCAAGACGAACGACGAAATCGACGCGCTGCGGGAGTCGATCGCGGTGGCCGAGTCAGGCTTAACCGCGGCGGTTTCGGAATTGCGGGTGGGGGTGAGCGAACAGGAACTGGCCGGAGTGCTGCTCGAAGCGCTCGCCGCCGGCGGGGTGAGCACGCCGGCGAATCAGGATGTGGCGTGGGTAACCTCGCGCGAGCACCCGTGGCGTCGCCCGCGCGGAGACGGACGTGTTCAGGCCGGGGACCTGGTGGCGCTGTCTTCTGGAGTGGTGGCCGGTGGGTATACCGGGGAGGTGGGTCGTACCTGGCCAGTGGGAGACGCTCCTGGGGCTGCCGCGCTCTTTGATCGCTGGGATCGGTTGTGGGCGAACCTGATTGCGGTGTGTCGTGCAGGGGCCGGGGCGGCAGAACTGCTCGCCGCCTACGACGCGTCGGGAGAACCGGCGCCGCCGATGCCGGTGGCCCGCGGGTTGGGCATGGGCTTCGACCCACCGGTCGTCTCCGCCCGCCTACCGGAAACTGCCCGGGCGGAGCGACTGAATCCGGGTATGGTTCTTGCCGTTACGGGTTACGTCTGGGAACCTGGGGTCGGCGCGGTGTTCGGTCGCGAAGCGGTGTTGATCACCGCCGACGGGCCCGAAGTGCTGACCACCAGTCCCGCCTGGCGGGGCTAGTCCATTGGCGGCGCAACCACCGCTGTCCGGTTTCACCGTGGTCGATCTGTCCAGCGGTATCGCGGGCGCCTACTGCACTAAGTTGCTTGCCGACGGCGGAGCGCACGTCGTCAAAATTGAATCGCCCGAGGGTGATTCGTTGCGGACGTGGTCGGCGTCGGGCTCGGCCGTGGGGGAGGACGGCGCGCTGTTCGTCTTTCTGGGCGGGTCTAAACACAGCGTGGTCGCCGACCCGGCCAGCGATGACGACCTCGAGTTGGTCGAGCGACTGCTGGGCGCCGCCGATGCGGTGGTTTGGTCGGCGGGATCAGCGGTGGCCGAGGTCTTTTCACCCGAGGTGGTGCACGCTCGCCATCCGCACTTGATCGTCACATCGATCACCCCGTTCGGCCGGCATGGGCCATGGCGTGATCGGGCGGCGACCGAGTTCACCTTGCAGGCCTGGTCCGGTGGAATTATCGGGCTGGGCCGCGGGGTGGCCGATCGGGCGCCCGTCTTCGTCGGCGGGCAGGTCGGCGAGTACCTGGCCGGTGCCTACGCCAGCGCCGCGACCTTGGCCGCACGGTACCGCGGCGGTGGAGAACTCATCGACCTGTCGATGCTGGAGACCCAGATCCTCGGGCTCACTTACTATCCGGTGACGTACTTCGAGATGCTCGGCCGGCCGTGGCGCGACGCGCGCCGGCCGACCGTCCCGGGCGTGGCCGCGGCACGTGACGGTCTGGTGGACCTCGGGTGCGGCACCGCGCAACAGTGGTTCGATATGTGCGCAATGGTCGGGCACCCGGAGTGGATCGACGAAAACTCGCCGCTATCGATCACCGAACTGGCAAACGTCTATGCCGATCAGATCTATGAATGGGTGAGCAACCAGCCTGCCGACGAGATCCGGGAGTTGGCCACTGCCTTCCGGATACCGAACGCGCCGGTGGCCAACGGCGCCAATGTCACTGACCTGGAACACTTCCGGGACCGGGGCTCGTTCATGCGCAATCCCCGCGACGGGTTCCAGCAGCCGGGCCACCCCTATCGGATGCGGCCGGCGCAGTTACGCGCGCCAGGAGTCGCACCCCGACTCGGAGAGCACACCGCGCAGTACCGAGCCACCGCACCGGCCCCGCGTCGCGCACCGCAGTCCCGGGAAAACAAGCTGCCGCTCAACGGGATTCGGGTGCTGGATCTGACGACATTCTGGGCTGGGCCATGTTGCACGCACTTTCTGGCCATGCTGGGCGCCGAGGTGATTCACGTGGAGTCGACCCGGCGGCCGGACGGCACCCGGATGATTGCCGGCATCCCGGCCACCGAGGACCAATGGTGGGAAAAGTCGCCGATCTTCGCGGCCCTGAACACGAACAAAAAGGGCATCACGCTGGACCTGCAGAGTGCACGGGGCAGGGAAGTGCTGCACCGGCTCATCGTGAGCTGCGACGTGATTGCGGAGAACTTCACGCCCCGCGTGCTCGATCAGATTGGCCTGGATTTCGAAGCGGTGCAAGCGCTTCGGTCCGATGCCGTCATGCTGCGGATGCCCGGCTTCGGGCTGGACGGGCCGTGGCGGGACAACCCGGCGTTTGCGTACGTCATCGAGTCCGCGTCGGGGGTGAGTTGGCTGACCGGCTATCCGGACCGCACGCCGTTCGAGCCGTACTCAGTCGGCGACCCCAACGCAGGCGTGCACGCGCTCAACGCGCTGCTGCTGGCCCTGGAACACCGCCGCCGCACCGGGCAAGGCGTGCTGGTGGAGGCGGCCATGGTGGACGCGGCCCTCAACATCGCTGCCGAACAGCTCATCGAGTACTCGGCGTACGGTGCCCTGCTGGAACGAGCCGGCAATCGCGGTCCGGCGGCCGTCCCGCAAAACCTTTACCGCACTGTCGAAATCGACGAGTTCGGTCGCCTCGACTGCTGGGTCGCGATTGCGGTGGCCACCGACGACCAGTGGAGTCGGCTGTGCACCGCGCTTTCATGGCCTGCCGAACCGGCCTTGGCGACCGCGACCGGTCGGCGTACGCACGAAGATCGCATCGATGAGCGGCTGGCACGGTGGTGTGCGCAGCGGACCGGTGATGAGATCGTCGCCACCTTGTGGGATGCCGGTGTGCCGGTGGCCAAGGTCATGCAGCCCCACCGGCAGACCGAATTGGCCCAGCTGAGCGCGCGCGGCTTCTTCGAACTCGTCGATCATCCGGTGTGTGGCTCGGCACGGCTCAGCACCGTGCCAATGCGGTTGTCCGGCGGCCCGTGCCGGTTTCACACTGCGCCCGCCCCGATGCTGGGGCAACACAACCATGAGGTGCTGACCGCGTTGGGACTGAGCGATGCCGAGATCGCCGACCTGGAAGACGACGGCGTGATCGGCCGAGTGCCGAGATGAAATCGCCTCGAGCGCAATCGTTCTCGCCTCTCGCGCAACCCTAGTGGCGCCAGCCTTCGGCGGCTTGGTCGTCGAAGGTGCGGTCGATGCGTTCGAAGCGGCGCCGCACCGATGCGCGGGCCGCCTCGTGCGGAAGCACGTAGAGCCGGTTGGCCAGAATCGCGTCGACCGTCAGCCGGGCGAGGTCGCCGACACCAAGCGTGTCGTCCTGCTGGGGCAGCGTGCCGAACGAACCCGTCACCTGCGGTGCCGACGCCAGGCCGTAGTCCGCGCCGCGGATGCGTTCGGAGTTGGACACCAGCTTGGTTTCCACCACCATCGGGCACAGCACCGAGACCCCGATGCCGTTGCTCTTGAGTTCACGCGACAGCGTCTCCGCCAGGGCGACGACGCCGTACTTCGCCACGCCATATGCGCCGAGCCCGGCGTTGGGTACCAGGCCCGCGAAGGACGCGGTGAATGCGATGTGGCTGCCGCTGCCCTGTTCGATCAACCTCGGCAGAAATGCCTCGACAGCGTGGATGTTGCCCCACAGGTCGATGTCTATTACCCAGCGCCAGTCCTCGTGGGTCATCTCCGCGATCGGACCGGCTACCACAATGCCGGCGTTGCTGAACAGGACATCGACGTTGCCGAGCAGTCCAAAGGCCTCGTCGGCCAGGTTGACAACCTCTTCGAGGTGCCGGACGTCGCACAGCACTCCGTGCGCTTCGAAGCCCTCGTTTTGCAAGTGCATCACGGCCTGTTCCAAGCCTGGCCCGTCGACGTCGGCAAGCACCAGTCGGGCCCCTCGGCGGGCCAGTTCGGCCGCCGTGGCCAACCCGATTCCGCTCGCGCCGCCGGTGATGACCGCACCGCGGCCTGAGAAACTAGAAATTCCGTCCATACTGACGAAACCCTATTTGAGGCAGCTCCCCGCGTCGACGGGCAGGGTGACCCCGGTGATGTAGCGGGCCTCGTCGGAGGCGAGGAACAGCACCGCATTGCTGATGTCCTGTGCGTCCACCCACGGAACCGGGAGCGTGTGGAACATCTGACAGATCGGCGCCATGTCGTCGGGGCCCGGGTTCTCCAGGTCCGGCCGAAACAGCTTCCACGTGCCCTCGTTCATGATCATGCCGGTGCTTACGTGCGTGGGATGCACCGAATTGACCCGAATCATCTTCTGCCCCAACTCGACTGCGAACGAGCGCATCAGCCCGACGACACCGTGTTTGGCCGCGACGTAGTTGCCGCAATGCGGATATGCCTTCATTCCGCCGACCGAACTCGTCAAGATGATCGATCCGCCCCTGCCGCCGGCAAGTATGTGCGGCACACCGGCTTTCACCGTCTTCCACACCCCGGAGAGGTTGACGTCGATCATCTCTTGCCAGTCGTGTTCGCTGCATTTATCCAAGGTGTCGCCGCCGTTGCCGATGCCGGCGTTGGCGACGATGATGTCCAACCGGCCCAGCTGCTCGACCCCGGCGTCGACCGCGGCCTTCAGCCCGTCGTAGTCACGAACGTCGACCTCGGCGGTGAAGATTTGCCGATTGTGGCTCTTGACCAGATCCGCGGTCTCGGCCAGGTCCTCGGGGGTGGCCGCCGGGATTGGGCTGGTCTTCACGACTCGCTTGCAGACATCGACGGCGATGATGTCGGCACCTTCCTGCGCCAATCGCACCGCATGGCTGCGGCCCTGACCAAGCGCCGCCCCGGTGACGAAAGCGACCTTCCCTTCAACGCGTCCAGTCATGATTTCCCTTCTCAGACAGCTCAGCCGACAACAGCCGGCATAAATTCCCAACCCCGGACGGTGGATGTCGGGGAAAGCTTGGCGTCGGTAAGGTCGACGTCCCATTCGGGGAAGCGCTTCAGAATCTCTTCCAGCGCGATCCGCCCCTCGAGTCGAGCGAGCGCGGACCCCAGACAGTAGTGAGTGCCCACGCTGAACGTCAGATGCTGACGTATCTCGCGGCGGATATCGAAAACGTCTCCGTCCGGCGGGAATTGGCGATGGTCGCGGTTGGCCGCGCCGATCAGCATCATCATCACGCTGCCCTCGGGCACCTGCTGTCCGTAGTACTCCACGTCCCGCGTGACGTAGCGGGCCACGTGCGGAGCGGGGGGCTCGAAGCGCAGCAATTCCTCGATGGCGGCCGGTATCAGTGCCGGATTCTCGACAAGCGCACGGCGTTGTTCCGGATGCTCGGCGAGCACCTTGCCCGCCCAGCCGATCAGCCGGGTGGTCGTCTCGTTGCCGGCGCCGGACACCACGGTGATGTACGTCAGCAGTTCGTCGCGGCGCATCCGTCGGACTACGCCGTTCTCGTCCTCGAATTCGGCGTTGAGCAGTTCGGTCGTCAGGTCGTCGGAGGGGTGCTTGGCTCGCCAGTCGATGTACTGCCCGAAGAACTCGCCGCTGAGCATGGCTTCGGCCGAGAACTCCATCGGCTTGCCGGCCTCGGTGCGCATCTGCGCATTGGCGAAATCGCGTGCGGCTTCCTGATCTTCCTCAGGCACGCCCAGCAGCATGCCGATAACCCGCATCGGCATCTGCGCTCCGAGGTCGCCGACGAAGTCGAAGCGGCCGGTGCCGATCAGCGGATCCAAACTGCGCGCGCAGAATTCGCGGATCTTGGGTTCCAAGTCGTTGATCTTGCGCGGAGTGAACATGCGGGACAACAACTTGCGGTGGATGTCGTGGACGGGCGGGTCCTCGAAGATCAGCACGCCCGGCGGCATCTCGATGTTGGCCCGGATCAGCTCGAGGATTGCGCCCCTGGCGGAGCTGAAGGTCTGGTAGTCGACGATCGCGTTGTTGACGTCAGCGAACCGGCTCAGCGCGTAGAAATCGTGCTGCTCGTTGTAGTAGAGCGGAGCCTCTTCGCGGAGCCGCCGAAACATGGGATACGGGTCGGCGTTGAGTTCGATGTCATACGGGTCGAAATAGACGTCGTTGGCTGCGCTGATTGTCACGGGTAATTGCCCTCTCGCCGGTAACGCGCCGTCCCGATTCCGAGGCATGCGCGATCATGCCGCCTGTAGAACTCTGTCATCACCCACCAACGAGTGTCAACGTGGAATCCATTTTGGCTATTTACGGTTCTTAGTATCAGAGAATAGCGTTCTCATCACTGAAACGGAGTGCGATAATCGCTCGTCGCGAATTTCACTGACCGGAGCTATTCGCCCGCGAATCCCCGTGAGCAGAAGTCCCACGCTTCGTCGGCGCTGATCGGGTGCATCGTCGCGTCGTCGGACCCGCCGCTGGATTGCGCGATGAACATCACCGTCTGCATAGTCATGGCTGCGATCCGCTTGGGATTGACGTCCTCGCGCAACTTGCCGGCGGCGCCAGCGGCCTCCATCAACTCGGTCAGCAACGCTAACAGCGGTGCAGTAGCGATCTTGACCTCGGCCGGATGCGTTACTAGCAAACGTGGGGCGAAGTCAGTGAAGAGCGGGCGTTTGGCAGTCGGGTCGGGGCGGGACGCCTCGTACAACAGCTCCACGGCAACCTTGAGCCGCTCGAGCGGATCGCTGTGACTCTCCGTAGCGGCGCGGATCTGATCGGCGGACCGGCTCAGCGCGTCCTCGAACAGGGCGAGCAACAGCTCGTGCTTGCCGTCGAACTGCAGATAGAAGCTGCGCAGCGATTGCCGGGACCGGTCAACGACTTCCTGGACGGTAAAGTCCGTACTGCCCTTCTCGATGATGATGGCCTGCGCCGCATCCAGGAAACGCTGGACACGCTGCGCCGCACGAAGTTTCGCGGTCTTGATGGATCGTTCGACGGCCCGTTGTTTCCAGGCTGGCTCTTCGCCCGGGCTGGTCACGGGCTGCTCAGCGGATTGCCGCGAGGAGAGAACATGGTTGGACTGTACCGGAGAACGTCGTGCCATCGCTGCGCTCGACCTCCTCAGGGACGATGTCTTAGAGATTGTAACTTCCTCACGGCGAGAATACTATTCTCCTAGACATGTGTTTGGGAAGAACATCCGCGAGAGCGCAGTCCCGCCGAGCGCTTTGGGGCCGCAAGGAGATTGTGTGCAGCTGACTTTTGACGCCGACGTCGAGGCATTCCGCACCGAATTCATCGCGTTTCTCGACGAGCATCTGCCCGACGCCGCAGAGATGAAGCCGCGACCGCAGTCGTGTTCGGACGTGCCCCCGTGGGCCGCGCGGTGGCAGCGGCTGTTGTTCGACAACGGCTGGCTGCTGCCTGGCAATCCACCCGAATTCGGCGGCCGCAACGCCTCGCTGCTGCAGCAATATGTGCACGCCGATGAATTGGCCCGGCGACGGATCTATCGCACCTTTAACCCGCAGGGCGTCGGCATCATCGCGGCATCGTTGCTGTCATTCGGAACCGACGAGCAGAAACAGCGGTGGGCGGTACCGATCCTGCGCGCCGAAATCACGGCGTCACTGGGGATGAGCGAGCCCGGGGCGGGTTCGGATCTGGCGTCGCTGAAGACGCGAGCGGTACGAGACGGCGACGACTTCGTCGTCAACGGGCAGAAGGTGTGGACGTCGGGCGCCCACGATGCCGACGTGTTGCTGACCTTTGTACGCACCAACCCCGATGCGCCAAAACACAAGGGCATCAGCGCATTGCTGATTCCGACTGATACCCCCGGCGTGGTCCGGCGGCCATTCGCGTCGGTGTGCGACCACGACGATGTCGACTTCAACGAGGTGTTCTTCACCGACGCGCGAGTGCCGGCCGAGAATCTCGTAGGTCAAGTCGACCAGGGGTGGCGAGTAGCCACCGGTTCCCTTGGGCACGAACGCGCGATGTTGTGGATGGACTACGCGACCCTGTTGGACCATCTGACAATCGATTTCAAGCCAACCGGAGCACTCGAAAAGGATCGCTACGCCACCCTGGTGATGGATGCTCACGCGATGCGGCTGTTGGGCTCTGCCACGCTGGCCCAAGCGGCTCGAGGCGAAGAAGATGTTCCGGCCCAGTCGGTGCTGAAGCTTTTCGGTTCGGAGGCGGTGCAGCGGGCATCCGAGGACGCGCTCAATTGCGCGGGCGCGGACGGACTCGTGCACCCCGCCATCACCGCGCCGTATGCCCCGCTGAACCTGGACAGCCACTTCGGTAGTTGGTTCGACCGGTACGCGCGTAGCTTCGCCGGCACCATTGCCGGCGGAACCTCAGAAATCCAGCGCAACATCATTGCCGAGCGAATACTCGGGCTGCCGCGCAATTAATGAGCATGAGTCTCGAACTGCACCCGCGAGTGTGAGATTGGCGACGGCGCCCCGGCCTTGAATTCAGGCGTGTCCCGTCGCGAAATGCACACTCGGCCTTAGAGATCGACGAGCCGCGGTGCCGAGCCCACGTCACGAATGCGCGCGCCCGCCTCGCAGGTCAATTCGCGCGCACTGCCGAAGAGACCGTCCAGCACCAGCGCACGCTTGACGTGACGATGCAGCTCGTGTTCAGCGGTGAACCCGATGCCGCCCAGCACCTGCTGGCAGTGCCGGGCCGTGGTCAACGCCGCCTGGCCGGCCGCGGCTTTGGCCAGCAGGCTGGCCAGGTCGTCGGGTTGATCCGTGGCGGCCTGCAGCGTGGCTTCGGCGCCTTCGATGGCAACCAGTGTCTCGGCGAGCCGGTGTCGCACCGCTTGGAAAGATGCGATGGGACGGCCGAATTGAACGCGGTCCAAGGCGTGTTGGCGGGCCAGCGATAGCATCGCTCGACTGGTGCCGACCAGCCACCAACCCAACGCCTGGCGGGCCGCGTCGACCGCAACGGGTTCACCAGCGGCCACCCGCCGCAGCGGGAGATCGTCGTCCAATGCCGATGTCTCGGCGTCGGTACGTTCCCAAACCACCCATGACCCGCCCGCATAGGGGAGCGGCACCGTGCCGCCGCCCGGTGCTCCGGCCTCCCGCAACACCACGTCGTTGAGCACCGGTGCCTGCGCGCCCGTCTCGCCGAGCAACCGGAACACCAAAGGAATTGCGGTATCGGGGATTTCGTCGAGCATGTCGAGCCAACCAAGATCGGCCAACGCCGCGTCGAGTTTGGCGCCGGACGCTCCCGTCATCGTGGTGCGCAGCGAATCAGCCAGCAGTTGCAGCTCGGGGTCGAAAGTCATAGCTCTTTCCCCAGATCAAGTAACCGGCGCGCGATGATATTGCGTTGGATCTCAGCGGTTCCGCCGTAGATGGTCGCCGCGCGCGAGTACAGATACTCGGATCGCCAAGGCGTGTCGTCGAGTTCGAGCGCGCCAGGTAGCAGGTCACGGACGGTGTCGTACAAACGTTGTTCGGCACCGGCCAGCAGCACCTTGTCGATCGAGGTGTCCGGGCCTAGCCTCGCGCCGTCGGCCAATCGGTGCTGGGTGGCGCGAGACCGACAACGGAGCGTGTGCAACGCGAGATAAGCTGTGCCCAAGCCGGATTCGTCAGTTTCGTCGCCCGCCTCTGCGATGAGCGCGTCGAAGCGCGCGTAGAGATAGGCGATCCGCTGCCAGAAACAGGTCGAGCGCTCGTAGGGCAACAGGTCCATCGCCAAGCGCCAACCGTCACCGGGTTGGCCGAGCATGCGGCTGGACGGGATCACCACGTCGTCGTAGTACACCTCACAAAACTCGTCGACGCCGTGCATGGTGCGCAATGGTCGGACCGTAATACCCGGAGTGTCCATGTCGACGAAGAACGCGGTGATGCCGTCATGTCCCGGCGCGGTGCGGGTCAGTAGGACGCACCGGGTGGAGAACTGCGCGAAGCTGGTCCATACCTTCTGCCCGTTGACAATCCAGTTGTCGCCGTCTTCAACCGCACGGGTGGACAGCGAGGCGAGGTCGCTTCCCGAGCCAGGCTCGGAAAACCCTTGACACCATTGCTCACGTCCGCTGAGCAGTCGCGGCACCATCTCCGCGGCGAGTTCTGGTGGTGCGTAATCGATCATCGTCGGGGCGAGCACCTCGACCATCGAATAGGGGCCGGGCTCGGCCAACCGACGCCCCACCACCTCTTCGCCGACGATCGCGCGCAGCAGCGCGGGTCCGCCCAATCCGCCGACCTCGATCGGCCACCCGTAGCGCATCCAACCCGCGTCGTAGAGCGCCTCGCTGACCCGTGCGAACTGTTGCATGTGGCCTTGCAGAGAATGGTCGGAGCCTGGGCTCAGGTCGTGCTCGTCGAGCCACGAGCGCAGCCCGGCCCGAAACTCCTCGACGTTCACGGCGCGGGACGGCCCACGGCGTGCGGCCGCCCCGAGTCGTGTACCCCGCTGCGCCGAATGAAGGTCATGGCACGGGTTTTCAGTCGCCAACCGTCAGCGGTCCGAACGTAGGTGTCGCGGTAGTAGCCGATCCGCATGTCGTGCGCGGAGTGCTCGATGAAGCACAGCGGTTGGGTGCCGCTGGCCGCGTCGCCGTCGAGGTCGACCAGCGCGGTACCGGTCATGAACAGTCCCTTGGGGGCGGCGTCTACCAGTTCGGGAAACCGGTCCAGGGTGTAGGTGTCGCCGAACGCGCTGTAGGTGCCGTCCGGTGTGAAAACACCGACCAGTCCGTCGATGTCGCCCTGGGTGATGGTGACGGCGTACCGGGCCAGCAGTTGTTGTATCTCGACGAGGTCGTCAGTTCTGGTGGGCATAAACCTTGCCGCCTTTCATGACAAAGCTGACGTTGCGGGTGACGGTGATGTCTTCCAACGGGTTGCCGGGCACCGCGATCACATCGGCGAGCTTGCCCTCGGCAAGCCGGCCGAGGTCATCAGAGTTGATCAACTCGGCGGCGGTTACGGTGGCAGCCCGCAACACCGCCAATGGCGGAAGGCCCCAATCCACCAGGGTGACAAGCTCATCGGCGTTGCGGCCGTGCGGTATCGCGGGGGCGTCGGTGCCGACGGCGATCTTCACCCCGGCCTCGTACGCGGCCAGTATCGAGGTGCGCGACTTCGGGAACATCTCAGCCGCTTTGGCCTGCAGTTCGGGTGGCGCGTGCGAGACGTCCATGCCCTCGGCCAGGCGCCGCGTGCTGACCAGAAATGTCTGATGCTCGACCATCGATGAGATCGCCTCGTCGTCGATCAGGAAGCCGTGTTCGATGCAGTCGATGCCGGCCGCTACCGCGTGTTTGACCGCTTCGGCCCCGTGCGTGTGGGCGGCGACCCGCAGCCCGCGCCGGTGTGCCTCGTCGACTATCGCGCGCAGCTCCTCGTCCGAATAGTGTTGTGCGCCAGGTGGTCCGGTTAGCGACATCACACCACCGGAGCAGCAGACCTTGATCAGCTGGGCGCCGTGTTTGATCTGGTAGCGCACCGCCTTGCGGATCTCGTCGACACCGTTGGCGATGCCTTCCTCGACGGTCAACTCGAGCGCATGCGGGGCGAAGGCGGCAAACATCGTGGGGTCCAAGTGCCCGCCGGTGGGCGTAATCGCATGCCCGGCAGGCACAATGCGCGGGCCGTCGATCCAACCCGCGTTAATTGCCTTGCCCAGGGCCACGTCGAGCAGGTATCCGCCGGTCTTGACGAACAGCCCGAGGTTGCGCACCGTGGTGAAGCCGGCGCGCAAGGTGCGGCGGGCGTTGCCTACCGCACGCAGTACCCGGGTCGGCGGGTCGTCCTGCACCTGGGACAGTCCCGGCTTCTCGCCTCGGCCGCCCATCAGCAGGTTGACCTCCATGTCCATCAATCCGGGCAGCAGGATCTGGTCGCCCAGGTCGATCACAGTGTCTTCTGGGCCCTGAGGGCCCGAGCCGCCGACGCCGACGATGCGGTCACCGTCGATGCGCAAGATGCCGGGCCGGACGATCTCCCCGGCGTCGACGTCGAGCAGTCCTGCCGCTTTGAGCGTCAGCACCTGTTAAATCACCGGCTCGCGGATGCACTCCACCCATGCCGCACCGCTGTCGGGGACGCGCGGTTGTTTCCACGCCTCGATCGGAAACGACACCATCACCAGTGACTGCATCACGTGCATCAGTGTGCGCGCGTCTTCGGGCAGATCGTCGAGCGGGTACTGGTCGCAGTAGGCGATGACGTCGTTCAATAACGGGAACGCGGCGTCGTAGAACTCCTGCATCTCGGCCATCGACGAGGCCAGCCGCTTGGCGTAGCGTTCCGGCTCGGTGGCCAGGGCCCAGCCCAAATATGGCTCCAGGGCTGCGAATTCAGACGGTAGCGACATTGCGCTGGTGCTCCTTCACGTAGTCACTCGTCGTCTTGTGCAGGTGCCGGATCAGCACCTCCTGGTCGCACAACAGGAACTCCTTGACGGCCCGGGTGCCGATCATGGTCTGGGTGGCCTCCAGGGTGTTGGCGTCCTGCAGCGCGTACTCCTTGAACGTCACGGCGGCCAGTTCCTGCGCCAGGCGTTCGCGCGCATTGCGCGGCGGCACGAAATACAGGGAGCACTCGAAGATGTGCTTGTCCACCGCGGTTGGCCAGTAGTGGTAGGTCAGGTACCAGCCCGGCTCCCAGATCAGCAGCATGAAGTTCGGGTAGAACAGCCACGAGTCGATGCCCCACTGCGGCACGCGCTTGACGTTGACACCCGGTGGCAATTCCAGGTTTTCGATGATTTCCGGCTTGTCCCACGGGCCGAACAATCCGCTGCGCAACACCTGGTCCATCGGCTTGACCATCGACATGTCCGACGGCGGCGCCTGCCCGCCCCACGTCGACTGCAGGTTGTGCGGGCCGGCCAACTCGTAGTGCAGCGCCTCGTAGCCGAACTTCTGGATCTTGGCGGCTTCTTCTTTGGTGTACTGCCCCTGGTGCAGGATCGGCGCGTGGTAGAACTCGACGAACGCGTCGATGAACAGCTTCCAGTTGCTGCCGACCTCGGCCCGGTAGGAGTAGGTCTCGGTCATTTCGCCGAAGGGGTAGCCCTCGATGCTTTTGGCCAGCGGCCCGAGGTAGTCGGTGAGTGGCGCCGCGTTGTCGTCGAAGTTGATGAAGATGAAGCCTTCCCACACCTCGCAGCGCACCGATGCCAGGCCGTAGCTGGACATGTCGAGGTCGAAGAACTCGTCCGGCTGTTGGACGAAGGTCAGTTCGCCGTCGAGGCTGTAGCGCCAGGCGTGATATTTGCAAGTGAACTGCCGGCAGGTGCCGGACGTTTCCTCGTTCGGAAAGTCGTTCCACACCAACTTGTTTCCGCGGTGGCGGCAGACGTTGTGGTACGCCTTGACGGTCCCGTCCTTGGTCTTGGTGATGATCACCGAGGTGCCCTTGCCGGCCGACGGCAGTTCTCGGGTGAAGTAGCTGCCGGTGCGCGGTAGGCGATTGACCCGGCCGACGTTGAGCCACTGCTTCCTGAAGACAGCCTCGCGTTCGGCTTCGAAGAACGCCGGGTCGATCGAGTCGGTGTAGTCGACCGGATCGGTGCCCAGTTCGGGATAGTTCTCTGTCCAGCTTCCGGCGGCTGGCTTGGGGAAGTGGGCCACTGCTACCTCTCCTCTTGAAGTGCTTTGTGATTCTCGACCTCTACGCCAAAAGTGTTGAGCGCCATCGCCAGCATCATGTAGGAGCCGACGGTGAACACGTAGTCCATGCGCTGGCGGTCGTCGAAGCGCTCGCCAAGTGCTGCCCAGGTTTCGTCGGACAACTCGGACTGCTCGTCAAGCTCGTCGACGCCGGCGAGTACCGCGCGCTCGAATTCGTCGAAATCGCCGGCCACGATGGGCGCGCGCGACGCCTCGATTTCGGCGTCGGTGACGCCCTCGCGCTTGGCCAGGTCGACGTGGTGCGTCCACTCGTAGGCGCACTTGCGCCGGTGCGCGACGCGCAGGATCGCCAGTTCGCGGATGCGTGGCGGCAGGGTGGAGCTGAAGAGAAGGTGCACGTTGAACTTGAGGAACGCCTTGGTCAGGGCGGGGTGGTTTACCAACGTCGACAGGATGTTGGAAGCGTCGCGCGGGTTGCGCCGTTCCGGGGGCAGCATCACGGCCAGTGCCTGCTCGACAGACTCGTCCCACCGGTCGGCGGGCAGCGGCGGCAAGCGCATCGCGCGGGTGTCCTCTCGGTCAAAGAGAATCATATTCTCATTTCCAACTAACAGACTTGCATGAAACGGTCGGCTGGTCAATCCTGGCGCGACGGGCTCCGTCGGAGGTGCCCGCGACGGTGTCGGTGCGCACTTTGTAGTGGGCCGCCAAAACCGCCAAACTGCCTAGTTGTCGCAGGCAGGAAAGCACCCGCAGCGAGCGTGCAGCCTATGCTGGATGTTGATTCTCGCTTCACGAGAAGATAGTTTTCAACATATAGAGAGCCAGCGCACTGCGGCTCGCCTCTGCTGTCTTGGGGCCGGGGAATTCAGCTGGCTCGGATGAGAAGGGAAGACCCGTGAACAAAGAGGACATGATCCTGATCAGCGTGGACGACCACACCGTCGAACCGCCGAACATGTTCAAGAACCACCTGCCGGCCAAGTATCTGGACGACGCGCCGCGGCTGGTACACAACCCCGACGGTTCGGACATGTGGAAGTTTCGCGACACGGTCATCCCGAACGTGGCGCTCAACGCGGTAGCCGGCCGGCCCAAGGAGGAATACGGGATCGAGCCGACCGGCCTCGACGAGATCCGGCCGGGTTGTTACAACGTCGACGAACGCATCAAGGACATGAATGCGGGCGGCATTCTGGCCTCGATCTGCTTTCCGTCCTTCCCGGGGTTTGCCGCGCGGTTGTTCGCGACCGACGACCACGACTTCTCCATCGCCTTAGTCCAGGCCTACAACGACTGGCACATCGAAGAGTGGTGCGGCGCCTACCCGGCGCGGTTCATCCCAATGGCGATTCCGGTGATCTGGGACGCCGAGGCGTGCGCTGCCGAGGTGCGCCGGGTGGCCAAGAAGGGCGTGCACGCGCTCACGTTCACCGAGAACCCGGCCGCGATGGGCTATCCGAGCTTCCACAACGAATACTGGAACCCGCTGTGGAAAGCGTTGTGCGACACCAACACCGTGATGAATGTGCACATCGGCTCCTCGGGTCGGCTGGCGATCACCGCGCCGGACGCGCCGATGGACGTGATGATCACGTTGCAGCCGATGAACATCGTGCAGGCCGCGGCGGACCTGCTGTGGTCGCGGCCGATCAAGGAGTACCCGGACCTCAAGATCGCGCTCTCAGAAGGTGGGACCGGTTGGATTCCCTACTTCCTGGAACGGGTGGACCGCACGTTCGAGATGCACTCCACCTGGACCCACCAGAACTTCGGCGGCAAGCTGCCCAGCGAGGTGTTCCGCGAGCACTTCCTGACCTGCTTCATCAGCGACAAGACCGGGGTCAGGCTGCGTCACGACATCGGCATCGACAACATCGCCTGGGAGGCGGACTATCCGCACAGCGACTCGATGTGGCCGGGTGCGCCGGAAGAATTGTGGGACGTGTTGTCCATCAACAACGTTCCCGACGACGAGATCAACAAGATGACCTACCAGAACGCCATGCGGTGGTACTCCTTTGACCCGTTCACCCACATCACGCCGGAGCAGGCGACGGTCGGGGCGCTGCGCAAGGCCGCCGAGGGTCACGACGTGTCCATCAAAGCGGCGGGCAACGCCAAGGACAGCCGTAGCGGCTCGTCCTTTGCGGACTTCGCGGCCAACGCGAAGGCGCTGAGCGGCAATAAGGACTAGGCGGCACCACCGTCCCGCCGAGCAGACGCAGAATCGCATCGTTCGGGCGGCGAACGTGCGATTCTGCGTCTGCTCGCGGGTGAAAGGGGACGGCCGGGCATGGAGTTTGAGCTCACCGAAGATCAGGAACTAATCCGCCGGTCGGTCGCCGAGTTGGCGTCGAAGTTCGACGACCACTACTGGATGGAAAAAGACCAGGCGCACGAGTTTCCCACAGAGTTCTACCGCGCCATCGCCGACGGCGGCTGGCTCGGTATGACGATCCCCACCGAATACGGCGGCCACGGCCTGGGCATCACCGAAGCGACCATCCTCCTCGAGGAAGTGGCCAAGTCCGGTGGCGCCATGAACGCGGCCAGCTCGATCCACCTGACGATCTTCGGCATGCAGCCCGTGGTGGTGCACGGCTCCGACGAGCTCAAGCAGCGCACCCTGCCGCAGGTGGCGACGGGGGAGACGCACGTCTGTTTCGGGGTCACCGAACCGGGCGCCGGCCTCGATACTTCACGGATCACGACATTCGCCAAGCGGGACGGTGACCGCTACGTCGTCAACGGCCGCAAGGTGTGGATCTCCAAAGCGCTGGAGTCCGACAAGATACTGCTGCTGACCCGCACGCAGAGCTACGAAGAGGTCACCAAGAAAACCGACGGCATGACGCTGTTCTTGACCGACCTCGACCGCAGCCGGGTCGACATCCGGCCGATCAAGAAGATGGGTCGCAATGCCGTCAGCTCCAACGAGCTCTTCATCGACAATCTCGAAGTCCCCGTCGAGGACCGAGTTGGCGAGGAAGGCAAGGGATTTCAATACATCCTCGACGGGCTGAATCCGGAACGGATGCTGATTGCGGCCGAGGCGCTCGGCATCGGCCGGGTGGCCCTGGACAAGGCGGTCAAATACGGCAACGAGCGCGAGGTGTTCGGGCGACCCATCGGGATGAACCAGGGACTGCAGTTCCCGCTCGCGGATTCATTGGCCCGCCTGGATGCCGCCGAGCTGATGTTGCGCAAAGCTACCTGGCTCTACGACAACGGGAAACCCTGTGGGCGCGAAGCGAATACGGCCAAGTACCTGTGTGCCGACGCCGGATTCACCGCCGCGGACCGTGCATTGCAGACGCACGGCGGCATGGGTTACGCGGAGGAGTATCACGTCACCCGGTACTTCCGCGAAGCCCGACTGATGAAGATCGCTCCGGTCAGCCAAGAAATGATCCTCAATTTCCTCGGTTCACACGTGTTGAAACTGCCGCGCAGCTACTAGGTAGTTTGTTGTTCGTCGAACCACGATCGGAGCGAACAAATGCGTGAGACGGTCATCGTCGAGGCGGTGCGCACCGCGGTCGGCAAGCGCAACGGTGGGTTGTCGGGCATGCATGCCGCGGACCTGTCCGCCGTCGTCCTCAACGAACTGCTGGAACGCGCGGGCGTCAGCCCGGAGCGCATCGACGACGTGATCTGGGGCTGCGTGTCTCAGGTGGGCGACCAGTCCAGCAACATCGCCCGCTACGCCGTGCTCGCGGCGGGCTGGCCGGAAAGCATCCCGGGGACCACGGTCAACCGCGCCTGCGGCTCCAGCCAGCAGGCCCTCGACTTCGCGGTCCAGGCGGTGATGTCGGGCCAGCAGGACGTGGTGGTGGCCGGCGGTGTCGAGGTGATGAGCCGAGTGCCGCTCGGCTCGGCGCGGGCCACCGGAATGCCGTACGGGCCGAAAGTGCTTGCCCGCTATGACGGTTTCTCGTTCAACCAGGGACTGTCGGCGGAGCTGATCGCCAAGAAGTGGGGGTTGTCTCGGGGCCGGCTCGACGAATACTCCGCGCTGTCGCACGAACGGGCCGCCGCGGCACAGGACAGCGGCGCATTCACCGAGCAGATCGTTGCGGTGTTCACCGATGACGAGGCCGGGCTGGTGCATCAGGACGAGGGCATCAGGCGCGGCACCACTGTCGAGAAGCTGGGCGGATTGAAGCCGGCGTTCGTCGACGACGGCGTGATCCACGCGGGCAACTCGTCGCAGATCTCCGACGGAGCGGCCGCGCTGTTGGTCACCACCTCGGAGTTGGCACTGGAACTGGGTCTCACTCCAATCGTGCGTTACCGAGCCGGTGCGGTCACCGGAGCGGATCCGGTGCTGATGCTCACCGGACCCATCCCGGCCACCGAAAAGGTGCTGGGCAAGTCCGGCGTTCGCATCGACGACGTCGGTGTGTTCGAGGTGAACGAGGCATTCGCGCCGGTGCCGCTGGCCTGGCTTGCCGAAACCGGAGCCGACCCGCAGCGGTTGAATCCGCTGGGTGGTGCCATCGCGCTGGGTCATCCGTTGGGCGCATCCGGAGCGGTATTGATGACGCGCATGGTGCACCACATGCGTGCCAACGGAATTCGCTTCGGGCTGCAGACCATGTGCGAGGGCGGCGGCACGGCCAACGCCACCTTGGTCGAATTGGTGAGCTGAACTCAACCGCGAACCGGCCCTTGTCAGGTCGGGGTAAACCAACCTACTGTGTGTTCAGTAGGTTTTGCGAACCGGCCGATCGTGAGGAGTGCGGTGCCAGACGTACGGCCCTACGAGACGCTCCTCGCCAAAGGCGAAGACCGCAAGCAGCGGATCCTCGAAGTGGCCCACCGGTTGCTCTCGCGCAACGGTTGGCGCACTACGACGCTCGCCCAGATCGCCCGGGAAGCGGGGGTTAGCCCCGCTGGTCTGCTGCACCACTTCGAGTCGAAAGAACAGCTACTGCACGCGGTTCTGGACGTGCGCGACTCCGACGACGAGCAGCATTCCGATCGCGGTGGCGATCTGCTCGGCGAGATCGCCCAGGTCGCCGACCGGTTCAACCGTGCGCCAGAATTGGTGGGCACGTTCACCGTGCTGCTAGTGGAGAACATCGCCGCCGACGCGCCCCTGCACGACCGCCTGGTGCGACGCCAACGGGATGCCACCGAGATCGTCGCCGAGGGCATCCGCCGCGGCCAGGCTGCTGGTCGGTACCGCGCTGACATAGACCCCGCCGTCAAGGCAGTAGAAATTCTCGCCTTCATCCACGGAATGGAAATGACATGGTTGCTGGATCCTTCGATACCGCTGGCCGAGGTGTTCAAGGAGTACGCCGAGACGCTGGCGCGCGACTTCTCGCCACCCAACTAGACCCGGTACCGGACATGCGATACCGGCTCGACGTGGTGGCGTCCAGCGTCGTCGACGTGGTGAGGTTCGCCGGCGGTTGGCTCTTCGACCGGGCGATGGCCGGTTGGGACGTCACGGTGCTGTTGACCGACCACCCCGACGACCGGCCGCTGCACATCCTCGGCGCCAAGACCCTCGACTTGGAAAGCGCACTGGCGTCGCTGGACACCCGTCCTCGACCACAGGCTTTGGCGGCCGCCGCGGACCTGCTCGGCTCAGACCCGCGAGTACGCACCGGGGTGCTGCA
Organism: Mycobacterium asiaticum; assembly: GCF_001673365.1. Taxonomy (GTDB): domain Bacteria; phylum Actinomycetota; class Actinomycetes; order Mycobacteriales; family Mycobacteriaceae; genus Mycobacterium; species Mycobacterium asiaticum_A. Next base: position 212,374 of record NZ_LZLS01000156.1, read on the forward strand.
GGCGCTCGACCACGGCGTCACCGAAGTGACCCTGTGGGGTACCACCTGGCCGGCTGAGCTGGATGCCAGCGTCGGACTCGTGCAGCACCGGTTGAGTAGCGCCGCGCAGATATTCAAGGCTCGGGCGCTGGCGTCGGCGGGATCCCCGCTCGGCCAGATCGGCCCGCTCGAATCGTTTCGCAGTGGTCTGATGGCCGGCCGTTCCGTGGCAGCCGACCTGGTGCCCGCCTGACCCCTGCCCCCGCCGCCGACCGTGAGTCCTGCGACACCGAACCGGCGTGTCGCGTCGTGGTATTCACACTCGCCGTACGGCGGTCGGAGCACGACGTTGCGGTCGGGCTGACCATATGGAAATGTAATACTCATCTGTGAGAGGCGGATTCTCGCTAGCTGAGATTCGAATGGAGCTCAAGACATAATGGCCGACGTCACCGAGATGGACTTCTTCCGCGATAAGCGGCTCGTCGCAGATCCCTACCCCTATTACGAGGCGCTGCGCCAGCGGTGCCCGGTCACCAAAGAGGAACACCACGACGTCACCATGGTGACCGGCTGGGAAGAAGCCTGCGCCGTGCTCAACGACGCTGCGACCTGGTCCTCTTGCAACTCGGTGACCGGTCCGTTCCCGGGATTTCCGGTACCGATCGAAGGTGACGACATCACCGAGCTCATCGAGCAGCATCGTGACGAGTTGCCGTTCAGCGACCAGCTACCGACCCTGGATCCGCCCACTCACACCAATCACCGGTCACTGCTGATGCGGCTGATCACCCCCAAGCGCCTCAAGGAAAACGAGGATGCCATGTGGGACCTCGCCGACCAGGTGCTCGACGATTTTCTGGCGCCTGGACAGGGCGAGTTCATCAAGGGCTTCGCGAGCCCGTTCACCCTATTGGTCATCGCCGATTTGTTGGGTGTGCCGATGGAAGATCGCGACAAGTTCGTCAAAGGCATCCGCGAGCACTCCGGTGGCGGCGTCGGTGGCACCGGCAAAGAAGCGTTGGCGCACAGTCCGCTGGAATTCCTCTACGGTCTGTTCTCCGATTACGTCCGGGACCGTCGTCGCGAGCCCCGCGACGACGTGTTGACCGGGCTGGCGACGGCCACCTACCCGGACGGCTCGATACCCGAAGTCGAGGACGTGGCCCGCGTTGCCAGCAACGTCTTTTCAGCCGGGCAGGAAACCACCGTGCGTCTGCTCGGGGCCTCGTTGCAGATCCTGGCCGAATGTCCCGAGATTCAGCAGCAACTGCGTCGCGACCGCAGCATGATCCCCAACTTCATCGAGGAGTCGCTGCGTATCGAGAGCCCGGTGAAGGGGGACTTCCGGATGAACCGGGTGCCGGTCAACGTCGGCGGGGTGGACCTGCCCGCCGGCACGACGGTGATGGTGGTGCAGGCGGCCGCCAACCGTGACCCGCGCCGGTTCGAAGACCCGAGCACGTTCGATCCGGCCCGCAAGAATGCCCGGCAGCACATCTCGTTCGGACGCGGAATACACAGCTGTCCCGGCGCTCCGCTAGCGCGCGCGGAAACCCGGGTGGCCCTCGAGCGGCTGCTCGACCGGACGTCGGACATCAGGCTCAACGAAGAGGTGCACGGTCCGGCGAATGATCGCCGCTACCACTATGTCCCGACCTACATTCTGCGTGGGTTGACCGAGCTGCACCTGGAATTCACTGCGGGATGAAAGTCTGGGTCGACGACGGGAGTTGCCGTGGACACGGCATGTGTCTGACGCTGTGCCCGGAGGTGTTCAGCCTCACCGACGATGGGTATGCCGAAGCGATAAGTTCTGAGGTTCCAACGGAATTCGAGGAAGCTACCCGCGAGGCGATCGCTTGCTGTCCCGAGCAGGCGATCAAGGAGACTTAGCCGCGCCTATTCGGTGAGCGAGATCGCTTGTCGCGGACACTGTCGGACCGCTTCGCGCACCGGCTCTTCGATGTCCGGCGTGACCTCAGTCTGGTGCACCGTCAGCATGTCGTCGTCCCCGAGTTCGAATACCTCGGGGATGATTCCCATGCACACGCCGTTGCTCTCACACAGGTCCCAGTCGACTTCGATCTTCATCGCATCACCCTTACCGGAACGTTCTTCCAGCCCGCGACATTCTGCATTTGCACGCGGTTGCAGTTGTCCCAATCCACCTCATAGCGTGGCATGAAGTCGAGCAGCTTTTCCAGCGCGATCGCGCTTTCCATGCGGGCCAGCGCCGCGCCCAGGCAACTGTGAATTCCGTAGCCGAAGCTCAGGTTGAGCGCTTCGTGCCCGTTGCGGTCGATGTTGAATGTGTCGGGGTCGGTCCAGGCCCGCGGATCCCGGTTTGCCGCACCGTTGATCAGGAATACCGGTTTCATGGCCGGGATCGTGACGCCGTGCAGCTCAACATCTTTGAGTGAGCAACGGACCTGGTACTGGGACGGCGCCTCGTAGCGGAGCAACTCCTCGACGGCAGCCGGGATCTTGCTGCGATCGTCTAGCAGCTTTTGCCACTCGCCGGGGAACCGCGCGAACACGACCGGGGCATTGCCGACCAGTTTGGTCACGGTCTCCGCGCCGGCGCCCCCCAATAGGGTTGCGAATCCGGCTATTTCGATGTCGTCCAGGCTGGTGGTCTGGCCGTCTTCACGCGTGATTTCGGCGTTGATCAGCTTGGTGAACAGATCGTTCTGCGGCTCGACGCGACGTTGCTGCAGGATCTCGTAGTACAACATCCCGGTTTCGATGTTGGCCTGCATGCCGCGCTCGCCGACCTCGACCTGTCCGGGTTCGCGGTGCAGCCCCTCGTCGATCAGGTGGCGGATCCGCTGCGCATTTTCCTCGGGCACCCCGAGCATGGTGGTGATCACCTCGACCGGGAACGGTCCGGAGAAGTCTTGGACCACATCGAAGCGGACGGGATCGACGTTGCTCAGATACTTGTCGATCTTTTCGCGGACCATTGGCTGCTGGGCCTGAATGGCGCGTGGAGTGAAGACCTTGTTGAGCAGGCTGCGCATGTGCCGGTGGTCGGGTGGGTCCATGAAGATGATCGACTTCTGCTCCGGCGGCTTCCCGGTGCGCACCATCGACAGGTCGATACCGAAGGCCGAGGAGTACGTCTCGAAGTTTTTCAGGCCCGCCGCCACATCGGCATGCCGGGTCAGCGCGTAGAAGTCGTACTCCTCGCTGTAATACACCGGAGCCTCTTCTTGCATGCGCCGGTAGGTATCCCAGGCACCGTTGAAGAAGTCCTCGGAGAACGGGTCGAAGCTGACCGTCGATGTGGTCATTGAACGCTCCTTGCTGATGAACTGCGGGCTGGATTCGTTACAGCTGAACGCCTGACTGTAAACCTAACGGTAGCTGTTTCTGGGCGGGGCAATCAACCGGCCTCTCGGTCGACCGAGTTGTCCGACGAACGGGTGGCGATGCATTCGTCCACGAACGCGAACACCTTGCGGTGATACTCGGCGGCGCAGTGGCCGAGGCTGAGATTGTGGCCGGCATCGGGCTGCCTATTGCTGGTGAAAAGTGTTGCTTGCGAGAACATTTCGGCGATTTCGGCGAGGTTGCTGTCGTCGCCCCGATAAACCCGGTCGTGCTCGCCGAGGGTGAACCGCACCGGCACCCGCACCATCGGCGCCAGTTCCGGGAAGTAGCGGTGTGGCCAGTTCTGCGCCACGTCCCGCTCGTAAGGCGGGGACGCAGCGGAGTTTGTGACGCCGCGCAGGATGTCCGGCGGGTACAGGTGCAAAGGTTCCCACAGCAGTTCGCGGGTGCCGGGTGGACGCTCCTTGACGACGGCCGCCTTCATGATTTCCTTGGCGGCGTCGTGGTAGCGACGGCCGGTGCCGCCCAGTTCCATGCCCAGCAAGCCGGTGCCGCGTTCATCGGCTGCCATCCGCGTCGCAAGCTCGCAGCCACCCGAGTGGCCCAGCACGAACAGGCCCGCGCCGCGTGGTTGTGGGCCCAGAATGCGTTCCACCGCGCCATAAGCGAGGTCGACGCGCTGCTGCGGGGTTTGCACCGCCTCGGGGTACGGCGCCGAACTGCCGTGGCCCGGTCGGTCGAGTGCGATCACGGTGAAGCCCAGGGTGGGACCCAGTCGCAGCAACGACAATTCGGGGTGTCCGGGGCAGTCGAAATACACGGCGGTAGTGCCGCCGCCATGAATAGCCACGACGACGGCCTTGGGCTCCGGTGCTTCTGCGATGACGCCGGACATGGGCACGCCGTCGACGATGACCACCCGCGGGCGTGGGTTCATTCGTCGCTCCTCAACAGCATCACCCCGCTGGGCGTCAGGCCGCCGCTGCTCACCACGCCAACGCGGGCACCGGCGACTTGGCGCGCGCCAGCCTCGCCGCGCAATTGGGTGACGGCCTCATGCAGCAGACCCATCCCGTGGGTGCGGCCGTGGGAGAGCTGGCCGCCGTGGGTGTTGAGCGGAATCAGGCCGTCGCGGGCGATGTTCTTGCCGCCGTCCAAGAACTCCCGGGCTTCACCTATTCCGCAAAAGCCCAGGGCTTCGATCCAGGACAGGCAGTTCATGGTGAACCCGTCGTACAGTTCGGCGACATCGACGTCGGCGGGGCGCAGCGACGTGCGCGTCCACAGATGCGCGGCTTGGCCCAGGACCTGGGGTTCGTGGGTGAGCGTGCTCTGGTCCCAGTCGATACGCTCGATGATCTGTGTCCCGACCGCCTCCACCAGGACCGGCGGCTTGGGCAGGTCGCGGGCCGCGTCGACGGCCGAAACGATGACGGCGATCGCACCGTCGCAGGGCACGTCGCAGTCGTAGAGCCCGAACGGCGTGGTGATGGGCCGGGCGTTGAGATAGTCCTCCATCGTCATCGGGTCGCGGTAGATCGCCGTCTCGTTGAGTTCGGCGTTGGCGCGCTGGTTCATTGCGATCCAGCCCAGGGTCTCCTTGGTGGTGCCATACCGGTGAAAGTGGCGTTGCGCGTTGATCGCCAGCGTGTGCGCGGCCGACATGGCACCGAATGGCCACTGCCAACTGTCCGTCCGGCCGCCGGACGGGATGATCCTGCCCTGCTTCATCAGCTCGTTGAAGGTGGCTTCCCATAGCGTCCGATAGCAGAGCACGTGGCGGGCCAGTCCGGCCGAGACGGCGAGCATGGCCGCGATCACCGAACCGCCCGGCCCGAATGTCTCGATGCCGCCGTTGTGCCAGGTGGGCCGGATGCCCAGCGCGGCTTCGAGCGCGGTCACCCCGCCCTCGCCGAACCCACCCATATTGCCGCCGCCCGGATAGGTGGACAGCCCGTCGATGTCATCGAAGGTCAGCCCGGCGTCGGCGATCGCGGCCTCGCAGGCTTGTACGGTCAGCGAGAGCGGCGGGACCATTTGCCGCCGCCCGATCGGTGACATGCCGATGCCGGTGAGCGCGACCTTGTCTTCGAACTTCTCGCTGGTCAGCATCGGCCGGACGTATTCGCCGAAACGTTCCGGCGCGATCTCGTCGTCGGGCAGCGCGGCTGGCTCGGAGTCGGGGAGCGGGCGAAACAGCGGCAGCCACACGTCCTCGATCTGTTCGAACACCACCTCGACGGCCTGACCCAGCTCCAAATGCTCGGGATCGGCGTCCACGATGTTCGTGGTCAGCCGCACCCGCGGGTCCTCGACGATCGCGACCTGCGCGATGACGTAGGGCGCCGGCATGCCGGGGACACTGAATCGGTGGTTCACGGTGAATCCGGCCAGCGTCGCCTTGCCCGAGACGGTCCGCACACCGATGTCGCGCGAGCGGCAGTAGCGGCATACCGGAGCGGGCGGGTGGATCAGCGACTCACAGGCTTTGCATTCCTGGAACCGGAGCGAGCCGTCGGCGCCGGCGGTCCAGAAAAACTCGTTCTGAGCAGTGATTTGGGGCAGCGGGCGTCCCGGGGCTGCTGACACGTCACCTCCGCAGGCTGAACGGCCCAGCCGAATATGGTAGGCACGTTATGCGAATACGAGAATTACGTTATCATCTTCGGCAGGGCCAGAACGATACCTTTCGAGCGGGACTGATGTGACAGAGACGCTGGTTCAGGAGGCGCCGCGCGACGGTGTCGTGGTGCTCCGGCTCAATCGCCCGGAGCGGTTGAACGCGATCAACGACGCGATGCTGGCGGAGTTCATGCAGGCGTTCGCCGGCCTCGCCGATGCCGAAGCTTCCGTCAACGCCGTCGTCATCACCGGGACGGGACGCGGATTCTGTTCGGGCATCGACGTACGCGACTTCGGGGGGAATGCCCCAGAGGCCACCGATCCCGCCATCGACAGGTTGCGCTTTCAGGAAGCCATGGCCTCCATTCCCCAGGCGATCCGCAACCTCCCGCAACCGGTGATCGCCGCCGTCAACGGCGTGTGCGTCGGTGCTGGATTGGCCTTATGCCTGGCCGCCGATATCCGGATCGGTTCTGCCACTGCAACATTCGGCAATGCGGCGATTCTGCTCGGTCTATCGGGTGCGGAGATGGGCATGAGCTACCACCTGCCCCGCATCGTGGGCACCAGCGTCGCCGCGGACTGGATGCTCACCGGACGCACCGTATCCGCCGACGAAGCCGACCGTCGGGGCCTGGTGAGTCAAGTGGTCGAGCCTGACCGGCTTTTCGACCACGCAGTCGAGCTGGCGGGGCGCATCAGCGACCTCGCACCCTTAGGCGTCCGACTGACAAAGACTGCGCTGCAAGTGAATACCGATGCCGCGGGCTTCGCCTCGGCGATCGAGCTGGAGAACCGCAACCAAGTGCTGAGCCACGCCACCGACGAGGCCGCGGCGCTTCGCCAGAAGTGGTCCCAGCGGTAGAGAGGATCAGCTTGTGGCATGGGACTTTTCGACCGATCCGGAATGGGCGGCCCAACTCGACTGGGTGGACCAATTCGTTCGCTCCGAGTGCGAGCCGGTCGATCTGCT
>NZ_LZLS01000157.1 GCF_001673365.1 Mycobacterium asiaticum
CTGTAGTTGAAGATCGACGAAGGGCTAAAGACGTTGCGTTGAATCAGTCGTTCGAGGCTGTCCACCACCCACTGAAGTTCGCGCACACAGGCGATCACTTTCGCGTCTGGAAACAGCCGCGCAATCGCCGGCATCCACTGACACCAACCACGACTGGTATCGAAGACTACTTCGGCGGTGTTACCGGCGTAGAAATCATCGAACAACCCACGCAGGATGCGCTCGCGCTTGGCGTCGTCGATAAAGACCGAAAACTCGTTTCGCCCGCTCATTTCGCCTAAGAGCGCACCGAACAGTCCGGCTAGCGGACCCGACATCCCAGCCTCGAAGCGCGGGTTTTGCCGCAGCAACGCGGCCAGCAGGGTCGAACCCGAGCGCGGCAGACCCGAGATGAAATGCATGGCTACCATGCTCAGCCTCCGAGATACCGTCCGCATCAGGAAATTTCCAGCGGACATCTGATCATTGTGTCATTGCGAATACTAACGAAACACAGACGAGAATACCGACTGATCGCGGGATCAATCCTTCGCCATCAGAAGCGAAATTGCTGCGGTGGCTGGGACTTTCGTAGTGCCAAGCAGCCGCGTGCCTCCAGTGTCGACAGACGTGGGGGGAAGGCCTCGACAGCTCGGTGACCCACGAACTTGATTGAGACTATTTGAACTTCTGGTCAGAACGGCGGGTTTAAGCAGAACGGCCTTCAGCGTCGCTGCAAAATGGGGAGGGGCTGGCTTGTTTTAAGCTGCTGAACGAATCTCACACGACTTGCAGGTCGGCTGGAATCCGCTCTGGGTCACGCCAGAAAGCATCGCGCACAAAGCGATTAAACAAATCAGGGGGAAGTACGGTGTCACGTGGTTCGGCTTTGACCGCGGGGCGTACGGTGTGCAGACCCGGTGTCCCGGCACGCTCGTCGAACTCGGTGACGTCGTATTCGACGTGGCTGAAATCGTGTTCGAAGGCCGGTTCACCGATAAAGGTGTAGATGGCCTGCATCGCCTTGGCTGGGTCGGTAGTCAGGGTGTCATACTGCAGCAGTAATAGCCGATCCCGTTGTGCGCCATAGCAAGCCTGCTTAAGGGCATCGTAGGGTCCGCCGACCATGCCGTCTGTGGCCACTACCTGTTTGGCGCGGGTAAAGACCGTGCCGCCGGCGCTGTAGTTGAAAATCGACGAAGGACTGAAGACGTTGCGCTGAATCAGTCGTTCGAGGCTGTCCACCACCCACTGAAGGTCACGCACGCAGGCAATCACTTTCGCGTCCGGAAACAGCCGCGCAATCGCCGGCATCCACTGACACCAGTAGCGGTTAGTGTCGAAGACCACCTCGGCGGTGTTGCCGGCGTAGAAGTCGTTGAACAGCCCACGCAGGATGCGCTCGCGCTTGGCGTCGTCGATAAACACCGAAAACTCGTTGCGCCCGCTCATTTCGCCCAATAAGGCACCGAACAGCCCGGCCAGCGGACCCGACATCCCGGCCTGGAAGCGCGGGTTTTGCCGCAGTAACGCGGCCAGAAGTGTCGAACCCGAACGCGGCAAGCCTGAAATGAAATGAATGGCGGCTATGACACACCCCCCGCACGAATTTCTCGGGCCTCCCAGCCCCGCATGACGCAGCCATACTATCCGATCGAAGGTGGGCGTCCCCGCTCGCAGGAGCAAGTTCAATTGACCACCCCGTCAAGGCGATCCACTGATACCTGCTGCAATTAGACGGGCGGAAAGAACCCACATCGGACACCGGGCGACCCATTTCCGGAATCTGGCAAAATCAATGCCTGTGCAATTGAATGCCCCGGAGCGGTGATGACGGCGAGGGCGGCACGGCGGCCAACGCAGCACCGGTAACGTTGGCTCACCCACCCCAGCACTCGGGACTCGGCGGTACGCCGGGCAACTTGGCAACCGTCCCGTCGGCGTCCGGCGCCGGCAGCGGCGGAGCCGGTTCCCGATAAGGGCTAGCGCCCCGGAGTGTTGCCGATCAGCTCCACACCGGTGCCGTTCCAGCGGAACTTCACCACGCTACCTACTCCGAGAGCGTTGGGATAGGTCAGTGCGACGGTGTCGCCGGCGCTCTGTGCGGCGTCAATTCCGTTGAAACCGTAGGTGTCTGGGACTCCTTGCGGGATGTAGCTGCCACGGTGGAACAACACCGCCCGGGTGGTCGGATTGGTGTCGTTGGTGTTCGCCTTGATGATCACCGCGGACAACAGTGCGCACTCGTTGTAGTTGCCCGCCAAGGGCTCGGGGCTCCACGGCTGCTGGCTGCGCGGGTCGCGAGGCAACTCTGAGACCACCCGGGCGATCGTGGGCGAGGCCAGATTGACTGCGCAGGGATCCGGCGGCGGGGCGCTGGTGGGCGACTCCGCAGCCGCGGGCGGCGGGTTTGCGGGGGCAGCAGGGTTGGCCGTCGCCGACGGTTTGGTGGCTTGCGGTGTCTTGGCGACCGTGGAGTCCCCCGACCCGCATCCGGCCAAAATCGCGCTCATTGCCACGGCAGCGAGGACGGTCCGGGGCACGACGCGGCAGCGCAGTGACGTCATACCGGGCACCGTACCGGCGCTACAGAGCCGCCCTGGCTAGGGCATTCAATAAATCTTCGGGAAACCTTTCATCCGAACCCGATATTTCCTCTCTAGTCCGGTTGTGCACGTCGTCTCGAGGGGCTTTCGATGTCGTTTCTCACTGTGGTGCCTGAGGCGTTGGGTTTGGCCGTGCGAGAGTTGAGCGGGATAGGGTCAACGATCACCGCGGCAAACGTCCTCGCGGCCGGACAGACCACCAACCTAGTGGCCGCCGCCGAAGACGAAGTGTCGACGGCCCTGGCGGCGTTGTTCGGTTCGCACGCGCGCGGCTATCAGACCATCAGTGCGCACATCTCTGCCGTCCACGAACAGCTGGTGTCCGGCGTGCAAGCCGGCGCGGAATCCTACGCACTGGCCGAGGCCGCCAACACTTCGCCGTTACAGGCACTCCTCGACGTGGTCAACGCGCCCGCGATGGCGGCCGCCAATCGACCGCTGATCGGCAACGGAGCCAACGGCGCACCGGGGACCGGGGCCGATGGTGCGCCCGGCGGGATCTTGATCGGCAACGGCGGCGCCGGCGGCTCCGGAGGCGCCAACCACCTCGCCGGCGGCAACGGCGGGGCCGGGGGAATGTTCGGCAACGGCGGCGCTGGCGGCGCCGGCTACCTCTCCGGCACCGGCGGCAACGGCGGGGCGGCCGGGCTGTTCGGCAACGGCGGCGCCGGCGGGATGGGCGGCTTCAACACCGTGGGCGTCGCAGGCGCGGGCGGTCATGGCGGCACCGGGGGCATCTGGGG
>NZ_LZLS01000158.1 GCF_001673365.1 Mycobacterium asiaticum
GTTGCCGCCGCTGGTGGCCTGACTGCCGATGTCACCGAAATCGCCGTTGGTGGAACCGAACCCGCCGATCCCGCCCGTCCCGCCGCCGCCCGAGTCGCCACCGCGCCCGCCGGTGCCGCCCTGACCAAGCGTGCCATCGGTGACCGTCCAGGAGCCGACACCTCCGGTGCCGCCGTCGCCCCCGGATCCGCCGGTACCGCCGACGCCGCCGGTGCCGCCGACACCCTGCATGCCGCCCGTGCCTTTGCTGGAAGTTCCGCCACGTCCGCCGTCACCGCCCTGTCCGCCGAGCCCACCTTCGCCGCCCTGTCCGCCGGCGCCACCTGTCGCGCCCGGATCGATCGCGTCGTCTCCCCGCGCTCCGGTGCCGCCGGTGCCGCCGACGCCTCCGGCACCCCCGTCGCCGCCCTTACCGCCGTCGCCGGCCTGCGCGCCCCCGGCACCGCCTGCTCCGCCCGCGCCACCGGTGCCGCCGGTGCCACCGATTTCGCCGGTCTCGTTGGTGTCATGAGCTACTTCGCCTGTGCGGCCGGTCCCGCCGGTGCCACCTGTGCCACCGTCGCCGCCGTCCCCGACCAGGCCGCCGTCACCCCCGACGCCGCCGGTGCCGCCGACACCGCCGGCGGTGATCGCATCCGCACCGTCGCCGCCGTGCCCGCCATGGCCGCCCGTGCTACCGGCGTCCCCTTCGGCGCCGCCGTCACCGTTGGTCGAGCCGGAGCCGCCGGTCCCGCCCGCACCGCCGGTGCCGGGGGCGCGCAGGCCGGCGACGGCGGTAAGGGCGGCGACGGGGGTGCCGGAGGCGTCGGCGGCACCGGCGGCACCGGAGCGCGGGGAGACGACGCGATCGATCCGGGCGCGACAGGTGGCGCCGGCGGACAGGGCGGCGAAGGTGGGCTCGGCGGACAGGGCGGTGACGGCGGACGTGGCGGAACTTCCAGCAAAGGCACGGGCGGCATGCAGGGTGTCGGCGGCACCGGCGGCGACGGCGGCACCGGCGGATCCGGGGGCGACGGCGGCACCGGAGGTGTCGGCTCCTGGACGGTCACCGATGGCACGCTTGGTCAGGGCGGCACCGGCGGGCGCGGTGGCGACTCGGGCGGCGGCGGGACGGGCGGGATCGGCGGGTTCGGTTCCACCAACGGCGATTTCGGTGACATCGGCAGTCAGGCCACCAGAGGCGCACC
>NZ_LZLS01000159.1 GCF_001673365.1 Mycobacterium asiaticum
CCTTGTCGACGGTGCCCAGGACCCGCTCGGACGTGATGACCAGAGCGCCGACGTAGCTACGCAGGTTGCCTTTGGACACCTTGCCCGGTACCGAGCCGGTGAATCGCAACGTGACTGGAATGAACTCGGTCAGGTGGATGATGTTCTCTTTCTCGGCCTCGGCCCGCAGGTCCGCGGGCAGTTTGCCGATCCCGAGCATCTTGCGGATGATCACAGCCATCCGTGCACCTTAACGCTCCTAGGCCGCTGCGCCCTCCGCGGCACTTGCCGTTGCCGGTTCCAGCGCCTGCGCCACGATCTCGGCGACGTCGGTCATCGGTTTGACGGTCAGTGTCTCGAGCACTTCGGCTGGGACGTCATCCAAATCCGGCTCGTTGCGCGCCGGGATGAAAACCGTTGACAGACCGGCACGTTGGGCAGCCAACAGCTTCTGTTTGACGCCGCCGATCGGCAGCACCCGGCCGTTTAGCGTGACCTCACCGGTCATACCCACATCCGAACGAACCTGGCGTCCGGTAGCCATCGACACCAGCGCGGTCACCATGGTGACACCGGCGGACGGACCATCCTTGGGCACCGCGCCGGCCGGCACGTGCACGTGGATGCGCCGGTCCAGCACGCTCGGGTCCATACCGAGCTCGGCAGCGTGTGAGCGCACGTAAGACAGCGCGATCTGCGCCGACTCCTTCATCACGTCACCCAATTGACCGGTCAGCTGCAGGCCCGGTTCGCCGTCGGTTGAGCCCGCCTCGATGTAGAGCACATCGCCGCCCAGGCCGGTCACGGCCAGGCCGGTGGCCACGCCGGGCACCGCGGTACGTTCGGCCGACTCCGGGGTGAAGCGCGGCCGGCCCAGGTAGCCAACCAGATCCGGCTCGTCGACCGTGATCGGCTCGTCGTTGTCGGCCAACTTGGTGGTCACCTTGCGCAGGGCCTTGGCCAGCAATCGCTCGAACTGGCGCACACCCGGCTCGCGGGTGTAGTCGGCTGCGATCTTGCGCAGCGCGGCATCGGTCACCGTGACCTCGTCCTCGCTCAGCGCCGCCCGCTCCCGTTGCCGCGGCAACAGGTAATCGCGGGCAATGGCCACCTTGTCGTCCTCGGTGTAGCCGTCAATCTGCACCAGCTCCATGCGGTCCAGCAGCGCCGACGGGATGTTCTCGATCACGTTGGCGGTAGCCAGGAACACCACGTCGGAAAGATCCAGGTCCAGATCCAGGTAGTGGTCGCGAAAGGTGTGGTTTTGCGCGGGGTCGAGCACCTCGAGCAGCGCCGCGCTCGGATCGCCCCGGTAGTCCGAGCCCACCTTGTCGATTTCGTCAAGCAGCACAACAGGATTCATCGACTCTGCCTCGCCGATGGCACGCACGATGCGACCCGGCAGCGCGCCGACGTAGGTGCGCCGGTGCCCGCGGATCTCGGCCTCGTCGCGCACCCCGCCCAGGGCGACGCGCACGAACTTGCGGCCCAGCGCACGAGCTACGCTCTCGCCCAGCGACGTCTTGCCGACGCCGGGTGGGCCGGCCAGCACCATCACCGCACCCGAGCCGCGTCCGCCGACGACCTGCAGCCCGCGCTGCGCCCGGCGGCTACGCACTGCCAGGTATTCGACGATGCGGTCTTTGACGTCGTCCAGCCCGTGGTGGTCGGCATCCAGGACCTCCCGTGCCGCGGCAAGGTCTGTCGAGTCCGCGGTCCGCACGTTCCAGGGCAGGTCCAGCACGGTGTCCAGCCAGGTACGAATCCAGCCGCTTTCCGGGCTCTGGTCGCTGGCCCGCTCCAGTTTCCCGACCTCGCGCAAGGCGGCCTCGCGCACCTTCGCCGGCAGGTCGGCGGATTCCACCCGGGCCCGGTAATCGTCAGAGCCGTCGGGTTCGCCTTCCCCAAGTTCCTTGCGGATGGCGGCCAACTGCTGACGCAGCAGGAACTCCTTCTGCGTCTTCTCCATGCCTTCGCGGACATCCTCGGCAATCTTGTCGTTCACCTCGACCTCGGCCAGGTGTTCGCTGGTCCAGTCGATCAGCACGCGCAACCGCTGGGCAACATCCACGGTCTCCAGCAGTTGCCGCTTCTGTTCGGCGGAGAGGTAGGAGGCGTAGCCCGACGTATCGGCCAGCGCCGACGGGTCGGTCAAGCTGTTGACGTAGTCGATGATCTGCCACGCCTCGCGCCGTTGCAGCATCGCCAGCAGCAGCTTCTTGTACTCGCCGGCAAGGCCCTTGACCTCCTCGGTCACCTCGACCTCCGGCACCTCGGTCACCTCGACCCACAACGCCGTGCCCGGCCCGCTGGCCCCGGCACCGATGAGTGCCCGACGCTCACCGCGCACCACCGCGGCCGTCCCGTCGCCGCCGGCGATTCGGCCCACCTGCAGAATCTCGGCCACCACACCGTGGGTCGGGTAGCGGTCCTCCAGCCGCGGGGCGATGAGCAGTTCGCGCGATTCGCTGGCCTGAGCGGCGTCGACCGCGGCGCGGGCGGCATCGTCCAGCGCGATCGGCACCACCATGCCCGGCAGCACGATCGTGTCGGTAGCGAACAGGACCGGCATCGATTTGGCTTCAGCCATCAAATCCTCCCAAAGTTAAGTCCGATTGGCTCAACCTTGGCGGCTTTCGGTTTGTTCCCGTGACTTGCGTTACTAGCGCAGCTGCGTCACGTGCTTAGGGGAGAGTTCTTCCAGGCATGTCACGCCCAGCAGCGCCATGGTTCGCAGCACCCCGCTCTGCAGGATGTCGATCGCCTTGCGCACACCCGCTTCGCCACCGGCCATCAGCCCGTAGAGATATGCCCGTCCCACCAGCGTGCAGCGCGCTCCCAAAGCAATCGCCGCGACGATATCGGCGCCGGACATGATGCCGGTATCCAGCAGGATCTCGGTGTCTCGGCCCAGTTCACGGGCCACCGACGGCAACAGGCGGAACGGCACCGGGGCGCGATCCAGTTGGCGGCCACCGTGATTGGACAACACGATCCCGTCCACGCCGCGCTCGACAACAGCACGTGCGTCATCAAGTGTCTGGATCCCTTTGACGACGAGTTTGCCGGGCCACCGCGCCTTGATCCAGGCCAGGTCGTCGAAGGTGACACTGGGGTCGAACATGGTGTTCAAGTACTCACCGACGGTGCCCGACCAACGATCCAGCGACGCAAAGGACAACGGCTCGGTCGTGAGCAGGTCGAACCACCAATGCGGGTGCGGCACCGCATCGAGCACGGTGCGTAGCGTGAGTGCCGGCGGGATCGACATCCCGTTGCGAACATCACGCAGCCGTGCCCCGGCGACCGGGACGTCGACGGTCACCAGCAAGGTGTCGAACCCCGCGTCCGCCGCGCGTTGCACCAACGCCATCGAGCGCTCGCGGTCCTTCCACATGTACAGCTGAAACCACTTGCGCCCCTGCGGGGCAGCTGCCACGACGTCCTCGATCGAACTGGTGGCCAGGGTGGACAGCGAAAAGGGGATGCCCGCGGCGGCCGCCGCTCGGGCACCGGCGATTTCACCTTCGGTGTGCATCAAGCGGGTGAACCCGGTGGGGGCGATCCCGAATGGCAGCACCACCGGGTGCCCCAGGACGTTCCAGCCGGCGGTGACGTTGGTGACGTCCCGCAGGATCGTCGGATGAAACTCGATGTCGCGGAAGGCTTGTCGGGCACGAGCGATGGACAGCTCGTCCTCGGCGGCGCCGTCGGTGTAGTCGAAGGCCGCCGCCGGGGTGCGCCGCTTGGCGATGTGCCGCAGATCCGCGATGGTCAATGCCGCGTCCAGGCGGCGCTGGGTGCGGTTGAACTGCGGCTTTTTGACCTGCATCAGCGGCGCCAGGTCTCGAATCTTGGGCACTTGTCGCTTGACCGCCATTAACTGATCTAACCAGGGGTGTAAACGTAGATAGATGAGTTTTGACCTAGCGCGCTTCGTCGACGCGCAGGCCGGCGTCTACGACAGTGTCGTCGCCGAGCTGCGCGCCGGACACAAACGCAGCCACTGGATGTGGTTCGTGTTCCCGCAACTGCGCGGGCTGGGCCGGACCCCGACCGCCGACTACTACGGCATCTCCTCGCTGGATGAGGCCCGCGCGTATCTGGACCATGAATTGCTCGGGCCGCGGCTGCGCGAGTGCGCGCGTCTGGTCAACCAGGTGCAGGATCGTTCGGCCACCCAAATCTTCGGCTGGCCCGACGACCTGAAACTGCGTTCGTCGATGACCTTGTTCGCCCGCGCCAGTTGTGACAACCAGGATTTCGTCGCGCTGCTCGACAAGTACTACGGCGGCGAGCAGGACCCGAAGACCGTTGCACTGCTCAGCTAGGCCGCAAAATCCGCCACCCGTGGGGTTCGACCGCCACGGTGTCGACGACCTCTTCGGGCGGCGCCGTTGATCCCGCGACTAGGCGGGCCGGGGATGCGCCCAAGTCGCGCAACGACACTTGCAGCGGTTCGTCGCTGATATTGAGTGCGACCAGCAGCGCCTCGTCACCGTGTCGGGTCTGGTAGACATAGTGCCGGTTGTCCAGTTGCAGCGCTTTGGTAGACGCGCGGTGCAGCCACGGATGGCGGCGGCGCAGGCCGACCAGATATTGGTGCAATGCCCAGATGGGATCGTCTGATTGGGTTGGGGGAGAAGCGAACTCCGGCCGTACCGCGTCGTCACCACCGTAGCGTTCCTCTTTGAGGCCGCGGTAACCCAACTCATCGCCGGCATAAATGCTCGGCACACCTCCCACCGTCAGCAGAACCACCAACGCATGCGCGACATGATCGGGTTGCTGTAGCTGGCTGGCGATCCGGGTTACGTCGTGATTGCCGATGAAGGTCATCGGCACGAAGGTTTCCAGAAACTCGTTGTGCCGCTGCAGTGTCCAGTCCAGTTCGTAGAAGTTACCGTCGTTCAGGCTGCTCCAGATCGCCTTCCACAACTCATACTGAGTAGCCGAGTCCAGGCGCGCAGCATCAACGACCGCAGCGTAGTCACCGTGGATGAGCTCGCCGACGAACCACGCGTCCGGATGCCGGTCCCGCGCCCTGGGCAGCACGTTAGCCCAGAAATACGGTGGCACAGCGTAAGCCGCGTCCAACCGCCAGCCGTCGGCGCCGCGGTCCAGCCAGTGCGTCAACACGTCGACGACGTAATCGGCAACCTCGGGATTGCCGTGGTTGAAGGCGAGGAGTTCGGCGTGGCCCTCGAAGGTTCCACCACTGAGCCAGCCCTCGCGTGCCGGGAATTCGGTACCTACGTGATTGAATACGCCGTCGAGCAGCACGCGCAGACCCCGACGGTGTGCTTCGGTGATCAGATAGTCGAAGTCGTCGTCGTCACCGAGTCGGGAATCGATGCGGTAATGGTCGGTGGTGTCGTAACCGTGTGTGCGCGAGGCGAAGACAGGACCCAGGCTGACGCCGGAGGCGCCCAGCGCGATGGCGTGATCGAACCAGTCGACGAGTCGGCGCAGCCGGTGTTCCCCTGGGCCGGGCCGGTCCTCCGCGGGGAAGGCACCGACAAAGCCCAGGGGATAGACCTGCCACCAGATCGCGTGTTCGATCCAACCAGGGCCGGTCACAGCCGTGGTCAGCCGACCGCCGCCAGGGTCTGCGCGGTACTGATCGCTTGTGCCACACCGGAAACGATCGCGGCGACCTTGAGCGCCTCCAGAATCGTCTCCCGGCTGACACCCTCTTCACGCAGGGTGTGCTCGTGGGCCACGAGGCAGTGCGAGCACCCGTTGATCGATGACACCGCGAAACTCCACAACTCGAAGTTCGCCTTCGCCACACCGGGATTGGCGATGATGTTCATTCGCAGGCCGGCGCGCAGGTCGTCGTACTTGCCCTCCAAAAACCCGCGGCCGCGGTAGAACACGTTGTTCATGCCCATGATCGAGGCGGCACCCAGCGCGGCGTTGTACGCCTCGGCGGACAGGTTGTCGGCCGCCTCGGCCCCGATCTCAGCCAGCACCTGCGTGTTCCGCGTCGCCGCGGCACTGGCTAGCAAGGTGCCCCACAGCTGCTCCTCGTCCAGTGCCGTGGTGCGGGTGATCGAGCCGAGGTTGAGTTTGAGGTCCTTGGCGTACTCGGGCAGTGCGGCCTTCAGACTTTCGACACTCATGTATTCGTTCTCCTCTTACTCTTGTTACTCCTCACGCACTCTTAAGCTGACGCCTTGAGCAGTTCGCCCGCATCGATCGTCGGGTCGCCCTTGCGCCAGTTGCACGCGCACAACTCGTCAGATTGCAATGCGTCCAGAACCCGCAGCACCTCATCGACGTTACGCCCCACGGATCCGGCCGTCGCCGAGACGAATTGGATCTCGTTGTTGGGATCGACGATGAAGGTCACGCGGTCGGCGACACCGTCAGCGTTGAGCACACCGGTCGCAAGTGCGAGTTCCCGCTTGATGTCGGACAACATCGGGAACGGCAACTTCTTCAGATCCTCGTGCTGCGCACGCCACTGGAAGTGGACGAACTCGCTGTCGATCGAAACGCCCAGCACCTGCGCGTCGCGGTCCTCGAACTCGTCGTTCAACTTTCCGAATGCGGCGATCTCGGTCGGGCACACGAAGGTGAAGTCCTTGGGCCAGAAGAACACAATCCGCCACTTGCCGGGGTGGTCCTCGCTAGAGATCGTGGCGAAGTAGTCACCGGGTTGTTGGGCGTCTACCTTGGACAGGTCGCCACCGATCAGAGCGGTCAACTGGTAAGCGGGAAATTGTTCGCCGATGGTCAGTAGGGTCATCTTTGCTCCTTTTCTGGATCCATTCAAGTTTCGTATAACCCCATGATGCCCTCTGGTTGTCATTAAGTAAAGGTGATCTTAGGCAATATACTAATAGGTATGCCCAATAAGAGCTTTCACCCCACCCTGGCCGGGTTGCGAGCCTTTGTCGCGGTCGCCGGAAAGCAGCATTTCGGCAGTGCGGCAACAACTCTCGGCGTGAGCCAGTCGACACTTTCGCAGGCCTTGGCCGCGCTGGAAGCAGGAATCGGCATGAACCTCGTGGAGAGATCGACACGACGAATGCGCCTCACCGCCGAAGGTGTGCAGCTACTGCCGCTGGCCCGAGCAGCGGTCGAAGCGGCACAGGCATTCATCGACGCGGCCGCCGGGGCGTCGGATCCACTGGAACGCAGCATCCGGTTGGGATTGATCCCGACGGTGGCTCCCTATGTGCTACCCAGCCTTCTGGCCGGACTCGCCCGCCGCCTTCCGGCGCTGACCGTGCAAGTCGTGGAAGACCAGACCGAGCGCCTGCTGGCGGCGCTGCGCGACGGCGCGTTGGATGCGGCACTGATCGCGCTACCCGCCGATTCGCCCGGACTGACCGAAATCCCGATCTACGAAGAGGATTTCGTGCTGGCGCTGCCGCCCGGGCATCGACTGTCCGGCAAGCGCCGGATATCGCCCGCGCTGCTGGCGGAGTTGCCGATGCTGTTGCTCGATGAGGGCCACTGTCTGCGCAACCAGGCCCTGGACGTATGCCAGAAGGCCGGCGTGCGCGCAGAATTGGCCGACACCCGCGCAGCGTCGCTGGCAACCGCGGTCCAGTGCGTCGCCGGCGGGCTGGGGGTGACACTCATTCCGCAGAGCGCGGTCGGTGTCGAAACCGCACGCAGCCCAGTCGGACTCGCGCAGTTCGCTGCTCCGCGTCCGAACCGGCAGATCGGCTTGGTGTTTCGTTCGTCCGCCGGACGCGATGACCCCTACCGCCGACTTGCCGGCATCATCGGAGAACTCGTGTCCGAAAGCCAACCGGTACGCCTCGTCGACGACAATTGAGAGAGGCTAGGTTCGGCGCATGGAGAAAGTAATCGCAGTCCTGCGACGGGCCGAGTTTGAGGATGACTGGTGCGCCCGCCTTCGGGGCCCGGTGGCCGACCAGTTGGCAGGGTTGGACCCAGGGTTGGACCCAGGGTTTGACATAGCCGGGTTGTCGATCAATGTTCGCGACAGCGCGGTACGCGAGTCGCTGATGACGCTGACGACGCTGGATCCGCCGGTGGCGGCGGTGGTCAGCCTGTGGACCCAACAGTGCTATGGCGAGCAGACGACGGCGGCGCTGCGCCTGCTCGCCGACGAATGCGAACAGTTCGCGGCCTACCTGGTGACCGAGTCGGTACCACTGGCCGCGCCGGAATTCGAACCAGGCTCTCGCACAACGGGTTTAGCCAATATCGCGTTGTTGCGCCGGCCTGCCGACTTGGACCAGGCGACGTGGCTGAACCGCTGGCAACTCGACCACACCCCGGTCGCCATCGAAACCCAGTCGACCTTCGGCTACACCCAGAACTGGGTGGTTCGCGCTCTCACCCCCGACGCCCCGGGAATCGACGCGATCGTCGAGGAGTTGTTCCCACTGGCGGCAGTTTCGGATCTGAGAGCATTCTTCGGAGCTTCCGACGACGCCGACCTGCAGCACCGAGTGGGCCGGATGGTGGCCAGCACAACCGCTTTCGGTGCCAACCAGAATATCGACACGGTACCCACCAGTCGCTATGTGATCTCGACGCCGTGGAACGACCGGATTGGGGAACGTTGATGACGACACTCGAAGAGGCAGTGGCGCTGGCGAAGTCCGAGAGTGGCTTGGCGGTGATTTCGACGGTCCGCGCCGACGGTACGGTGCAGGCATCCCTGGTCAACGTGGGACTGCTGGCCCATCCGGCCGGTGGGGCACCCGTCCTGGGCTTCACCACCTACGGCAAGGTCAAACTCGCCAACCTGCGGGCGCGACCGCAGTTGGCCGTCACGTTCCGCAACGGTTGGCAATGGGCCACCGCCGAAGGGCGGGCGGAGTTGGCTGGACCGGATGACACGCCGTCCTGGCTGAACGACGCCGACCAGTTGCGGGTGTTGCTGCGCGACGTCTTCACCGCCGCGGGCGGCACGCACGACGACTGGGACTCCTACGACCGGGTGATGTCGCGGGAGCGCCGGTCGGTCGTGCTGATCGAGCCAACTCGCGTCTACAGCAACGGATGACCTCCGGGCGTGAGCAGACGCGAAGGCTAAGCTCCGACCCGTGACGCTGCTCATCAACGACGAAAACCGCGTTCGCACCCTCACGCTGAACCGGCCCGAGGCGCTCAATGCCTTCAACGAAGCGCTCTATGACGCCACCACCCAGGCGCTGCTGGATGCCGCCGACGACCCGGAGGTCGCCGTCGTGCTGTTGACCGGCGCCGGGCGCGCATTCAGCGCGGGTACCGATCTTGCCGACATGCAGGCCATGATCACCGACCCTGATTTCCAGCCGGGCACGTGCGGCTTCCGCGGACTCATCGAAGCGCTCAGCGCGTTCAACAAGCCGTTCATCTGCGCCGTCAACGGCGTCGGGTTGGGCATCGGCACCACCGTCCTCGGCTACGCCGACCTGGCCTTCATGTCGACGACAGCACGGCTGAAGTGCCCCTTCACCAGCCTGGGCGTGGCGCCGGAAGCGGCGTCGTCGTATCTGTTGCCCCAACTGATCGGTCGGCAGAACGCCGCGTGGCTACTGCTGTCCTCGGAATGGGTCGACGCCGAGGAGGCACTGCGGATGGGACTGGTGTGGCGGGTCTGCGAACCCGAGGACTTGATGTCCGAAGCCCGTCGTCATGCCGAGATCCTGGCAGCACGCCCGATTTCGAGCCTGATCGCGGTCAAACACACCATGACCGAGCCGCTGCGCCCCGGCATCGCGGCAGCGACCGCACGGGAGAACGCCCATTTCGCGGAACTGATGGGAACGCAGGCCAACGCGGCGGCGCTGGCTGACTTCAGCAATCGTCCTCGCTAGCGCGAGGCGCTGAGCTCGGCCTGTTCTACCTGGGAGGCCGCCAGAATTGCGCGCAATGTCCGGCGGCAGCGGCCGCAGTCGGCGCCGGCGCCACAGGCCGCAGCGATCTCTTTGGAAGTTGACGCACCACGCGCGACGACGTCACAAACCGTTTGGTTGGTGGCTCCGACGCACAGGCACACATACATCAGAGAGCACCCATTGATTGGATACCAGGAGCTGGATGCATGGGCCGCATATTAGTGGAGTCTAACCTAAGTAGGTTAGTAGAGTCTAACCTAAGAAGCAGACCACGCTGCCGGATCCAGCGTCACCGGACGCGCCGACCGCGTAATAAAGGCTGCGCCGAGGACCTCGGTTGGCACTAGATTTGAATCGGCGCCGCGTTTCTGGATTCGACGGGCGCAGCTACACCCCGCACGGCTCGCTCCAGCCCAGCCTGCCTTGCGGTACGCCATGACAGCCTTAACCGTAGGAGTGATCATGCAAGGTGATCCGGAAGTTTTGCGCCTGCTCAACGAGCAGTTGACCAGCGAGCTCACCGCAATTAACCAGTACTTCCTGCACTCGAAGATGCAGGACAACTGGGGCTTTACCGAACTGGCAAAACACACCCGAGCGGAATCGTTCGACGAGATGCGGCACGCCGAGGCCATCACGGACCGCATCCTGTTGCTCGACGGACTACCCAACTACCAGCGCATCTTCTCGCTGCGCATTGGACAGACGCTGCGCGAGCAGTTCGAGGCCGACCTGGCCATCGAATATGAGGTGTTGGCTCGGCTCAAACCGGGCATCATCATGTGCCGGGAAAAGCAGGACAGCACGAGTGCCGCATTGCTCGAAGGGATTGTGGCCGACGAAGAATCCCACGTCGACTACCTGGAGACGCAGCTGGAGTTGATGGACAAGCTGGGTGAGGAGCTCTACTCCGCCCAGTGCGTCTCGCGCCCACCCAGCTGACCGCCTCACGGCCGCTGCGGCGCGGGGTCAAGACTGGAAGGCGGCAATGGCAGGCCCGAGAGCGACGATCACCGCACCCGCACCGTCCGCTGACTCGGTGCCAAATGCAACGCTGATCACCCCGCAGCGACGCAACTTCATCTTCCTGGCGATCGTGCTGGGAATGCTGTTGGCTGCCCTCGATCAGACCATCGTGGCGACGGCGCTGCCGACCATAGTCGCTGACTTGGGCGACGCCGGCCATCAATCCTGGGTGGTCACCAGCTACCTGCTGGCATCGACGGTCGTGACCGCACTGGTCGGCAAATTCGGCGACTTGTTCGGCCGCAAACGCGTGTTTCAAGCCGCGGTGCTGTTTTTCGTCGCGGGCTCGGTCCTATGCGGACTGGCGCAGTCGATGACCATGCTGGTGGGATCCCGGGCCTTGCAAGGAATCGGTGGCGGCGCGATCACAGTCACCGCCACCGCCCTGATCGGTGAGGTTGTCCCACTTCGGGAACGAGGGCGCTATCAGGGGATGCTGGGCGCGGTATTCGGGGTGACGACGGTCATCGGCCCATTGCTCGGAGGTTATTTCACCGACTATCTGACCTGGCGATGGGCGTTCTGGATCAACCTGCCGGTGTCAGTGGTGGTGATCTGCGTGGCCGCGGCGGCGATCCCGTCGCTGGCCCCAAGCACCGGCCCGAACACCGGAAAGGCCCCCCAGCCGATCATCGACTACGCCGGGATAGTGCTCATCGGTCTGAGCGCGACGGGTCTGACCCTGGCAACCAGTTGGGGCGGGACCGTTTACGCGTGGGGCTCACCGACGATCATCGGGTTGTTCGTCGGAGCCGTGGTCGGTTTGGCGTTGTTTGTGTGGGCCGAAACCCGTGCGGCCGAACCGATTCTGCCGATCCGACTGTTTGCCAATCCGGTATTCACGGTGTGCTGTGTGCTCTCGTTCGTGGTCGGGTTCGCGATGCTGGGCGCCATGACTTTTCTGCCGACGTTCATGCAGTACGTCGACGGCGTTTCGGCCACCACGTCGGGGCTGCGCACCCTGCCGATGGTGATCGGCATGTTGATCACCTCCACCGGCAGCGGCACCGTGGTCGGCCGCACGGGCCGCTACAAGATCTTTCCGGTGGCCGGTACGGCGTTGATGACGATCGCGTTCGTGTTGATGTCACGGATGGACGGGTCGACTTCTGCCTGGGTGCAATCGGTGTATTTGCTGATCCTCGGTGCCGGCATTGGCCTGTCCATGCAGGTGCTGGTACTGGTGGTGCAGAACACCTCGCACTTCGAAGACCTCGGCGTGGCCACCTCTGGGGTGAGTTTCTTCCGAACCATCGGAAGCTCGTTTGGCGCAGCGATTTTCGGTTCGCTGTTCGTCAACTTCCTGGACGGAAGACTCGCCTCGGCGCTGGCAGCGACCGGCGCGTCACCCGAAGCGGTGAGTTCTCCGGGCGCGCTGCACCGCCAGCCCGCGGCCGTGGCGGCGCCGATCGTGCAGGCCTACGCCGAATCGCTCTCCCAGGTTTTCCTGTGGGCGGCCCCGGTAGCCGCGCTGGGTTTCGTCTTGGCGCTGTTCCTGCGCGAAGTTCCGCTCCGCGACATCCACACCAGTGCGGTCGATCTCGGCGACGGGTTCGCGATGCCCACCACCGAGACACCGGAACGACTGCTGGAGAACGCAATTGCCCGGATGCTGCGTGCCGAGACTGGCATGCGGCTGCGCAGTATCGCGCTGCGGCCGGATTGCCGACTCGACGTTGCCGGTCTGTGGGCGGTGTTGCGGGTCAACCGCTACGGACAGTTCTTCGGCATTGCACGCCTCACCGATATCGGCGATAACCTGCAGATTCCGTTCGAGCTCCTGGAACCCACTTTCGATCGGTTGGTGACCGCCGGTTACGTGCTGCGCGAGGACGATCGGCTATGGCTGACCCCGGCCGGGGTGCAGCAGGTCGATTACGTGTATTCGCTTCTGCTGGCATGGATTATCGACAAGCTGTCGCGGTCGCCCGGGTTCGACGGCCGACCCGACCGCCGCGAGGTCGAAGCCGCGCTCGGACGGGTGGCTTACCGCGTCATTGCGCAGCGGGATTGGTTCGACGAGGCACCGGCGGTGCGCAAGGCCGGCGGGCGTACCATCTCGCCATGAGCCGAATCGGAACCTTCGCTGACGACGACGTGGCCGGCTGGGTCCTCAAATCCCCTGAACTTGGTGGTGCGATGGCCAATTTCAGCCGCGCGGTCTACACGAGCAACCGGCTGCCGCTGCGCACTCGCGAGATTGCGCGGGCGGTTATCGCCAACAACAACGAGTGCATCGTCTGCGCCAACACCCGCGACGCCGACGGGCCGGCCGCCGGAGTGGACGAGGAACTCTATGACCACGCCAGCGAGTGGCGCACCTGGCCTGGATACAGCGAGCAGGAGCGGCTGGCCGCCGAGTTTGCGCACCGGTTCTCCACCGAGCACACCGTGCTGCGCGACGACGAAGACTTCTGGAACCGTGCGAACGCGCACTTCTCCGAGGAGTTGCTGGCCGACCTGGCCATCTCGTGCGCGCTATGGGTGGGCATGGGTCGCGTGTTGCGGACCCTGGATATCGGTCAGGCCTGCAAGCTGACGTTGCCCAGCCGGGCCTGACCACTAGGCGGCGGCAGCCATGACAGCGACCCCGGTTGCCGCCGCGGCGATCGCCCAACTCGAGGCGAAGGGCGTCGACACCGTCGTCGGCACCGTGCTGAACCCAGCCGGTCTCACCCATGCCAAAACCGTCCCGCTGCGCCGCATCAACACCTTCGCCGATCCCGGCCTCGGCGCCAGCCCGTCCTGGCACGCCTTTGCCATCGACCAGACCGGTATTGCGTTCACCGACAGTGTCGGAGTGGTCGGCGATCAACGGTTGCGTATCGACCTGTCCGCATTACGCATCATCGGGGACGGTCTGGCCTGGGCGCCGGCCAACTTCTTCGAGCAGGACGGTGCGCCCGTGTCGTTGTGCAGCCGCGGAACGCTCGCCCGCATCGAGGCCGCCTTGGGCTCGGCCGGCATCGAAGCCGCGATCGGCCACGAGATCGAATTTTTACTCGTCGGCGCCGACGGCGCTGCGCTGCCGGCCACCTTGTGGGCGCAGTACGGGCTGGCCGGGGTACTCGAACACGAAGGGTTCGTCCGCGATGTCACGGCCGCCGCCACGCTCGCGGGGGTGCCGATCGAGCAGTTTCATCCCGAATACGGAGCCAACCAGTTCGAGATTTCGCTGCCACCGCAATCGCCGGTGGCAGCGGCCGACCAATTGGTGCTGATGCGGCTCATCATCGGTCGCGCCGCACGGCGTTTCGGGATGCGGGTCAGCCTGTCCCCGGCGCCCTTTGCCGGCGACGTCGGATCCGGTGCGCACCAGCATTTTTCGCTGACAATGCAGGATGGGCCGCTGTTCTCCGACGGAACCGGCCCGGGCGGGATGACAATGGCCGGCCAGTCCGCGATCGCCGGCGTCCTACGCGGGTTGCCCGGCGCGCAGGGAATTCTGTGCGGATCAATTGTCTCCGGCCTGCGGATGCGCCCCGGCAACTGGGCGGGCGCCTACGCGTGCTGGGGTATCGAAAACCGGGAAGCGGCAGTGCGATTCGTGCAGGGCGGCCCCGGCAACCCGCACGGCGGCAACGTAGAAGTGAAAATCGTGGACCCATCTGCCAACCCCTACCTGGCGTCCGCGACAATCCTGGGGCTCGCACTGGACGGCATCGAGAACGAACTGCCGTTACCGCCGGAGACGACGATAGACCCTGCACTGCAGTCCGAACCGGACCGGACCCGTGCCGGCACGCTGCTGCTACCCGAGTCACAACTGGAAGCAATTGGCGCACTTGAACAGTCGACGTCGCTGCGGGAGATACTCGGAGATCCGGTGGTCGACATGGTGCTGGCGCTTCGCCGGCTGGAGCATGACCGGTACGCAGACCTGGAGCCCGCGGCACTCGCGGACAAATTCCGGATGGCCTGGAGCGTATGACCCTGCCCCCTGATTCGGCCCTAGCCGAGCACATCAACCAGGTGACGCTGATCGACCAGCACGTACACGGGTGCTGGATCAACGCGGGGGACCGGCGACGATTCGAGAACGCGCTCAACGAGGCCAACACCGAACCCCTCGCCGAATTCGACTCCGGATTCGATTCGCAGTTGGGCTTCGCCGTCCGCAACCACTGCAGTCCGATCCTAGGGCTACCCAAACATGCTGAGCCCCATGAATATTGGGAGCGTCGCAGCCAATTCGGCGAGGCCGAGTTGGCCCGGATGTTTCTGCCCGCCGCCGGGGTGAGCAACTGGCTGGTCGACACGGGATTCGGTGACGACATCGCCAGTGTCGCCGAGATGAGCGAACTGTCCGGCCGCCGCGCCTACGAAGTGGTTCGCCTCGAGCAGGTCGCCGAACAGGCCGCCCAGGCACCGGGAGACTACGCGACGGCCTTCGAAGAGATCTTGCGCCGGCGCACCGCCACCGCGGTCGGCACCAAGTCCATCCTGGCCTACCGAAGCGGATTCGCGGGCGATCTGAGCGAACCGTCGGTGGCGGAGGTCGCCATGGCCGCGCAACGCTGGCGCGACAACGGCGGTATCCGCGTCACCGATCGAACGCTGTTGCGGTTCGGATTGCACCAGGCGCTGCGGTTGGGCAAGCCACTGCAGTTGCATGTCGGCCTAGGCGACCGGGAGTGCGATCTACACAAGACCAACCCACTTGCGCTGCTTGACTTTCTGCGCGAGTCGGGCGACACCCCGATCGTGTTGCTGCACTGCTATCCGTACGAGCGCGAGGCCGGCTATCTGGCCCAAGCGTTCAACAACGTCTACGTCGACGGCGGGTTGAGCGTGAACTACCTGGGGGCGCGCTCGCCGGAGTTCATTGGCCGCCTTCTGGAGTTGGCGCCGTTCCGCAAGATCCTGTACTCCTCGGACGGTTTCGGACCCGCCGAACTGCACTTTCTCGGTGCCGCGCTGTGGCGCGGCGGGATTCATCGGATCCTGCGTGGGTTCGTCGATGCCGGCGATTGGAGCGAGACGGATGCCATCCGGGTCGTCGATCTGATTGCCCGTCACAACGCGGCGCGGGTGTATCGATTGGCCAGCGGGGACCCGCGGGGCCCGGTCACGCCAGTGGGATGAATCGGCGCAACTTGCCGCTGGCCTGGTGCCGATTCAGCTTGTCGCACAGGGTGATACCGACGTTGGGTTGTGCCAGTCCGTAACGGCGGAGCGCATCGGCCAGGTCTGCGGTGAGCGCTTCCGGGTCGGGTGTGCCGACGATCAGAATGTCGGCGCCGGTGGCGGTTTGGGTGACTTGGTACTCCGAAACATCTGGGTCGGTACCGAGGACATGGCGAAACGCGATTGGCGGCACCGTCACGTCCCCGTATCGGAAGTCGTCGTCGCGGCGGCCGCCGATATCCGCAACCCGCGCGAACGCGCTGCCGCATGCGCAGTTGCCCGGTAGCGGCACCACCTGATCACCCAGGTCGTAGCGGATGAACGGAAACGTGCGATTCGCCAGGCCGGTTGCCAGCGTCCGCGCCGCGGGCTGATCCGGATCGACCGGCGCGCCGCCCTCGTCCACCCGTTCCAAAATGACCTCGTCCTCACACACGTGCAATCCCTCGCCCTGCCCGCAGCCCACGGCCTGAACACCGATCTCTGTTGAGCCCCAAAGGTTGTGGATGACTGCATCCCAGGCTTCGGCGATCGCGCCCCGATCTTCGTCGAGCAGTGGTTCGGAGTTGGTG
Source organism: Mycobacterium asiaticum (assembly GCF_001673365.1). Lineage (GTDB taxonomy): Bacteria > Actinomycetota > Actinomycetes > Mycobacteriales > Mycobacteriaceae > Mycobacterium > Mycobacterium asiaticum_A. The sequence goes on from NZ_LZLS01000159.1 coordinate 16,520, forward strand.
CTGACCCGCACCGGCGCAATCTGCAGATCACCGGCGATGGCGGCTCGGGCCAGTCGACCGATCACCGTCGGATAGCCCACCAGGTGAGTGGGCTGGGCAGCGGCCACCGCCGCCAGCACGTCGTGAAACGGGGCGCCGGCAGCGATCACGACGGTCTGCATCGTGGGGGTGGTCGGGACATCGAAAAGGGGAGTGCTGGCGTGCGGGGGCACTCCGGCGGACAGCACGGCCAGCCGCGCCGGACGCACCTGCCGACGTTGCTCCTCGCGGGCCTGCATCCGCCAGGCCAGGCAGGTCGCCGAAATGTAGAAATCCCAATCCCAGACGTACACCCCGCGAATCCCGCTGGACCCGCCGGAGCTGAAGATCTGGTGCTCGCCGGTATAGGAAAACCATTGCTGCTGGGCAAGAACCCGTTCGGCGCCGGCCCGGTCGAGGCCGGGAGCGGTGATGATGTTGTCCCAGTTCTGCTGGGCGTCGTGCTTGGTCATCATCGGCACGGACGCCAGGTCGGCGATGGTGGCGCGCGGGGTGTCCAGCGTCCGCAATCGTCGGGCGTGAAACGGTGACCGCGCCGCGGCGTACCCCAGCAATGCGCGCAATCGGTGCGTCTGATATTCCTCGATCTGGCTGCGCGAGAAGCCCAGCCGTGCAACATGGTCGACCAGGGCAGCCTGCACCGCAGCCAGATGTGCGGCCCGCATCCGCGCGTAGGTCGGCTGCGCCATCAGAGGCGGCGTCTACACCAAGGCGGTTGCGTCGAAGATCCAGGACATGTCCCCGCTGGCCAGGTTCTCGAAATGGCTTGGTGGCGCGAAGGCGACCAGGCTGTTCATATCCCAGTAGTCCTTCCAGACACAGATTTTCCCGTCCGCGACCTGGTGCACCGAAACGAATCTCAGGGTGCCTTGCTCGCCGGTCTGGAACGTCCAGGTCTCGGAGTGCTCGTACACGACGTCGGACCCGTTGGACAGCAACAGTCCGTCGTGATTCTCATAACTCGCCAACTCGGCGAGGCCGAGCTTGAGCCGCGTCACGATGTTTTCCGGACCCCGCGCCGAAGCCGCGGGAAGCGGCATGTCGACGTATAGGCAGTCATCGGAAAGGAACGTCATGACCGCGTCCCAGTCCCGGCGCGACAGTGCTCGCCACATTCCTGTCACCACGTCGGTCGGTGCAATCGTAGAAACGTCTGTCATACCGGTCAATTAACCCGGCCGCCACGCGGGTGTCAACCACGACAGCCGGCGCGGGTGTCGCTTACTGAGCCAACGGGGTGCGGAGCAAGCGTTCCAAAATCCCGTTCAGCTGGGTAGACTATGGACCGACCGATATAACTCAGATGGGCGGATTCCTCACTGTGACAACGAATAACGTCTGCCTTACAGCGCCGTATTCAACCCGCCATGAGTTGAGCTTGAGTGAAAACCCTTTTCCGCCTTTGCCATCGGTACGCGACGCTATCGATGAGGCCATGGCCCGGGCAAACCGCTATCCGGAGTTTCTGCCACATCGGGTCGAGCAGTTGATCGCCAGCCACATCGGCGTGGAATCCGACCAGGTCGTCGTCGGCGCCGGAGCCACCGGTGTCGCCATGCAGATCATCGACTCGGTCACCCGCCGGGGCGATGAGATGATCTATGCGACACCCACTTTCGATGGCTATTCGATCATCTCCCGCATCGTGGGAGCCGCCTCCGTGACGGTGCCCCTCGACGCGCTCGGTCGTCAAGACCTTGCCGCGATGGCGGCGGCGCAAACGAATCAAACCGGGGTCATCGTCGTGTGCCGTCCGCACAATCCGACCGGCACGCTCGTCGACGGTCCCGAACTCGAGGAGTTCCTCACCGCTGTTTCGCGGCAGGTCACCGTCATACTCGACGAAGCCTATGTCGAATTCCTGGACCACGCCGACCTGATAGATGTTCGATCGATCACCACTAGGCACCCAAACGTGTTGGTACTGAGGACTTTTTCCAAGGCCTACGGATTAGCCGGTTTGAGAATCGGCTATGCCTTCGGCGCTGCTGACCTGGCGGCGCGAATCCGGGCGCGCCAGGTGCCTTTCGCACTCAGTGTTGCCGCCGAGTCTGCCGTGCTGGCGTCCTATCGAGCCGAGGACGAGTTGGCGGCACGGGTCAAGACCATCGTCGAAGACCGCGATGAGTTGCGCGATGCCTTGATAGCAGGCGGAATTCCGGTCCCGCGAAGCTACGCAAACTTTCTCTACCTGCCACACACCCACGTGGCCGAGATGCTCTCCGGTGCGAACATCGGTGTCAAGGCTTACCAAGATGGATCTGCCCGGCTCGCGATCGGAGACCGTTCGGCCAGGCACGCGGTCCTGCGCGCGCTACGGATTGCCTAGTCGCTGCATATCTTTTCGCGATTGTCGAGCAGCTCGAGCAGCCCACCCGCCTGCCAGATGCGCTGCACAAAGTTGCCCGGCGGTTCAAGCTGGATTCGATCGCCGGAATCGGTGCGCAGCGTCCAGTCTTGGAAATGCAACTCGAGGAGTTGGCCGCCGGAGATCAGCTGCAGATCCGCAGGATCGCTGAAAGTCACGCAGGGCAAAGCGTTGTTGGTCGCATTGCGGTAGAAGATCCTGGCGAAATCGGCCGCCACGATAGCCCCGATGCGGTTGAGCAGCAGGCTCTGTATCGAGGTTTCGCGGCTGGACCCACAGCCGAAATTGCGCCCGCCGATGATCATGTCGCCCGGGATGATTGCAGGTTGCATGGTGGGGTCGAGCTTGTTGAACAGTCCGCGCTTCACCACCTCGTGGTCCAAACTGAAGAACGACGGGGGGTGGATCACGTCGGTGTTGACGTCATCGCCGAATACCCATGCCCGCCCGCGCAATTGGTTCACTCGACCACACCTCCCAAAGATCCGTGCAACGCCGCCATTGCCACCGTGCGTGGGCTGGCCAGGTAGGTGCGACTGTCCCAGTGGCCCATTCGTCCCCGGAAATTCCGGTTCGACGTTGAGACGCACACGTCGTCCGCTCCAAGCACACCCTTGTCGATACCGCCGCAGGGGCCACAGCTGGACTGGTTGAATAAGGCGCCGGCGTCGGTCAGCGTTTCGACGTAACCCATCCGCAGCGCCTGTTGGAAGACGGCCACCGATGCCGGGATGACCACGAACCGCACCCGCTCGTCGACCTGCCGGCCTCGCAACACCTCGGCGGCAACTTTGATATCGGAAAGCCTTCCGCTGCTGCATGAACCGAGAAATGCCATGGTGACAGGGGTGGGGTCCAGCGCATCGACGGGGATCACGTTCGCTGGTGACCACGGCTTTGCGACCATTGGGCGCAGCCGGGTCAGATCAACTTCGACCTCCCGCTCGTAGTCAGCGTCGTCATCGGGCAGCGTGACCTCGGCCGGTACGCTGCCGTCACGTTGCCGCAGGTAAGCAAAGGTCACCTCGTCGGGTACGAAAATACCGAATTTCCCGCCCATTTCGACCGCCATGTTGGCGATCGCGAAGCGCTCGTCCTGGGCCAGCTTGGGTTCGGCGTGGTCGTGGAACTCCAGCGAACGATACCGGCCGCCGTGCTCGCCGAGCTCGGCCAACAGGTGCAGGACGATGTCGCGGCCGTTGCAACTCGGGGGCAGCGTCCCGTGGAAGGTGATCTTGATCGTGCTAGGGGCGCGCATCCAGGTGGTGCCGGTGGCAAGGGCGAACATAATGTCGGTCGAGCCCATGCCGGTTGCGCAGGCTCCGACGCCACCGGCCATGATCGTGTGGCTGTCGGCACCGACGATGAGGCTGCCGGGCAGGCAGAGCCGGTTTTCGACCAGCAACTGGTGACAGATCCCCTTGTCTACCAGCAGGTTACCGACCTGCTGGCGCCGGGAGAAGTCGATGAAACGCCGGGATATGTCGGCGCGTTCGGCAGTCGCGGGCGGTGAGAAGTGATCGTTGGTAAAGATCACCCGGGTTGGATCCCAGATGCGCAGACCACGCTCTTCGAACCGCTCCATCAGCAGCCCGATCGTCGCGTCATGGCCGAGTAGGGCATCCACCCGCACTTGCTGAATGACGGCGCTGGGGTCATGGTCCACCGCGTGCCCCCGCAGCACCTTGTCGCTAAGCGAAAGCCCCATGTCAGTCCGCCACCGATGGCGCGGAGACACTGACGGTACCGGGCAGTTCGTCGAGACTGACCCCGGAAAGATGCTCGGTAAAGAACCGCCGCCGCGATTCGAAGATTTGCTCATGTGCGGTCTTGTTCGCATGCCCGTAACGGCTCTTGACAGCGGCTAGCAATGGGGCAACCGCACTGTCATCGGCGTCGCGGCCGGCTTCGCGCAACAATATTCGGACCAATGCCCGTCCGGAGTGCTTCCCGAGGACGAACTCAGTGCGGCGGCCCACCGCGCTCGACGCCAGGTACTCATAACTGTCCTGGCTTTTGAGCATGGCGTCGACGTGCACTCCCGACTCGTGACGGAACACGTTCAGACCGGTGACGGGTTTGATGAAGCTGGTGTGCACGCCGGAGCGGTGCTCCACCAACTCGGCAAGTTCCTGCAGAGCGGCGAGGTTGATGCCGTGCCGCCGCCCGTGCAAATAGCTCAGGCCCACCGCGACCTCCGCAAGATCGGCATTGCCGGCACGCTCGCCCAGGCCGTTGACGGTGCACGTCAGACTGGTCGCGCCGGCTTCGACCGCGGCCAGCGTGTTCGCGGTGGCCAGCCCAAAATCGTTGTGGCAGTGCGGACAAATCGCAATTGCGCCGCCGAACGCCTCTCGGAGTTGCCGCACCAGACGCGCCATCGATCCGGGTGTGGCGCACCCGACGCTGTCGGCGGGAATCATCCGCCGCACCGTCAAACCCGCATCGACGAGACGTTCACCAACGGCGATCAAGAACATCGGGTCCGCCCGGGTGGCGTCCTCGAAGACGATGTTGAGACCCATTCCGCGACCGGTGACCTCTTCCGCGCCACCGCGAAGCAGGTCGGTCGCTGCAGCGCGGTCCAAACCGAGCGTGCTCTCGATGCGCGCGTCGCTGGTCGGCATGAACAGGAATACTTCGTCCGCACGGGCCTTTTCGGCGGCGGCAATATCTCCGGCGAACGGGCGGGCGGTGGCTCCGATCGCCGCGTTGATCCCACGCTGTCGCAGTTCCTGCAGCGCTTCGATCTCCGTCGGATCACTCGCCGGGAAACCCGCATCGAGCACATCGACGCCAGCTTGGCTGAGAGCGATTCCGATTTCGACCTTTTCGGCGATCGAGAACCCGACACCTGGTGCCTGCTCCCCGTCACGCAGCGTGCAGTCGATGATCTCGACCCAATTCGCGACCTCTGCAGTCATGCTGGTGCCCTTCCTGATTCGGCGTTCGGCGTGCTGGCCCACGGGTGCATCTCCACGTCACACCACGTGACGAGTTCGGCGATGCACGAACGTCCGTCGTGCTTCCAGACCAGGCTCGGATCTGGCATTCGGCCAGGAGCGCACAACCGGGTTGCGCCGAGACGCGCGAGAGCGGGTGCAAGACTGCGCATTTCGGCATCCGTCGCACCGACTGCAGTGTTCTGCAGATACTTTCCGTACGGCCGCAGTGCGTCCAGCATCCCGGTGTGATCGGGCACCGCGACCAACTGCACGTTGCGGTCGCCGCCCGACGGGTTAGCCAGCGCATCGTCGACCGATACCAGGCTGTCCGGCGAAATCCAGACTCGTCGATTCGGTGTCTGCGCCGCCCAATACTGGCGATCCACCGCGCGGATTCGTCGCGCCGCTGCTGTGGTGCCGTCCGGTGATCCGAGCCTGCAGCCCACGGCGTACCGACGCATGGCGGCATCCACCTCCGCAGCGAAAGCCGTTACCGCGTCGATGCTGCCTTCCACCAGGTACGCCTGCGCCGCGATGCAGGCGTGCTGGTCGAACATCGAGACGTCACGTGCCACCAGCTCGGCGGTTGCTGCCGTGCCATGTTCGCGCAAATACGCGTCGGTCAACAGGCCCACGGACAGCATGTGATTGTGTGCGATAAATCGTTGGTCAAGGCGTGTGCGAGCGCGGATGGCCGCGCACGATTCGTCACCGCCGTACGCGATGACGGTGTCGGCCGCGGCGAGTACGGCGTCGCGGATCGTGGTCTCGGTCTGGTCCCAGTACGTGACGAGGATCGCTTCGCCGAATCGCGGCTCGGCTTGTGCCAGCGTTGCGACGAACTGCGCGGCGAAGGTCGGTTCGCTGCTGGCGACTTTGACCACGGATGCCGACTTGACCAGCAGCGCACGCACCACGCTCAAGGCGGGCAACCCGGGCACGTTCCCGGTCATGACGTGACAGGTCAGGCCGGGGCCGGTCGCGATGGCCCGGCCCGCTAGTGCGGTGTCAACGCAAAACCCGTCCAGCACTAGGGGATTACCCAGTTCCCGGTGCAGCGCTGCCCACAACGAATCGCCACGATAGTTGCGCAGTTCGACGTCGAAGCTGCGCTCGACGGTCTCGACGTCGAGTCCGGTAGCCGCCACCACCGTGTCGCGGGCCGCGCGGCGGACCGGCCAGTCGCGGTCACACCATTGCTCGGCGACGGCGTCGATCGCGGCGACGATGGTCGCGATGTCGAGTTCGCGAAGGTTGTTGGCGGCCAAACGAAGTCGTTGCGCGATGGCGGGCCAGGCCGAAAGTTGGGGACGTTCCAGGTCGTAGGGGAGGTCTTGGTGGGGGAGCCGCATCCGGTCTATTTCGTGGGGCCGCACCCAATTCGGGAGATGCGAGATTACCGTTGCGGGGGCCAGCGTGCTGGTGTCAGACATGCATCTCCTCGCGGGCGGTGAGGGCATCAAGGCTCAGCGAGCAACCTCGGGCACTGTTGCGCACAACGCGACCGATGACGGCGGCACCGGCGGGCGCGGCAAGCGCCAAATCACCCGTCAACAACGCCGCCGGTCGGTCCAGCACACACAGGTCGACCACCTCGAGCAGACCCCGCCCGGTGGCGATGGTGGCCATCGTGTGAGGGTCGCGCACCTTTATCTGAACGTAAGGTCGGCCTGCCTTCACCCGCTCGCCGAGCGGGCCGATCGGATGATCGGCGTAGTCGTAAAGCTGGCTGGCCAGCTCCGTCATGCCGAACAGGTTGACGAAATGCCCCTCGGCAAAGCCGAATACCCTGCGTAGTGCGTCGCGCAGCGTGTCGACCCGCAATGACGAGGACTGCCGCTTGAAGCCACCGGCGTCAACTACCCGGGAACCCACCGGAAGTTCGAAATACCTTCTCCGCGTCTCGAAGTGCTCGCAGACGTTGGCAAAAGCCGTGGATCCGCCGATCAATACGGCCGGTTGCCCGGCGACGCAGACGCGGTCAAGGGCGGTGGCCAACCGGTCGTAGTCGACCCCCTGCGGTCCGACGACCACCTCGCTGAGTTCCGGATCTCCCAATTCGGTGGCGATTACCTCCATGCCGTAAGCCATCACCATCGTCGGGGCGTCGGCGCAGGTCGGAACGAACCGGATGATGGGCGGTTTTACCATCCCCGACGTGACGTGCCGGCGTGCATTGTCGAGGATGGACATCCGCATCAGTTCCAGCCCGCGCGGTGAATATGCGACCCGGCCGCGGGAGGCGCCCGATGTGCCGCTGGTGTGGAACTCCCGTACCGGCGGTTGGTCGCTGAACAGGTAGGGCGGGGACTGTTTGAATGCGCTGTCGGGTATCGGATACCCGAACCCGGTGGCACGCCAAAATTGCTCGATCACAGTCGAATTGGCGGCCGAAAGGGCGTTCAACCGGTCCAGGACCGTGGTCGTGTCGATGAGTTCGCCGGCGACCAGAGACTCGATGTCGTCGAACAACTGTCCGACAAAGCGTCCGTGGTAGCGGTACACCGAAACGTCCCTTCAGATGCGGTTGCATCAGGGACTCTACAAAATCCGGAGCAATTGCTCCACGCCTTCGGGTCGACGAAAATTCGCGATCGCTAAGGATTCAATAATCGTTCAATCCGTGAAGATCGACCGGAAAGTCTGCCGCCATTCGGTGTCGTGGGCCATTTTGATGCTGTCCGGCACATACAACAGGTGCCGCTCGTCATCCAGCGAGCGCGGCGTTCTGGAGTCGGGACCCAGGATCGCCGGTGCTGCCGCGTCACGCCGCACCGGCACCGTACCGAGCAACCGGCACCAGTGTTCCTGCACCGGTCGACTCAGTGCGAAGTCGATATAGCTACTTGCCCACCGGCCGGCATCGGCCGGCACGCCCCGCGGCACCCACAAGCAGTCCATGGTGTCCGGCACTCCTTCAGCGGGTGCGACCCAACCAATATCCGCGCCCGAGCGCTCGAACCCGATCGCGTTGGGCAATGCCCGGAAACAAAGATCCAGCCGCCCCGAACGCAGATGCTCGCCCAATTGACCGCTGTAATCCATCGCCGACACCTGCGAGCGCATCCGACGCAGCAGACTCCAGCAGGCGTCCATGTCGTCGGGGATGTCGGTCACCTTGCCGCCGCCGAGGACTTGTGCGACGGCGTGGATGCCGTTGCCGTCCGGATACAGCGCCACCCGGCCCCGGTGCCGCGGGTCCAGTAGAATCTCCCACGAGTCCGGTCCGCGGTCACCGAAAATGGAGCGCTGATACACCAATACGTAGGCCACGGCATAAACCATCACCAGTGGCCAATCCTCGAACCCGTCCGGCCTGGCCCGGGCGTGCAGGTGCTCGAGGTTGGGAACTACGTTGGACGACAACGGTTCACACAGATCATCGTGCGCGGCGCGCAACGCCGCGACGGCATTCGTCCAGGCAATGTCGTACGGGGGCCGCTGTCCGCTGCGGACCGCCGTGACCAACTCGCCGGGGATGCTCAGACCAACGTATCGGTGGTGGCGGACCGCAATTCCGGTCGCCGCTTCGAAGGGATCCGACACCGCGTCGCGCAGAGCGCGGTCCCACGGCCCGCCCCACGACAGGACGACGAGTTCGCGTTCGGACGACGTTGGCATGAGTGGCCTCTGTTCCCCCAAGCCGGTTAGCGGGTCGCCATGGAACGGGCCGGGCCAAGCCGCACCGGCAGCGTCGACCAACCTCGTAGCACCCGCGTGCTGCGCCGGCTGCCGGCACCGGCGCGCTGCGCCTCGGGGAAACGCTCGAAGAAGGTGCGCAGGCCAACCTCACCCTCAGCTCGAGCCAGCGCTGCGCCCAGACAGAAGTGCCGACCGCTAGAGAACGCGAGATGCTTTCCTGCATTGGGTCGTTCGATATCGAAGCGGCTCGGATCCGGGAAAATCGATGGGTCCCGGTTGGCGGCGGCCAGGTAGATCACCACCACCTCACCTCGTTGGATCTGCCTGCCCGCTACCTCGAGGTCCTTGCGCGCCACCCGGGCGGTGAGCTGCACCGGTGAGTCGAACCGCAGGATCTCCTCGACGGCGTTGGGCCACAACTCCGGGCGCGCGTGAAGCGTCGCCAGATGTTCGGGATGGTCGAGCAGCATGCGAATCCCGTTGCCCAGCAGGTTAACTGTGGTCTCGAAACCGGCCACCAGAACCAACCCGGCTACCGCCTGCAATTCCGTCTCGTCGAGATAGCTGTCGGCACTGCCGTTTTCCGCGGTCTGGATCAGTTGGCTCATCAGATCGTCACCGGGCGTGCGGCGTAACTGCCGCAAGTGCTCGACCAACCAAGTGTTGAATCCCGCGACACCACGGTGCACGCGCAGATATTGCTGCCAAGGCAGCCCAACATCCAGACTCGGCGCGGCCAGTTCGCCGAACTCCAGGACGCGCCGCCGGTCGTACTCGGGCACACCCAGGATGTCGCTGATAACGGTGATCGGAAGTTGCGCACAGTACCGCCCGACGATGTCGACAGCGTCGGGCCGATCGACGAGCTGATCGAGCAGATCGTTGGCTGTCTGCTCGACCCGCTCCCGTAGTGCGCCGACAGCTCGGGAAGTAAAAACCGCCGAGACAGTCTTGCGGTAGCGGGTGTGATCGGGTGGCTCGACGGCCAACAGGGACGGCGGCCGCATCGGATGCAGCCGGCCGTCGCGGGTGCGCCGCTCGAGCCAGCGCAAGGGTGCCGGCAGGCTGTCACCGAATGAGACGACGTGAAAGTCGTCCGATCGCAGCAGATCGTGGGCGAGGCGGTGGTCGACGGTCATGCAGTTCGCGCGGCTTTGCACCAAAGGGCCGTGCCGCCGCACCTCGTCGTAAAACGGCGCTGGGTCCTCGGCGACCGCGGGATCCGCGATCAACCTGGCCTGTAGGTCGCCACGGCGCATCCCGTACTTGGCCACGCCGCGGATCACGCCGTGCATCGCGAACCAATGCAGTCTTTCCCTCACCAACGCAAGATTAGGCGCACTGCTACGTGCGTTCAGCACTCCACGCTGATCTCGAAGTCCGTTGTCATGACCTTATTGGGGTTGCTGCTATTGATGCCCGAGGCGCTGCCGGTGATCTTGGGGTGTTTGTCACCGACGACGCGGGCGTTGCCCACCCCGCCTTCGTAGTAGCTGCCGGTGAACCCGTTGATGTTCCGGATCTTTACGAACTGCGGGATGATCCGGTCCCCGCTGAGCAACACCACCGCCTGAACGTGTCCGTCGCGGTCGCGGATGTCGACGGTCCGATAGGACTGGATCTGGCTGCACACCGGCGGCTGTGCCGTGACGGCCTGATCACCGACGGTCAGGTGTGCGGCCTTCCTGGGCATTATCTGCGGATCACCGCAGCCGGAAACGGCGCCGGCAACGACCAAAGCGATTCCTGCGACTGCGACCAACCGGTTCTGCACCGGCCACCTCCGATTCGAGAACGCCCCAGTATGTGCAGGAAACATTATTGCTGCTTCAGGTCCAACCTGGGCAATTCTTTGATGATGCGACGACGGACGAATTCTGGGCTGATCCCTTTGAGCCGGTCGATCCAGCGGATGCTGTCGGGCACGTACCAGTGCAGCCGCTTGGGATGGTGGTAAGCCTTCCAAGCCACCTCCGCGACGCTGGAGGCCGGCATCAACCGGAACATGCCCTTCTTGGGTGCGGCCCCGCGCAACTCCTCCTGCGACACCTGGGCGGCGGTGCCCCCGTCGGTGTGCTGCGGCGTCGAGGTGAGGATCGCGGTATCGATCAGGCCGGGTAGCACGTCGGCGACCCGTACACCGTGCCGATGCCACTCCACGCTTAGCGCCTCGGTCAGTCCCTTGACCGCATGCTTGGTCGCCGAATACACCGCGATGCGCGGCATGCCGTAGGTGCCCGAGGACGACGACGTGGAGAACATCAAACTGCCGGGCGCCTTCTTCAGGTAGGGGAGTGACCCGTACGCGCCGGTCAGTACCGCTTTGAAATTCACGTCGACGACGCGCATCGCGGCCTCGTACGGCACGTCCTCAAACCAGCCGCCCTCACCGATGCCGGCGTTGTTCCACATCATGTCGAGCCCGCCGCCCGTGTTGCCGGCACAGAAGTCCGACAACGCCGCATCTAGTGCCGCTTTGTCTGTCACGTCGACAACCCGGGTCCACAGTCCGGCACCCAGTTCGACACTGAGTGACGCCAAACCATCGTCATTGCGGTCTACGGCGCCGACGCGCCAGCCCTTGCCGTGGAAGAGCTTTACGCCTTCCCGGCCCATCCCGCTGCCGGCACCGGTGATGAATATCGTCTTCATCGATCTGATCTCCGCCCAGCCCCTCAGCCTGCTTCGACCACATCTTTGATGCGCTGCAGCGTCTTGGTCATGTCTCTAATATTGCGACGTCTGCGTAAGAAACCTCCAAACACCAGGTAGACGTTGTTGAGCGGGGACGGCGCGAGCCGAAACGACTCGGTGACGTCCGTTCCGCCGTTGGCCGGCTCCATTCGGTAGTGCCAGTTGTTCACGACCCGGTCGCCGAGGAGTACAGCAAACCCAAATTCTCGACCGGGCTCGCATGCCGTCACCTCGCAGGTGGTCCAGTAGACCGGTCCGATCTCGTTACGACGCACGTGTCCGCGAAACCGCGCACCGAGCTCGGGGTCGGTCGCGCCATCCAGCCATTCGGCTTCGAAAGTTTCCGGTGAGAACCGTCCGGTATTGCGAATATCGGCAATTAATTCCCAAATTTTGTCCGCTGGCGCCGCCATATGGACCGTTGCTGAACCCTCCATAGGAGGATCCAAACATGTCGGCTGTAACGAAACCAAGCCGACCGGCGATATTTACTGTTTGGGCGTAAATAGTCCGATGATCGAAGTGATGGTCTGCTGCAGCGCCGAGCCCGGCTGCTGCTGTCCCGCGGTGATCGGACTCATGCCGCCGGCCTTGCTGCACTTTGGCCACGCGCCCGGGCCCTGACCGGCGAGGACACGGTTGGCCACGGCGATTTGTTGCTGCTTAGAGGCTTTCGCCGGGTTTCCGACGCCGCCGTACTCCTCCCAGGTGGCCTGCTTGAACTGCAGGCCGCCGTAGGCGCCGTTGCCGGTGTTGGCGGCCCAGTTCCCGCCGGACTCGCACTGTGCGACGGCTTCCCAGTTCATGGCGTCGGCCTCGGCGATACCGGTGGATAAGGACATACCGGCGGCAATGAAACCGGCTGCCATCCCGGTCTTGATGGTGGTCTTGATGGTGGTCTTGATAAGGGGTCTAGTAAGGGGCTTTGTGATGGTCGTCATGTCCGGCATTTCGACGGCTGTAGTCAATCCGTTACCCGCCGGAGAAAATTATGAGATCAGTTATCTACAACTTTGAGATTGGCGCAAACGCTCCTCCGGTGGCCGCCTCAGGATTGCGGTGGGACCTGGCAGTAGGACCGGGTAGCAGCCGTAAGCGCACGTCCATACCGGTCCTCGAGGCGTCGAACGCGTATCGCGGTCGCGGTGGCAGCGCTGAGTTCATCGGCACACAAGGGGGAATTCAGCAAACTCCATTTAAGCGAGATCTGAGACAAAATCTTAGTGTTCAGGGCATCGATCGCGGCACGCGACGTGGCGAGGTCGGCTGGGGCGGCCGGCGCGCTCGCGGGGTCGAGCTTCCAGTCCGCGAACCGTTGATACTCGAGAGCTTCGGTGGCGTTGACCTGGTCTTGGAAGACGCGTGCGACGTAATCGGGGTCGACGTGCGACGACACGGCATCCTCGCGCAGGATCGCGAGTTCCTGCTCGACGCGGGCCGGGTCCTCGATGGCGACGTGTGCCGCCCACTTGAAGGCGGCCACCGGCTCGGCGATCTCCAGCCGCTCGGCTGCCGCGTCGACCAGTGCCGTCAGCGCGCCGCTGGTATCGGCGCGGGCCTGCGGCGTCATTGACAGCGCGATCAACAACAGGACAACGAGTCGACGGCACACATCGCTCAGCCTGGCATTCAACTTCTGGGCGTATGAGCAGAATGGGGGCATGCGTGCAGACTGGTTGCGCTCGACTCCAGCCCGGGGCCTGCTGGGCGCCACACTGGGAGTCTGCCTGCTCCTGGGCGGCGCCTTTCTGGCGGTCGACCAGCTGCACTCCACCGCTGCCGACGCCGTCAATCCTTCGGGACCAACGGTTTCCGACGAACAGAGCAAGGCTCAGGCGGTGGGATCGGCCAGGCTTCTCGCGGGCGATGCGCGCTTACACACGACCACGGCCGGCTACATGCTGATGTCGTGCAGGGACCGCGACAATCCGCCGTATCAGGGCGCGGTCTACCTCACCTTCGCGGTGCCGCCGGGGACGCGAGCCGACGCCTACCTGCCGGAGGTCACCAGAACGCTGACATCCGCCGGCTGGGTGGAAGGCCTGCAGCCGGGCGGCCACGCCTACAGCAAGAGCCTCACCAAGGGCGCCGTCACCGCGATCATCTACCGCCATGACGACGACCCGAATCTGGGCGTCCTGAGGCTATACGGCGAATGCCGGAATATGAACGACCACCGCAACGATGCGACCGCGTGGGTCGACATCACCAACCTGTTCACCCCATAAAGCACTGCTGCGCTTGACGGCGGTTGCCGTACAAGCGCAGCAGTGCTTAGTGCTGGTTGCGGGTCAGCCCCGAGCGCCGAGTGCGCCCTGCAGGTCACCCTTCATCGCGTTGAGCTGTGCGCCCCAGTACTCCCAGCTGTGCGTTCCGTCGTTCTGGAAGTTGAACACCGCGTTGTGGCCACCGGCGGCCGTGTAGGCGTCCTGGAACTTGATGTTGCTGCTGCGGACGAAGTTCTCCAGGAACTCGGCCGGCATGTTCGCCCCACCCAGCTCGGAGGGCTTGCCGTTGCCGCAGTACACCCACAGGCGGGTGTTGTTGGCGACCAGCGTCGGGATTTGAACGGTCGGGTCGTTGCGCTGCCACGCCGGGTCGCTCGAGGGTCCCCACATGTCACTGGCCTTGTAGCCACCCGCGTCACCCATGGCCAGACCGATCAACGACGGCCCCATGCCCTGGGATGGGTCGAGCAGGGCCGACAACGAACCTGCGTAGATGAACTGAGCGGGGTGGTAGGCAGCAAGGATCATCGCCGAGGAACCGGCCATCGAGATGCCGACCGCAGCACTGCCGGTGGCCTTGACGCTCCGGTTGGAGGCCAGGTAGTTGGGCAGTTCGGAGGTCAGAAAGGTCTCCCACTTGTAGGTGGTGCAGCCGGCCTTGCCGCAGGCCGGGTTGTACCAGTCGCTGTAGAAGCTGGACTGTCCACCGACGGGCATTACGACCGACAGACCCGACTGGTAGTACCACTCGAAGGCGGGGGTGTTGATGTCCCAGCCGTTGTAGTCGTCCTGGGCGCGCAGGCCGTCGAGCAAGTACACCGCCGGAGATCCGTCTCCGCCGCTCTGGAACTGCACCTTGATGTTGCGTCCCATGGCGGCCGACGGCACCTGCAGATACTCCACTGGCAGTCCCGGCCGGGAGAAAGCCCCCGCGGACGGCGCACCCCCGGCGAGTCCAATCAGGCCCGGCAGGGTCGCGGCAGCGGCCGCGCCGACCAAGAGTCGGCGACCCCAGGCCCGTATCTTCCCGCTCAGTTCTGTCATACCTGTGCCCCTTTTTTTCCTTATGTCTCTTGCTCCCGGCAGAACTTACCGCGCGAATAGGCCAAATGTCGATTCGGACGCAATCACATTTCAGTTCCATATCGGCCACCGCCGTGGACACAGCAACTGTGTTACTGGGACCCCGTCGGAGAACCGCATTCGTTATAACCCCGCCGCGACACGCCCAAACGCGACACACGCCGCGACGTTATGCAGGCGTTATGTAGTTGAAATCGATAGGTATCGGAAGTACGCAAGGAAATTGACCCGATCGACAAATCCAATCCGGGTATATCGGGACCGCGCCGAGCAACCTTTGCCCGGTTTAGAGCCCCAAGGCACAACGGTTTCGACGAGCTTGTGAGTCACCTGGCGGTTTCCACACCGGCGCAGACGAACTTGCTCCGACCGCGTAGGCTCGCTCGGAGCAAGCCGACTTGAAGACACGCTATCTCGGGCGTTTCGGCACTCACGCGCCACGCACCTGTCCCTCGGTGACGGTGGTATCGCGGAGCATGCGGTAGGTCCGGGAACGATTGGGGTGCGAAATTTTGGACACGGTACTAGGGCTTTCGGTGACACCGACCACCGTTGGGTGGGTCCTTGCTGAAGGGCACGGAGCCGACGGCGCCATCCTGGACCACCATGAGTTGCAGCTCCAGCAGAGCCAAGCCGGTCTGCGTGCCGTAAATTCCGCGCAGCAGGTTGCCGACGAAGTGCTGCGCGCCCAAGACGTAGCCGTCGCCGACGGTCACCGGCTGCGCGTGGTGGGGGTGACCTGGAGCGACGAGGCATCGGCTCAGGCCGCCCTGCTACTCGAGGCCCTGACCGACGCGGGTTTTGACAACGTGGTGCCCGTTCGGCTGCTCGATGCGGTCGAGACTCTGGCGCAGGCCATCGCACCGGTCATCGGCTACGAGCAGACCGCCGTGTGCATCCTCGACCACGAGTGGGCGACGGTCGTCATGGTCGACACCCACGACGGCGAGACCCAAACCGCCGTCAAGCACGTTCGCGGCGGCTTCGACGGGCTGACGACCTGGCTTACCGGCTTGTTCGACCGCAGCGCGTGGCGTCCCGGCGGCGTCGTCGTGGTCGGTTCGGAAGGCGACGTCAGCGACTTTTCCTGGCAGCTGGAGAAGGTTCTGCCGGTACCGGTGTTCGCCCAGACCATGGCGCAGGTAACGGTGGCGCGCGGCGCGGCACTGGCAGCGGCGCAAAGCACCGAATTCACCGACGCCGACTTGGTTGCCGAGATCGTCGAACCAATTGTGCTCGCGCCCGTGCGGTCTCGGCAGTACGCGGGGGCGGCGACCACCTTGGCGGCCGCGGCGGTCACCTTCGTGGCATCGGTGTCGCTGGCGGTGGGATTGCAGCTGACTCCGGGTAACGACGCCGGACCGTCTCAGCGCGTCGTGCACAAGTCCACACCGCCGGTCGCCGAGGCCGTCACGCCCGCACCCGTGCCACCGGTTGAAGCGCCCGTACAAGCGGTTCCGGTGGGTACCACCCAGCCCGCGCCGCAGCGGGAGCCCGTTCGGCTGACCGCCGGCGAGGAGGTCGAAGAACCCGCCGGACAACCCGGGGGCGCGATCCCGGAACCAGAAGCCGGTCCCGGACCTCTTCGGTTGAGCAGGGTGCTCGAGCACATCCCCGGCACCTACGCGGAGCCCGGCCGCCCGCCGGAATAGCCGTTAATCGCGCCGCACGGCGGTGAAGCAGATGGTCACCTCGTCGGCAACCTGCAGTGAACCCATCAACATGGAGAACGGCTTGACGCCGAACTCCGACTGCAAGAGCGTGGATTCGGTTGATAATTGCCACGAATCGCCCAGCCTGTCGGTCCGCAATTCGACGACATGGTTGCGGGCCTTACCGCGGATGTGCAGGGTGCCGTTCAACCGGTAGCCATCGTTGGTCTTCTCGATGGCGCCATTGTTGCCGGTGGCAAAACGGATCTCGGGAAACCGGTTAGCCGACAGCGACTTCAGCGCGTTCGAACGCGCCACGGCCTTCTCGGGCGCGGACAGGCTCTTCAGGCCCCCCTCGCCACGCAACACCTCCAGCGAATCCACGTCGACCCTAAGTTCGGCCGAATTGGGCTCACCATCAACCCAATTCACGCTCGCCTGCCAGCGGGTCATCGCAATGGTGAGCCGATGGCCCATCCGAGCGGCCCGGCCCGCGACTCCGGTGCGAATGGTCAACTCACCGTCGGCTCCGTCCAGGGTCCACTTGGTGTCCAGCTCCGAAGCCACGTGTCACATGGTAAGGACGGTGCGATAGCGCGCCCGACCCTGCTCCAATATGGCGTAGCCTTCGGCGGCTTGGGCCAGCGGGAGCTCGTCGACCCATGTCCGCACTCCGGAGAGAACCGCGAAATGCATTGTCTCTTCAACGTCTTTCGCGGTCCCCGAGGGGTGACCGACCACGCTGAGCCCCGGGGTGATCAGCTGAACCGGGCTGATCGGCAGCGGCTCAGGTGTCACCCCGATGGTGACCAGTTCGCCTTGGGGCAGAAGGCCACCGACGGTGTCTGCCATGGCTTGCGAATTGCCCGCTGTAGCAAGGACAACCGCTGCGCCACCCAACAGGCGCAGGGCCTCGGACACATTGCTGTTAGTGGAGTCGATGTAGTGGTGAGCGCCCAGCTTCTTGGCGTCCTCGGCTTTGGCTGTGCCACGGGCGATCGCGATCGTCTCGAAGCCCATTGCCCGGGCCCACTGCACCCCCAGGTGGCCCAGCCCACCGACTCCGAGGACCGCAACCCGGTCACCGGGCAGCGCCTTGGTGTGGCGCAGCGCGTTATATGTGGTGACGCCGGCACAGCCCATCGGGGCGGCTTCGACGTCGGACAGTCCGGCCGGGATTCGAGCCAACGCGGTTGCCGGCACCGTCACCGATTCCGCATAACCGCCGGGATACTGCCAGCTCGGAACCTTGACGTTGGCACAATGGATAAGAATGCCCTTGCGGCACGGGTCGCAGTGATTGCAGTTGCCGCCGAACCAGCCGACGGCGACACGGTCACCGACAGCGAATTCCTCGACACCGTCGCCGAGTTCGGCGATGGTCCCCGCAATTTCGTGTCCGAGTGTCAACGGCCACGTCATATCGGGGAATCCGCCGTTGACAAAGTGTGCGTCGGTGCCGCAGATACCGCACGCGGTGACCGAAATTCGCACCTCGCCCCGTGCAGGTGCAACCGTTTCGACCTCGGCGATTTCCAGCGGCGCGCCCGCAGACGCTACCTGCACGGCTGTATGGGTAGGCATTGGTCTTCCTGTATGGATGTCAGTGGGACACAGGGCATTGCGTGTTCGTGGGAGTCCCGTCGGTGTGATAGTCGACTTGCCAGTGCTTGATCCCGTTCAGCCAGCCCGATCGCAGCCGCTCGGGTGTGCCGACCGATTCCAGGTTGGGCATCGCGTCCGCGATCGCGTTGAACATCAAGTCGATCGTCATCCGGGCCAGGTTGGCCCCGATGCAGTAATGGGCACCGGTGCCGCCGAATCCGACATGCGGATTGGGGTCGCGCTTGATGTTGAAGGTGAACGGATCGTCGAATACGTCCTCGTCGAAATTGGCTGAGCGGTAGACCATGACGACCCGCTGGCCCTTCTTGATCTGCACACCGGACAGTTCGTAGTCCTCGAGAGCGGTGCGCTGGAACGAGGTGACCGGGGTGGCCCACCGGACGATCTCGTCCGCGGTGGTGATCGGACGTTCCCGCCTATAGAGCTCCCATTGGTCCGGGAAGTCGGTGAAGGCCATCATGCCCTGGGTGATGGAATTGCGCGTCGTCTCGTTGCCGGCCACGGCCAGCAGGATGACGAAGAATCCGAACTCGTCGTCGGAGAGTTTGTGGCCGTCGACGTCGGCCTCCACGAGCTTGGTGACGATGTCGTCGCCGGGGTTCGCGGCGCGGTCTGCTGCCATCTGCATGGCGTACATGATCAGCTCTACCGAGGCGGTCATCGCGTCATTGGTGGCGAACTCGGGGTCCTGGTCACCGACCATCTGGTTGGACCAATGGAACAACTTCATCCGGTCTTCTTGAGGCACACCCAGCAATCCGGCGATGGCTTGCAGCGGTAGCTCACAGGACACCTGTTCGACGAAGTCGCCCGACCCGTGGGCGGCGGCGTTCGCGACGATCTGCTTGGCCCGCTCGTTGAGGTCGTCGCGTAGGCGCTCGACGGCGCGGGGGGTGAAGCCACGGGAGATGATCTTGCGTAACCGGGTGTGGTGCGGGGCGTCCTGATTGAGCAGAACGAACTTCCCTCGCTCGATCTGCTCGGCGACAGTGCCGTCCTTGTAGCGCGGCAGTGCAGTTTTTTCCAGGCTGGAGAACACATCGCTGCGTCGGGAAATCTCTTTGACGTCCTTGTGTTTGGACACCACCCAGAAGCCGCCGTCGTCGAATCCGCCCACACCGAGCGGTTGTTCGTTCCACCAGATAGGCGCGGTACGCCGTAGCTCGGCCAGCTCTTCGACCGGCAATCGTTTGGAGTGGACGTCGGGGTCGGTGAAATCGAATCCCGACGGCAGGTTCGGCTTTGCTTGCGGTTCGGCTGGCTTCGTTGTCAAGGCCTACTCCTCGTAACCGTGCTCACATGGTCGTCTCGTGCCAATAAACCATTGGTACAGCACAGTTGGGAAGCATTGGCGCAAAAGACGCCGAAGCTGGGGCTGTCGGTCTAACCCACCTTCTCCGAGTGGTGGATAAGGCCTTCCATACGCTGCCGTCGTGACAGCATCAGTGCCGGTGCGTCGGCACGCTGACGGGCATCCGTCGGCGGGCCGCAGTCCAGGACTCCGCGCACCGCTTCGCGCACATACTCACGAACGAAGTAGCTGCCGTGGCACTCGTGCCGGCCCAGAATGCGCTTGGGCAAATCGATGACACAGGCTGACATGACAGCGATGGAGTCGGTGTCATCGCGATCCCAGACCAGCAATGACAGCCGGCGCATGATGTCGACGAACTGATCGTCCACCTCCCGCAGTTGGCGGGCGACATCGGTCGGTTGTGGCCGTCGGCTCAGATCGTCTCGTTGCACAGCCTCGAGCAACGCCGCCGACCTCGGGTACTGCCGTCGATAGAGAACCGACGCTTCAGCCGCCGCGAACGCCTTTTCGTTGGCGCTGCCGTCGGTTTCCTCGACGAGGCTGGTCAGCAGCGAAAGAAAGCGCCGATAGGCGCGCAACCAGGTGGCACCGATCAACGCCGCACGCGATCCGCAAAGTTGACGGATGCTGGCGGCGGGGAATCCGGTGGCAATGCTGAGCTCGCGGATCGTCAACGCTTCGATTCCCGCGTCGGCGATGAATCGTTCGGCGGCATTGATGATCTCGGCGATCTGGCCGGCAGCGTGGCTGGCGATCTGGCCGGCAGTGTGGCTGGCAGTGTGGCTGTGTGCGGACGCGCCGACGGCCCAGTCGGAATGGCTGACCGTGCGCGGACCGGCAGCAGGTCGCTGCGTCCGGATCACACAAAGCGTGCTCGACATGTCGGTGCTCCTTGACAATCACAATGGTTGCGATCACTGTGCTGTCGAAGCTCTGGCGAATCCTTGATGATTCGTGGAATGCGCTGGTCACCGACGCTAGGTGGCAGAGTCGGCGGTTTCCGCGAGGTAGCGCTGAAGACTGGAGCGCGCGCGGGCCACCGCGACCGTGCCACCGCCGCCGGCGGAAGCCCGCGTCGGCTCGCCTGCATCGAATCGTTCTGTGCCCGAACCATCGACGAGAACATCCAGCTGATCGGGTCGCAGCGGCGGAGGGTGACCGGCGTCGACAATGACTCGGTGTAAGAACAGCGCGTCGTCGGCCGCACCGAGCCGGGCCAAAAAGCGGGTGGTGTATCGCAGCGCGACCCACTGCTCGACCCAGTCTCCGACGCGCTCCCAGTGGTCATGCACCGCGACCAGCATTCTGGCCGCTTCCGGGCATTCTTTGGGCTCGCTGCGCGAAGCGCGCGTTGCCGCACCCTCCATCAACGCGATGCCATACCACCAGAAGTTCTGCACGGCACCGGCCAAGGATGCCGCGCGGTCGAATAGTGCCGTGGCTCGGACCGGTTCGGATTTTTTCAGCAGGAATCCGAGGGAGAAATAAGCCATTGAGCGGGCGGTGGGATTGGCGGTCGTATCGGCGACCTGCACCGCTTCTTTCGCGACGGGTAACGCGACTTCCGGGCGGCCCCGCAAGCCCTGTGAATACGCCAATGCCGAAAGTGCCTGCACTAGACGAATCGGATCATCTTCACGGCGGGCACGTTCCGCCTCGGCTTCCCAGTGCGCCACAGCGCGGTCCGGATCGTTGAACAACGACATGTCCGCCGCGACATCTGCGGGATAACAAACGCGCCCGGCACCGCGGCCCGGGATCCGTCCATCGGCCAACTCCACCAGCGATCGCGCCCGCTCCGGGTCACCACCGTTCCAGGCTCCTCGAGCCGCTGTTCCGACAACCGCGACAAACAACGGATGCTGCGGATCAGCGACCGCGATAAGTCGATCTGCCCATTGCGCCACTTCGTAACCGATCCGCAGGCCAATCAACTCGGCCACCGACGTCACCAACCGCATGCCGAGTTCGAACCGGCCATCGGCGAGCACGCTCTCGAACGCCGCGCGCAGGTTGTCGTAGTCGGGAAGCACCCGCTGCACCCATTCCTGCTCTTGCGGACCGTGCATTCCGGCCCCGGCCCGTTCGGCCAGTTCGGTGTAATACACTGCGTGCCGAGTCTCGAACTCAGCGTCAATTCCGTTGTCCTGCAGGCGTTCCTGCCCGTAGGCGCGCAGCGTTTCCAGGACGCCGTAACGGGTGTGGTCGGTCATGCTGCGCACCACCACCATCGACTTATCCACCAAACCGGCCAACACCTCTAACGTGTCGTCCTCGGCCGAACCCACCACCCCACACACCCCATGGGCCGCAGCCAAATCAAACGAACCCGCAAACACCGACAACCGCGCAAAAAACACCTGCTCAGACTCACTCAACAACCGATACGACCAATCAATCGTGGCCGTCAAACTCTGCTGCCGAGGCAACGCACCCCGCATCGCCCCCCGCAAAAACCCCAACCGATCCAACCGCCGCGCCACATCCGAAACACTCATCACCCGCATCCGCGCCGCCGCCAACTCCACCCCCAACGGCAAACAATCCACCCGCCGACAAATCTCCGCCACCGCACCCACCGGCTGCGCATCCAACACAAACCCCGGCGCACTCGCCCGCGCCCGCTCCCCAAACAACCTCATCGCATCACCCACCGACAACGGCGCCACCGCAATAATCTGCTCCCCCTCCACCCCCAACGGCTGCCGACTCGTGGCCAAAACCGACACCCCCGCA
>NZ_LZLS01000160.1 GCF_001673365.1 Mycobacterium asiaticum
ATGCCGGTGACTACAACACCGGTATCGGCAACACCAGCATCGCCAACACCGGTATCGGCAACACCGGCAGCTACAACACCGGCATCGGTAACACCGGCAGCGGCAACACGGGAAGTTTCAACGTCGGCAGCTTCAACACCGGTGATGCCAACGCGGGCGATCGCAACACCGGAAGCTTCAACGGCGGCAGCATCAACACCGGCTTCGCCAACGCCGGTGACCTCAACACCGGTTCTTTTAACACCGGCAGCCGAAACCTCGGCTCGTTCAACCTGGCCGACGGCCAAGGCGTGGACGGAATCACCATCCCGCTCAACTTCCCGGCAGTTCCGATCGACCTCGTGGCGGGTGCCAACGTGGCGATACCGGTCACTGGTTTTTTCCACCCGATCACCATCGGACCGATCCCTCAGTTCAACATCCCGGTCGACGTGACCGTCAACTTTGTTGCGAATGTCAATGTCGCCGGAACCCTGCGATCCCCAGTGATAAGCCCCATCGTCGTCAACCCCATCGTCCTGAAGGACCTCGTGGTCGGAGCGAACATAGTCATACCGTTCCAGACGACAGTGCTCGGCCAACTCAGCCTGACAGTGCCGGGGCTGCTCGGTATCGGGAACTCGTCGGGGTCGTTGTCGTCAGGCTACTTCAACGGAAGTTCCAGCGGCACTTCTGGTTTCTTCAACTCCAGCGACCTGAGTTCGGGCTTCGCCAACGCCAACGGGGCGCTGACCTCGGGCTGGTACAACTCCGGTTCGTTGCTGTCGGGCTTCCAGAACCTCGGCAACGCCATCTCCGGTATCGCCAACACCAGCACGCTGGCCGCCAACACCTCGGCCCTGATCTCCGGCGTCGGCAACATCGGCAGCCAGGTCTCCGGCTTCTTGAACGGCCAGATGCCTGCGCTGCAGGCGGCACTGGCGGCCCTTTCCCCGATCCAGGCGAACCTCGTCACCACGACCACATAGCGCATAGGCCGTTGGCGCATGGCCCCGTACCTCGATGTCGAATAGCCACCCTCGACTAGCCGCGTGACAGACTGGATCCATGGCTGCGCTGTCGGCGGTGGTGTTCACGCTGAGCGGTTGGCTCGGGCTGTATCTGCTGGCCCGCGATCCGCGGAAGCCGGTGCTGGTACTGGCCTCGATCGGGTTGTGCGGGTTCGCCTTGGTGGTGGCCCTGGACGCCGTTCGCAACACCAGCGGAGCGCATGCCCAGCTGCTTAGCCAGGTTGAGGTCTACCTGGTCGCGGTGCCCAGCGTGGCGTGGTTCGCGGTGCTCGCCGAGTTGGCCCGACCATGCGACAGTTCCCGGGGCAGAACCCGCGAGTTACTGCTCATCGCCGGGGTGGCCGCGTTGACGTTGTTAGCCGCGGCGGTCGCGGGCAATGTCGACGGGCCGCTGCGGCTGGGCCATTGGCTGATGTTCGCGGTGATCTCGGTGTCCACGCTGGGTGCGATGGCCGTGACGGTACTGAGATCGGCGCGCCCAACGCCGGTCACTGGCGTGGTGGTAGTCGCGACACTGTTCTTCGCGCTGGCCAACGCAATCCTGATCATTCCGTTGGGGTTGGTCCCGAGCTGGCTGGCGCTGGCGTCGACGGGGTTCGACGTCTTGCTGCTGGGCGTTGCGGTGGCGGTGTGGGATGCCTTCGACGAAGGGCAGGCCCTGCGTGCCGACATGCTGCGCTCGTTCGCCGGTTGCACGACGGTGGCGGCCCTGTTCGGTGGCCAGGCGTTGATCGGTCTGGCGGTTACCCGGACCGAACCGGGCGCGCAAACCGCGCTGACGGTGCTGCTGTTCACCAGCCTGGCGATCGCGATCACGGTGCAGGTGCTGGCCGATCCGCTGGCCGGGGTCCTGGACCGGCTGGCCTTCAGCCGATCACCGGAGCTACGGGCGAACCGTGCGGCGCTGCGCGACGCCGGGGCGGCGCTGCCGTTACGGTCCCAAGACCCCCTGGACGACATCGACGACGACACATTCGTCCGGCTCACCCGTCGAGCGCTGGGGCACTACGGCGACCTGACCAAACTGGTCGCCAGCCCGCTCACCGCGTTGCCGGTGATCGACGAGCGACTGGCGGCCCGCGGCGCTCCCGACCACCCGGTGGAGCGGGCCAACGAACTCAAGGCGGTGCTCGCCGACGGCATCGGCCGGCTCAAGCCGCGCGACGGCAGCGATTTCGGCACCACCGAACAATGGCGCTACTACAACTCGCTGTACTTCCCGTATGTCGTCGGCGTACGGGCCTACGCGCAGAACGCCACCGCCGCCGGGCTGGATCCGACCGCCCGGCAAGCATGGCAGTGGCTGGTCACCGAGGTGCCGCAGCGCTCGCTGCATAATTGGCAGAACGCGGCGGCCCGGTTGATCGCCGCGGATCTGCGTGGCCGGGTTACTGTTTCGGCCGACTAGCGACCCAGCGCGGCCAACGCCGCCCACCCAAATTCGGAGACATCAAATGCCGACCAAGGCTCCGCCCGTCCCATTCGTGCGCGCAATTGACACCGCGCGGCACTATCTGGCCCGACTGCATCAGCGCCTGGTGCCGCCACCGGTCGCGATGATGGAAATGATCTCGAACGCGTGGGTGTCGCAGGCCATCGTCGCAGCGGCGGAACTCGGCATCGCTGACGCGCTTGCCGACGGACCGTTGTCGGCCCAGGAGTTGGCCACTGCCGTCAACGCCGATGCCGACGCGATCAGTCGCCTGCTCCGGGCGCTGATCGGTAGGGGCATCTTCCGGCAACGCCGCGACGGCCGTTATGACCTCACGCCACTGGCCAGCACCCTGCGCCGGGACGCGGAGATACCGCTGATCGGGTGGGCCCGATGGTTGGGTTCGCGCCAGCACCGCGAGCATTGGAGCCATCTGACCGACGCCGTCCGTACCGGGCAGTCCGTCGTCGCCCCGCTGCGCGACAAACCGATGTTCGAATACCTGGCATCCGAGCCCGAACTCGGCGAGATTTTCAACCAGGCCATGACGGGCGGGTCCGCGCTGTCGATCGGTCCCGTGGTGGCGGCCTACGACTTCGCTCCGTTCGCCACCATCGTCGACGTCGGCGGCGGTCACGGCCGACTGTTGGCGGAGATCCTTCTCGCCACACCCGGCGCACGCGGCGTGCTGTTCGACCAACCTCAGGTGGTAGCGGGCGCGCCGAGTGTGCTTTCCGAACTGGGTATAGCCGACCGCGTCCAGATCGCCGAGGGCTCGTTCTTTGATTCCGTGCCCTCCGGCGGTGATGCCTACATTCTCAAGAGCGTGATCCACGACTGGCCTGACGACGAAGCGGTGCGCATCCTGCGCAACGTGCGGGACGCCGCGGAAGTAGGCAGTCACCTGCTGCTGGTCGAGTTCGTGGTCCCCGAGCACGATCGGGAGTATGTGGGCAACTGGTTGGACCTGGAAATGCTGCTCGCGCTCGATGCGCGCGAACGCAGCGCGGCCGAATACGAGCAGATCTTCACCCGCGCCGGCTATCGGATGACCAGGGTGGTCCAGACCGCCTCGCCGTTCAGTGTGCTCGAAGCCCGGGCCGTCTGAGCCCAATCGGGAATACCGGGGCGAATTCGCTGGTCATTGATCCCATGGCAGTAATTGGCAGTGCCATGGGTCGATCTGGCAGTGCATCGACGGCACTGTCAAACGTGTTCGACCCGAACCACGGAGCCCTCGAAACCGGCCTCCCAAAACAGCCCAAGGAGTACCAAAATGACCGCAGTATCCGGCGTGACGCCCCGCCCCCTGTCCGACTCGACTGACTCGCTGCTGCGTTTCGCAATGCGCGCCGACGCCACCTTGACGGGTCTGCTGGGGCTGGCCGTGGCCGTTGACGCCGACCCCGCAGCGCGGCTGACCGGGCTGGCATCCGGCGAGGTGTACAGCCTGGGGGCATTCTTCGTGCTCTACGGACTGGCCGTGTTCAGCCTCGCCGCGTTGCCGAACCTGCGTCGCGCGGGAATCGGCGTCGTCGCGGCCAACCTCGTCTACACCGTCGCAGCCGTCATCGCGGCAGTGTTGGTGCCCATGACGACGTTCGGGGTCGCAGCGACGCTGGCCTCGGGTGTGTACACCGCGGTGTTCGCCGGCCTGCAATACCTGGGAGTGCGCCGCCTAGCGGCGTAACGCCCCTTCCCGCCAAGCGGGGTTGCCACCGCCCGAGCGTTGCGGTGCGCAACCCCGCTCGGCCCAGTTCTAGAGCTTGCGCAACCGGAGCCGGTTAATCGAGTGATTGGCGTCCTTGCGCAGCACCAGGGTTGCCCGTGGCCGGGTCGGCAGGATGTTCTCCACCAGGTTGGGCCGGTTGATCGAGCGCCAAATCTCCTTGGCCGCGACGACGGCCTGCGGGTCGGACAGCGCCGAATAGTGGTGGAAGTGGGATTCGGGGTTGGCGAACGAGGTACTTCGCATCGCCAGAAATCGCGACACATACCACTGCTCGATGTCCTCGATTCGCGCATCCACATACAGCGAAAAGTCGAACAGGTCCGACACCATCAGGGTCGGGCCGGTTTGCAGGACGTTGAGGCCTTCGAGGATCAGGATGTCGGGATGACGAACCACATGCTTGGCGCCCGGAATGATGTCGTAACGCAGGTGGGAATACACCGGCGCGCACGCGTACTCCGAGCCCGACTTCACCGACGTGACAAAGCGCATCAGTGAACGACGGTTGTAGCTCTCGGGAAAACCCTTGCGGTGCATCAGGTTTCGCCGGTTCAATTCGGCGTTCGGGTACAGGAATCCGTCGGTGGTCACCAGGTCGACGCGGGGATGGTGATCCCAGCGGGCCAGTAGAGCTTGCAGCACACGCGCGGTGGTCGATTTGCCGACGGCCACGCTTCCGGCCACGCCGATGATGAACGGGACCGGCCGATCCGGGTTTTGCTGCGGCTCGCCGAGGAACTCGGCGGTGGCGGCGAACAACCGCTGCCGGGCGGCGACCTGGAGGTGGATGAGCCGAGCCAACGGCAGGTAGACCTCTTCGACCTCAAGCAGGTCGATCTGTTCGCCGAGACCGCGCAGCCCGATCAGTTCTTCTTCGGTGAGGGCCAACGGCGTCGCCATACGCAGGGCGCGCCATTGCTTCCGGTCGAACTCCACATAGGGGCTCGGCTCGCTCGGCCGCGGCGGCATTGTGCCAGTCTCTCAGGAACGCTGGCGGACCTTACGGTGGGCCTGCCAAAACGGTTCTTCAGCTCTGCAATCGCGCGCTCGATAGACTGACCCCCGTGACTGCCGCACCTGACGCCCGCATCTCTTCCGCTGTTATGTCTGCTCCGCTCGCCGAGGTCGACCCCGATATAGCGGAGCTGCTGGGCAAGGAACTCGGGCGCCAACGCGACACCCTCGAGATGATCGCCTCGGAGAACTTCGTACCGCGCTCGGTGCTGCAGGCCCAGGGCAGCGTGCTGACGAACAAGTACGCCGAAGGGCTGCCCGGTCGGCGGTACTACGGCGGCTGCGAGCACGTCGACGTGGTGGAGAACATCGCGCGGGATCGGGCCAAGGCACTGTTCGGCGCCGACTTCGCCAACGTGCAGCCGCACTCGGGCGCCCAGGCGAACGCCGCTGTCCTGCACGCCCTGATGTCGCCGGGTGAACGTCTGCTGGGCTTGGATCTGGCCAACGGCGGGCACCTGACCCACGGGATGCGGCTGAACTTCTCCGGCAAGTTGTACGAGAACGCGTTTTATGGCGTCGACCCGACGACGCACCGGGTCGACATGGACGTGGTGCGGGCCCAGGCGCTCGAGTTCCGGCCGAAGGTGATCATCGCCGGCTGGTCGGCCTATCCGCGGATCCTCGACTTCGCCGCGTTCCGCTCCATCGCCGACGAGGTCGACGCCAAGTTGTGGGTCGACATGGCGCACTTCGCCGGTCTGGTCGCCGCAGGGCTGCACCCGTCGCCGGTGCCGCACGCCGACGTGGTGTCCACCACAATCCACAAGACGCTCGGTGGCGGGCGCTCCGGGATGATCGTGGGCAAGCAGGAGTACGCCAAGGCGATCAATTCGGCGGTGTTTCCCGGCCAGCAGGGCGGGCCGTTGATGCACATCATCGCCGGCAAGGCGGTGGCGTTGAAGATCGCCGGCACACCGGAATTCGCCGAACGCCAGCAGCGCACGGTGACCGGCGCGCGCATCCTCGCCGAGCGTCTGCTGGGCGACGACGTCGCCAAGGCTGGGGTCTCGGTGGTCAGTGGCGGCACCGACGTTCACCTGGTTTTGGTTGACCTGCGCAACTCGCCCCTGGACGGTCAAGCCGCCGAAGACCTGCTGCACGAAGTCGGAATCACGGTGAACCGCAACGCCGTGCCGAACGACCCCCGCCCGCCGATGGTCACCTCGGGTCTGCGCATCGGGACGCCGGCGCTGGCGACCCGCGGGTTCGGCGACGCGGAATTCGCCGAGGTCGCCGACGTCATTGCCGCCGCTCTGGCCGCCGGCCCGTCGGCCGACGTGTCCGGATTGCGGGACCGGGTGACGCGGTTGGCCCGCGAGTTTCCGCTGTACGAGGGCCTGGAGGACTGGAACCTCGTCGGCCGCTAAGGTTCACCCCCCTGGCGCGGGGGGCCGACAGACAACCGAACACCCGGGAGAGAAAGAGCCCGAAGGAGGAGGGAT
>NZ_LZLS01000161.1 GCF_001673365.1 Mycobacterium asiaticum
AGTGCGGGCAGTGTCGGGAACGGCGGCAGCGTGAACGGCGGAATCGCGAACGGCGGGATGGCCAGGTTGCCGGCCAGATCGACCAGGGCGTTGATGCCGCCGGTGATCGTTGCACCGAGGTTGGGCAGTGCGGGCAGGGTCGGGAACGGCGGAATGGTGAACGGCGGCAACGTCAATGGCGGCAGAGCAAAGTTGCCGGCCAAGTCGACCAGGGCGTTGATGCCGCCAGTGATGGTGGCACCGAGGTTGGGCAGTGCGGGCAGCGTCGGGAACGGCGGGATGGCGAATGGCGGGATGGCCAGGTTGCCGGCCAGGTCGAGCAGGGTGTCCAGTCCGCCGTTGAAGGCGCCACCGATGGCTGCGGACAGGCCGTTGAGGCCGCCGGTGAGTGCTCCGTTGAAGGCGGCAGACAGTCCGTTGAGGCTCAGGCTCAGGTTGCCGGAGAGGGCTGCGTTGATGGCGGTGCTCAGGTCGGGCAGTCCGGGCAGGGTCGGGAATGGCGGAATGGTGAACGGCGGCAACGTCAATGGGGGTAGTGCGAAGTTGCCGGCCAGGTCGACCAGGGCGTTGATGCC
>NZ_LZLS01000162.1 GCF_001673365.1 Mycobacterium asiaticum
TACGCGGCGTAGGCCTTGCTCAGTCGGCCCTGTGGCCAGTTGTGGGCGAGTTCGGCGTACTCCGGCGGCAACGGCGGCGCCGGCGGTAACAGTGGCACCAGAGGCGACGGCGGCACCGGAGGCAACGGCGGGCAGGGCGCGGCCAGCGGCGACCTTAGGGCAGGTGGAATGGGCGGCGCCGGCGGCACCGGTGGGTCCGCTGTCACCGGCGTCGGCGGCACCGGTGGCACCGGCGGCCAAGGCGGCACCGGTGGCGTCGGCGGTCAGGGCGGGACCGGCGGTCAAGGCGGCGCCACCGACAGCGGCGGCGGCGGCACCGGCGGCGGCGGGGGTCGAGGCGGCAACTCGACCGCGGGCGGCGGAGGTCAAGGCGGTAATGCGGGTCAAGGCGGCACCGCAACTACAAACGGCACGGCCGGCTTCGGCGGCACCGGCGGCCAGGGCGGTGATGGAGCACCGCGGCAAGCCGGGGGCGCCGGAGGCAATGGCGGCGCCGGTGGCGCCGCGACTGGCAACGCCAATGCCGGCGGGGGTGGATCCGGCGGCACGGGCGGCCACGGCGGCACCGGTGCCGATGGCGGCGCCGGCGGCAGCGGCGGGGCGGGTGGCGTCGCAGCTCTCAGCGGCCACTACGGCCACGGCGGAACCGGCGGGACCGGCGGTCTGGGAGGCAATGGTGGCAGCACCTCTGGCGATACCGGCGTTGGTGGCAATGGCGGCATCGGCGGCATGGGCGGTGGCGCCAGCGACAATGGCAACGGCGGCGCCGGTGGCAAGGGCGGCGGTGGCGGCAACGGAGCCTCGGGCGGAATCAGGACCGGCGCGGACGGCGGCAACGGCGGGGCGGGCGGCACCGGCGGCACCGTCAGCGGCATCGGCACCCCGGGTGCGGGTGGCGCCGGCGGATCTCGAGGCAGTGGGGGCACTGGCCTACCCCCTGGCGCGGACGGCGACGACGGTGCGCCGGGTTCTCCCGGACACCGGTCATGAGTGAAGCGCTACGTCCGCTAGCGCGTCAGAGTCGCCACCACGGGTTGAACCGCAGTGACGTTCCCGAATCAATTCGCTGGCCGGGCGTCGGCACGGCCACCTGAACGCCTTCGGGCTCAGCGGCTTTGAGCACTCGCTCCACCGGTTCGGCCCACGGATGCGGAGCCAGTCGGAAGGTGCCCCAGTGCACCGGCACCAGCAATCCCGAGCCGGAATCGGTGACGTCCAAGTGGGCCCGGACCGCATCCTCGGGATTCATGTGGATGTCCGGCCAGGCGGTGTTGTAGGCGCCGATCGGCAATAGCGTGAGGTCGAACGGTCCATGGTCGGCGCCGATCTCAGCGAAGCTCTTCGTGTAACCAGTGTCGCCGCCGAAGTACGCCCGGTGGGTCGGGCCGATGAACGCCCACGACGCCCACAGCGTGTTGTTGCGAGTGACAAACCGGCCCGAGAAGTGCCGCGCGGGCATGCACACCACCGTCAGTTCGTCGACTTGCGCACTTTGATGCCAGTCGAGTTCGACGATGCGTTCCTCGGGTATCCCCCACGATCGCAGATGCGCGCCCACCCCGAGCGGCACGAAAAACGGCGCCCGCTGCATGCGCGCCAAGGCCAGCACGGTGTCGATGTCCAAGTGGTCGTAGTGGTCGTGGCTGATCACCACCGCGTCAACCGCAGGCAAGCCCTCCAGTTGCACCGGCGGCGGGTGCAGTCGCCGCGGCCCGACCAGATCCGACGGCGAACAGCGGTCACTCCACACCGGGTCGGTCAGCACGCGGTAGCCGTCGATCTCCACCAGCGCCGTCGAGTGACCGAACCAACTAACGGCCAAGTCAGCGGGCTCACCTTGATAGATCGATGGCGACGCCAGCGGGATCGGTTTGGCGGGTAGGGTCGCGGCGCGACCTCCGATCATTTGCCACGCGATCTGCCGCAGTTCCTCGCGGTTCATCACATACATCGAACCGGGATCGATATTGACGAACACGCCGTCGCGGTAGTTCGGTGAGTCCTTTGCAACCGACTCAAAGGCGGCCGGGTCGGCACCGAGCGCGGCAGGCGCGCCGTGCAGCGCGCGCAGCAGCCAACCGCCCGCCGCCAATGACGCCGTACCACCAGCTAGTCGCAGCGCCCGGCGCATCATGAACGTTAGGCCCCCTGAAAGTTCGGCGGTCGCTTCTCGATGCGAGCGACCTGAGCCTCAATTACATCCTGGCTGGCCCAAGCTTTGTCGAAAAGCTCCTTGTGTTCCGGTTCCGGTTCCTCGATGGAACCGTCGTCGTTAAGTACCCGTTTGGCGTGCTGGATAGCCAGCGGCGCCAGGCCGGCGATTTCGGCACCCCACTCTTGGGCGTCCGCCAACGTCCCGATCCGGTTGGCCATTCCGGTGTGCAGGGCCGTCTCGGCGGTCAGCTTCTCGGCGGTCAGCAACATCGCCCGGGCCCGACCGTGACCGACCAGCGAGGACAGTCGGCGGATACTCCAATTGTCAAGTGCCAAGCCATATTTCGATGTCGGGAACTGAAAGAATGCATCCTGCGCGACCACCCGCAGGTCACACTGCATGGCCAACTGCAGGCCGGCACCGATCGCGGGACCGTTGATCGCGCCGATCACCGGGATCAACGTCGCGTCCATGACTCGGTGCAGCTCGACCAGACGGTCGGGATAGTCGGCAGCGAAGGCATCTCCGGAAAGGTCGGCTCCGGCGCAGAACGCGGTGCCCTGGCCGGTCAGAACGATCGCGCGAGTGGCGCCGTCACCGGCCTTCTCGAAGGCCTCCCGCAGCTCTTCGACCAGCTGGGAGTTCAGGGCGTTGCGACGCTCGGGGCGCTGCAACTCGATGGTCATCACGCCATCGTTTTGGGTAATACCGATCATCGGCCAAGCCTATATAGCCTCATCACTGTGAGCCGTATCACGACCGACGAACTGCGCGAAGCGGTACTCGACGACGGCTCTTTCGTCAGTTGGGACAGCGAACCGCTGCAGCTGCCGATCTCGGAAATGTATGAACGTGAGCTCGCCGACGCGCGCGCGGCCAGCGGCCGGGACGAATCCGTGTCGACGGGCGAGGGTCGCATTTTCGGCCGTCGAGTGGCCGTGGTGGTCTGCGACTTCAATTTCCTCGCCGGCTCGATCGGGGTGGCCGCCGCCGAGCGAATCACCGCCGCGGTGCAACGCGCAACGGCCGAGCGGCTGCCGCTACTGGCGTCGCCAAGTTCCGGGGGTACCCGTATGCAGGAGGGCACGGTTGCGTTTCTGCAGATGGTCAAGATCGCGGCGGCCGTCAGACTGCACCGGCAGGCGCATCTCCCCTACCTGGTCTACCTGCGCAATCCGACCACCGGTGGTGTCTTCGCCTCGTGGGGTTCGCTGGGGCACGTCACCCTCGCCGAACCGGGCGCATTGATCGGGTTTCTGGGGCCGCGGGTGTACGAGTTGCTCTACGGCGAGCCATTCCCATCCAATGTCCAGACGGCCGAGAACCTGCAGCGCTACGGCGTCATCGACGGCGTCGTCTCATTGGCCGAGTTGCGTACGACGCTGGATCGGGCGTTAACCGTGATCGCCGATTCCCCCGATCCGCCGCCGGCCCTCCAAGCCGCCGAATCGATCCCGGATGTGCCTGCCTGGGACTCGGTGCTGGCGTCGCGACGAGCGGACCGCCCAGACGTGCGATATGTGTTGCGCCACGGGGCTACTGATCGTGTGTTGCTGTCGGGTACCGGACGGGGCGAGGCGGCGACGACGCTACTGGCGCTAGCCCGGTTTGCGGGCCAGCCGGTGGTGGTTCTGGGCCAGCAGCGGGTGGAGGATGGCGGCGGGAACGCGGTCGGACCCGGTTCGTTGCGCGAGGCGCGGCGCGGCATGGCTCTGGCTGCCGAACTCCAGCTGCCTCTGGTGTTGGTGATCGACACCGCTGGGCCGGCGCTCTCGGCCGAAGCCGAGCAGGGCGGTCTGGCCGGCCAAATCGCCCAGTGTCTGGCCGAACTCGTCACGCTGGATACCCCGACGGTGTCCGTGCTGTTGGGCCAGGGCAGCGGCGGGCCGGCGCTGGCGATGGTGCCCGCCGATCGAGTGCTGGCCGCGCTGCACGGCTGGCTCGCGCCGTTGCCACCGGAAGGCGCCAGCGCGATTGTCTTCCGCGACACCGGACACGCACCCGAACTAGCTGCGGCACAAGGTATTCGATCGGCAGACTTGTTAGCGTCCGGGATCGTCGACGCGATCGTGCCCGAGCATCCCGACGCCGCAGACGAACCGGTCGAATTCTCCCGGCGGTTGGCTGTGGCTATCGCCGCCGAGGTACATGCGTTGCGCGGCATACCCGCTGCGCAACGCTTGGCGGCGCGGCTGCAGCGTTACCGGCGCATCGGATTGCCGACCTAGCCACCCTCTCGAGTTCCGCGACATATAACCCACGCACACGGCACGCGGCAGCGGCTGTGCGTGAGTTATCTCTCGATGGAACCGAACACGAGCCAATCGAGTCCAAGACCACGTGGACAAAATATTCATCGGCAGCGAAGCGCTGCGGCAAGGCACAGTGACCCCATACCAACTGCGGACCCACTTTCGCCCGATCTATCCCGACGTGTACCTCCCGCACCACGTCGAATCATCCCTACGCATCCGTTCGGAGGCGGCCTGGCTGTGGTCTCGCCGACGAGGTGTCCTCGCTGGGCTTGCCGCCGCGGCTCTGCACGGCTCGGACTGGATCGACGAAGACGAGCCCGTCGAATTGATCTGCGATAACCAGCATTGCCCCGCCGGCATTTCGACCAGCCGGCAGCATCTCGAGGACGACGAGATCACCCGCGTCGCGGGCCTACCGGTCACCACGCTGGTGCGCACGGGTTTCGACCTCGCGCGACGGTCCTCGCCCGGACAGGCGGTGGCCCGCTTGGACGCCCTGATGCGCGCGACGCGTTTCGATGTCAAAGATGTTCTGCTGCTTGCTGAACGCCACGCGGGTGCCCGCGGCCTACGTCAGCTGCGCGCTGTGCTGCCGCGCGTCGATGCGGGTGCCGCATCGCCCAGAGAGACGTCGCTGCGATTGCTGCTGGTCGATGCGGGCCTACCGGCGCCGGAAACCCAGATCCCGGTGTTGGTCAACTACCGGACGGTGGCGGTGCTCGACATGGGCTGGGAACGGCCGTCGAATACGACGGCGACCAACACCGGACTAGCCGCACACAATTCGTCCGGGACATTCGTCGATTGAAGATGCTGGAGGAGCTTGGCTGGATCATCATCCGGGTGGTCGCCGAGGACCGCCCAGAAGCTGTGCTCCGCGAGGTTCGGAAGGCACTTCGCAGCCGCGGATGCCGCGACATATAACTCACGCACACGACTCGCCGCAGCGGGTGTGCGTGAGTTATCTTTCGGCGCCGAGCCGAGCCGAGCCAGGCCCGGCCCGCACGGTGCCGCGCGTTTACCCGTCCAAGTACCGCTGGATCGTCGGGCCCAACCACTCGACCACCTCGTCATGGTCCATGTCGACGACGGGCGGCAACTGTAATACGAAGCGGCACAAGGCCAAACCCAGGATCTGAGTGGCGATCAAACCCGCTCGTCGCGCGGATTCCCCAGCCGGTACCCGCGCGGCGACCAGCGGCTGCAGCTGAGTTCCGAAGATCTCGCGCATCCGTTGCGCAGCTTCGGCATTGGTGGCGCTCGAGCGCAACAGGATCACCAGTGCGTCGTCGCGCTCCCAGCGCTGCAGAAAGTGCCCGACCAGCAGCCAGCCCAGCCGCTGACGGTCAGCTCCGGCGAAGTCGGGAAATTGCAGATTGAAGTCCGCGGCGGCGGCGAACAGTTGGTCCTTGTTGCCGAAATACCGCATCACCATTGCGGGATCCACTCCGGCGTCCGCGGCGATAGCCCGGATCGTTGCGGCCTGGAAGCCCGACGTCCCGAACCGTTCGCGCGCCGCGGACAGGATGACGGCTTTGGTTTCCGCCGACGTGCGTCTCATGTCAACAAGTGTAGGCCAACAACTGTTGACAAACCGCTCAAGCCGCGCGCAGGATGAGTATGTCAACAAGTGTTGACTAAGCGCTAGGAGAGAGGCCCCACCATGAAAGACACCGATGTCCTGGTCGTAGGCGCCGGACCCACTGGACTCACCCTGGCCGCAGCACTGCTCACCCAGGGCATCGACGCGACGGTGATCGACAGGCTGCCGGCGGGTGCCAACACCTCACGCGCGGCAGTCGTGAACGCGCGCAGCCTGGAGGTCCTCGAAGAACTCGACGTGTCTTGGCGTCTGGTCAAGGCCGGGCTCGTCGCGCCGCGATTCAGCATGCGCCAAGGCGCGCGCGTGCTCATCCCAGTCGACTTCAGTGGGCTCCCGACGGCCTACCCCTACTCGCTGATGATCTCCCAGGCCGACACCGAGCGGGTGTTGGAAGAACGGCTGAATGAGCTGGGCGCCAATGTTATTCGCCGCAAGCTCTTGCGCGGAGTTACCCAGGACGCCACTGGCGTCACGGCCGCCTTCGACGATGGCCAGACCATCCGTGCGGGCTACGTCGTCGGCGCGGACGGCATGTCCAGCACGGTGCGACGATTGGCCGGAATCGGTTTCGCGGGTGCAGAATTCGCCGAGTCGTTCATCCTTGCGGACGTGCAGGTAACCGGTGACGCCCCGGCAGACGAAGTAATCCTGTTCTACGGCAATGAGGGCCTAACTGTATTGGCACCGCTACCCGGTGGCGTTTACCGCATTGTGGCGCCGGTTGCCGACGCCCCCGAGACGCCGACCGCAGAATTCGTCCAACGACTGCTGGACACCCGGGGGTTC
This sequence comes from Mycobacterium asiaticum, assembly GCF_001673365.1. GTDB lineage: Bacteria > Actinomycetota > Actinomycetes > Mycobacteriales > Mycobacteriaceae > Mycobacterium > Mycobacterium asiaticum_A. The sequence goes on from NZ_LZLS01000162.1 coordinate 6,800, forward strand.
GGGCCGGGCCGAACTGTGGTTACCGAGTTGGCGTGGGGTTCGCGGTTCCGGATTCACCACCGCGTCGCCGACACCTACCGCGCCGGCCGGTTGCTACTGGCGGGCGACGCCGCCCACGTACACAGCCCGGCCGGTGGCCAGGGCATGAATCTCGGCCTCACTGACGCCGTCGCACTGGCCAACGCGCTTGACGAGGTCCTGCACGGCGGTTCGGATGCCACCCTGGACACCTACAGCGCGACGCAACGCGAACGGGCAAGTCACGTGCTGCAACTGACCGGCCGGCTGACGAAGATCTCGACGATGCCCCGGCCGTTGCGGCCGTTGCGCAATGCGGTGATGCACGTGGCCGCGCACTCTCCGGCGGTGCGCGAACGGCTGGCGTGGCGCCTAAGTGGCCTGGTCAACAGGTGAATAACGGCGCTCACATAGGATACATAGGCATATTTTATGCTAGCCTGCATCGGATACTACCGTGCATGAAAGATGTTGGCTTTATGACCCGACCGGGCACTGCGAAGGCGGCGCAAGCGACGGCGCGAGTGACAAAGCGTGGCGCGCACACCCGCAGTCGTCTAGTCACTGCGGCTATCGAGGTGTTCGCCGTAAAGGGCTACGAGCGAACGACGATTAAGGACGTATGCACGGCGGCGGGCTATACGCGTGGCGCGTTCTACTCCCACTTCGACAATCTGGAAGAACTGCTGTGGGTCGTCTACCACCAGTGGACAGCCCAGATCGCCGAGCAGATCCGCAGCGCGCTGGAAGCTGGCGATCCGCAGAACGACTTGCCCAGGATCGTCGGAAGCATCGTGGAAAAGCTGGTGCGCGAACGCGACTGGCTCTTGATCAAGGCCGACTTACTCTCCGTTGCCGCGCGCAACCCGGAATTGGCCCACCGCTGGGCGATTCACCGCGACAAACTGCTCATCGTCATCGAAGAGCTGCTGGCTTCCAGCGGCGTCGAGCTGGACACGCCGATCGGCACAATCAGCGATACTGCCCGCGCGATCATGGCGTTGTACGACGGACTCGGCACCCAGTTGCTCCTGGAACGGGAAGAGGATGCCCGCGCCTGGGCAACAAAGCTGCTCACCGTGCTACTGCCGGTCCACGGTACGGCTTGAGGAGAACGGTTTAGCAGGTCACACCTCTACGACATTCTGATGCCAATGTGGCTCGTCGCGTATCCGATGTGGCAATGTATCGGTTAAGAGCGAATCGGAGGAGGCAAACAAGTGCCGGCAGCAACCACCGCAGCCAAGCCACCGCGAGTAACCAAGCGGCGCGCGGAAACTCGCGCCCGGCTCGTCGACGCTGCGTTTCGAGTGTTTGCCGAGAAGGGTTATGGCCAAGTAACCATCGAGGACGTTTGCGAGGCAGCCGGCTACACACGCGGCGCTTTCTACTCGCAATTCGAAAGCCTAGAGGAGCTGTTCTTCCTGCTCTACGACCGGTGGGCGGCGCGGACTGCCGAGCAGGTGCAGGCCGCCATGGAGGGCGGTGACGCCCTCTCCGATCTGCCCGGAGTCGTCGAGCGCATCGTGGACAGCCTGCTACTGGACCGCGAGTGGTTGCTCATCAAATTCGACTTCCTGCTGTATGCGGCGCGCAATCCGGAGCTTGCGCACCGGTGGGGGGTCCACCGCGCCCAGTTGCGCGAAGTCATCGAGGAGCGGCTGATCGCCAGCGGCATCGAGTTCCACAAGTCCCTCCAAACCGTGACGGACACCGCCCGCGCGATCATCGCCGCCTACGACGGGGTCACGGTCCAACTGCTGCTCGACAGCGACCAGACCGCTGCGCGCGCCTGGCTCACCCAACTACTCAATGTTGTTCTGACACACTGATATTCGGGGTTAGCTCGCAGAAAGGCTGTCGTATGGACGCTGATGTCATCGTGATCGGTGCGGGCCTGGCCGGTTTGGTGGCTACCCACGAACTGACCCGCCGCGGCAAAAAGGTTGCCGTGGTGGATCAGGAGAACGAGGCCAACTTGGGTGGCCAAGCGTTCTGGTCCTTCGGCGGGCTGTTCCTGGTCGACACGCCCGAGCAGCGCGTGCTCAAGATCAAGGATTCGTTGGAGTTGGCGTGGGGAGATTGGTCGGGCAGCGCGGCATTCGACCGTCTCGACGACGAAGACGTGTGGGCGGCCAAGTGGGCACGCGCTTATGTGGAGTTCGCCGCCGGTGAGAAGCGCTCCTACCTGACCGACCTCGGCGTCAAGTTCATGCCCACCGTGGGGTGGGCCGAACGCGGCGATCTGCGTGCCGACGGGCACGGCAACTCGGTTCCGCGTTTCCATATCGCGTGGGGCACCGGCACCGGAGTCGTTGAGCCGTTTGTGAATTCGGCCCTGCAGGCGGCAAAAGACGGGCTGGTTACCTTCTATCACCGCCACCGGGTGGATGAGTTGGTCTTCACCGATGGCGCGGTCACCGGCATCAAGGGCGCGGTGCTGGCACCCGACACCGCGGTGCGCGGCGCGCCCTCCAACCGCGACGTGACGGGTGAGTTCGAGCTGTCGGCGCAGGCGGTGATCATCACCACCGGTGGGATCGGCGGCAACCACGAGATGGTCCGCCGCTACTGGCCAGAACGGATGGGCACTCCGCCGTCGTCGATGATCACCGGGGTTCCCGAGTACGTCGACGGGCGCATGCTAGACATCGCCAACGCCAGCGGCGTCCGCCTGGTCAACCGCGACCGGATGTGGCACTACACCGAAGGCGTCAACAACTGGGATCCGATCTGGCCCAAGCACGCAATCCGGATCATCCCCGGTCCATCGTCGATGTGGTTCGACGCGCTGGGCCGGCGCCTGCCCGCTCCTTTCCTGCCCGGCTACGACACCTTGGGCACGCTGAAGCATCTGCGTACCGATCCCGAAATCGCGAAATACGACTACTCCTGGTACATCCTGACCCAGAAGATCATCAAGAAGGAGTTCGCACTGTCGGGCTCCGAACAGAACCCCGACATCACTGGCAAGAGCCTCATGCGCGTTCTGCAGCAACGGTTCTTCAACAAGGACGCCACCGCCCCGGTCGAGGCATTCAAGACCCACGGCGTCGACTTCGTCATCGCCGATACCCTCGAAGACCTCGTCGCCAAGATGAACGCCCTCACTGAGGAACCGCTGCTGGATCCGGCCGGGATCCGCGCCCAGATCGAGTCCCGGGATCTGCAGATGGCCAACCCGTTCTGTAAGGACGTTCAGGTCCAAGGCATCCGGAACGCGCGGCGCGCGCTCGGTGACCGCCTTGGCCGAGTCGCCACTCCACACCGCATCCTGGACCCCAAAGCAGGTCCGCTGATCGCGGCAAGGCTGCATGTGTTGACGCGAAAAACATTGGGCGGCATACAAACTGACTTGTCGTCGCGCGCCATCGGCAATGACGGCGAGCCGATCCCCGGCCTGTATTCGGCAGGCGAGGTGGCCGGTTTCGGCGGTGGTGGCGTGCACGGGTACAACGCCCTGGAAGGGACCTTTTTAGGCGGCTGCATCTTCTCCGGCCGGGCCGCGGGCCGCGGGGCTGCCGACGATCTCTGAGTCACGCGGGCAGTCCGGAGTCACCCCGGGCAGGTGAGCCTCCCACCGCCGTAGCCCTCCATCGGGCAAGATGGGCGCATGGACACTGGTGTGAACTCACCTCGAGTCTTGGTCGTCGACGACGACTCCGATGTGCTCGCCTCGCTGGAACGCGGACTACGACTGTCCGGGTTCGAGGTGTCTACCGCGGTTGACGGCGCCGAAGCTCTGCGCAGCGCCACCGAGACCCGGCCCGACGCGATTGTGCTCGACATCAACATGCCCGTGCTGGACGGCGTCAGCGTCGTCACCGCCCTGCGCGCCATGGATAACGACGTGCCGGTCTGTGTTCTGAGCGCACGCAGTTCGGTAGACGACCGGGTCGCCGGCCTAGAAGCCGGTGCAGACGACTACCTGGTCAAGCCATTCGTGCTGGCCGAGTTGGTGGCGCGGGTGCGTGCCCTGCTGCGCCGCCGCGGCGCCACCGCGACGTCGTCGTCGGAAACCATCACGGTGGGCCCGCTGGAAGTGGACATCCCCGGTCGCCGGGCCCGGGTCAACGGCGTCGACGTCGACCTGACCAAGCGAGAGTTCGACCTGCTCGCCGTGCTCGCCGAGCACAAGACGGCCGTGCTGTCGCGCGCCCAGCTGCTCGAGCTGGTGTGGGGCTACGACTTCGCTGCCGACACCAACGTCGTCGACGTCTTCATCGGCTACCTGCGGCGCAAGCTGGAGGCCAACGGCGGCCCGCGGCTGCTGCACACCGTGCGCGGAGTCGGGTTTGTGCTCAGGATGCAGTAAGTGAACATCCTGGCGCGAATTTTCGCCCGCACGCCGTCGTTGCGGACTCGGGTGGTGGTCGCGACGGTCATCGGCGCCGCGATACCGGTGCTCATCGTGGGCGTCGTGGTGTGGGTCGGCATCACCAAGGACCGCAAGGAACGTCTGGACCGCAGGCTGGATGAGGCCGCAGGCTTCGCGATCCCCTTCGTCCCCCGCGGCCTTGATGAGATTCCGCGCTCCCCCAACGATCAGGACGCCCTGATCACGGTCCGCCGCGACAACATCATCAAGTCGAACTCCGACATCAACCTGCCCAAGCTGCAGGCCGACTACGCCGACACCTTCATTCGCGGGGTCCGCTATCGGGTACGCACGGTCGAGATCCCGGGTCCCGAACCGACCTCGCTGGCCGTCGGCGCGACATACGACGCGACGTACGCCGAGACCAACAATCTGCATCGCCGAGTGCTGCTGATCTGTGCGTTCGCCATCAGCGCGGCGGCCGTATTCGCCTGGCTGCTGGCCGCGTTCGCGGTGCGACCGTTCAAACAGCTCGCCGAACAGACCCGGTCGATCGACGCGGGCGACGAGGCACCCCGGGTCGAAGTGCACGGGGCCAGCGAAGCCGTCGAGATCGCCGAGGCCATCCGGGGCATGCTGCAACGAATCTGGAACGAGCAGAACCGAACGCAGGAGGCGCTGGCCTCGGCCCGCGACTTCGCTGCGGTCTCCTCGCACGAGTTGCGCACTCCTCTGACCGCGATGCGCACCAACCTCGAGGTGTTGTCCACCCTGGATCTGCCCGACGACCAGCGCAAAGAAGTACTCAACGACGTCATCCGCACCCAGTCGCGGATCGAGGCAACCCTGAGCGCGTTGGAGCGGTTAGCCCAGGGCGAATTGTCCACCTTTGACGATCACGTGCCGGTCGACATCACCGATCTCCTTGACCGTGCCGCCCACGACGCCACTCGCAGCTACCCGGACCTCGACGTCTCGTTGGCGCCGTCGCCGACGTGCATCATCGTGGGCATGCCGGCGGGGTTGCGTCTGGCCGTCGACAATGCCATCGCCAACGCGGTCAAGCACGGCGGTGCCACCCACGTGCAGTTGTCCGCGGTCAGCTCGCGGGCCGGAGTGGAGATCGCCGTTGACGACGACGGCAGCGGCGTTCCCGAGGAAGAACGCCAGGTGGTTTTCGAGCGGTTCTCCCGGGGCTCGACGGCCTCGCATTCCGGCTCCGGTCTGGGGCTGGCGCTGGTCGCCCAACAGGCCCAACTACATGGCGGGACCGCGTCTTTGGAGAACAGTCCGTTGGGTGGGGCGCGGCTAATTTTGCGCCTGCCGGGCCCGAGCTAGCGCTTAGGTCTTTCGCGCGCTTTTGCTCCAAGGCGTGAAGAATGCCTTCGCGGCGAGCTCTTCGTTCTCGAACCAGACCTGGGCCGCGATCTCGTCGTAGTTCGCATCGCCGGGTGTGTAGAAGAGCCGGGTATCCATGCGGCCCTTCACAATCCACCCCTCCGGTCCGCTACCGTCGGGTTCGGCTCGCATCGAGCCCGGACCGAACGGCGCGTACGGCTGCAACGGGACGGCGGGCGGAGCATCAGCACTTACTGGAATCTCTTGCGTGGCAACATCTTTTGAGGGTGGCAGCCGTTTGGTGGGCGGACCTTTGGGTCTCGGTCGGGGCTTGGCCCCCGGGGCGGGCCGCTTGGCCGGCCTTTTCCTGGCGAGCGGAATCCGCTCCGTCGCAGCGTCTTTGACGATCGGGATCCGTTCCGTTGGATGCTCGGAAGCAACCGGAATCCGTTCCGTCACCGCATCTTTAGCGACCGGCCTGCGTTTCTTCGGAGGCGCCTTGGATACCTTTCGTGCCGGTCCGGACGGGGGCGCCGCGGGTGTTTTCTTCGTCGGTGCCTCGGCGATGGGTGCCTTCATCGCCGGCGGCTTGGGCGCGGGCGGCTTCGGCGCGGGTGGCTTCGGCGCGGGGGCCAGTTCGGCGAACACCCACGCCGGCATCTGAGTCTTAGCCGGTCGTGCCATCGACGTGAAGGTCAAGACCATCCCCAGCCCGAATGACAGCGCGGCCAACCACCAGTGCACGTGGTCCATCACCGCGTCACTCCGATTCCAGGCCACTGCGACGGGGGTCCCGGCCATTGCCGCTGCGCAGGTTCGGCTTCGGTGGCTTCGAGCTCGGCAGGCTCAGGCTCGGCAGGGTCGGGCTCGGCAGGCTCGGGCTCGGCAGGCTCAGGCTCGGCAGGCTCGGGCTCGGCAGGCTCTGCTTCCGCGGACTCGGCAGGCTCAGGCTCGGCAGGCTCTGATTCCGCGGACTCAGCGGGCTCTGATTCCGCGGGCTCTGATTGCGGCTCGGAAGCTGTCTCGACGGGAAGCTCAACCGTCTCAGGCTCTGCTGCCTCGACGGGCTCGGGCGCGGGCGCGGGCTGCGCCTTGGCCTCAGGCTCGGCCGGCCTCGTCCTGATCATCAGCGCGACAATCCCGTAGGCGACACCCGACCCCGCAGCGAAGGCCGCCAAGTAGACCAGCCACTGGATCAAAAAGCCCATGCCCGCCCCCTAGCTGACCACGAGCTCGGCGCGACGGTTCTTGGCGCGGCCTTCGGCCGTGTCGTTGCTGGCAATCGGGTTGGCCGAACCCAGACCCTTTGCTGTCACCCGGTCGCGGGGCACGCCGTTGGCGATGATGTATTCGGCGACCGTCGTGGCCCGCTGGACGCTTAGCGGAATGTTGATAGCTTCGCTGCCGCTGTTGTCGGTGTACCCGTTGACGGTGACGCGGGCGTTCGGGCATGCCTTGAGGGTGTCGGCCACCTGGATCAGGATGCGGGTGTCGTCGGGGGTCAGACTCACGCCGTCCTCGCCGAAGCCCAGGGGACCTCCCGTCAGCTTGGCGATGTTTGCTTGCAGGTCCTTGCACGCACCGGCTCCCGGTGCGGGCGCAGGCGCAGGCGCTGGCGGTGGCGCGCTTGGTGTGATCTGGCCTCGGGCCGCAATCTTGTTGCTGAGAACGACTCCCGGCCACGCACTGGCCGCCGCACGTTCCACCGCGTCTTTCTGTTCGGGCGTCGGCGCGGTCCCGCTCAAGGTGACGGTGTCTTTCTCGACCTTGAGAGCGAAATCGGGAATCGGCATGCCAGCGGAAAAGACGGGTTCCGCGTTGGCGAAATCGAGACTGTGCACGAGCGGATCGATACGGATCTGATCGACGACATTGACCCCCGGGGTGATCAACGACTTGAGCGAGCTCAGCAACGCCGCTTTGGCGGCGTCGTCGGGGAAATCGCCGATCAGCGTGATGCTGTTACCCGTGCGGCTGACCGACAGCAGTGCCAGTGCCGGACCGCTGGGCGTGGTGGGCACACCGCCCACCGGCGCGGTCAGGGTAGGCAATTCGCCGGTTGGCCCGTTGACGCCCATTGGTCGCTCATAGGCGCCGTAACCGATCATGGCCAGCAGAAACGGGATGGCAAGCAGGCCGATCAACCAGGGACGGCCGAGTGGCTGACGATGGAATTTCGGGGTCAGCTGAGCCTGGTTGATCTGTCGGGAGGGCGCGGGCGCTTCAGCCACCCCCACTTCTGGACCCACCGTCGCTCCTCACTTGCGTTTACAGGCGATATGCAGCCTACCGAGTCAACAGCGATCCCAACGTGAGCAAGACGGATTGTGGGGCAGACTGTAGCGATGGCCGATGGAGCGGGAGCGATGGACAGCGAGACGCTGGCGCGTATCCGGGAACTGGTGGCTCAGGAGAAATCGCTGCGGGCTCAGCTGCAAAAGGGTGGGATCTCCACGTCCGACGAGCATGAGCGGCTGCAGCGCGTAGAAGTCGAACTCGATCAATGCTGGGACCTGCTGCGGCAGCGGCGGGCGCTGCGCGAAACCGGTGGCGACCCGAACGAAGCCGCGGTGCGGCCGGCTGACGAGGTCGAGGGTTACCTCGGTTAGCGGCTACGACGTCGTCGTGGTCGGCGGCGGCCACAACGGCCTGGTTGCCGCCGCCTACCTCGCGCGGGCCGGGCTGCGGGTGCGGTTGCTGGAACGGCTGCCACAAATCGGGGGCGCCACCATATCGGCGCAACTCTTCGAGGGTGTGGACGTCCGCCTGTCGCGCTACTCGTACCTGGTCAGCTTGCTGCCGTCGCGCATCCTCGAAGACTTGGGCGCCCAGGTCCAGCTGGCTAAACGGCCCTACGCGTCGTACACGCCGGATCCCGCTACCGCCGGGCGCACCGGTCTGCTGGCGGGATCGACCTTCGCCTCGATCGGCGCGACCGCCGACGCCCACCGCTTCGACGAGTTCTACCGCCGGTGTGGGCTGGTGACTCGACCGCTGTGGCCGACCCTGCTCGAACCGCTGCGCACCCGCGAACAGGCTCGGGCGCTCGTGCTGGCCGGCGGTGACCCAGCCGCCGCGGCCGCTTGGACTGCGATGGTCGACAAACCGATCGGGCAGGCCATCACCGAGGCTGTCGACAACGATCTGGTGCGCGGGGTCATCGCAACCGACGCACTCGTCGGCACCTTTGCGCGCCTCGACGACCCGTCGCTGCTACAGAACATTTGCTTTCTTTATCACCTGATCGGTGGCGGGACGGGCGACTGGAACGTCCCCATCGGCGGAATGGGTGCGGTGTCATCCGCACTGGCGGCTGCCGCGGTCCGTCATGGCGCCGAAATCACTACTGACGCAGAGGTTTTCGCGATCAGCCCGGACGGCGAAGTGCGCTACCGCGGCCACGGTGACGAACATTCGGTGCGCGGCCGGTTTGTGTTGTCCGGCGTCGGACCGGCGGTTCTGGCCGAGCTGCTCGGCGATCCGCCCCGGGCGGTGGCGCCGGGCCCGCAGGTCAAGGTCAACATGGTGCTGCGGCGTCTGCCGCGGCTACGGGACGAGCACGTCAGGCCGGAGCAGGCGTTTGCCGGCACCTTCCACGTCAACGAGACCTGGAGCCAATTGGATGCCGCGTACCTGAGTGCGGTGGGCGGACGGTTGCCCGATCCACTGCCCTGTGAGGCCTATTGTCATTCACTTACCGACCCAAGCATCGTGTCGCCGGAGTTGCCCGGTGTCCAGACGATGACGGTGTTCGGCTTTCACACGCCGCATTCGATATTCGGCCGAGCCGATCCCGCCGCGTTGCGCGCGCAGCTCACCGACGCGGTCCTTGCGTCGTTGAATTCCGTTCTGGCCGAACCGATTCAGGATGTGTTGTGGCCCGACGCGCACGGCCGTCCCTGCTTGGAGACGACGACCACACTGGACTTGGAGCAGCGGCTGGGGATGCGCGCGGGCAACATCTTCCACGGTGCGTTGTCCTGGCCGTTCGCCGAGGACGGCGAGGCACTGGACACTCCCGCCCGGCAGTGGGGCGTGGCCACCGAACACGACCGGATCATGCTGTGCGGGTCGGGCGCCCGCCGTGGCGGAGCGGTTTCGGGCATCGGCGGGCACAACGCCGCCATGGCGGTGCTGGCGAGCTTGGCGCGAACAGACGGGGGAAACTAGCGCCCGTCGATGGCGACGTAGTCGCGCTCGGTGTAGCCGGTGTAGATCTGGCGCGGGCGGCCGATCTTGCTGTCGGCGTCGTCGTGCATCTCACGCCAGTGCGCGATCCAGCCGGGCAGCCGTCCCAGCGCGAACAGCACGGTGAACATGCGGACCGGGAAGCCCAGCGCCCGGTAGATCAGACCGGTGTAGAAGTCGACGTTCGGGTACAGCTTGCGCTCGACGAAGTAGTCGTCGGTCAACGCCGCCTCTTCGAGCTGCTTGGCGATGTCCAGCAACGGGTCGCCGCCGAGCTTGGCCAGAATCTTGTCCGCCTGCTCTTTGACGATGCGGGCGCGCGGGTCGTAGTTCTTGTAGACGCGGTGGCCGAAGCCCATCAGCTTCACGCCCTCTTCACGGTTCTTCACCTTGCGGACGAATTCGCCGACGTCGTCGCCGCTCTGACGGATCTCCTCGAGCATCTCGAGCACCGCCTGGTTCGCACCGCCGTGCAGGGGGCCCCACAGCGCGTTGATACCGCCGGAGATCGAGGTGAACAGGTTGGCCCGCGACGAGCCGACCAGCCGCACCGTCGAGGTCGAACAGTTCTGCTCGTGGTCGGCGTGCAGGATGAACAGCATGTCCAGCGCGCGGACCACCTCGGGGTCGGCCTGGTAAGGCTCGGCGGGGAAGCCGAACGTCATCCGCAGGAAGTTCTCTACCAGCGTGAGCGAGTTGTCCGGGTAGAGGAACGGCTGGCCAACCGACTTCTTGTAGGCGTAGGCGGCGATGGTGGGCAGCTTGGCCAGCAGCCGGATGGTGGACAGCTCGACCTGGCTGTTGTCCATCGGGTCCAGCGCGTCCTGGTAGTACGCCGACAAGGCGTTGACCACGCTGGACAGCACCGGCATCGGGTGGGCGTTGCGCGGAAAGCCGTCGAAGAACCGCTTGAGGTCTTCGTGCAGCATGGTGTGACGCTGGATCTTGCCGGTGAATTCGGCCAGTTGGTCGGTGGTGGGCAGCTCGCCGTAGATCAGCAGGTAGGAAACCTCGATGAAGGTCGACTTCTCCGCCAACTGATCGATCGGGATGCCGCGGTAGCGCAGGATCCCGGCGTCGCCGTCGATGTAGGTGATGGAGCTCTTGCACGCGGCGGTGTTGACGAAGCCGTTGTCGAAGGTCGTGTGGCCGGTCTTGGACAGCAGCGGACCCAGCGCAATGCCGTCGGCACCTTCGGTGGCGTGGACAACTTTCAGGTCGATCTCGCCCCCCGGGTACTTCAGAGTTGCGGTGTCGTCGGTGTCGCCCACGAGAACCCCTTTGCGCTCAGGCTGATATGGCTGCCCGCCCTAGGTGCACTAGGAGCGTCATAGGTGAAGGTAGTCGTTATCGCGATGGCGTGCCTGCCCGGGGTCGGGTCTGCAGGTCCAGCGCGGCGCGGAGCTAGGACCGCCGCCCCTCGCGACGGTCACGCCAGCGTGACATTCGACGTCGAACGTCACACCAGTGCGGCGTTCGCACCCTCCACCGACCCAGCTAAGCCAAGGTCACGCGAGTCCAAGAAGGGACGTCAAGCCGGACTCGACGATCGACCAAAATAGTGCATTCGCAAATGCAGCGACAAGCAGGAATCCGGCGGGTGCATATAAGGGGAATGCCAGCGCTGCCGGCAGGAACGGCACGAAGTTGTAAAGCAACCCGACATATCCGACCGCCGCAGCCAACAGCGCGAGGCTAGACCCGAGCCTGAACGCGTCCAGCCCCTCCATCAAGTTGAGAGCTAGGGTGTTGACGCCCTCCGCGCTGGCATACGACGTCGCGTTGGTCGCCAAATTCTGGACAAACTGATCCTGGTATGTCGCGGCACTCCCGGCCGCCGTCAGGTAGTCCTGGGCATGCCCGGAAAACAGGTGGGCGATGCTCGTCGACACTTCGTCTGCGGCCGCCGGCGCTACCGACAGGACCGACGGGGACACCGCCAAGTGCGCCGCATCGATCGTCGATGCGATCTTCTCCAAGTCCGCCGCGGCCGCGGTTAGCAGCTCCGGTGTAACACTTAGCTGAGACATATCTCTTGCACCCCGTTTTGACGTGAACCTCCGACACCTCGAGCTTCACCCCGATGAAGCGCCCGGGCACAAGTACCCGCCTACTCCAATCGCGCGGACCGCTTTTACTCGACCTTGACTGCCCGTTGAATCCTCTGCCCAACGATGGCCTTCGTGACTACTCTTCAAGACGTGGAACTGGGGGTTTTGGGACCTCTGCAAGTTCGGCGGGACGGCTCGTCCGTCACGATCCCGGGCGCCAAACCCCGCGCCCTGCTCACGATGCTTGGCCTGCACGGCGGTTCGGTCGTGTCAGCCGACACGCTCGTGGAACTGCTGTGGGACAAGGACCCGCCGCGCACCGCCGCCAAGGCCCTGCAGACCCACATCTCCCTGTTGCGTCGGACCTTGGGCGACGGCTTCGTCTTGACCGAGGGAGCGGGCTGGATCCTGGCCGGGACACAGGTTGACGCCTCCCGCTACAAGGCCGCCGCACGACGGGGTCGCGACGCGGCCGCCGCCGGCGATACCCGCCAAGCAGTGACCCGCTTCGACGAAGCCCTTGCCCTGTGGCGCGGCATCCCCGAACTGCCTGACAGCCAGCGCGGAACCGCCGAGAAGACGCGGTGGGTAGAAGGGCACGCCGCGCTGGTCGAGGACCGAGCCGACGCGCTTTTGGCGACGGGACGGGCGGCCGAGATCGTCGGCGAACTGGAGGCTCTATTAGCGGACGCGCCGCTGCGCGAACGACGCTGGGGCCAGTTGATGCTCGCGCTTTACCGCGCCGGCCGCCAAGGCGAAGCCCTCGCCGCCTACCAACGCGCCAGGGCACTGCTCGCCGACGAACTCGGTGTCGACCCGGGACCCGAACTGCGCCGACTCGAGGCTGCGATCGTCGCACAGGATGCCGGTCTGGAAACCCCTGCCGCACAACGCCTCTCGGCGGTGACGCGGGCTGTCACGTTTCTGCTGACCGACATCGAAGGATCGACGGCGGCCTGGGAAGCAGACGCCGCGGGCATGGCGGTGGCGCTGGCACGGCACGACGAACTCGCCGAGCAGGTCGTCACCTCACGCGGGGGACGGCTGATCAAGACGCGCGGCGAAGGCGACGCGACGTTCTCGGTCTTCGATCGGCCCTCCGCCGCAGCCGTCGCCGCCATCGAGTTGCAGGAGGCGATTGCCCGCGAGCCGTGGGCGCTGCGGGAGCCGATGCGCATTCGGGTGGCCGTGCACACCGGGGAGGTCGAATTCCGCGACGGCGACTACTTCGGGCGGGCGGTGAACCGCGCCGCGCGCCTGCGCTCGCTGGCCCTCGGCGGGCAGACTTTGTGCTCGGGAGCAACCGCGGAGCTTGTCATCGACTCGCTTCCGGACGATGTCGTGCTTGCCGACCTCGGGATGCGCCAGTTGCGCAACCTCGCGCGCCCAGAACATGTTTTCGAGCTGAGACTGGACACCGACCAGCGCGAGCAAGTCGTCGCCGACGCACCGATAGATCGCCCCGCCCTGCCCGCCGTGTTGACCGCCCCCGGCCCGTTCGTCGGCCGCGGCGCGGAACTGGAAAGCCTTTTCACCGCGTGGCAGAACAGCGGCGCGCACGCGGTGCTGATCGCCGGCGAACCCGGCGTCGGCAAGACGCGCCTGGCCGGCGAATGGTCCCACCGCGCGTATGCACAGGGCTCGATCGTGCTTTACGGACGTTGCGACGAGGACCTCGGCGCGCCGTATCAGCCGTTTGCCGAAGCCTTGCGCGCACTCGTGCCGTGCGTCGGCGCGGACCGGCTGCGGGGACTGCGCGGCGTCGAAGCGCTGCTCCCCCTGGTCCCCGGGCTGCCGGACGTGGTCCCCGATCTGGCGTCCCCGGCCCGTGCGGACCCCGATACCGAGCGCTACGCACTGTTCGACGCCGTCGTCGCGCTCCTGGAGATCGCGTCGGCCGCCGCGCCGGTCGTGCTGATCCTCGACGACCTGCACTGGGCGGCCAAGCCGACGCTGCTGCTCTTGCGGCATCTGCTGCGGTTCGGCGACCACGCCCGCGTGCAAATCGTCGGCACGTACCGCAGCACGGATCTGGACCGCTCCCACCCGTTGGCGGCAATGCTGGCCGACCTGCATCGGGACGGCACCGCCAGCCGGCTGAATCTGAGCGGACTCGACGAAGACGATGTGACCACCTACGTCGCCGAAGCCGGCTATGACGACGAGGAACTCGCCCACGCCTTGGCGTCTGTCACCGGCGGAAACCCGTTCTTCCTCATTGAGGCCCTGCGTCACGTCGATGAAAGTGGCGGCGTATGGGATCAGAACACCCTCCCCCAGGGTGTTCGAGAAGCTGTGAGCCGCAGGCTTTCTCGACTCTCGCAGGAGACGAACAAGGCGCTCGCGGCGGCTGCGGTGGTCGGTAGCCGGTTCGGCCTGGAATTGGTCGAGCAGGTAGTCGGGAGTGATCTCGTCGACGCATTCGACGAGGCGTGCGCGGCCGGTCTCGTCGTCGAAGAGCCTGGTGGCCGTTACCGTTTCAACCACGCGATCGTCCGCCAGTCGCTGCTCACCGAGCTTGCGTCGGTGCGGCGGATGCGACTGCACCAACGGATCGCCACGACGCTGGAGTCTCAACCTGGCGCCGAGGACGAGTTGTTGGCCGAATTGGCCCACCACTACTTCGAATGTGCCTGGGCCGGCAACGCCGCCAAGGCCGTTCAGTACTGCCGACGCGCCGCCGACCAGGCGATGGCACGGCTGGCCTACGAAGGTGCCGCCGACCTCTACGACCATGCCTTGCACGCGTTAGAGGAGATCGACGACGACCTGCCCGACCGCGACGATCAGGCGGCCGCGCTGCTGGTGGCACGCTGCGAAGCGCTCCTGGCCGCTGGTGACGTAGCTTCAGCGGGTAGCGCAGTATCCCAATTGCGTTCGGCGACAGTCGATTCGGTGCAGTTGGCGGCGTGGGCCACCTGCTTCGACGGCCAGCTGTCGATGCTGATCCATCCCGAGCGATTGGACGAGGTCGAAATCGCGTTGCGGACCGCGGCCGAAGAGTTGGCCGGTTTGGACGATGCCGCCGGAGAGGCGAAGGCCCATACCGTGCGTGCCGGATGCCTTGCACGCCTTGGGCGTATCGGTGACTGTGAAGCGGCCCTGGATGATGCGTTGACGGCGGCGCGGCGCGCGCGCGAACACCGCCGGGTGAACGCGGTGCTGGCCGGTGCGCCGCTGGCGGCGTTGTGGGGACCCAACCCGGTGCCGCGGGCGGGCGGACGGTGCCTGGACGTGGTGCGGCTGCTGCGGATAACCACTGACTCGCCAGCCGTCGAGGCCACCTCGACCCGGTGTCAAGCCGTGTTGGAGGCCTTCCGCGGCCGCACGGCCGCGGCCCGGCGGATGATCGACTCCGCGCGGCGGACCGTGACTGAGCTCGGCTTGCGGCACGCACTGCTCGAAGTCGAGCAGTTCGCCGGCATCGTGGAGCTTGTCGCCGACGACGCGGCTGCAGCCGAACCGCATCTACTGAAGGCTTACAACGGTTTTCGCCGCATGGGCCTCGATGCCGATACCGCTGAAACCGCCGCCTTGCTGGGCCGCGCCTGTCTGACACTGGGCCGAGACGGTGACGCAGACGAACTGTGCTGTGAGAGTGAGCGTCTGGCCGGACATGCGCTGAAACCGTCGATTGCATGGCGCACGCTTCGGGCGCATCTGTTGTCGCGCAACGGTGCACACGGCGAGGCCCGCCGCGTAGCTCAGGCCGCCGTGGGACTTGCCGAGCGTACCGACTTGTTGGTGGACCACGGCGACGCATGCCTTGCCCTGGCAACGATTTTGGAGGCTTGCGGCGACCTTGCTCAGGCACGCGCCGCCGCGGAGCGAGCGGTCGACTTGTACGAGCGCAAGGGCGCCGCCGCACTTGTCGACAAGTCGCGCAAAGCCGTCGAACCGGGGGACTCCGTCATCGCGACACCCCAGTCCGAACCGCTGGACCTCGACTTGGACAACGCCTGCGTGCAAACGATTCGGCGCGGCATAGCTGTAATTGAAAGCGCGACATGGGACGACTATGAGCAGCTTTATGCGGCCAATCTTGTTATGGAGAGCCGACGGAAGATGGTCGGCTTCACCCAGAACGACCTACCCGAGGACTGGTTGACTCAGTCCAGGCTCTTCCACGAGAGCGGGGGCTTGCGCCTTCACTGCGTAACCGTACTCGCGGTGCGAGGTGAGCGCCTGGCTCTGGCTCGGATCGGATTGGGCAATGTCGACGTGAGCCCTGGGGCGCCGTACGACGAAGTTCTCCTGCTGTTCGGCACCGATGAGGACGGCCGGATTGCAACGCAGATCGCGTTTGACGCCGAAGACGTGGAGGCTGCGATCGCCGAACTCGATGCCAGGCAAGCACGATTCGAGCGGGAAGCACGGCAGCAAGCGCGACGGCCGGAAAACACAGCGACCCGGATATGCCAGCGGATCGAGACATATTTCGTGGGCGGTGACTGGGACGCAGTTGAAGAAACGCTGGCCGAGCATGTCGTCCAAGATGATCGTCGCAAGGTGGTGGGCTCGGGACTTCGCCAGGGACGCAATGCCGTAATGGCCGAAATCGCGGTAGTGGCCAAAGCCAGGGTCCACAGCATGACGACCGATACGATCGCGACACGTGGCGGATACTTGGTACTCAATCGGGTCCAGTCCTCCTTCGGCGACCGCCGTCCTGACGCATTCGGCATCGACGTGCTCGCCGTCGTCGAGGTCGATGCCACAGGACGGATTGTGGCCCGCGTTGTGTTCGACATCGACGACTTCGACGCCGCCATCGAAGAATTGGAAGCGCGGTACCTCTGCGGCGAGGCGGCGCCGCACGCTCATGCCTGGTCGGTGATCGCGGGCGGGCCCGCCGCGGTCAATCGAGGCGAACTACCCACGTTTGCAACGGATTGTGTCAGCATCGACCATCGCCGAGGTCCCGCATTCGCCCCTGGTGACCTGCTCGCTTATCTCGATAGCGGGCTAGAACGCCTCCGAAACGTCCGGCTGTACGTCGAAACCGTGCATCGGCTCAGCGACCTTGGAGCGGTATGTACTCATGTGGGGCAAGCTATCTCGTCGATGGACTTCGACGCCGAGTGGCGCAGTATCGACCTGCAAATCGTCAACGGGGACAAGGTCAAGCACTTCGAGGCCTTCGACGAGGCCGAGCTGAACCTCGCCATCGCAACCTTCGAAGAACTGACCACGCCGACAACACGGTTGGAGAACGCCGCAACCGTTGTACACCAGCGCCTTCGGTCGCGCTTCAGCGCGCGCGACTGGGCTGCCATCGCAGACACCCTGGTCGACGACGTCGTTCACGACGATCGCCGAACGGTGGTGGGCGCGGGACTGCGAAAGGGCCGAGACAGCGTCCTCGCCGAAGTCTCGGCCGTCCTCGAGATCGGGATGACCAGCATGACGTCGAACGTCATCGCGATCCGCGGCACGCAACTCGCCCTTAGCCGAGTGCGGTCGGTGGGCGGCAATCAACGGTCTGATGCGTTCCATGCCGATGTCCTTGACATCGTTGAGGTTAACGCCGAAGAACGGGTCGTGGCGCGCATCGTGTTCGACCCTGACGACTTCGATTCCGCCTTCGCCGAGCTCGACGCGCGCTACGCGGCTGGTGAGGCGGCACATTGTGCGCGCACCTGGCGAGTAATCGCCGGTGTCTACGCTTCGATCCGAAACCACGCAGTTCCCTCTCTCACAACGGATCCGGTGACCATCGACCATCGCCGAGTAGCCGCATTCGCTCCGGGTGAACTGGAGGCGTACATCCATGCGGGCTGGGAACTCGACCAAGAGATCCGACCGTACGTCGAAATAGTCCACCGACTAGACGATTTGGGTGCGGTAGTCACCTATACGGCGCATGGATCCTCTCCGGACGGCTTCGAAGCCGAGTGGCGAGAGGTTGCCATCTCGACAGTTGACGGCGACAGGGTCAACCATTGCGAGTTGTTCGACGCCGCAGATCTCGACACCGCGCTAGCGCGATTCGACGAACTGCACCCGCCAAACCCGCGCTTGGAAAACGCAGTGTTAGACCGCTTCCAGGTGCACCTTGCGGCCCGCGATTGGGATGCCTTGGCGCGGGACTTCGCTCAGGATTACTCCTGTGACGATCGCCGTCACGTCGTCAACGCCGGAGTTCGATTCGGTCAACACGCCGCGATAGAAGATCTGCAGCTGGCTGTCGACCTCGGGTTGGCGACGAATGTCACGTCAGAAATCCTTGCGGCACGGGGAAATCGCCTCCTCCTCAACCGTTGGCGCGCCTCAGGTCCCGACCATGACGAAATAAGAGTCGACGTTTTGCAGGTCGTCGAGTACAACGCCGACGAGCGGATTGCGGCTGCCGTCGTGTTCGATCTCGACGACATCGACGCCGCATACGAAGAACTCGATCGGCGTTATCTGGCCGGCGAAGCGGCGGTCCACTCGAAGACGTGGTCGGTCGTCGCGCGGGAATGCGCGTCGTTCAACCGGCAGAAACTTCCCACAGCAGACTGGATTACCGTCGACCACAGACAACTGGCCATTATCGAAACCACTGACTTTCCATCGGCAATGCGCGGGATCTGGGACGTGACACCGGATTTGAGCATCCACATCACCGCGGTGCATCGGCTCAGCGACCTTGGAGTGGTCGCTACCTACGTGGCGCACGGGACATCACCCGACAGCGTCGAGGCCGAATGGCGGTTCGTCAACCTTCTGGTTATCGAAGGCGACCAGATCAACCGCTGCGAAGTCTTCGAAGAGGCAGACCTTGAGGCCGCACTCGCCCGCTTCGATGAACTGCAAACGCAGACACGGCGATTGGAGAACACGGCAATTCGAGCTGGCGCCCGCCTTTTCGGCCACTATCGGCATCGCGATTGGAATGCGATCGCCCAAGCCTTGACCGACGACACCTCCGTCGATGATCGCCGTCGCGTGGCCAACGCCGGGTGCTGGCTCGGTCGCGATGCCGTAATCGCAAACATGCAAGCCTTGGCCGTGGGCTGGACGCAGATGACAATGACCGTCATCGCGGCCCGCGGCGAGCGCCTGGCCCTCACTGCAATCCGTTGCGCCAACCACGATCCGATGCACGGGGAGTTCGACGTCGAGATGCTGGTCGTCGTCGAGATCGACAGTGACGAGCGAATGAGAGCACACGTAATCTTCGGCCCCGACGACATCGATGCCGCCGTCGCCGAACTCGATGCCAGGTATCTCGCCGGCGAAGGGGCCGACCACGCACGAACGTGGTCGGTTATCGCGCAGTCATACGGCGCGGCGAGTCGTCGCCAACTCCCACCAACAACTCCGGACATAGTGAACATCGACCACCGCAGGCTCGGATTGATCGAGTCGGAGGAGATGATCGCATACCTCCGTTCCACGTTTGACGAGCTCGCCGACCTCAAGGCCTATCCCGAGGTCGTGCATCGGTTGACCGACCTGGGAGCGGTGTTCACGCATGTCGGGATCGGAACCACAACAGAAGGTTTCAACGCCGAGTGGCGGCAGATCACCGTCGCCACGGTCGATGCCGATTTAATCAATCACAGCGAAATGTACGACGAGGCAGACCTTGAGGCCGCACTCGCCCGCTTCGATGAACTGCACGCAACGCGCGTGGAAAACGCGGCAACCCAAGCGGTTCGCCGTTACCAGGTGTGCTTTGCGGCCAGAGACTGGAAAACCATGGCCGAGTTGCTCGCCGACGACGTGGTAGTGGACGATCGCCGGCGGGTAGTGAACGCCGGGATTCGACACGGTCGCGAAGTAAACGTTGCGGACAACCAGGCGGCCGTCGAAATCGGAACCGAGAACTTCACCCTTGCCGTTATCGCGACTCGTGGAGAGCGGCTGGTGTTGGCGCGTGTGTGTTCCTACAACCATGACTGGCTGCCGGACGAGGTCAGTGCCGACCTGCTCGGCATCGCCGAGGTTGACCTCGACAACCGGATCGCGGCTTTCCTTACGTTCGACCGAGACGATTTCGACGCGGCCTTCGCCGAACTCGAAAAGCGTTACCTTTCAGGCGAAGCGGCCGCCCACGCACAGACGTGGTCGGTCATCGCCGACACCTACGCCAAGCTCAACCGCCGGCAAGTGCCTAGGGTGGCCCCCGACTGCATAGAAGTCGACCATCGCTCACTCAGCATGATCGGCCCCGGCGACTTGAGGTCATACGTGCTCGCATCGTTTGAACAATTGACCGACACCAGCATCTACATCGCGGCCGTCCCTCGGGTGACCGACATCGGCGCGATCATCGATCATGTGGCCAAAGGGATTTCACATGAAGGTTTCGACGCCGAGTGGCGAATGACGGTACTTCTCACCGTAAATGGCGACACGATCAACCGCTGCGAAATCTTTGACGAGGCAGACCACGACGCAGCCCTGGCCCGCTTCGACGAACTCACGGCTGAGCATTCCCACGCGGCGCCCGATACCGAATAAACGCGGGCGCCGCAATCGCGGCAATCACCACGCCGAGGACGACGAGCGCCCCACCCCCGGCCGCGGCAGCGGCAGTACCGACTGCAGCGGCGGCGCCCCCATGCAGTGTGTCGGCCAACCGCGGCCCGCCTCCGACCACCACGGCGAACACCCCCTGTAGCCGTCCGACCACGTCGTCGGAGGCCGCTTGCTGCAAGATCGTCGACCGGAACGCGGCCGACACCATGTCTGCCGCGCCACCAAATGCCAAGAACGCCACCGCAATCCACAGCGCCACACCTGCCCGGCCGTGCGCCATCGCGCTGACGACCCCGAAGCCAACCATGGCCAATCCCCACGCCACGATCGAGATCACGATGGTCAAGCCCTGACGCCGGATCCTTGGGAACCAGCCGGAGAACACCCCGCCGCCGACCGCTCCGACCGCTATGGCAGCGGACAAGAACGCCATTGCCGAACCGCCTTCGATGGGGCCGCCGAAGCTTTCATGCGCCATCTGCGGGAACAGCGCTCGCGGCATTCCGAAAATCATGGCGATGAGATCGACCACGAAGGACATCAGCACGACGGTGTTGCCGGCAAGATAGCGAAACCCCTCCAACACCGCGCCTATCCCCCAACGCCCCGAAGTCCGCTCGGATTCAATCGCCGGCATGGGTGTCAACCGGAAAGTCGCCCAAATCGGCAACAGGCAAGTGAGCGCGTCGATCAGATACAACGCGGACAGGTCTACCCAGTTCAGCAGCACACCGGCGAGCATCGGACCGGCGATCGCACCGAACTGGCTTACCGTCATATTCAGCGCGTTGGCGGCCGGAAGTTGCTCGCCGGGCACCATCCGCGGAATCGCCGCGGAGCGTGCCGGCGAGTTGACGGCGAAAAACGCCTGTTGCACGGCCAGCAGGCATAGCACCACCCAGACGTCGTTTACCGCCAGCACGGCCTGCAACCACAACAGCAGCGATGCCACCGCCAGGCCGCACGACGCGACGATCAACAGCAGCCGTCGATCCATGGCGTCTGCCCAGGCACCTCCCAGCAGACCGAACACCACCAGCGGCAGCAACGAGAACAATCCGGCGAGCCCGACATAGGCGGAGTTTTGGGTCAGTGCGTAGATCTGCACGGGGACGGCGAAGATCGTCAGGTTCGCGCCGATGACGGTCGGGATGCCGGCTAGCCAGAGCCGGCGAAAGTCGGGCGTGCGCAGCGGCGCGGTGTCCGCGAAAACAGGCACGGTCGTCGAGCCTAACCCGCCCCCAGGCTCGCGAGCCCAACCCGTTCCCTCGCTCGCGAGCCCAACCACACTGCGAAAAATGAAGCCGAGAATCGCAGCCAGGTTTGACTGGCGAACCTAAGCGCAAGCATTAGGGCTGCAGCCGCTCCACTTGACCGCCGATAACCCGAATCCTGTTGTGCACCCGGTCTTCCCGGCCCTGCCAGAATTCCACCACCTGCGGCGCGATTAGGTAGCCGCCCCAATTCGGCGGCACCGGCACCCGCTCCAGCCCAGCAAAACGTTCGGTCACCTCCGCCAGCTGATCGAGCAGGTCCTCCCGCGACGCGATGGGCTGCGACTGATGCGAGGCCCAAGCCCCCAGTTGCGAGCCGCGCGGCCGCTTGGACCAGTAGTCCTCGGTCACCGCGGGAGCGACCTTGCTCACCGGGCCGCGCACGTGGATCTGACGACCCAGCTGATACCACGGAAAAGTCGCCGATGCGTACGGAATCGCTGCCAGTTCCAACCCCTTGGCGGAGTCGTAATTGGTGAAGAATGTGATGCCGGATTCGTCGACACTCTTGCACAACACGGTGCGGGTGACCGGCCGTCCGTCGGCGACAGTGGCCAGCACCATGGCGTTAGCCTCGGCTACTCCGGCATTCCACGCCTCGTCAATCCACTTGCGGAACAACGCAAGCCATCCGTCAGCAAGCCAGTCGGCATCGAGGTCGGGGCTGCGGTCCTTCTCGGCGGATTCATACTCCACCCGCATGCCAGCCAAGCGCTGCCAGTCAGATCCGGTCACCTCGCCAACGCTACCCGCCAACCAGTTACCGGCCGGTAGCAACTGCCGCGTGGTGGGGTGCGAGAATCGGCCCATGACTGTTGTCCCGGAGGATTTTGTCCCAGGTCTGGAAGGCGTGGTGGCGTTCACCACCAAAATCGCCGAGCCGGACAAGGATGGCGGTGCACTGCGCTACCGCGGCGTCGATATCGAGGACCTAGTGGGCCAAGGCGTCCACTTCGGTGACGTCTGGGCGCTACTGGTCGACGGCGAGTTCGGCCGCGGGCTGCCGCCGGCGGAGCCGTTCCCGTTGCCGATCCACACCGGCGATGTGCGGGTCGACGTGCAGGCCGGCCTGGCCATGTTGGCACCCATCTGGGGTTACAAGCCGTTGCTCGACACCAACGAGCCGACCGCCCGCGAACAACTCGCGCGCGCCTCGGTGATGGCCCTGTCATATGTCGCGCAGTCTGGCCGCGGCATCTATCAGCCAGCCGTACCGCAGCGCGTCATCGACGAATGCTCCACGGTCACAGCACGTTTCATGACTCGGTGGCGGGGCGAGCCGGATCCCAGGCACATTGAGGCCATCGACGCTTACTGGGTTTCGGCCGCCGAGCACGGCATGAACGCCTCGACGTTCACTGCCCGCGTGATCGCATCCACTGGCGCCGACGTCGCAGCGGCGTTGTCCGGCGCGATTGGCGCCATGAGCGGTCCGCTGCACGGTGGGGCACCGGCCCGGGTGCTGCCGATGGTCGAAGAGGTCGAGCGCACCGACGACGCGCGCGGTCTGGTCAAGGGCATTCTGGACCGCGGCGACAAGCTGATGGGGTTCGGCCACCGGGTTTATCGCGCCGAAGACCCGCGCGCCCGGGTGTTGCGGGCGACGGCCAAGCGGCTGGGTGCGCCGCGCTACGAGGTCGCAGCCGCACTCGAGCAGGCGGCGCTGGCGGAGTTGCGGGAGCGGCGTCCGGACCGGGCGATCGAGACTAACGTCGAGTTCTGGGCCGCGGTCATCTTGGACTTCGCCGAGGTACCGGCGACCATGATGCCTGCGATGTTCACCTGTGGCCGTACCGCCGGATGGTGCGCCCACATCCTGGAACAGAAGCGACTCGGCAAGCTGGTCCGCCCGTCGGCCGTCTATATCGGTCCGGGGCCGCGCAGCGCGGAGTCCGTCTCAGGCTGGGACAAGGTCCTTACTTCGGTGTGAGCGCGGCAGGCGCTTCCTGGTTCGTCCTGAAGCACTAGTCGATACTTCCCGCAGCGTTCATGTTGTACCGCTGTGCGTGCCCGCGATGGCGGCTGCCGCGCAGGCGATGTCGGTGGTGCGGATTACCGTCGCGGATGCGCGATGAGAAATCCCCGCGCGACTGGTCAGTACAGGTGAAAACCCAACAAGAAGAGGAGTGGCCATGACCACTAACGAGGCCATCAACGTCGAACCCGCCGTTCTCCCCCACCTCGTGGTTGACGACGCAGCTGCCGCGATCGACTTCTACGTCAAGGCATTCGGTGCGGTCGAACTCGCCCGCATCCCAGGTCCCGATGGCCGGCTGATCCACGCTGCGGTACAGCTCAATGGGTCCACGGTGATGCTCAATGACGACTTCCCGGAGATGTGCCACGGTAAGTCGATGACCCCGAAGGCGCTCGGTGGCACGCCGGTCACCATCCACCTAACGGTTACCGACGTCGACGCCAAATTCCAGCGGGCTCTGGATGCCGGAGCCACGGTCGTGATGCCGGTGGAAGACCAGTTCTGGGGAGACCGCTACGGCGTACTGGCCGACCCGTTCGGCCACAACTGGTCAATGGGCGAGCCGGTCCGCGAAGTCAGCATGGACGAGATCAAGGAAGCGATGTCCGCGCAAACCTGACGACTTCCTCGAGCCGAACCACATCGCTATTTCAAGGCCTAGAAATCGCCGCCTGGTTCGGCTCGCGGCAAACGGACGTCAAGCCCGGCAAACGGACGTCAAGCCCAGAGCCGGGCCAGCCGGTCGCGCATACGAGGTGCCCGTGATCGCGCCGGCCGCGCGTCGGCGGCGACGACGAGCATGTCGGCGACGTCGGTGAACTTGTTGCGTGGCCGACCATCCTCGTTGCCGCGCGCTACCTCGGCCGCGTCGATGGCGCGCCAGCCCGTTGCGTCGACGACGGCGGGCTGGCGGGCCGCGACCAGCTCGTCCAGCGCCGCCGGCTTCGCCAACGCGGCACGGTCGGTCAGCACGCCGGCGTTGAAATCAGCCACCAGCGCCTGAACGGTCTGCAACGAGCACGACTTGTTGGTGCCGATGAATCCCGTCGGTCCGCGCTTGATCCAGCCCGCCACATAGGCACCGCGAACGGGTTGTCCGGTACCGGGTTCGACCACGCGACCACCGTCATTGGGCACCACGGCGGCCGCCTCGTCGAACGGCAGGTCGCGAATGGGCTTGCCGCGGTAGCCGATTGACGTCAGCACCAGGCCAGCGTCGATCGCGCGCGTCTCGACGGTGCCGGTGACGGAGAACTCCACCGCCGCGGCGCGCCGCTCACCGAGCACGCGCTCGGGCGTCAGGCCGTAGGCCAGCCGGATGCGCGGCCGCGAGGCGGGTGTCGAGCCGTCGCCCAGTGTGCTCAGGATCTGCAATTTCTGCGCGGTCAACGGATCCGAAACGCTGTTCAAATCCTCGACCACCCGCTGATGGTCGTCGGGATCAAGCACGACGTCGGCGGACCCGGTAAGCCCGACCAGCTCGGGCAGGGTGAACGCCGAATGCGCCGGGCCGCGACGGGCCGCGATCACTACCTCGCGAACGGCCGACTTGCGGAACGCCTTTAGCGCATGGTCGGCGATGTCGGTGCGCGCCAGGTCGTCCGGGTCGGCGGTGAGCACCCGCGCCACGTCCAGCGCAACGTTGCCGTTGCCGATGATCACTACCCGTTCGTGGCTGAGATCGACTGGCAAGTCGGCATATTCGGGATGTCCGTTGATCCACGCCACCAACTCGGTGGCAGTGCCCGTACCGGGCAGACCCATCCCGTCGATGTCAAGACGACGATCGTCGGGCGCACCGACTGCGTATAGCACCGCGTGATGATGGTCCAACAATTCGGCATGACTCAGGTGCTTGCCGACTTCGACGTTGAGATAGAACTGGAAGCGGCGGTGCCCGGCCACCCGGTCGAACAGCTCGGTGACCCGCTTGGTGTGCTGGTGATCGGGTGCCACGCCGGCGCGTACCAAACCGTAAGGCGTAGGTAGCTTCTCGAAGACATTGACCCGCACGTTGGACTGGACCAGGAGCTCGTCGGCGGCATACATCGCCGCGGGCCCGGAACCGACAATCGCCACCGTTAACGGCTCCCGTCGCGCGCGGACTTCCGCGGCCGGCAGCACCGGAGCCAGTTTCGACGTCGGCGGCAGCTTCTCGTCCACGGGCCGATCCGGGTAGAACGACGCGTTGATCTCCACGAATGGCAGCTGCTTGAGATCCAGCTTATTGTCCGGCACGATCGCGCCGACCGGGCACGCGCTTACGCAGGCCCCGCAATCCACGCAAGCCACCGGGTCGATGTAGAGCATCTCGGCGCTCGCGTACCCAGGTTCGTCCGGGGACGGGTGGATGCAATTGACCGGACACGCGAACACGCATGATCCGTCATTGCAGCACGACTGTGTAATTACGTGCGGCACAATAAAACTCGCTGACGTAGAAGGTTAGGCAGCCGGCACGGTCGCCAGATGCTGGCGTTGCGGCTCACTGCGGTAGCGCGACGGTTTGCCGTTGATCTTGCAGATCCGCCACATCAGCCGGGCTGAACGGTTTTCCATCAGCCCGGTGTCGTAGGCCAGCATTCGGACGTCGGAGAACATGTCGCGCAACCACTTTCGCGACTCCGGCGAACGGAAGAACAGTTCTTTCTTCACCGAACGCGGAATATCGAACTCGTCCCAAAACGCTTTTGGCGGAATCAATATGGCATTGCACAGCGTCCGCATGGTGATCGGGAAGAACAGCGAAACCCAGAACCGCTGCCAACGGGTCAGGTGCGGCAACCGTCGGCGCAGGAACTCGTGAGCAAACGAGATGTGCCGGGCTTCCTCGGCCACGTGAATGGCCATCACCCGCTCCATGATCGGGTGCAGCGACTTGCCCTCACGAAGCACCTGCTTCTGAGTGTGGTCGATGGGTTCCTCGCCGGCGAGCACGCCGATGAAGAAGGCCACCGGCAGCGGGCCGGCAGCCAACGGAATCAGCGGCGAGATCCAGCGCAACCGTCGCGGCATGCCCGGAACATCGGCGCCGATGCGGTTCACCATTTCCTGGAACATCATGGTGTGGTTGCACTCTTCGACTGATTCGTGCAGGCAGTACCTGTACTCGGGCGACCCGTTGGGCACCCAGAAGGTGTAGTTCATCAGCCCGCGGATCAGGATCGACTCGAAGTGCAGACCCACTTTGGCCACGTTGGCCTGACGCCACATCCCGATTTTGATCTTGCGCTCGTCGGATTGAGCCTGATACCAGGGGTGACGGCCCAGCGGGTCGGTCGACGGCAGGATCCACCGGGGATCGTTATCGGTGACCGCGAACTCCGGTGACTCCCAATCGATATCGGTGTACGGGTTGAAGTTTCGCCGCACCGACCCCTCGGACAGTGTGGCGAGCATTTCCACATACTCGGCGTCGTCCCGCACTTCCATGTTGCGACGCCAACGTCGAACCATTCGCGTCCTGGCGGTTTTCAGCGCCATTCTTAGCCTCCCCAGCGAGGTCGTACATCGGACGGATAAAAAACACGGTACCGCTGGTACTGGTAATTATCCAGGCTTGCCCCGAGCACTGTGGCCCAGAGCGCAAACGAGCGCTGGTTGTGGGCTGGATCACACTGACGGGCCGTTCGGCCAGCGCGCAGAATCGCTCACTACCCTGATCACCATGGCCGACCAGCTCACGACTTCCCTCGAGATCCCCGCCGACCTCAGGCCGCGCGACGGCCGCTTTGGATGCGGACCCTCCAAAGTGCGACCCGAGCAGCTGCAGGCGCTGAGCACGAAGGCGGCGGTGCTGTTCGGCACTTCGCATCGTCAGGCACCGGTGAAGAACCTGGTAGGGCGGGTCCGCACCGGGCTGGCCGAGCTGTTCTCACTGCCCGACGGCTACGAAGTCATCCTGGGCAACGGGGGCACGACGGCGTTCTGGGATGCCGCCGCCTTCGGCTTGATCGACAAGCGCTCGCTGCACCTGACCTACGGCGAGTTCAGCTCAAAGTTCGCCTCGTGCGTCGCCAAGAACCCGTTCGTCGGTGATCCGATCGTCATCAAGGCGGACGCCGGGTCGGCTCCCGAACCGCAATCCGACCCGTCGGTCGACGTGATCGGCTGGGCCCACAACGAGACCTCGACGGGCGTAGCGGTGCCCGTGCAGCGCCCGGCCGACTCCGGCGATGCGCTGGTACTCATCGACGCAACCTCGGGTGCTGGCGGTCTGCCCGTCGACATCAACGACGTCGACGCCTACTACTTCGCGCCGCAGAAGAATTTCGCCAGCGACGGCGGTCTGTGGCTGTCCATCATGAGCCCGGCCGCCTTGGCCCGAGTCGAGGCGATCGCGGCGTCGGGACGCTGGGTTCCCGACTTCCTGTCGCTGCCGATCGCGATCGAGAACAGCGTGAAGAACCAGACCTACAACACCCCGGCGATCGCGACCCTGGTCCTGCTGGCCGAGCAACTCGATTGGCTGCTGGGTAACGGCGGCCTGGACTGGGCCGTCAAGCGCACGGCGGACTCGTCGCAACGCTTGTACTCCTGGGCCGAAGAGCGGTCCTTCACCACTCCGTTCGTCGCCGACCCCGCGCTGCGTTCGCAAGTGGTCGGGACCATCGACTTCGCCGATGACGTCGATGCCGCCACGGTGGCCAAGACTCTGCGGGCCAACGGCATCGTCGACACCGAGCCGTACCGCAAACTCGGCCGCAATCAGCTTCGGATCGCGATGTTCCCGGCCGTGGATCCCGACGACGTCAGCGCGCTGATCGCGTGCATCGACTGGGTGGTCGAGCGGCTCTGAAAATGCGGCCCCGGCCGAACGTCACGCCAGCGTGAGGGTCCCGCCGGGCAATGGCCGACGCGCTCAGCGTGTCAGCGAGGTTAACGGACGTCGTCGCACTAGAGTGCGCACAACGGGTCCGCTGTGCACGGAGCCGGCGAGGAGAAGCCATGCGGGAACTCAAAGTGGTTGGGCTCGACCCCGACGGCAAACACATCCTCTGCGAGGGTGTCAACTCCGCCGAAAAGTTCAAGCTGCCCGCAGATGATCGACTGCGCGCCGTGCTGGACGGCAAACCGATGCCGCCGGAACAACCCGCACTCGACATCGTCGTAACAAACATGCTCAGCCCCAAGGAAATTCAAGCCCGGATCCGTGCCGGCGCATCTGTCGAGCAGGTAGCCGCCGCTTCCGGATCCGACCTCGCCCGTATCCAGCGATTCGCCAACCCGGTGTTGCTCGAGCGATTCCGGGCCGCCGAGCTGGCAACGGCCGCACACCCGGTGCTGGCCGACGGTCCGGCGGTGTTGAGCCTGCTGGAAACCGTCACCGCCGCGCTGGTCGGACGTGGCTTGAGTCCCGAGAAGCTGACCTGGGATGCCTGGCGCAACGAGGACAGCCGCTGGACCGTGCAGCTGGGGTGGCAGGCCGGCCGGTCGGACAACCTGGCGCATTTCCGCTTCACCCCCGGCGCGCACGGCGGCACGGTCACCGCGATCGACGATGCGGCCAGCGAACTGATCGACCCCGACTTCAAGCCTCGGCAACTGGCGCCGGTGGCACACCTGGCCTTCGAAGTCGCCGCGCCTGTTGCCCCGCCGACCATGCCGGCCGCACCCGAGACCGCACCAGCGCCCACCGCGCCGGTCGAGCAACCGGCCAGCGCCCGACGCGGCAAGCCGGCCATTCCGGCCTGGGAAGACGTGCTGCTCGGGGTGCGTTCCAGCGGGCAGCGCTAATCAAGCACTGTCACCGCAAGTAACGCCAACCATCCCCCGGCCACGCCGACTGCCGCGCCCAGCACAAACCAGCGCAGCACCAGGGTGTTTCGCCAACCCCACAACGTCGGCGCCAATCCCCCGACCGCCACGATGTTCAGGCCGACCGCCAGCAGCGGATGCACCCGGATCAGCCCGAGACTGAGCACCACGATCGCGGCACCGACAACCGCGGCGACGAAGAAGGCCACCGCCAACCCCGTTCCCCAGGGGACGGACTCGTCATCCACCAGGCGAGCCTAACCCGACTGCCCGCTGGTAAAACGCGACCGCGGCCGCCGTTGCCACGTTGAGCGAGTCGGTGCCACGCGACATGGGGATGCGCACCCGCAAGTCGCTAATCCGCAAGGCAGCCGACGTGAGACCCGGCCCCTCAGCGCCGACCAGCAGCGCCACCGGTTCGTCTGCCACCTCGGCCATCGCTTCCGGCAGCGGACGCGCATCGCGCTGGGGGGTCATGGCCAGCAACCGGAAACCGCGTTCTTTCAGCCGCACCAGGTCGGCAGGCCACTCGGCGGCACGGGCATACGGCACCAGCAACGCATGGCCCATCGACACCCGGACCGCCCGTCGGTAGAGGGGATCGGCGCAACCGCTGCCGAAAACGACCGCGTCTACCCCCAGGCCTGCCGCGTTGCGAAAGATCGAGCCCAGGTTCTCGTGGTCGTTGACGCCCTCGAGGACGGCCACGGTGCGTGCGCCGTCGACGACCTGGGCGACGCTGGGCTCGGGCACCCGGCTGGCGGCGGCCAACACGCCACGATTGAGATGGAACCCCACCGCCTGCGCCATCACGTCGGCCGAGGTTCGGTAGTACGGCGCGCGAGTGCCGACCAGGTCGTTGCGGAGTTCGGCGAGCCTCCTGTCGGTGCCTAGTAGTCCACGCGGAGTAAATCGCGAGGCGAGCATACGCTGCACGACCAGCACGCCTTCAGCGATCACCAGTCCCTTGCCGGTCGGCAGGTCCGGACGGCGGTCAACGCTGTTCAGGTCGCGGAAGTCGTCCAGGCGCGGGTCATCGGGATCGGTGACGTCCTGAACATCGACGTCCGGAGCCGTCACGGGCTTTCGTCGACCAGAGTGGAGATCAGATCGGCCGCGTTGCGCAGGGTGTCGAGTTGGCCGTCGTCGAGGGTCTCAAGTCGCTCAGCCAACCACTCCTGGCGAGCACGACGAGCCGCCTTGACCAGGTCGGCGCCGGCCTCGGAGACCGAAACCAGCACCTGTCGGCCGTCGACGGGGTGCGGGGCCCGGTCCACCAGACCTTCGTCGGCCAGGGACGCGATCACCCGCGTCATCGACGGCGGTCGGACGCGCTCGCGAATCGCCAGCGCGCCCGGCGTCATCGCACCCTCGTTCGCCAAGGTCGTCAGCGCCGACAACTGGCTCAACGACACCGGCGACGACGCGTTTCGAAACCGCAGTTGCCGAGCCAGCCGCATGACCGCTAACGACAGGTCTGCAGCCAACCGCGCATCGGTGTCGGGCACAGCGCAGAGGTTACAACGGAACGTCGGAAACCGACGTGCGAAACGGCGACAATCGCCACCGGCATTGATCTTCAAAGTCGCGCGGAGCCGGGCATCTGAACACACACCCGCAAGCGAGCCGCGTCGGCCAGGCTGACGCCGGTCCGCACCGTCAACCCACCGATCGGCGGGCTATGTTGAAACGCGAAATGAGCGACGAAGCACTTACCCAACCCGAGCCCCCGCCGCTGCCGCCCGCGCTGCTTGCGGTGTGGCCGATCATCCTGGTCGGCGCGGCGGGTTGGCTGATCGCGGCGGTGGCCGCATTCCTCGTGCACGGCCTGGAGACCTGGCGTCCGATAGCCGTCGCCGGGCTCGCCGTGGGCGTGCTCGGCACCAGCATCTTCGGGTGGCAACTTGCCGCTGCCCGCCGTGGCGCACGCGGCGCCCAGGCGGGGCTCGAAACCTTTATCGACCCACAATGAACTCGACAAAACCCCAGGAGGACGAATGGCATCCCCGCTGTTGCAAACATCAATCGATATCGAGGCGCCGCCGTCGGCCGTGTGGGCGCTGATATCTGACCTGCAGCGCATGCCGGAGTGGAGCCCGCAATGTCGCTGGATGAAGCAATTCGGGCCGCTGCGCGCCGGGACCCGAACGGTGAACGTCAATCGCCGTAACCGTCTGTTCTGGCCCACTACGTCCACCATCGTCGAGGTGATCCCCGAGCAACGGCTGGCGTTTCGCGTCGACACCAACCGCACGATCTGGAGCTATGAGTTGGAAGCTCACGGCGAGGGCACCCGGCTGACCGAAAGCCGTCACGCCGAGAACGGTGTCAGTGCGTTCTCCAGCGTGTCGGTGAAGGCGTTCCTCGGCGGAAACACCAACTTCGAAAAGGAGATGGTCGAGGGCATGAACACGTCGCTGACCAGAATCAAGGCCGCCGCCGAGGAAAACGCCAAAAAAAGCTAGGACGGGTCCGCTGGAGGTTCGGCCGGATTCTCGGTGACCTCGATGACGCCGTCGTCATACGGCTCGTACATCGGTGAGCCGGTACCCGCAGGGGCGGGGGTGTCGGAGTGGGCTCCGCAGCCGTATAGCTTGTCGACGACGTGGCCGTCGGCGGACAGTTCGTTGCCGCAGACCCCGAACATCGCACCGAGAGCACCGGCTAACGGCAGGAAGAAACCGCAGTCTCGGCACACCCGCTTGGTTGACCGGGACATCGCCGAATCCGGGCCGTAGTCACCTTCGTGCCAACGCTCGGCGGCGTCCGCCCGACCCCAGGAACTCATTACCCAGCGTCGCCCGAGTCCCAGTTCGACGGCGACGTCGTCTACCTCCGGGTCGCCACTGGCGGTGTAACCAGGCACTAACCGCGGGTCGTTACGGGCCGGCGCCAACAGGTCTCCCGGCCCCAGATCGCCGGGGCGCACCCGCTGCTCCCACGGAACCCAATCCGGGGCCAGCAGAGCGGTCGGTCCGGGAATCAGCACGACCTCGCTGATCGTGGCGTGGTCGGAGCCGGGATAGGTGGCGACGACGACGTCCCACTGCCACCCCTGGTAACCGGGCACGTGCGCCAGGAACCGATGCGTGGCGGTGTTGGGATCCTCGTAGCTGACGCCCAGGTAATCCCCGACGGCGTCGGCGCCGCTGAACTCCGAAACAGCGGCCCTGGCCTGTTCAGCCGCACCCGTGAGCACCCCGGCCAGCTCACTGGGCCACTCAGCCACAGTCGCTACGGAGGATTCCTCGATGGGTCCGGTCACAGTGTCACCCTAATGTCACCCTAAAGTCGGATCGGTCGTGCCTTCCGGGCCGAGACCTGCTCAGCCACATTCCCGATACTGCACCCAATACTGCCGGAAGACACGGTAGGCGAGCCACACCGGTTGCCTCCGCAGCGCGGCGGCATAAGACAGAATTGAATCGTGTCTGGACCGCGAGGCGATCATCCGGGCCGGACGGCCCCACCCCCCGGCCGCCGGCCCCGAGATGGATCGAACTTCCAGCAGCATCCCGGGATGGCCAACTACCCGGCCGGCGACCCGAGCGGTCCGAAAAATCGCGGCCAGCGCCGCCCACCACCGATGCCCAGCGCCAACCGGTATCTGCCCCCGTTGGGCGAACAGGCGCCCCGCGAGCACAGCAGCGAACCTCCGCCCCCGCGAGGGTTCAACAACGGTGAACGGATCACCGTCACCCGGGCGGCGGCGATGCGCAGCCGCGAAATGGGCTCTCGTATGTACTGGATGGTGCAGCGCGCCGCTACCGCCGACGGTGCCGACAAGTCCGGTCTGACGGCGCTGACGTGGCCGGTGATGGCGAACTTCGCCGTCGACTCCGCGATGGCGGTGGCACTGGCCAATACGTTGTTCTTCGCGGCGGCCAGCGGTGAGAGTAAATCGAAGGTCGCGTTGTACCTGTTGATCACCATCGCACCGTTCGCCGTCATCGCCCCGCTCATTGGTCCGGCACTGGACAAACTGCAGCACGGGCGCCGGGTCGCGCTGGCGCTGTCCTTCGGGCTGCGTACCGGGCTGGCGTTGGTGCTGATCATGAACTACGACGGCGCCAGCGGCAGCTTCCCGCCGTGGGTGCTGTACCCCTGCGCGCTGGCCATGATGGTGTTTTCCAAGTCGTTCAGCGTGCTACGCAGCGCGGTGACGCCCAGGGTCATGCCGCCCACTATCGATCTGGTCCGGGTCAATTCCCGACTGACCGTGTTCGGACTGCTCGGCGGAACCATCGCCGGCGGTGCCGTCGCTGCTGGAATCGAGTTCGCCTGCACTCACTTGTTCAACTTGCCGGGGGCACTGTTCGTCGTCGTCGGCATCACGATCGTCGGTGCCCTGCTCTCGATGCGGATTCCGAGTTGGGTCGAGGTCACCGCCGGCGAGGTCCCGGCCACCTTGAGCTATCACTGGCACAGCGACCAGTCGCGACACAATTGGCCCGACGAGGGCGCATCGACAGTCGGCAAGCTTCGACAGCCGTTGGGCCGCAACATCATTACTTCGTTATGGGGTAACTGCACGATCAAGGTCATGGTCGGGTTCCTGTTCCTGTACCCGGCATTTGTCGCCAAGGCGCACGACGCCGACGGGTGGATGCAACTGGCCATGCTGGGCGTGATCGGCGCCGCCGCCGCGATAGGTAATTTCGTCGGCAACTTCACCAGTGCCCGGCTGAAATTGGGCCGACCAGCGGTGCTGGTGGTCCGTTGCACGCTGGCGGTCACCGTGTGCGCTATCGCCGCCGCGGTGGCCGGGCATCTCGTCGTCGCCGCCGTCGCCACCCTGATCACCTCCGGTTGCAGTGCCATCGCCAAGGCCTCACTGGACGCTTCGTTGCAAAACGATCTGCCCGAGGAGTCCAGGGCCTCTGGGTTCGGTCGATCGGAGTCCACCCTGCAGTTGGCCTGGGTGTTGGGCGGTGCCGTCGGGGTGTTGGTCTACACCGAGTTGTGGGTGGGCTTCACGGCGGTCAGCGCCCTGTTGATTTTGGGTCTTGCCCAGACGCTCGTCAGCTTCCAAGGTTTCTCGTTGATCCCCGGCCTCGGCGGAAATCGGCCCGTCATGGTCGAGCAGGAGGGGGCTCGCCGCGCCCCGACATCTAGAGCGATGCCCCAGTGAAACGGGGTGTGGCCGTGCTTCTCACGGTCGGCGTGGTGTTGCTGGCGGCCGCAGCCGGTGTCGGCGCCTGGCTGTTGGTTCGGCAACCGGGCCCGCACTTTCCGAGGATCAGCGCCTACTCCCTTGGGCACACCACCCGGGTGGGGCCCTATCTGTACTGCAGCGTGCTGAACCTCAACGATTGCCAAAGCCCGCAGACCGAGGGCGAATTGCGGGTGAGCGAACGGTTTCCGGTCCAGTTGTCGGTGCCCGACGCCATTGGCCGCGCCCCCTGGCGCCTGCTGCAGGTCTATGAGGATCCGACCGATACGGCCACAACATTCTTTCGGCCGAATTCCAAGCTGGCGGTCACCATGCCCACAGTCGATCCACAGCGGGGCCGGTTGACCCAGGTGGTGGTCCAGTTGCTGACGTTGGTGCTCGAGGACGGGCAGCTGCGGGAGGCTCCGCACGCCGAATGGTCGATTCGCCTGACCCGCTGAGGATTAGGCGCCGTGAGCGGGCGGCACCCGCTCACCCTCGAGCGGCGGTCCCGGCGGTGTTCCATCACCAAATGGCCTGCCGCCCATAGCTTCCCGACCGTGTGGTGTCAGCCAGTTGGACAGTTCCGGGCCCTTGGGCACGACCCGGGTGGGGTTGATGTCGGCGTGCACGATGTAGTAGTGCTGTTTGATCTGGACGAAGTCGGTGGTATCGCCAAAGCCCGGCGTTTGGAACAGGTCTCGGGCGTAGGCCCACAACACTGGCATCTCGGACAGCTTGGACCGGTTGCACTTGAAATGCCCGTGGTAGACGGGATCGAAGCGGGCGAGTGTGGTGAACAGTCGGACGTCGGCCTCGGTGATGGTGTCGCCCACCAGGTATCGCTGCCCGGCGAGTCGCTCGCTCACCCAGTCCAGTGCGGTGAACAACCGGTCGTACGCCGATTCATATGCGTCTTGTGAGCCGGCGAAGCCGCAGCGGTACACCCCGTTGTTGATTTCGGTGTAGATCCGCTGGCTCACCTCGTCGATCTCCGCGCGCAACTCTTCGGGGTATAGCCGTGGTGCTCCCTCACGGTGGTACGCGGCCCACTCGGTGGAGAAGTCGAGGGTGATCTGCGCGAAATCGTTGGTGACGACGGCGCCGGTGGTGACGTCGACGACCGCCGGGACGGTGATCCCCTTGGGATACTCCGGGTCGCGCTTGAAGTAGGCGTCCTGCAACCTCGGAATTTTCAGGACCGGGTCCACCCCGCCGGGATCCAGATCGAACGTCCAACTGCGCTCATCGTGGGTAGGACCGCAAAACCCAATGGACAGAACCGATTCCAGCCCCAACAGTCGCCGCACGATGATAGTGCGATTCGCCCACGGACACGCGCGGGCGACGACGAGCCGGTACCGGTCGGGGGCTACCGGGTAACCGTCGCGTCCGTCAGCGGTGATGCGCGTGGTGATGTAGTTGGTGTCTCGATTGAATTCGCCCTTGGGCGCGACGTAGGCCGACATGTGTCTATCGTGCCGCTTCGGTCGACGGCGCGACGAATCGGCGGGCCAAATTCGTTTCGGTGGACTCTCTGGCTTCCCACTCGGCGATCCACGGCCCGGTGCCCTCGGACTGATCAAGAATGCCGTCCTCCAGCCAGGTGTAGCGGCCCTCCAGCACATCGTTCGTCAGTTGCACATCGCCGGCATCGGTATTGGTCCACAACGCGGCGAACAGTTCCTCAACCCGCAAAGTCGCCTGTTGACAGAACATTTCAGCCAATTCGTAAGCCTGCTTTCCGAGGGTCGGATCCCCGGCGCGTTGCGACTCGGCGCGCACGCACGCCGCTGCCATCGCGAACAGTTCGGCACCGATGTCGACGATGCGGCCCAAAAAGCCCTGCTTCTGTTCCAACTTGGCCTGCCAGCGTGCCATCCCGTAGAAGGTATTGCGGGCCAACTTTCGGCTGGAGCGCTCGACGAATCGCAGATGCGACGCGAGCGGACCGAACTCGCGGTAAGCCGTGGGCCGCTGCCCCTCGCCGAATACCAATTTCGGCAACCACTTTGCGTAAAACCCACTCGCGCCGACAGCGGCCGCTGCCTTTTCCCGCAAGTCGGCGTCAGCCTTGGCGAGATCACCCGCGGCGGACAGGTGGGCGTCCACCGCCTCCCGGGCAATGAGCAACCTCATGATTTCGCTGGCGCCTTCGAAGATGCGGTTGATTCGCAGGTCGCGCAGCGACTGTTCCACCGGCGCGGCACGCTCGCCGCGTGCGGCAAGCGATTCAGCAGTTTCATAGCCCCGGCCGCCGCGGATCTGCATCAGGTCATCGGCTATGACGCAAGACATTTCGCTGCACCACAGCTTGGCCAGCGCCGCCTCGATCCGAATGTCGTTGCGTCCCTCGTCGGCCATCTGACCCGACAGCTCGACCACCGCCTCAAGCGCGTAGGTGGTCGCGGCCATGAACGCAATCTTGCGGGCCACCGCCTCGTGCTTGCCGATCGGCTTGCCCCACTGCACCCGCTCACCCGACCACTCACGCGCGATCTTCAACGACCATTTGGACGAGCCCGTCACCATGGCCGGTAACGCCAAGCGTCCGACGTTCAAGGTGGTCAAGGCGATTCGCAGTCCGTCGCCTTCCCGGCCGATAAGGTTCTCGGCCGGAACCCGCACGCGGTGCATCCTGGTCACACCGTTCTCGATACCGCGCAGACCCATGAACTGGTTACGCCGTTCCACGGTGATTCCGGGCGAATCCGCTTCGACGACAAAGGCACTGATGCCGCCGCGATGTCCGTCGCTCTTGGGTACCCGGGCCATCACCACCAACAATTCGGCGATCACGCCGTTGGTGGTCCACAGCTTCACGCCCTCGAGTTCGTAGGCCTGCCCGTCATCCACCGGCGTCGCCGTCGAACCCAGGCGCGCCGGGTCCGACCCTACATCCGGCTCGGTCAACAGAAAGGCTGAGACAGCTCCGGCGGCACAGCGCGGCAAGAACTTTCGCTTCTGCTCCTCGGACCCGGCGAGCTTGAGAGGTTCGGGCACCCCGATGGACTGATGAGCCGACAGCAGCGCGCCCAAACTGGGACTGACGGTGGTCACCATCATCAGTGCGCGGTTGTAGGCGACCTGCGACATGTCCAGGCCGCCATACTCCGACGAGATCTTCATCCCGAAGCAGCCGAGTTCGGCGAAGCCCTTGACGTATTCGTCCGGGATCCGCGCGTCCCGCTCGATAACGCTGCCATCAACGGTGCCAAGGAATTTCTTAAGCTTCTCCAAGAAATCCGCGGTGCGCTTCTCCTCGGCATCCGGTGGCTTGGGGAACGGATGGATCAGGTCCAGCGGGAAGCGGCCGAGAAACAGCTCTTTGGCGAAAGACGGCTTATCCCAGCCACTTTCGCGGGATTCTTCGGCAACGGCCCTGGCCTGCTCCTCGGTTACCTGCGCTTGCTGTGCCATCGCCGCCTCCTCGTTGACGCAATCACGACGAGGCTTGAGTACCCGCTTGGCGACCTGCTACGCGCAGCGGCAGGCCCGCTAGGCCTCGAACTCCCTTGCGACCGCCTTGACCACCTCTGAAATCTGCCGAGCCGTCTTGCGATCCGGGTAACGGCCCTTGCGCAGTTCCGGTTGCACGGTGCTTTCCAGCAGCGTGATCATGTCCTCGACCATGCCGTGCAGTTCGTCGGGACTGTGCTTGTGCTCGGCGGGAGCTTCGCGGCGCGGCCGTGATGCAGAGCGGGCCAGGCTTGGCGGGGGGTCGATCAACTTGAGGCTCAGTGCCTGCGGTCCGCGTCGTCCGGACGCGATGCCGAATTCCACTTTCTGGCCAGCTTTGAGCCCCTCGACACCCGCAGGCAACGCCGAGGAGCGGACGTAGACGTCCTCGCCATCCTCTTGCGACAGGAAGCCGAACCCCTTGTCGGAGTCGTACCACTTCACTTTGCCGGTCGGCACTGCTCTCACCTGCTTGTCTGACGGGTCTGCAACGAAAGACGCGTCCCGCCTGCGCAGGACGCGATGACGATCACAGATCCTACTCGGATGGTTTCCGGCCGAGCACCCCGGTTTCTCACCCACGTCGGTGGCACTGGGTAGGCTGGCGTTTACCGCTGGAGGAGATATGCGCCTGATTTTGAACGTCATCTGGCTGGTGTTCGGTGGGCTTTGGCTGGCACTGGGATACCTGCTCGCGGCGCTCGTGTGCTTTCTGTTGATCGTGACGATTCCGTTCGGCTTCGCGGCGCTGCGCATCGCTTCGTACGCGTTGTGGCCATTCGGCCGCACCATTGTGGAGAAACCTGGCGCCGGCACCGGCGCATTGATCGGCAACGTCATCTGGGTGCTGTTGTTCGGGCTCTGGCTGGCGATCGGCCACATAGCAAGCGCGATAGCGATGGCCGTCACGATCATCGGCATTCCGTTGGCGCTGGCAAACCTGAAGATGATTCCGGTGTCGCTGGTGCCCCTGGGCAAGGAGATAGTTCCCGCCGATGTGTCGGAACGGGTGCCGGCATGACATTGACGGCCCTGGGCCTCCCGACGGTTCGCAAACCCAGCAAAGACGGCCCTTTGATCGACACCTACGGCCGAATCGCCACCGATCTGCGTGTCTCGCTGACCGATCGGTGCAATCTGCGATGCACCTATTGCATGCCGGCGCAGGGTCTGAACTGGCTTCCGGGTGAGCATCTGCTGCGGCCCGACGAACTGGCCAGGCTGCTTCAGATAGCGGTAACCCGCCTCGGGATCAGCAGCGTGCGGTTCACCGGAGGCGAGCCGCTGTTGGTCCCCCATCTCGAACAGGTCGTCGCCGCCGCCGCCGGGCTTCAACCGCGTCCGGAGATCTCGCTTACGACGAACGGCGTGGGTCTGGCCAAGCGCGCGAAGGCCCTCGCTGCGGCCGGCCTGAACAGGGTGAACGTCTCGCTGGACAGCGTCAACCCGAAGCACTTCGCTGCGATCACCCGTCGAAACCGCCTCGATGAGGTGCTGGCCGGTCTGGCGGCCGCGCACGAGGCCGGACTCGCACCGGTCAAGGTCAACGCGGTGCTCGATCCAGCCACCGGACGCGAGGATGTCGTAGAGCTGTTGCGGTACTGCTTGCGATACGGCTACCAATTGCGCGTCATCGAACAGATGCCGCTCGACGCGGGCCATCAGTGGCGCCGTGGCGCTGCTCTGAGCGCCGACGACGTGCTAGCCGCGCTGCGCCCGCACTTCAGCCTCACACCAGATCCGGCGCCGCGCGGGTCGGCGCCGGCCGAGCTGTGGTTGGTCGATGCCGGCCCGGACACCCCGGCGGGCAAGGTCGGTGTCATCGCATCGGTGTCGCACGCCTTCTGCTCTACATGTGACCGAACCCGGCTCACCGCCGACGGCCAGATCCGCAGTTGCTTGTTCTCCACCGAGGAGATGGACCTTCGTGGCCTGCTCCGCGGCGGCGCCGACGACGACGCCATCGCAGCGACCTGGCGCGCCGCCATGTGGGCGAAGCCGGCCGGGCACGGTATTAACGACCCCGATTTCGTCCAGCCCGACCGTCCGATGAGTGCCATCGGTGGCTGAGATTCCCGCACAGACGCCCACAGTGGCCGCCGGGGTCGAGGTGACGGTCCGCTATTTCGCCGCGGCACGGGCGGCCGCCGGTACCGAGATGGAGACGCTTTCCGTGCGCACCGGTACGACGGTGGCGGAGTTGGTTAAGCAGTTGGCCGATCGGGGTACTCAGCTGGCCACGGTTCTTAGCCGATGCTCCTATCTGCGGGACGGAATTGCCGTCCGAGATGAGGCCTCAGCGTTATCCGCCGGCGACACGATTGACGTACTCCCACCGTTCGCCGGCGGCTAAAAAGTGTGAGTTATCTCACGTAACGGAACGATAACAACCCGGCCACGCTCCGATTGCGAGTGCTATGAGCTGGGTAAACGCACGGGTTTCCTGGCGTTTTAAACCCGCATTGTGACCAAAACGCCGATCCATTCCACGCGTGACGTGACCGCCTTTACCCGCTACCGTCTCGGAAGGCTCGTCAACCCAACCCGAAGCGGCGGGCCCGCCCTTACCTATAACGCGCCGAGCTCCATCCAGTAGGCAAGGGATTCCGACCCGCGGATGGAGGCGGGGGACCCACCAGGTCCGCCGAGATCGGACCGGGGCCGGTTACGGCTCCTTGGGGTGAAGCCAACGTCGTGACGACGATGCACGACTGGCCGGGTGACCTCTCCCACCCGAACCCGACAGCTCACCTCGCAGGCGTGTACACGAGAGGAATTACTGAGCGTATGACTGGACGTCACCGCAAGCCCGCTACCTCCAGCGTCAGCGTCGCCAAGATCGCCTTTACCGGCGCAGTGCTGGGCGGCGGCGGCATCGCCATGGCCGGCCGCGAACTGCACGCCGCCGTAGAACCCGTTACCGGTGTTGATCGCCCAGTTGCCACCAGATTCGCAACGGGCAACCGCATCCCATTCGGCGTCGGTGGCTGCCGCGGCCTGGCCGGCCATGGCGATGCCG
The DNA here is from genome assembly GCF_001673365.1 of Mycobacterium asiaticum. GTDB lineage: Bacteria > Actinomycetota > Actinomycetes > Mycobacteriales > Mycobacteriaceae > Mycobacterium > Mycobacterium asiaticum_A. Next base: position 47,821 of record NZ_LZLS01000162.1, read on the forward strand.
CCGCCGCCCAGCACTGCGCCGGTAAAGGCGATCTTGGCGACGCTGACGCTGGAGGA
>NZ_LZLS01000163.1 GCF_001673365.1 Mycobacterium asiaticum
GGCGCGGCCGGACAGGCCGGCGGCGCCGGCGGTAACGCCGGTCTGATTGGAAACGGTGGCGCCGGCGGGGCCGGCGGGGCTGGCTCGCACGGCGGCGATGGCGGAGCGGGCGGAGCGGCGGTCGCTTCGAGCAACGGAAACGTAGTAGGCGGTGCCGGTGGGTCGGGCGGTTTGGGTACCGCAGGCCAAGGCGGTAGCGGCGGCGCCGGCGGTAAGGCGCTGAATTACGGAAGCGGAAGTGCCATCGGTGCCGACGGCGGGATCGGTGGCAGTGGCGCAGTAGGCGGCGGCGACGGGGGTAGTGGCGGTAGCGGCCGCAACCTCGGAACCGGAAGCGCCACCGGCGGCGCCGGCGCGACTGGCGGGGATGGCGCGCACGGCGCCGGCGGGGACGGCGGTGCCGGCGGGAGTGCCCACGTCGAGAGCAGCGAAGATGCGGCCGTCCCGACCGCTGGACGCGGCGGCAACGGTGGCACGGGCACGACCGGCGGGAACGGCGGCGCCGGTGGCAAGGGCTCTGCCGGCACCGTGGGCAGCGGCGGCAGCAATGGTTCCGTCAGCGGTGGTGACGGTGGCACGGGCGGCACCGGCACCGTCGGTAACGGTGGTGACGGGGGCGCTGGCGGGTCGGCTTATGTCGACAGCCAGCTCGCAACCGGGGATGCCGTCGGCGGCCGCGGCGGGGTCGGCGGGACAGGCGGTGCCAGTGGGATCGGTGGTAGCGGCGGCAACGGCGGGTACGCGGAGAATCACGGCGCCGGGGATGCGATTGGTAGGGACGGCGCGCTCGGCGGGACCGGCGGCGCCGGCGGCGGGGCCGGCGGTAATGGCGGCAACGCAACCAGTTGGGGTACGGGCGGCGCGATCGCTGGCGCTGGTGCGGACGGCACCAGCGCGGGCAGTGTGGGTTCCGGCGGGGACGGTGGCAACGGCGGCCGCGCCTATGTCGCAAACACCGCCGCGGCCACCAACGCCGTCGGCGGTCGGGCTGGAGCGGGCGGAACCGGCGGCGCTGGCGGCGTCGGGGGCAACGGCGGCACCGGAGGGAACGCGGATAGCAGTGGCAGCGGCAACGCCATCGGCGCGGATGGCGGGGTCGGCGGCGCGGGTGGCGCCGGAGGCGGTAACGGCGGAGACGGCGGCGACGCGCACAGCTTTGGCGGCGGAAACGCGATCGGCGGTGACGGTGGCCGCGGCGGCGCGGGCCTGGAGGACCTCAGCAACGGGGGCAACGGTGGCAACGGAGGTCAAGCGGGTGCGATCACTGGCACCGCGATGGGCGGCGGGGGCGGTGCCGGGGGTACAGCTGGCACGGGCGGTTCCCCGGGCGCACCTGGTCACCACGGGTAAGCGCAGCGGTCCCGCTGAACATCAAGTGCCAAGTTCCAATTCGGCGATGAGATCGGCAAGCGCTAGGACCCGCTGAGCATCGCGCACGTGGAGGCTTTCGATCATTCGTCCGTCCACCGTGATGACGCTGTTCCCGGCGGCCTCGGCCTCCTCATAGGCCGAGACGACCTTGCGAGCATGCGCCAATTCGCTCTCGGATGGCCCGAATACGTCGTTGGCCGGGTCGATCTGCGACGGGTGGATCAAAGTCTTGCCGTCGAAACCCATCTCGCGACCCTGCCGCGCCTCGTCTCGGAAGCCGTCGTCGTCGGCGATGTCGTTGAAAACCCCGTCCAGGACCGCCTTACCGGCAGCCCGGGCTCCCAGCACGGCCAGCGCCAACGCCGGCACCACCGGCGCCCGACCGGGCACGTGCACACCGTGCAACTCGTTCACCAGATCGTTGGTACCCACCACCAGCGCGGCCAGTCGATCGCTCGCCGAGGCAACCTCCTCCACCCGCAGGAACGCCCTCGGGGTCTCAACCATCACCCACAATTGCAAAGTCTGCGCAGCGCCGAGTCTGTCCAGCGCATCGACCAAAGCCTGAACCTGTTGTCCTGTCTCAACTTTCGGCACCAAAACCCCGTCGGCGGTTGAGCTGGCCACCGCGGCCAAATCTCCCTCGTGCCACTCGGTCCCCACTCCGTTGACGCGCACCACGACCTCGCGGGGGTGGTAACCACCGGATGCGATTGCCTCGCACACCGTCGTCCTCGACTCGGTCTTGGCGTCGGGTCCGACGGCATCTTCGAGGTCGAATATCAACACATCTGCTGGAAGCGTTCTCCCCTTTTCCAGTGCCCTGGACTTGTTGCCGGGGAGATAGAGAACAGATCGGCGCGGGCGCAGTGTCGGTGCCATGGTGCGCCATCATTTCATTCGAGGCCGCCGGCGGTACGGTTACGCTGGCTAAGCATTCAACCTAAGCATTCAATCATCGACCGAAACGGGAGCAGCGTATGGAGCGCACCGACGGGGACAGCTGGGACCTCGCCTCCAGTGTGGGCGCCACCGCGACCATGGTCGCCGCCGCCCGCGCGCTGGCTTCCCGCGAACCGGATCCACTCCTCGACGACCGCTTCGCAGAGCCGTTGGTGCGCGCCGTCGGCCATCCGTTCTTCACCCGCATGCTCGACGGCGAGATCCCGCTCGACGACGCCGAACTGCCCATGACTTTCCAGCAGCGGCGCGAGCAAATGACGGTTCGGACAAGGTTTTTCGACGACTTCTTGCAGGACGCAACGGCCGCGGGCATCCGACAGGCGGTGATCTTGGCCGCCGGACTCGACGCCAGGGCCTACCGCTTGCCCTGGCCGGAAGGCTCCGTGGTGTTCGAGGTTGATCAGCCCGAGGTCATCACCTTCAAGAGCCTCACTTTGGCCCAGATCGGGGCCGAACCGACCGCCGAACGCCGACCGGTTGGTATCGACCTGCGCGACGATTGGCCTAACGCTCTGCGCGACAACATGTTCGACACCACAGGGCCTACCGCGTGGATCGCCGAGGGCCTACTCCCCTACCTGCCCCCGGAGGCCCAAGACCTGCTGCTGGACAACATCACCGCACTTAGTGCACCGGGCAGCCGGCTAGCTACCGAGAACATCAGCGACATGAACATATTCACCGATGAACGCGCCCGATCCATGCGAGCCGGATGGCGCAAGCATGGACTAGACATCGACGTCGCAGAACTCGTATGGCCCGGTGCGCGTCGGGAGGCCGCCGAGCACCTGAGCGCAACCGGTTGGACGGTGACCCACCATTCCACCGATAACCTCTACGCCAGCCACGGATTCACCGTGCCGGACAACGAGATCCTTGCCAAATTCCGCGACACGGTCAGCTATATCGTCGCCGAGTTGGGCTGACTACGAGTCGTCTTTCCGTTCGCGCCACTCCCGTTCGAACGGTAACCGCCACGCGTTCGGCGCGATCAGCTGATGGATCGCATTGGGCCCCCAGGTTCCCGGTTGATACAACTTCGCCGGTGGGGGGTCCTCAAGAAGTTCTCGCGAACGCTCCCATAAGGATTCAATGCCCTCGGCGGTGTTGAACAACGTGTGATCACCGCGCATGGCGTCGAGTATGAGCCGCTCGTACGCCTCGAGCACATCGACGACGGAGTCGATCTCCTGCGTGGAGAACTGCATGGACAGCTTGTCCAGTTTCATCCCGGGCCCCGGGCGCTTGCCGTAGAAGGACAGGGAAACCTTTGAGTTGTCCGCGAGATCGAAGGTGAGGTGATCGGGACCCTGCGTGCCGACTCCAGATCCCGGCGGGAACATGGTCCTGGGTGCTTCTTTGAAAGCGATCGAAATGACGCGGATGCCTTCGGCCATCTTCTTGCCCGTCCGCAGATAGATCGGCACCCCCGCCCATCGCCAGTTGTCGATGCCGACTTTGAGCGCAATGAACGTCTCAGTGTCGGAATCTTTGGCTACGCCTTTCTCTTTGCGGTACCCGGCGTACTGGCCGCGTACCACGTTCGCCGTCTCGACCGGCAGCATCGAGCGGAACACTTTGTTCTTCTCTTCGCTGATGGCACGCGGTTCGAGCGCCGTTGGGGGTTCCATCACCACAAACGCCATCACCTGGAACAGGTGGGTCACCACCATGTCCTTGTAGGCGCCGGTCTCCTCGTAGAAATTCGCTCGCTGATCCAGTCCCAGGGACTCGGGGATGTCGATTTGTATGTGGTCGATGAAGTTGCGGTTCCAGATCGGCTCGAACAGGCCGTTGGCAAACCGGAACGCCAGGATGTTTTGCGCCGCCTCCTTACCCAAGAAGTGATCGATGCGGAAAATCTGGGATTCCTCGAATGTTTCGTGCAAGAAGTCATTGAGCGAGATCGCACTCTCGAGGTCGGTACCAAACGGCTTCTCCATCACCACGCGGGAGCGCTCGACGAGCTTGGCGTCGCGCAGCATGGTGATGACGTCGCGCGCGGCCTTCGGCGGGACGGACAGGTAATGCAGTCGCCGTGCCTCTGGCCCCAGCGCTTTCTCCGCTTCGGCGACGGCGGACGCGAGCGCTTCGGGGCCGGCGTCCTGTGGGACGTAGGTGACGATCTTGGCGAAATCCGCCCACTGTTCCGGCGTGAGCTTGTGAGTGCCGAACGAGTCGATTGCCTTCTTGGCGAGTTCTCGAAACTCGTCGTCGCTGAGGTCTTCCAGCGAAGTCGCGATGATCTGGATGTCGGGTGCGAGTTCGGATTGGTCCAGATAAGCCAAACCGGGCAGCAGCTTTCGTTTAGCCAGATCCCCTGTCGCGCCGAAGAGGACGATGACGTGTGGGTCCAGCGGGTCGGCTTCGTGACGGCGCCGACGCTTTTCTGGCGCCGGGTAGGAAATCGTCTGCGGTTTCTTGGTAGCCACCCTCGCGATACTTCCACCGCCGGCCACAAAGCGCATCGTCGGTATCGAATCGGTGCGGGTTCGGTGTGAACTCCGTGACCGGCGGGAACGAACCTATATGGCCCACACCGAAACTGACGATGCCGCTACCGAGGGAAAGAAACGGGCGCCAGATCCCGACGACCCGAGCAAGCCGGCGTCTCCGCACGACCTGACGAAGGCGTCATGGCTGTTCGTGTTGCGCAAGACCGCCCACGAGTTCACCGACGACCAGTGCACGGACCTGGCCGCTGCGTTGACCTACTATGCGGTGTTGTCGGTGTTTCCGGCCTTGCTGGTCATGGTGTCGCTACTGGGCGTGTTCGGTCAGGGCCGGCGCACCACCGATGCCCTGCTCGGCGTGGCCGGTGATCTCGTCCCGGCCTCAGCCCTGGACATGTTGCGCCAGCCCATCGAGCAGGTGGTCAACAACCCCTCGGCCGGCGTCGCGCTGGTGGTCTCAATTTTCGCGGCGCTGTGGTCGGCCTCGGGTTACGTGGGCGCCTTCGGCCGAGCGATGAATCGCATCTACGAAATCGTCGAGGGACGCCCGTTGTGGAAGCTGCGTCCGCTGCAGCTGTTACTCACGCTTGCCGGGCTCGTCCTTGTCGCTGCGGTGGCCCTGATGTTGGTGATCAGCGGACCGGTCACCGATGCCGTCGGAGCGGCCATCGGCTTCGGCGCTGCCGCCCAGACGGTCTGGACCGTCGTCAAGTGGCCGGTCATCTTGGTGTTCGTCGCGTTGGCGGTGGCCATCTTGTATTACGTCGCTCCCAATGTGCAGCAGCCGAAGTTTCGTTGGCTGAGCATCGGCGCGGCGGTCGCAATCCTGCTGTGGGCGCTGGCCTCGGTGGGCTTCGGTTTCTACGTGAGCAACTTCAGCAGCTACGACAAGACATATGGCGCGGTGGGTGGCGTCATCGTGTTCCTGCTGTGGCTCTATATCACCAATGTGGCCTTGCTGTTCGGTGCCGAGCTAGACGCCGAGCTCGAACGCGGTCGGCAACTTCAGGCCGGAATTCCCGCCGAACGCGAATTGCAGCTTCCCCCCAAAGACGTCAGGGGCGTGCAGAAGAACGAGGCCAGTCAGGAAAAGGACATCAAGCGCGGCCGCTGGTTGCGTCGCACTCGCGGCCGACGCGACTAGGTTCAATGGTGGCGACCCGCTGCGCCCGGCCTTAGGCCGCGCTTGCGATCGCCACTAGGTCCAACTGTGGCGACCCGCTGCGCCCGGCCTTAGGCCGCGCTTGCGATCGCCGCTAGGTCCAACTGTGGCGACCCGCTGCGCCCGGCCCTAGGCCGCGCTTGCGATCGCCACTAGGCGCGGGCTCCCACGGCATCAATTGCCCGGTAGATGCGCTGCTCGCTGACCGGACGGGGGGTGCCCAGCTGCTGCGCCCACAGGCTGACCCGCAGTTCCTCGATCTGGCGGCCAATGTCGCGGACGTCGCTCGCTGCGGCGCGCGTCCGCGGCAACATCCGCACGAGTTCGTCGTACGCGTACTGCACCGCGTGCACCCGTTGCATTCGCTCCCGGTCGGCCTGCATCGTGTGCGGCAACCGCTCGAGTCGACGCCGGATCGCGACCAGATAGCGGGTGAGGTCGTCAAGATGCGCGCGCCCGGTGTCCGTGACGAATCCCGGCGGCAACAGCCGGTCGAGTTGCGCGCGGATGTCGGAAATCGCTTCGGACTGCGCGGCCGCCGGTTGAGCAGGCAACAACAGTTGAACTTCGCGGGCGGCGGACAACACCTTTTCGACGCGACTTATGAGGCCGACGGTCGTCGACGGCAGAGCTTCGGCCACCCGAGTACGCAAGGCCGCGAATTCCTCGCGTGTCCACACCGGCTGCGGGATGAGCGTGTCGGTTGCGGCATCGGCACAGTCCTCGAGCAGAGCGGACAGGGAACCGTCTGGGTTGCTGCCCAGCGTCAAGCGAGTTCGCGGGTCAAGCTGTCGCTCAACCACTTTCGTCGGAGAGGCCACATTCAGGCGCACCAACCGACGCAAGCCGGGGCCCATCACACTCGCCTGCTCAACGGGTTGGGCGAACACGCGCAAGTCAACAGAGGTACCCGCATCGACGAAGGCGGGGAAACCGCGCACCGCGCGCCCGTCCACCGTGCGCTCTATGACACGCGGCAGTTCCGCCAGATCGTTGGGCCAGGCGCGCAATCCCGTCCGCTCCAGGTCCGCGGCAACCGCGTGCGCGACGGCCCGGCGGGCCGGCGCGGCCAAGCGCTCCTGCAACGCGTGCAGATCCTTGCCACGTGCGACTTCGGTGCCGTCACCGGACTCGACGGCGAACGTCACTCGCAGATGTGGCGGCAGCTGGTCCAGGTTGAAGGCGTCGATAGGCACCAAAACGCCGGTACGACGGCGCAATTCGCGCTGCAACGCCGGCAGCAGTGCCTCATTGGCGGAATCGATATCGGTCAGCACCGCCCGCACCGTGTCCGGCACCGGAACGAAGTTGCGCCGCAATTCCTTTGGCAGCGAGCGGATCAGGGCAGTAATCAGCTCTTCACGCAAAGCCGGTACCTGCCAGGCGAATTCGTCGCCACCGAGGCGGGCCAACACATCGATGGGGATGTGCACGGTGACCCCGTCGTCGCTGGCCCCAGGTTCGAACCGATAGGTCAGGGGAAGCACCGCGTCCCCCGTGTGCCAGGTGTCCGGGCGGTCCGCGGTTGCATCAGTCTTGTTGGCACGCAACAGGTCGTCGCGGGTGAATGTCAACAGGTCCGGAGTCTTATGGCGCTGCTTTTTCCACCATCCGTCGAAGTGCCGCGCCGAGACAACCTCGGCCGGGATTCGGGCGTCGTACAACGCGTACGCCTCGTCCTCGCCAATCACCAGGTCACGACGGCGGGCCCGCTCCTCCAGCTCCTCGAGTTCGGTTCGCAGCCGGGCATTGTCACGGAAGAAGTGGTGCCGGGTGTGCCAGTCGCCCTCGACCAGGGCATGGCGGATGAACAGTTCCCGCGCAACCTCCGGCTCGACCGCGGCGTAACCGACTCTGCGGCGCGCAACCAACGGCAATCCGTACAGAGTCACCCGCTCATACCCCATCACCTCGCCGCGCTTGGCATCCCAATGCGGCTCGCTGTAGGTGCGCTGCACCAGGTCACCGGCGACGCGCTCGACCATCTCCGGTTGAATTCGGGCCGCGGTCCTCCCATACAGGCGGCTCGTCTCGACTAGCTCGGCGGCCACGACCCATTGCGGTGGCCGTTTGATGAGCACCGAACCTGGCGCGAGCACGAACCGCGCATTACGTGCCCCCAAATACTCACGCGCGTCGTCGCGCCGCATGCCGATATGCGAGAGCAACCCGGCGAGCAGCGCGGCATGAACTTGGGCCGGATCGGCCGGCTCGTCCGACTCGACAACTCCCAAATCGCGGGCGATGCTGCGCAATTGACCAACCAGATCCTGCCATTCGCGGATACGCAGATAATGCAGGAACTCCTTGCGGCAAAGGCGTCGAAAGGCACTGCCGGATAGCTCTTTACGTTGTTCGCGTAGGTAGCGCCAGAGGTTGAGGTAGGCGATGAAATCGGAGTGTTGGTCGGCGAACCGGGCGTGGCTCTGGCGTGCCGCCTCCTCCCGGTCGCTAGGTCGCTCGCGCGGATCGGGAATGGTCAGCGCAGCCGCCAGCACCAACACTTCGCGCACGCATCCCTCGGTTTCGGCCTGCAGGATCATCCGGCCCAGCCGAGGGTCGACGGGGAGTCGTGCCAACCGGCGGCCGAGGTCGGTGATCGCGCCACCTTGGTCGAACGCACCGAGCTCCTGCAGCAGTTGCACGCCGTCGCGGATGCTTCGCCGGTCCGGCGGATCGAGAAACGGAAACTCCTCGATGTCGCCGAGCTGCAGCGCCGCCATCTGCAGGATTACCGAAGCAAGGTTGGTGCGCAGTATCTCCGGTTCGGTGTAGCGGGGCCGCGCCTCGAAATCGTCTTCGGCGTACAAGCGAATGCACACCCCCGGCGCTACCCGACCGCACCGCCCAGCGCGCTGTGCGGCGGAAGCCTGCGAGATCGGTTCGATCGGCAAGCGCTGCACCTTCAACCGACGGCTGTACCGCGAAATGCGGGCGTTGCCCGGATCGACGACATAGCGGATTCCGGGCACTGTCAGCGACGTCTCGGCGACATTGGTTGCCAGCACCACGCGACGTCCAATGTGGGGCGCGAACACCTTCTGCTGTTCGGCCGTGGGCAACCGGGCATACAGCGGCAGCACTTCGGTGGGCACTGGACCGCTGGCCAGCTTGCCCAAAGCCTCTGCGGTGTCGCGTATTTCGCGCTCACCGGATAAGAACACCAGCACGTCGCCGGGCGCTTCGGTCGCCAACTCGTCGATCGCATCCACGATGGCCTCGATCTCGTCGCGGGTCTCGGTGCGCACGATCTCGTGATCGGGGTCATCCGGATCGGCGGAATCGTCCTGGGCGGCGGACTTCACCGGCACTTCCAACGGCCGGTATCGAATCTCCACCGGGTAGGTGCGTCCGGAAACCTCCACGATGGGTGCGCCGCCGAAGTGCGCGGCAAAGCGCTGCGGTTCGATCGTCGCCGAGGTGACAATCAGCTTCAGTTCGGGACGGCGCGGCAGCAACTCGCGCAGGTAGCCCAACAGGAAGTCGATGTTGAGGCTGCGTTCGTGGGCCTCGTCCAGAATCAGCGTGTCGTAGCGCAGTAGGCGGCGGTCGCGCTGGATCTCGGCAAGCAGGATGCCATCGGTCATCAGCTTGACCAGAGTGCGCTCGCTGACCTGGTCGTTGAACCGGACGGAGTAGCCAACCGTCTCGCCGAGGGGGCTGTGCAGCTCGTCGGCGATGCGCTGTGCGACGGTGCGGGCGGCCAACCGGCGCGGCTGAGTGTGACCGATGATGCCGCGAATGCCTCGGCCGAGATCTAAACAGATCTTGGGTAGTTGGGTGGTTTTGCCCGAGCCGGTTGCGCCGGCGACGACAACCACCTGATGCGCTGCGATCGCCTCGGAGATCTCTTGCTGGCGGGCACTGATCGGCAGGTCGGGGTAGCTGATGGTCGGGACGCCGGCCTGCCGGGCTTCGACCACCGATTCCGCGGCGGCGATCTGATTAACGAGTTGCTGCAACTTCTGTGGGTTCGCCCCGCGAACGTTCTGCAACCGTCGGCGCAGCCGGGCAGCATCGCGGATCGTCAGGTTGTCCAGGCGGCGGCGCAGCTCCGCTCTAGAGGATCCGACGGACGATTCGGCCACTCGCGACACGATAATGGGCGTTCATGCCGCGCATCCGGCCGATACGGGTGCCTCGGCTACCCGTTCGGCGGTACCACCGGCGGTCGGCACACGTTAGCGCCCGGATCCCACCACCAGCCGTTTTCGCAGTCGAGAGGTTGTGGCCCCACGCCCAACGGGCGGCATACGTTGGCTGTCGGATCCCACCATTGGCCCGCGTCGCACGCGAGCGGTTGCGGCCCGACGCCCAACGGGCGGCAGACCTTTCCCGTGGGATCCCACCACTCGTTGCCCTCGCATTGTGCAGAACTCACCGCCGGCGAAACTAACGTCACGACCGCCATCGGGGCGAACGCCATGGCGGCGGCGAAGATGACCCGGCAAACGATTGACCACATGGCACACCACCCTGATCTAGCAAACCTCTACGGCACTGCTATGTCTTGCCCTGCGCCGGCACGCCCCAAACTCAATAGGCGCAGGAAACCTACGGGTTCGGTGAAACCTTTGAGCGCGACGGTCTCTTCCCGCTTCGGCAAGGCACCCACGATTTCCTGTACCGCGGGATCGGCGGCGACGGCCCGGGACAGCACGATGTCCTCGCCGGCGCTCTGCCCCTGCAGGCGGGCCGCCATGTTTACCGTCGAACCGAAGTAATCGAGACGGTCGTTGAGCGTCACGACGACGCTGGGGCCGGCGTGGACGCCGATCTTGAGGACCAGGTCCTCGGCTCCATGCGCCGACGACGCGATACCGGCCTGCATGGCCAACGCCGCGCGCACCGCTTGCGCGGGATCGTCGAACGACGCCATCACCGCGTCGCCAATCGTTTTCACCACGGCGCCGTCATGCTCGCGCACGATCGTCGCGAGCAGCGTGAAATGGTCGCGCACCAGGTTGTAGGCGGTGGCGTCACCGACTCGCTCATATAGTGCGGTCGATCCCCGCAGGTCGGTGAACAGCAGCGCGACCTGACTTACGCCCGCGTCGTCGCCGGGCCGCAGGGTCGCCTCGGCGAACAAATCGCGAAATGCCTGCAGCGAGATCACTTCCGGTGCGGTCAGGGTCTGGCGTGTCCATGTCCGCTGCTCGATCAAAGCCGCCAGTTCGAAGCCGGCGTCGTTGACGAACGTGACGGTGCCCGGCTCGTCGGTCAGATCCGCCCGGATCTGCACACCCGACTCTGTAGTACGCACGCCGGGAAAATCTCCCGACTCGTAGTCGATGTCGACGACCCCGCCCGGGTGCAGCGTGCGCACCCGATAGGCACCGGACGGTAAGTCGACCGCCACGCTGCGCCGCTCCCCCGGGCCGAGCAAGACCTGTACGACGACGTGCTGTGTCGCCAGCGGGCCGGACAGACAGAAACTGCCACCCGGCAAGGGCCGCACCGTCGGTGCTGGCGCAAACGTCAACTCGACATTGCGCTCGAAATCGCGGTCGTAGTCGATGTTGCACGACGAACAGTGCGCGCCATGCGGCAGATCGGCGAGCGTGGCCACGCTGACCTTGGCGCCACGACAGTTGGGGCACAACAAATCCCATTTCATGTCGAGCAGCCCGGCCCGCACGCCGGCTAGACACGCCTCGGTTGCCGTGCGTGGGGGCACGCCGAGGTCGCCGGCCAGTGCCTTGGACCGAACTCGAGTGAGATCGGCCGCCATGCCGTGCAGCACCAAATCGGCAAGATCCTCGCCGAGACCGTTCCCGTAAGGGCTGCGGTCGATTTCGCGGGCCATCGCGGTGGCCCGTTCGCGGGCGCCCTGGGGCAGTTTTGGTTCGGCCAGGACGAACGGCGTCCGCCGCTCGGGCTCGTCGCCGCGGAGGAAGGAGACTGCCTCCACGATGCGTCTGCCTACGTTCTCCCCCGCCTGAGCCGCCAACCGGGCGCCGAACACGCGGCCCGCCAGGGTCAGCGGCTCCCATTCGAGCGCGTAGGTGACCTGCGAGCCACCCTTGCCGTCCGGCTTGATGTCGAAGACCGGGCCGAACCGGCTAAACGGGCCCTTGCTGAACACCCGAGACTGGCTGAAGTGCCGCCCCGCGACCCACTCGTACGGCTTTTCCTCCCACTCCAGCGCGAAGCCGGCGGCCTTGCCCCGGCCACGGCGCAGAATCGTCCCGTTGGATTGCGGCGTCTCGTCGAGGGTGTACGGCGGCAGGCCGAGAGCCTCGTTGAACCTGTTGGTGTCGGCCAGCAGCGGCCAGAGTTGATCTGGCGGCAGGTCGAAGGTCCAGGTCCACACGCGACGCATCGATTGGAACTGTAGTCCTTGGCGGGCCCTCTGAGCTGTGGCTTTTGGACCGCCGACAACGACGTCGCAGCCGATATGCCAGGATCTGCACATGACTGCCCGCAGCCTTGCCCGCATCTTTAGCGTCTTTGTCTTCTCGGCATGGGCCCTATGGAGCGTGCCTATCGCCGCCCCGACCGCCGACGCTGACCCGTGCTCCGACGTCTCCATCGTCTTCGCCCGCGGCACCCATCAAGAGCCGGGCCTGGGCAACGTGGGCCAGTCGTTCGTCGACTTGCTGACCACCCAGATCGCCGGACGCTCCGTCGAGGTCTACGCGGTCAACTACCCCGCGAATGACGACTATCACACCAGCGCGCCGAGCGGCGCCGACGACGCGAGCGCACACATCCAGGGAACGGTGGCCAGCTGCCCCAGCACCAAAATCGTGTTGGGCGGCTACTCGCAGGGGGCAACCGTGATCAACCTGGCCAGCACGCAGATGCCGGCCGCGGTTGCCGACCACGTCGCCGCGGTCGCCTACTTCGGTGAGCCGTCCAGCGCATTCTCTACCGCGCTGTGGGGTGGCGGCCCGCTGCCGACGCTCAGCCCGGCCTACGCAGGCAAGCTGATCAGCCAGTGCGCAACCGACGACCCGATCTGCACTGGCGGCGGGAACATCATGGCGCACGTGACCTACATCGAAAACGGGATGACGGCCCAGGCGGCGACGTTCGCCGCCAACCGGATCAAGTAGCCGACCGCGTCGGCAAGCAGCGTCAGCGCGGAAGCAGGCGTTGCTTCTGTTCGGAGAATTCTTCTTCGGTCAGAATGCCTGCGTCGCGTAGCGATGCCAGTTCACGCAACTCCGCCGCGATGCTGGTGATCGGGCCGCCGGACAGCACGGGCGGCGGCGCCGTGCCCTCGGTCTTTTGGGTCTCGTCGGTCGCCTCGGCCGTCGCTGTCGCCGAAGTCTCGGTTCCCCGCTTTGCCACACCGGCCCGCTCCCGGACCCGGGGACCGGCGCCACCTCCGGTACCGGCGGTGCCGGCCATCGCTCGCCCGGCCATCCCGGCCAGGGCCATCTGGCTGAACAAGGCTCCGGCGCTGCCTGCCTCGGCCGCTGCACCCACGCTGGCGGCGGGCATCGTCAGCGCGGTCAGCCGCACCGCGGGAGCCGCAGTGGTCCAGCCCTGCGGCACCGTCAACGCGCCGATCGCTCTGGCCTCGCCGAGGCTCGCCGACACCGGTGCGCCGACGGTGGTGACCACCGGGAAAGAAGTCGCAGGCGCCGAACCCGTGCCCGGCCAAGGCTCCAACCCGGCCCAGCCACTGACGATGTCGTCGGTGTGCACACCGACGAAGTAGCCGTTGATGTCGTAGGGCAGAGCCACGCCGGCAAGTACGCCGTCGACGGTGAGGCCCGCGGTGCCGATGCCGGGGTCGACGAAGATGCCACTGATGTCGCCGAAAAAGTCCAGCGCGTCCAGCAGCGAGGTGCCATCGACCGCCGCGGCGGGTGCCGCGAGTCCGGACAGCGCGTTGGGTATGGCGGACAACGCTTGCTGCGCCGACGTCACGGCGCTCTGTGCCTGGCCCGCTGCGGTACCGCTGGCCTGGCTGACGGCCGCGGCTTGCGCTGGTAGGCCGCTCGAGTCCGTGCTGGAAGACGGTTCGCTGAACGGGACCAAGGTGGTGGCCGCCGACGATGCGCCCGCGTAGCTCAGCATGGCCGCGGTGTCTTGAGCCCACATGTCGGCGTACTGGGTTTCGGTAAGGGCGATCAACGGCGTGTTCTGGCCGAAGAAGTTCGTTGCCACCAACGTCATCAGCAGGCTGCGGTTGGCGGCGACCACCGGCGGCGGCACGGTCGCGGCAAACGCCGTCTCGTATGCGACGGCCGCGGCCGTGGCCTGATCAGCGGTGTGTTCGGCCTGAATGGCGGTAATGCGCAGCCAGGTCAGGTACGGGGCGGCCGCGGCAGCCATCGATGCGGACGCCGGACCTATCCACGGTCCGGCGGTCAGTGCCGCGATCACCGATTGGTAGGAGCTTGCGGCCGCATACAGTTCGGTGGCGATCTCGTTCCACGCCGTGGCGGCAGCCACCAACGATCCGGCGCCGGGGCCGGCATACATCAACGCCGAGTTGACTTCCGGCGGCAACAACGCGAAGTCCATGGCGGCATCCTCCGATCGTGTGGGTCGGCTGCGGGCGGCGCTCAGTGTCGCTCGCCTACGAGTCGGTACGACACTCCGGCCTCGCAGTGTTACGCCAGAACAACAGCAACTTTCCTGGTTGTTCGCACAGCCGTTACCAATAAAGCACACATGTGGCCCGGGACTGCAACTCGTCAGCGCAAGGCGGGCGCCATGCAGCGACGTTTCCAGCTACCTCTCGAACTCCAGGTGATGCCGGATTTCCTCGGCCGCGGCCTCCAGGTTTCGCGACACCAGCCCCCGCCCCAGCCATTCGCTGAGTCGTGCCAGGCCGAGCCCGGTGGTCGAGAACGTCAAGGTCAGGGTCAGCCGGCTGCCGTCGTCCTCGGGTTCGACGAGTGCTGCGAAGGTATGCCGGGTTCCTTGGACCGACCGCCACTTCAGCAGGCTGCCCCGCGGTGGCGTGATCAGCACTCGACCGCCGAGCTGAATGGTCCCGCTGTCCATGTAGACATCCCAGAGTTCGCCGTCATCCCGTGATTTGACGAAGCAGCAGCGGCTGAAGATGGACATCTTGGGAAATAGGCGATGGGGGTCGGTGACGAAGGCGCCGCTCGCTTCAAGCGGGCAGTCGATATGACGGACGACGGTGACTGTCTGGGTCATATCACCGGACCATCGGCACGACGGTCTTGCTGGCCAGCTTGGACAGCTCTACCTGCATAACGCTGGTGACATAGGCCAACGCCCGATCCCAATCGGGCTCGTCGCCGAATTTGCCACGCACATCGATCGGCTCGAGCACCTGCATTCGGATCTTGGCCGGAAGTGGAAAATGCGGCAACGGTAACGGCGACAAACCCCACGGGATGCTGAGGGTCATGGGCATGCTCTTGACTCGGGCCAGTTTGTCCAGGCGCAGCAACTGAGCGGTCCGTCGGCCGTCATTGAGCACGATCAAGGTGTCATGCCCGCCGGTCGCCACCACCGGCACAATCTTGACGTTGCACTTGTGGGCCAACCGCAGAAAGCCTTTGCGGCCGGAGAAGACGATCTTGTTGCGGTCCCGCCACGGTCGTAGCGCTTCGACGTCCCCGCCCGGATAGACCAGAGCCGAACTGCCATGTTCGAAGATGCGTTCGGCGAAGGAGTTGGCGGCCGGTACCACCCCGAGCTTGCGGGTCATGCCCCCGATGAACGGGGCTGCGGTGACGGTGTCGTGCGCGAGCGCGTAGAGCGGGCGACCCTCGACGGTGAAATAGGTGTTATAGGCGAGCAGGAAGACGAACGTGTCAGGTGTGGCCCCGCCGCCGCTGTGGTTGCACACGAACAGCACCGGTTCGTCGGGGACGTGCTCGAAGCCGTGTACCTCGGCGCGGAACCACACCGTCGAGGCCAGCCACAGTGGCGGCAGGACGGCGCGGATGAACTCCGGATCGCGGTGGCGAAGCTCTTTCGGGAGGCGTTGCCTGCTCATTTCGATGACATTAAACCGATTCGGCGGGATTTAACCCCGCCACGTCCGAAGCCGCCAGAACTGTCATCGGCTACCTGCCCGTGCGGGAGGAGCGTCAGGCAGCACTAGGCTCAGGAAGGCGGGTCAACTCAGGGCTACGTTTGCGTCGTTTAGCTGACCGAACTATCATCTGGACACATGTCCAGTTTGCTGTCACGTGGTTCGCGGGTGCGCTGACAGCAATGAGATTGGCGCTTCCCGCTTCTGGATTTGTGGTCGATCGCTGGCGGCGAAGGGTTGGGTATGCGTATTGCTCTGCTGTCCTACCGGAGTAAGGATCACTGCGGCGGGCAGGGTGTCTATGTGCGGCATCTCAGCCGCGGTTTGGTCGACCTGGGTCACGACGTCGAAGTATTTTCCGGACAGCCGTATCCGGAGTTGCTCGATCCCCGGGTGCGGTTGACCAAGGTCCCGAGTCTCGATCTCTACCGCGAGCCGGACCCGTTTCGGGTGCCGCGCCCAAGCGAGATCCGCGACTCCATCGACTTGCTGGAACTGGCCACCATGTGGACGGCGGGCTTTCCCGAACCACGCACGTTCACCCTGCGCGTGGCCCGGCTACTTGCCGAACGCGCCGGGGACTTCGACGTCGTCCACGACAACCAGAGCCTGGGAACCGGTCTGCTCGCCATTGCCGAGGCGGGGATGCCGGTGGTGGCCACCGTGCACCACCCCATCACGCGTGACCGGCTGCTCGATCTCGCAGCCGCTCGGTGGTGGCGAAAGCCGTTGGTGCAGCGCTGGTATGGCTTCTCCAAAATGCAGAAGCAAGTGGCGAGGCAGATCCCGGACCTGCTGACGGTCTCGTCGTCCTCGGCCGCCGATATCGTCACCGACTTCGACGTCGCGCCCGAACAACTGCACGTAGTGCCGTTGGGCGTCAATACCGAACTCTTCAAACCGAATTCGTCGCCGCGCCAGCCCGGCCGGGTGATGGCGATTGCGAGTGCCGACACGCCGCTAAAGGGCGTCAGCACCCTGCTGCACGCCGTCGCCAAGCTGCGTACCAGCCGCGACCTCGAGTTGCGGTTGGTAGCCAAGGTGGAAGTCAACGGTCCCACGCACAAACTCATCGCCGAGCTCGGAATCTCTGACATCGTCCACATCGCCAGCGGACTTCCCGATGCCGAGTTGGCCGCGTTGTTCGCCTCGGCCGAGGTTGCCTGCATTCCCTCGCTGTACGAAGGGTTTTCGCTGCCTGCCGTAGAAGCCATGGCGAGCGGGACCCCGATCGTCGCCAGCCGGGTGGGTGCACTGCCCGAAGTCCTTGGGACAGACGGCGCTTGCGCCGAACTGGTCACGCCGGCGGACGTCGACGCACTCACCCGGGCCCTGGGAGCACTGCTGGACTCGCCGGAGAAACGGCGCAGCCTCGGCGCATCGGGACGGGCACGCGCGGTCAACGTATTCAGCTGGGAAGCCGTTGCCGCGCAGACGGTGCGGGTCTACCAACAGGCGATAGAACGCCGCGCCAGCTCCGCGGGCGGAACGCGATGCTGACAGTTGATTTCGACCGGCTCGGTATCGGGCCCGGTACTACGGTTATCGACGTCGGTTGCGGGGCAGGCCGGCACGCGTTCGAGGCGTACCGCCGCGGCGCCGACGTCGTCGCTTTCGATCAAGACGAAGCGGAGTTGCGCAACGTCGACACGCTGTTGCGCGCAATGGGCGAAACCGGCGAAGCACCCGCGGCGGCATCCGCAAAGGTGGTGCGTGGGGACGCGCTCAACCTTCCCTACCCCGACCAGACATTCGACTGCGTCATCGCCTCGGAGATCTTGGAGCACATCCCGGCCGACGACGCCGCGATCGACGAACTCATCAGAGTGCTCAAGGTCGGTGGGACACTGGCGGTCAGCGTGCCGCGATGGCTGCCGGAACGGGTGTGTTGGTTGCTGTCCGAGGAGTACCACAGCAATGAGGGCGGCCACGTGCGGATCTACCGCGCCAGCGCTCTGCGTGACAAAATCGCCGGCCGCGGAATGGAATTGACACACACCCATCACGCGCACGCGCTGCATTCGCCGTTCTGGTGGCTCAAATGTGCGGTGGGACCCTCGAACAACGATCATCCCGCGGTCGCGGCCTACCACAAGCTGCTGGTGTGGGATCTGATGCAGCGGCCCAAGATCACTTCGCTCGCCGAGACGGTACTCAACCCTCTAGTGGGCAAGAGCGTGGCCATGTACTTCACCAAGCCGCAATTGGCAGAAAGCCAAGCGACAGCGGGGTATTCAGTTGCGTCAAGCTAACGCGCCGGCCGTTGCGGGCGTCCTGACGCCGCAGCAGTGCCGCCAGACCGCACTGTCCATCGCTGCCGCGCAGGAGCCGTCTGGGGCGATTCCCTGGTTTACCGGAGGCCACACCGATCCGTGGGATCACGTGGAGAACGCGATGGCACTCACCGCGGCCGGCCTGTTGGAACCGGCGCGTGCCGCGTTCGACTGGTGTCGTCGGATGCAACGGCCCGACGGATCCTGGCCCATCCAGATCCGGGCTGGAATCGTCGAAGACGGCAACAGCGACAGCAACTTCTGCGCCTACATCGCTACCGGGGTTTGGCACCACGTGCTGGTCACCGGCGACGAGGCTTTCGCCGCAACGATGTGGCCGGTGGTCCAAAAAGCGATCGACTTCGTCATCGACCTGCAGGTTGGCTACGGTGAAATCTGTTGGGCCCGTAGCGATGCCGGCCCACTGCCAGAGTCCTTGCTGACTGGCTGCGCCAGCATCTTCCACAGCATGAGATGCGCGCTGGCGCTTGCCGCTCTGATCGGGGAACCGCAGCCGGAATGGGAACTGGCACTGGGCCGGTTGGGCCACGCGATTGTGGCGCATCCCGAGGCGTTCACCGAGAAGGACCGTTACTCGATGGACTGGTACTACCCGATCCTTGGTAGCGCGCTGCGGGGTCCGGCCGCGGCGGCGCGAATCAAGCAGCGCTGGGACGATTTCGTGGTAGACGGGCTCGGTATCCGTTGCGTAATGGACCGGCCGTGGGTCACCGGCGCCGAGACCTGTGAACTGGTGATGGCCCTGGATGCCATCGGCCATCGGGCAGCGGCGCATCGTCAGTTCGGTGCCATGCAACATCTGCGCGAAGGCGACGGGTCCTACTGGACGGGTTTGGTGTTCGCCGATGGAAAGCGGTGGCCCGAGGAGCGCACCACCTGGACGGGGGCGGCGATGATCCTGGCCGCAGATGCGTTATCTGACACCACGCCCGGCAGCGGGATCTTCCGCGCTGATGCGCTGCCGGTGGGCTTGCAGACCGATTTCGACTGCGAATGCGTCACTACCGGGGGCGGCTGGTGACCTCGACCGACTCCCCCGCCTGACCGCCGGTTCGTTCCAGCACCCGCAACGATCCTGTCGCCGCGACTTCGCGGAACTGTCCGGATTCTAAAGCGCGGCAATAGATTTGGTATGGTGCGCGGCCGCCGTCGTTGGGGTCTGGGAACACGTCGTGAATGACCAAACCTCCGCCGGCGACGACCCACTTCGCCCAACCCTCGAAGTCGCGGGCGGCGGCTGCCTCGGTGTGGCCGCCGTCGATGAACAGGAATTGCAGCGGTGACCGCCAACCGCGGGCCACGACCGGTGACCTACCCACAATGGCGACGAGATGTTCGTCGAGACCGGTGGCATCCATGGTCCTGCGGAAGGTCGGCAAGGTGTCGAACAATCCGGTGACTTCATCGACCATCGAGGCGTCGTGGTACTCCCACCCCGCCTGGTGTTCTTCGGATCCGTGGTGATGGTCGATCGTGTACAAGACGGCACCACGGCGTCGTGCCGCCGTGGCCAGCAACACTGTTGACTTGCCGCAGTAGGTGCCGATTTCGACGGCGGTGCCGCCATCGAGGTAGCGCAGCGCGGCGTCGAACAGCGCCGCGCCCTCGTCGCTCGGCATGAAGCCTTGCACCTGTTCGGCAAGCGCGAACAAGCGTTCGTCATCACTCACCAGTTGAACTTAACGGTCGCGCCGGCGGCGCGGACAGCGTGGTCGGCGTCCTTGCTGGCCCAGTGGGGTGAGGCTCAGCGCTGGACAGGCGTCCGGCCGACCAGATCCGTTCGCCGGTCAGCCGTGCGGGGCCTCGGAGATCTTGCTGTCCGGCTTTCCGACCGTCTGGCAGTACGCCTGCACCGAAACGCGGGTCGCGGTGATTTCGATCGAGGATGGTTCGGCGCCGCTCTTGTCTTTGAGCATTTTGCTGACCTCCTCGCTCTGCTTCTTCTCGTCCTGGGAGACGAAATCCTTGCACTTGGTGTCGCCACCGGTATTGATAATTTTCGAGGCCGAACAACCGCTGAACATCAGCGCGGCGATGACCATCACGGCGGGTGCAATGCGCTTCATCGTTGGCCTTTCGTCGGAGGGGTGGATAGTTAATTGACCGCGGCGTCCAATTCCAAACGCGCGCGCTATCATCGCACGTTTGTCTGACCTTGTTGGTCTGACCTCGGGTCGCGGCGGTTTACTTTTGCAGGGTGAACTGGTTGACGTCGATGTAGCCCACGCGGAAATTCTGGGCGCACCCGGTGAGGTACTTCATGTACCGCTCGTAGACCTCTTCGGACTGAATGGCGATGGCCTCGTCCTTGTGTGCCGACAGCGCTGCCGCCCACAGGTCGAGTGTCTTGGCGTAGTGCTGCTGCAGCGACTGGCGCTTGGTCAACGTGTAGCCGGCCTTCTGCGACAACTCGGCGACGATGTCGGTGTCCGGCAATCGACCGCCCGGAAAGATCTCGGTGACAATGAATTTGGCGAATCGGACAATGTCCATCGTGATGGGTAGGCCGGTTTCGTCGAGTTGCTCTTTGGTCAGTCCGGTGATCGAGTGCAAAAGCATGACGCCATCGCTGGGCAATAGCTTGTTGGTCCGCCCGAAGAATTCCTCGTAGCGGTCATACCCGAAGTGCTCGAAAGCGCCGATGGACACAATGCGGTCAACGGGCTCGGTGAACTCTTCCCAGCCCTGCAACAGCACTCGGCGGTTGCGCGGGGTGTCCATGGCATCGAAGGTTTTCTGGACGTGCGCGGCCTGGTTCTTGGACAGGGTCAGGCCGATGACGTTGACGTCGTACTTTTCGATCGCGCGGCGCATGGTGGCGCCCCACCCGCAACCCACATCCAGCAGTGTCATGCCGGGCTGCAGACCCAGCTTGCCCAGGGATAAGTCGATCTTGGCGAGCTGCGCCTGTTCCAGCGTCATGTCGTCGCGCTCGAAGTAAGCGCAGCTGTAGGTCTGAGTGGGGTCGAGAAACAGCCGGAAGAACTCATCGGACAAGTCGTAATGTGCCTGCACGTCGTCAAAATGCGGCTTCAGGTGCTCTGTCATATGTACGGGTGGCGCCTTTCTAGCCTCGACATCCCACAGTGCCATCCGCCCGAGGCTGGCGGTAGAGGGTTCCCACGCGATTCCAACTCAAACAATCTGTGGCCTTCGCCACCGTCGGGTCGATGAGTTTCGAGCCCGCCGCCAGTCATACCGTTGAGATCGGACGTATTGAGAGCAAAGAAGGTTCAGCCATGCCGAACGCCCAGCCGCCCATAGTTGACTACCCTACCTGGCGCGCCGAGGTCCAGGAGCTGCGAAAGCGCGAGAAGGCCGCCACCCGCGAACTGGATGCGATCGCCGCCCAGCGCCGCCGGCTACCGATGGTCAAGTTGCCCGACTACACGTTGGTCGGTGCGGACGGGCCGATTCGCCTGGCCGAGATGTTCGAAGGGCGCTCGCAGCTCATCACCTATCACCACATGTGGTCGCCGGGCGCCGAGTGGCAGTGCGGCGGGTGCACGGGCTTCACCTCACAATTCACCCGGCTGGAATTTCTGGACAATTACGACGCTCGGTTCGTCATCGTCACCAACGGGACGATTGAGGAGGCGCTGGCCTATCGGCGCAAGGTAGGCAACCAGATGCAGTGGTACTCGGCATCGGCCAGCACGTTCGGCACCGACATGGACGCGCCGCCCGGTGGCGGCTTCGCGGTCAACGTGTTCCTGCGCGACGGCGACACCGTCTACCGAACGTGGCACACCAACGGTCGCGGCACCGAGCAACTCAGCCACTCCTTCGCGCTGATCGACATCCTGCCCTGGGGCCGGCAGGAGGAATGGCTCGATTCACCGGAAGGTTGGCCCTCTCGGCCCACCTACTCCGGCTGGCTCGACTCGCCCGACATAGCCCGCGCCTACGGCCCCGGAGACAATCGGTGAGGACTCAACGTCTCGTCGCCTCTCGCTACGTCGCTGGCATCTTCGGCAGCGCGCTCTCACCCCCTAGTCCGTATCCGTTCGGCGACTTCGGCGAAAGCATCCCGTACCGCGCCAGGCCGCTCTATCCACGGAAAGTGACCGGCGTCGGCGATGACTCGCCAGGTAACGTTCGGGGTCTGAAAAAGTATTGGGCGCCATAGCGATTGAATGACGACGCGGTCCGAAGCGCCGCTCACAATGAGGGTAGGTACTGAGGTTGGCCACCAAGCCGATTGGTAGTCGCGGTCGAAGTTCTCCGCCGACCATCGCACGGCGTCGACGTTGTAAGGCATTCGCGTCAGCAACTTCGTGCCGGCCGCGACAGCGTGATCGAGGAAGTTCCACGGAGCCGAAGCCACCGCCACCGCGCGTAGGTTCTCGTCCGTAGGCTCGGATTCGAAACGCGCCGTTGCCTTTTCGACGTCGGGCAACGGATTCTCGGTGACCATCTTCTCGAAAACCGGCATCCACGAAGCGTCGGGGGCGGTGCTGATCAGCACCAGCCCCTTCAGCCACGCGGCCAACGCCGGAGTTGACAGCAGGTATTCACCGCCGGTCGAGTGCCCGACACATACCGGATGGTCGACGGCCTGGACTGCTTCGAGCAACACCTCGGGCCACAGGCTGTACGGATCTGCGGGCGCGCACGTCGAGCGCGTCGACGAGTTCAATCAGGCTCTCGGAACCGATTCCGGGCCCGCCCGGAAAAAACAGCCAGTTCAAATCGCCTGCGCGGCTGGCCCGTAGGCGCATCCGGACCCCGGATCGGGTCCACCGAACATGTTGCATCGCGCGGGCAAGATTACCGGTCAGTAAAGTCTTGACTGACTCCAGATAAGCGCGAAGTATGGCTGCTGTGTCCTCAGCGCCGGATCACGCCGAGCAGTTGCGGATGGCCGATCTGCGAGTTACCCGACCTCGGATATCGGTGATGGAGGCTGTGCACGCGCATCCCCATGCCGACACCGACACGATCTTCTCGGCGGTGCGGCGCGGGTTGCCCGACGTATCCCGTCAAGCTGTCTACGACGTACTCAACGCGCTGACTGCGGTCGGTTTGGTACGGCGGATCCAGCCCGCGGGATTGGTCGCTCGCTACGAGGCGCGGGTCGGCGACAACCATCATCACGTCGTATGCCGAACCTGTGGGGTCATCGGCGATGTCGATTGTGCGGTCGGCGAGTCCCCGTGCCTGACCCCTTTGGACGACAACAACGTTTTGGATGGCTTCGTCCTCGACGAGGCCGAAGTCATCTACTGGGGCATATGCCCCGACTGCTCGAGTAGTGATTCCTGATCACAACCGTGATCGCAGCCCGTCACAAATAACACCGGAAGGAATGTTGTGTCATCCGATACATCCGATAGTCGCCCGCCGCACGCCAGCCAGTCGGCCAGCACCAGCGAGAGCGAGAACCCGGCGATCCCGTCGCCCACCCCGAAGTCAGACGCGCCACGCACCAACCAGGACTGGTGGCCGAACCAGGTCGATGTGTCGAGGCTGCACCCGCACTCGCCCCAGGCCAATCCGCTGGGCGAGGACTTCGACTACGCCGCGGAATTCGCCAAATTGGACGTCGAGGCGCTCAAGGCCGACCTCGTCTCGGTAATGACCACCTCGCAGGACTGGTGGCCCGCCGACTACGGCCACTACGGCGGCTTCTTCATCCGGATGAGCTGGCATGCGGCCGGTACCTACCGCATCTACGACGGCCGCGGCGGAGCCGGACAGGGCCTGCAACGGTTCGCCCCGCTGAACAGCTGGCCGGACAACGCGAGCCTGGACAAGGCGCGCCGCCTGCTGTGGCCGGTCAAGAAGAAGCACGGAAACAAGATCTCCTGGGCCGACCTTCTGGTGCTGGCCGGCAACGTCGCCCTGGAATCGATGGGATTCAAGACATTTGGGTTCGCGTTCGGCCGCACCGACGTCTGGGAACCCGAAGAGATCCTCTTCGGCGAAGAGGACACCTGGCTGGGCACCAACAAGCGCTACTCCGGAAAACGCGATCTCGCGCAGCCCTACGGTGCGACCACCATGGGCCTGATCTATGTCAACCCCGAAGGTCCGGAAGGCAAGCCCGATCCCATCGCCGCCGCGCACGACATCCGCGAGACATTCGGCCGGATGGCGATGAACGACGAAGAGACTGCCGCACTCATCGTCGGCGGGCACAGCTTCGGCAAGACGCACGGTGCCGGTGACGCCGAGTTGGTCGGACCCGAGCCGGAAGCGGCCCCGATCGAGCAACTGGGACTGGGCTGGCAGAGCTCTTATGGCAGCGGATCAGGCAAGGACGCCATTACCAGTGGCCTGGAGGTGGTGTGGACGCCGACGCCGACCAAGTGGGACAACACCTTCTTGGAGACGCTGTACGGCTACGAGTGGGAGTTGACCAAGAGTCCCGCCGGGGCCTGGCAGTACACCGCTAAAGACGGTGCCGGGGCAGGCACCATTCCGGATCCGTTCGGCGGACCGGGTCGCAACCCGACGATGCTGGTCACCGACGTCTCGCTGCGCGAGGACCCGATCTACGGCGCGATCACCAGCCGGTGGTTGAAGAATCCGGACGAGCTGGCCGACGCCTTCGCCAAGGCGTGGTACAAGCTGTTGCACCGCGATCTGGGACCGATCTCCCGTTACCTCGGGCCGTGGATTGCCGAACAGCAGTTGTGGCAGGACCCGGTTCCGGCCGTGGACCACGAGCTTGTCGATGAACAGGACATCGCGGCTTTGAAGGCCAAGGTGCTCGAGTCCGGTCTGTCGGTTCCCCACCTGGTCAAGACGGCGTGGGCAGCCGCTGGCAGCTACCGCAACACCGACAAGCGCGGCGGTGCGAACGGTGCGCGGATTCTCCTTGAGCCACAGAAGAATTGGGAGGCAAACGAGCCAGCCGAGCTGGAGCAGGTGATACCGGTCCTGCAGCAGATCCAGCAGGACTTCAACGCGTCGGCTTCTGGCGGCAAGAAGATCTCGATGGCCGACCTGATCGTGTTGGCCGGGTCCGCCGCGGTGGAGAAGGCCGCCAAGGACGGCGGCTACGAGATCTCGGTGCACTTCGCCCCGGGGCGTACTGACGCCACGCAGGAGAACACCGACGTGGAGTCCTTCGCGGTGCTCGAACCGCGGGCCGACGGGTTCCGCAACTATGTCCGGCCAGGCGAGAAGGCGCCGCTCGAGCAGCTGTTGCTGGACCGGGCCTATCTGCTGGGTGTGACGGCCCCGGAACTGACGGTGCTTGTCGGTGGTCTACGCGCCTTGGGCGCCAACCACGGCGGCACCAAGCACGGGGTCTTCACCAATCGAACGGGCGTGTTGACCAATGACTTCTTCGTCAACCTGCTCGACATGGGCACCCAGTGGAAGCCGTCGGAGACCGCGGAGAACGTCTACGAGGGCACCGACCGCGCCACCGGCGCGGCCAAATGGACTGCTACCGCCAACGATCTGGTGTTCGGTTCGAACTCGGTGCTGCGCGCGCTCGTGGAGGTCTACGCGCAGGACGACAACCAGGGCAAGTTCGTCGAGGACTTCGTCGCGGCGTGGGTCAAGGTGATGAACAACGATCGGTTCGACCTGCAGTAACCGATCAACACGACGCCCCGCGAGCCACGTGCTCGCGGGGCGTTTGTGCTACCGCGGACTACCGACTCAAGTCCCACTGCCCGTAGTCGGTAGCCAGGATGTCGTCGACGTCCACCCGGATGCCGTTCAGAACCGGACCGTCCAGCACCCTTTGATAGAGCACCGCAGCGGGCTCGCGCTGTCCGTGCGACCAGCCGATGGTTTGCCATGCCCACTTGTGACCCGGGGTGGTCGAGTTGCCGATGACACCGTCATTGATCGCCCAACCGCACGTCTGGAAACTTCCATAAATGCCGGAGCGTCCTACGCCGAGCACCGAGTTGATGCCTCGAAACCATTGCAGCGCAACGGTATTCCAGGTGTTTTGGTCGATGTCCTCGTCGATGCTGAAGAAGATCGGGGCAGACGGTGGTCCCCCTGCGGCGGCATGCAGACCCTGTGCTGTTTGAGCATCCGCAACGCCGCCGTCGTAGCCGCGGGTGTAGTCCGAAGGTGAGTCTGGCCAGCCGGGTTTGCCGTATTGGAAGTTGCTGACTATGTGCAGACCGGCTGCCCGCAGCGAGTCGGCGTAATCACGGGTAATGGGCTTCGCCTCGAAATGCGCGCCAGGTCGCTCGGTCGAGACGTAGTTCACCACCCCGTCGTAACCTGCTGCCTTGATCTCCTCGGGCGGAATCCTGCGCTCGGCGAAGTCGATCAATAGACCGCTGCCTGCCGATGCAGTGGGTGCCTCGGCCGTCGCGACCGCCGTGGCGGCACCGAGCAGGACCGGGGTCAGTGCGTACTTGAAAACCTCACGTCGTGTCACGGAACGTGGCATCGCGCGATGGTAACAAAGGTGCGCGTCACGCGCGTTTGAGCGCTGCTTTCGCCCTGCTTTTTGCTCGGGCCACCGATTCGGCTGCGGCCTCGCTCCGTTGTTGCGCTTGCCGATAGCGGTGTTCGGCGCTTTCTGCCGCACGCTGGGCCCGGTGGAGAGCGGCTTGCGCCTCGTCATGCTCGGCTCGGCGTTGAGTCAGGGCGCTGTCGGTTTCGCTCTTGGCTTGCTCGGCGGCGGCAACCGCGGCGGCCAATTCTTCTCGACGTCGGTTGTCGCTCTGCTCTTTTGGGCTCGCTTCCGGGGGCGATTCTGGGCTGGCTTCCGGCCTTTCGATGCGGAATGTAGCGAAACCGGACCATCGTTCGGCTGTGCTGAGCCGGCCGAGTCGTGCCCTGACTTCGGGGTCGGCGATCGCGGCTTGCAGCGTGCCGGTGATGTCGTCACGCAATGCGGCCGTCGGGTGCGCTACTTCTGCGACTTCGAATGCGACCCTGACGAGTTCGTTGATCAGCTTGTGTTGTGCGGCTGACAGGGCCCGAACCCGTTCCCCGTCCATTGCGGCGTGCGCGCTGCGTAAGTTGTCCCCGAGGTCGGTTAGCTGCTCGGTGGTGTCTGGCCGCTGCAGAGTCAACCGGTTGACTATCCACGCCGCTGTTGTCGGTTTGCGCAGGGCGGAGATTTGTTTCGAGGCGGCAGTGTCCCCCCGCTGCTTGGCCGCTTTGGCCAGCTCGGCGCGTCGAGCGGTAAAACCGTTCGGGGGCGCCGAATACAGGCTGTCGAGTTCGTCGTCGGCCATACGCAATGATCGCCCCAGCGGCTCAGTCTTGCCACCATTGGCCGCGCGACACCAGCACTTGACGGAGCAGATCCGCACGATCGGTGATGATGCCGTCCACGCCGATGTCGAAAAGCGCGCCCATCACCTTCGGGTCGTCGACTGTCCAGGCGTGCACTTGCAGCCCGGCGGCGTGCGCTGCCCGCACCAGCCCGCCGGTAATGACAGGAGCGGCGCCCAGTCGCGGCGGCAGCTGTAGGCAGTCGCTGTCGCTGACCAGACGCCAGGCGTATGCGCGGGTCCGCGGCGTCGTTGCTGCCATGACCGCCAGAAAGGCGCTGGTTCCGGCCGCTGTGGCAACCCGTTTGGACAACAGACGCAACGCGCGGCGTCGACGACGTTCGGAGAACGAGGTGACCAGGATTCGTCGGTGGGCGTTCAGCCGTTCGATGACGGCGACGGTGGGTTCGACCGCCGACGCCTCTTTGATGTCGATGTTGACCCGAGTGTCGGGGTACGCGGCCAGCAGCTCTTCCAGGGTGGGAATTGACTCCCCCGCGCCCAGGTCTGCCTTGCGCACGTCGCGCCAGTACAAATCGTTGATCGGCCCACGTATCCCGGCTGCGGGTCGAAAGCGACGGTCGTGCTGCACCACTGCAACACCGTCGCGGGTGGCGCGCACATCCGTCTCGATATAGCGATAGCCGAGCCGTATCGCCTCGGCAAACGCGCCCATGCTGTTCTTCGGGAACTTGAAAGCGGTAAAACCCCTGTGCGCCATGGCAATACGACCATCTGAGCGAAGAAACTCGACGATCGGCGTGCTGTCTTCGCCTGCCCGCCAAGTGTCTGGGCTCATGCGCGACACAGTAGTGCGGTTTGGGCCAGGTGAAGCAATGTTGTCAAGCGCGGTGCGGGTTGGCGCTGAGTCGCTACCATCTTGCTGTGCGCCAACAACTTGCCCGGAAATCACTTCAGCTCGGACTGGCGGCAACCGCGGCCGCGACCGCCCTTTTCGGTGGTGTAGTGCTGCCCGCCGGAGCGCCGGGGGCGGCGCCCTCGGCGACTGCGGCTTGTCCCGACGTGGAGGTCGTCTTCGCGCGCGGTCGATTCGAATCGCCGGGCCCGGGCATCCTGGGCAATGCGTTCATCAACTCGCTCAGCTCCAAGGTCGGTGGACGCAGCATGGGGACCTATGCCGTGAAGTACCCGGCCGACTCCGAGATCGACATCGGCGCCAACGACATGAGCCGGCACATCCAGTCCATGGCCAACAACTGTCCCAACACCCGACTGGTGGTCGGCGGCTACTCGTTGGGTGCAGCCGTCGCCGACGTGGTCCTCGCGGTGCCGATGTCCGCGTTCGGCTTCGACAGTCCGCTGCCGGAAGGCACCGACCAGCACATCGCCGCGGTTGCGTTGTTCGGCAACGGAAGTCAATGGGTGGGCCCGATCACCAACTTCAGCCCGATTTATAACGACCGGACTATCGAGCTCTGTCACGGCGCGGATCCGATCTGCAACCCGGCCGACCCCAATACCTGGAAAGAAAACTGGCCTCAGCACCTGGCCAACGCTTACGTCCAGGCGGGAATGGCCAACCAGGCCGCCGACTTCGTCGCCGGCAAGCTCTAAGCCCGCTAACGGGCGTGCGTCACCGGCGCCTGAACCGCGATCGGGACGAGGTGCGGTGACCCCAGCCGGCCACGCCGGCGGGTAGTGGCAGCTGGGCGAGCCAGGTCCGCTGCAGTCGGCGCATCACCACCAGGGCTATCAAGCTCGCCGAGAGCCTGCCGAGCGCCAGCCGACTTGTGCGCTGCTGCCACGTTGGTGCTCGGGAGCCGGCACGGCGCCCAAAGTGGTAGCCGGTGTACGCGGCCGTCATCAGCGCGACACCAATTACCAGCGCGGTCATGACGTCGAGCGTGCATCTTCGCAGTCGCAGCGAGATCACGCCCACGTTGCTCATCGGCCACCAATCGATGCCGGGCGGGGCGTGGGCTGCGGATAAAAATCATGGTGATGGATAACGGGGCGGCGCACTGGAGTTTGCCTGCGACCATAGGAAAACAAATATTTTCACTCGGATTTTAATTGGTGGCTGACGTTTTCATATGCTTAGTAAGCGCGAATCTATACAGGATTTGTGCTACCTGTGCTAGGAGGCCGGCCGGGCCGGAGGTCGCGGCACGGTGTCGCGTGTCGATGCCCCGATCGGCGTTCTTCAAGCGCGCCGCGAGCGAGGTTGCTGCGGTGCCTCCTCTCACCCGTAAGGGGCACTCCTGCCGCGTGCCGCCCGGGCAAACTCCACCGTGAGCATGAGCCGGTATCTGACTGGAAAACCAAGCCATACAATGAATCTCGGGTGTCGCGGATTGCAGAGTTCCGGGCTGGGCCGGACGGTGGTACGCCCAGGCCGCTGACCCGCAGGTCGATCCCCCGATTGCCAGGTGGCGGTGATTAAGCGCCCGGACGCCGTCGCGAACTGTATGGATGCTCGGGGAAACCTATGAAGTAGGTATGACTAAAAATCAAGGTGAATGTTGAGAAAACAACAAGATCAGGGTCCATTCAGCCACCGCTGCCACGTTGAATCGGGCGATGCGCGGTCAATAACGTGTTGAGACAACGGCAAACACATCGAAGTGTTAACTGCCGACTCGACTTGTTAACCGCCCGTCCCCAACTCGCTGGAGGATCGTATGTCTTTCGTTCGTACATATCCAGAGCACCTCGCGGCCGCTGCGAGCAACCTGCAGTCACTCGGTGCGGCGCTGAATGCCGGCAACGCGGCGGCCGCTGGCCCCACCACGGGTGTCGTTCCTGCCGCCGTCGACGAGGTGTCGATCCTGACGGCAGCCCAGTTCGCTACCTACGGTGCGCGATTCCAGGAACTGCATGCCCGGGCCGCTCAGATCCAGGCGGCGTTGACGGCCACCCTGGCCACCAGCGGGGGTTCGTACGCCGAGACTGAAGCCGCCAACGCGGCCGCCGCCCACTAAGCGATCGAAACGGATAAGGGGGTAGGAACCGATGGTTGACTACGGCCTGTTGCCGCCCGAGATCAACTCTGGACGCATATATGCCGGTCCGGGGGCAGGCTCGTTGCTGGCCGCCGCGACAGCATGGAGTGGACTGGCCGCCGAGCTGCAAGCCGCCGCCTCAGGTCATCGTTCGGTGATCACCGCGCTGACCAGCGGTCCGTGGTCCGGGCCCGCGTCCGCGAAGCTGCTGGCCTCTGTCAGCCCCTTCGTCACCTGGCTGGAGAGCAGCGCCGAAGAGGCCCGCAAAGCCGCGAGCCAGGCAAGCGCGGCCGCAGCCGCCTATGAGACGGCATTCGCGGCGAGCGTCCCCCCGCCGCTGATTGCGGCGAACCGTGCACTGCTGGCGGAGTTGGTCGCGACCAATCTCCTCGGGCAGAACACGCCCTCAATCGGCCAGCTCGAGGCGCAGTACGCCGAGTTCTGGGCGCAGGATTCCGGGGCGATGTACAGCTATGCGGGCAGGTCGTCCACCGCGGCACAGTTGGGCGAGTTGCCGGCGCCGGCCGAGGTGACCGACGTCGGCGGCTTGGCCGATCAGGCCATCGCGGTCTTTAAGGCGCAGAACCAGGTCGTGCAGAACAACCTCTCCAATGTGGGTTCGCAAATCAGTCCCAGGCTTTCAGAGGTCCTCAAGACGTTGTCGGCGCCAATCAACGGCTCGACGATCGACCAGTGGCTGATCGCCAACACGCCGTTGGACGACATTGTCTCCCTGTACAGCAAGTACCTCGGGCCATACATCAGCTCACTACAAAGCATGATCCAGTCGACACAGTCTTTCGGACAGGTCACCAACGGTCTTACCGCGGTTGCGAACTTCGCCAAGCCGGCGGCTGCGGCTGCCAAGGCCGCCGAAGGGGCAGCGCAGGCCGCCGGGTCGGCCGCGGCCAATGCCGGCTCGGCCGCAGCGAGCGCCGCGGGCAGCGCGGCGGCCGGTCTGGGCAAGGCGCTTCCGATTGGTGGATTGTCGGTGCCCGCCAGCTGGGTTCCGTGGCAGGCCACCACCAATCCGGGTGTTGCCAGCGCGATTTCGGCTGGCCTCGAGACCGGGGCAGGCTCGAGCAGCTTCCCGATGGCCCCGCCGTTCGGGCAGTTCGTCAATGGCGGTTACGGCCGCAATCAACCGATATACGGTTTCAAGCCCTCTGTCATGGCGAAGCCACCGGCCGCCGGCTAGTCGCGGCATCTGCTGGCTGAGCGGTCAACAGGCATAGGGATGACGAGCAATGGTTGATTATGGATTGTTGCCGCCCGAAATCAATTCCGGGCGCATATACGCCGGTCCGGGGGCGGCTCCGCTGTTGGCGGCCGCGGCGGCATGGAGTGGACTGGCGGCTGACCTGCAAGCCGCCGCGTCCGGTCATCGGGCGGTGATTTCCGAGCTCACCGGCGGTCCGTGGCTGGGACCGTCCTCGGCGGCGCTGATTTCCGCGGTGACTCCGTTCATTGCGTGGCTTGACAATGGCTCGCTGGAGGCCGAGCAGGCCGCCGGTCAGGCGTTCGCGGCTGCGGCCGCCTACGAAACGGCGTTCGCGGCGTCGATACCGCCGCCAGTGATCGCAGCCAACCGCGCCCTGTTGGCGGTGCTCGTCGCCACCAACTTTTTGGGGCAGAACACTCCGGCGATCGCGGCGACCGAGGCGACATATGCCGAGTTCTGGGCTCAGGACGCGGGAGCGATGTACAACTACGCGGGCAGCGCGGCGGCGGCAACCCAGTTGGCGGAGTTGCCGGAACCGACCGACGTGGCCGATCCGGGCAAACTGGTCGACCAAGCAATCGCTGTCCTGAAGGCCCAGAACCAGCTCGTTCAGACCGAACTCGGCAAGATCGGGTCGCAGATCAGCCCCAGAGTCTCCGACGTGCTACAGACGTTGTCAAAGCCGATCAACGGCCAGGTAATCGACCAGTGGCTGATCGCCAACACTCCGCTCGAGGATCTGCCCCCGCTGGTGAGCAAGTACATTTCGCCTTATCTGCCGGTACTGCAGGGGACTTTTCAGTCGGGCCAGGCGTTCGGTCAGGTCGCGACCTCAACCATCAATGCCGATAAATTTCTTGGCAGCCTGACGTCCGCGGGTGCCCAGGCTGCGGGCGGTGCAGCCCAGGCCGGAGGTGCAGCCGCGGTCAACCTCGGAAGCAAAGTCGGTAGCGTGGCGGCGGGTCTGGGCAGGTCGGTACCGCTCGGCGGCTTGTCGGTACCTGCCAGCTGGACCTCGGCGAACGCCGCGACGGGTCCGGGCGTGACCGCGATCAGCAACGCCACCGCGATTCCCCCCGCTGCCGAAGGTGCGGTGGGCAACACGCCGGTGGCGCCGCCGTTCGGGCAATTCATCAATGCCGGCAATGGTCGTAAGACTCCGGCATACGGGCATCGGCTCACATTCATGACGAGGCCGCCGGCGGCCGGCTAGCGATTTCAGCCGGTCCCGCGTTGGCTGCTATGGTGCCTTGCTGATGCCCGAAATGGATCGCCGCCGCATGCTGGCGCTGACGGGCCTGGTTACCGGCCTGCTCACTGGACCAGCTGCCCTCTCCTCCGCTCCGAAAGTCGCGGCCGCCCCCAGCGGTGCGTCGGGTCCGTACATATTTCACGACGAGTTCGACGGCCCGGCTGGCTCGGCCCCGGATCCGTCGAAATGGACGGTGTCGAAGGCGCGCGAGACGATGAAGGATCCGACGTATTGGGAGTTGCCCGAGCACGTCGGGCAATATCGCGACGACCGGCGAAACGTCTTTGTCGACGGCAACTCCAACCTCGTCATACGCGCCGCCAAGGATGGCAACACCTATTACGGCGGCAAGGTTTTCAGTCCGTGGCAGGGCGGTATCGGCCACACCTGGGAAGCCCGGATCAAGTTCGAATGTCTGACGCCCGGCGCCTGGCCCGCCTGGTGGCTCTCCAGCGACTCGCAGGGCGAGATCGACATCATCGAGTGGTACGGAAACGGCAGCTGGCCGTCGGCGACCACCGTGCACGCCAAGGCGAACGGCTCGGAATGGAAGACCCACAACGTCGCACTGGACAGCGCCTGGCACACCTGGCGAGTGCAGTGGGATGAGGCTGGTATGCGCTTCTGGCAGGACTACACCGATGGCGCGCAACCTTATTTCAGCGTCGCGGCCAATTCATTGGCGGACTGGCCGTTTAACAATCCCGGCTACCAGGTGTTTCCAATATTGAATCTGGCGGTGGCCGGTTCCGGCGGAGGCGATCCCGGCCCTGGCAGCTACCCCGCGCAGATGCTCGTCGATTACGTGCGCGTCTGGTAGGGCGACGGTCATTCCGGCGGCTGCCGCCACTCGCTGATTTTGCGGCTCAAGGAATCGGCCGCGCTCGTGGCGGCCCGTCCTACCCCGTCGACAATCCCACCAAGCCCGTCGCGAATACCTTTGACCAGCGGGTCATCAGATTGATCGAACCCGTCCTTGTAGTGCCGGGCGGCTTCGCTGAAGTCGTCGACGAACGATGCTTTGTCGTCGTCGGTTCGTCGCGGGTAGTCCCCGGACAACACCTTTGCGTAGCCGCCGGTGTCCACCCACTGGGTCAATGCGGCGGCCCGCAATACCGAGAACGGATGCGTCTGCAGCTCCAAGTTCAGCAATTTGAGCACACCGTCGCGCATATCCCCGGATCGTTCGTACTCGCGGGCCTGGGCCAGGAACGCTTGCGAGTCCAGCTTGTCCAACCGGATTCCGCCGGCGAGCTTCATCTCCACCCGGATCGCGGCGTCGAAATCCTGACCGCACAACAGCCCAGCGCGGTCTCCGGACAGTTCCGCTTTGCGTTGCCATTCCAGCAGAGCCGCGACGATCGCACGCAGAGCCCAACCTCCGATCGGCATGAAACCGAACGATCGCGCCAGCCGCATCAGGTGCATCATCATGGTGCGGTATACGGCGTGACCGGACAGCGCGTGCCCGAGTTCGTGGCCCACCACAAATCGCATCTCCTCGTGCGTCATCAGGTCGTATAACCCCGAGGTGATGACGATGAAGGGCCGGTCCATACCGATTGTGTAGGCGTTGGCAATCGGCGACTGCGTCACGAACAGTTCGGGCTTTTCCGGCGCATCCAAGACGTCCACGCACTCGTCGAGCAGCGCGTCCAAGTCGGCGAACTGGCGTGGCCCGACCCGTGCGCTACTGGCCAGGTACAGCAGTCGGTGCTGGCGTTCGCGCAGCATGCCCGACATCAGCTTGAGAATCTGGTCAAAACCTCTGAGTCGGCGTAACGCCGAGAGCGCGGTGCGATCCGCCGGGTGTTCCCAGGCCCGTGAGCTGATTTCGGGAAAAACCGCTCGTGTCGCGGCGGGTGTCTGCGCCATGCTTCCCCCTAGTTGTCCGTCACCAGAATAAGGGGATGGTTTCAGGTAAATACCGCAGCAAATGCAGTGAAGTTGCCGTAGCAGTACGGCAGTGACTTCGTTCTCGAAGCCGTGGCTGAATCAACCGGATATCGTGCGAAAACGTCAGGCGGGCGCGTCGTCGGTCCCGTACCGACGGACGTTGCGGCCAGCAGGATGCGCAGAACCGCCTGCGACGGCGCGCTGCTTGCCGATAAAGGCGGGATGACGGCGCATTGCCTCGTGGAGTTCACGTTCACGACGCTGGGCCGCGGTCCAGAGCGGATGCGATTGGAGGTAAATTACCTTCGCCCCTGATGCGTTCGCCATGATTGTCAACTCCTCTCCGATTTACTACGCCTGCGCATGAAACCGGGTGTTTTTGGGCTGCGATACGTAGGATGCCCAGCAAACCTGTGACCCAACCGTGTCGCAAGATGAGAATTTGCCGTGAATTTGTAATCTGACGGTGACTTCCATCACATTTGCCTTGTCTCCGCCTGGTCCCCGCTTGGTCTAAGCGTCTGCGAAAGCAATATCGGCCTGCCATACGTGCGTTATAGCACCGGCCCCCGACATCCGAGATCGCCTCAGATCGCACCGGAAATCAGGTCGGGTACGGTTCGCTCATGGTCGAGCTGAACCGTCGTTTCCTATTGCGTGAACGCCCCACCGGACGGATCGGACCCGACACGTTCGAACTCAGCGAAGAATCGGTTGCCGAGATTCGCGACGGCGAGGCATTAGTCCGCGTTGACTGGATCTCGCTCGACCCGACGAACCGGATGTGGATCAACGACACTCCTACCTACCTTCCGCCGGTGGGCATCGGCGAGGTGATGCGCGGAGGTGGTCTCGGCGAGGTAGTCGCGTCGAAGAATCCGAATTTTCCGGTGGGCACAACCGTGCAGGGCCTGCTGGGCTGGCAGGAATACGTCGTGGTCTCCGAGAACGCGTTGGTAATGCCCGTTGCGGTCGCTGAGGGCGTCTCGCCGAGCGCCTACATGGGCGCGCTCGGAACGACGGGGCTGACGGCCTGGGTCGGTATCCGCGACATCGGCAAGCCGAAGTCGGGTGAGACGGTGGTGGTGTCGGCGGCCGCGGGAGCGGTGGGATCGGTGGCGGGCCAGCTCGCCAAGGCCGACGGCGCGCGGGTCGTCGGGATCGCCGGTGGACCGGACAAGTGTGCCCTGCTCACCGAGCAACTCGGCTTCGATGCGGCGGTCGACCACAAGGCCGACGACTGGCACTCCCAACTGATCGCCGCGACGCCCGACGGCATCGACGTCGATTTTGAGAATGTCGGCGGCCACATCATGGACGCCATCTTTGCGCGACTGAATGTCAATGCGCGCGTTGCGCTTTGCGGTCTGATATCCGGTTACAACGCGGCCGACCCGCCGCCTGGCCCGCGCGCCTTCGGCAACCTACTGGTGCAGCGCGCCACGCTGCAGGGGTTCATCGTGCTCGACCACTTCGGCCGGG
>NZ_LZLS01000164.1 GCF_001673365.1 Mycobacterium asiaticum
TCGGCGTCGGTCAACATCCACGAGGGGGTGGCGATCACCGAGTTCGTGGTCTCGCCGCTGTTCGGTTCGCCGCCTGCCGCGGATCTGTTGCGCCAGCAATTCGTCGGTGCGCTGCACGGCGACGTCGACGTCTTAGGGTCGCTGGAAAAGCGCGACACCGAAGCCCTCAACTCGGCGACCGCGCGCGCCGGCGAGGTGCAGGTCGGGGTGCCCGTCACCAGGTCGACCGCCCCACCGCGCATCCTGTGGCTCGACACCGATACCCCGGGTCAGTTGATCCTGGAAGTCCGCGCGATGGACCGGGTTGGTCTGCTGGCGCTGCTGGCCTGGGCGCTGGAGCGTTCCGACACCGACATCGTGTGGGCGAAGGTCAACACTTTCGGATCGACCGCGGCCGACGTCTTCTGCGTGGCGGTGCCACCGGAACTGAACGCGCGTGCCGCTGTGGAGAAGAACCTGCTAGCCGTGCTGGGCGCGCCCGCGGTCGTGATGGACGACGAGCCG
>NZ_LZLS01000165.1 GCF_001673365.1 Mycobacterium asiaticum
GGCCGTGCGTGCCTGTTGGTACAGCGCGATGCGGCCGCCCGACCCGTCTTTGAGGGACAACACGGACGCGCTGGGTCCCTTGGCGTCGTCTCGGTACTGGCGCGCATACACCGCTACCTCGGCTGCGGGGTCGGACAATGCCTGACCCAGCGCGGCCACCGTGGAGGCGCTGATGCCCATGCGGCGCAGATCGCCGCCGGAGAAAACGTTGAAGCCCGACTCCTGCCACGACTTGGTGGCTTCGAGCATCTCCTCCAACGGAACGTTGACGGCGTTGATCGCGGCGGGGTCGGCGTGATGAATGGACTCGAGGCCGTCGATCACCAACGCGGCGATCGAGGCACTATCGGAGACGGTGACGTCGTCGACGGTGATGTCGTTGCCGACTCGCACCGCGGAAACCCAGTGTTGACCGCGGCGCGCCAGCACGACCCGAAATTCGTTGTCGGGGATGTCGCGCGAACCCGGCGGTTGGTTCTCGTCGTCGACCACACCGTAGAGCAGCTTGCCGCGGGACAGCAGCGCGACGACCTCGAGGTCCGGCGCGGCGAGCACTTTCATCCGGGCGGCGACGTGTTCGTTGACCGCGTCACCCACGACGATGCCCTGCTCGCGCATGACCGCCATTCCGGGGTGCTCATTGAGCCAGTCGTTGTTGTCGGTGGATACGTACGGCCGGCACCGCAACTCGGGCGCGACGTGCCGAATATCCAGCAGCGCCTGAAGCATCCAGAAGCCGTCGACGTTGACGGTGATGTCGGTGCGGGTGCTCTGTTGATCCATCCCTGCCTCAGTGGTCGTCAGTTATTCAATTACCCAAATTAACTACAGGACACGGCAGCACACCGTGGTGGTGTGCTGCCGCGCCTGGAGTTTCAGTTGCTAGGCCCAGCTGGAGCCCACGGCGCTGTCGGTCTGCGCCATGTTGTTGCCGGCGGACTGAACCTTCTGGCCGTGTGCGTTGGCCTGCTCGTAGATCACCTGGAAGTTGCGGCCCAACTGGGCGATGAACTCCTGGCAAGCCACCGAACCGGCGCCGCCCCAGAAGTCACCGGCAGCCAGCACATCGCG
>NZ_LZLS01000166.1 GCF_001673365.1 Mycobacterium asiaticum
GCTGAGTTGCGAGGCCCGCACCGAGCACCAGGTCAGCAGGATGCCCAGGGCGATGATCGATTCGGGGCGCAGGCGTCGGGGGCTCTGGCGGTGACGGCGGCACCGGCGGCATGGGCGGACAAGGTGGTGGGGAGGGCCTCGGCGGTACCGGCTCGAGCAAGGGGTCGCCGGGGGAACGGGGCACGGCAGGGGCAAGTGGGGACCACGGCGCGCGCGGCAACGACGGGTAGCCGAGAGGGTGCACTGAATGACGGTCCAATTCCGGTTGCTCGGCGATGTCGACGCCCGGGTCGACGGGCAGCCACTCGAGATCGGCCATGCCCGTCAGCGCTGCGTCCTGGCCGCGTTGTTGATCGACGTGAACCGTCCGGTGCCGTTGGAACAGCTCGTGGATCGCGTGTGGTCGGACCGTCCGCCCTACTCTGCGCGCAGCTCGTTGACCAGCTATGTTTCCCGTCTGCGCAACCTGTTCGGCGATGCGCACGGCGTCGCGCTGTCGCGCGAACCGGGCGGATACGTGCTCGCCACCGACCCGGCGTCGGTCGACTTGCATCGCTTTAACGCCGCGGTGTCCAAGGCCAGGGCAACAGCAGATCCGCACGAGGGAGCGGTGTTGTTCGATCGCGCACTCGAGGTCTGGGGCGGGGAGCCGTTCGCATCTCTGGATACCCCGTGGTTCAACGACGTGCGCAACGCGTTGCAGGCTGAGCTGCTCTCGGTACAGCTGGACCGCAACGATGTCGCGCTACGCGCCGGACGCCACCGCGACCTACTCGTCGAACTGCTGGCAGCTCAAGCAGCACATCCGCTCGATGAACGGCTGGCGGGCCAGCTGATGCTTGCCCAATACCGCTGCGGTCGGCAGGCCAATGCGCTGGAGACCTACCGTCAGACGCGACAGCGGCTCGTCGACGAACTCGGCCTCGAACCCGGCCCGGCGCTTCGCCGAGTACATCAGCAAATTCTCACCGGCGACACTGACGAGGAAGCCGCCGACGTCGGTCCGCCCGCGTCAGATGTGGAGTCGTCCGTGCAGCCAGCGGCGAGTCTGCGGGGCGCGGACGGATCGCACTGGGCGCTGCTGCGGCGGGTCACCAGTTTTGTCGGGCACGGCAACGAGCTGCAGCGGACCCTGACTGCGCTGCGCACCGGACCGCTGGTGACGCTGGCCGGCGTGGGCGGCGTCGGCAAGACCCGGATGGCGCTGGAGGTCGCGAGGCTTGAACAAGAGCGTTTCAGCGCCGGGGTGTGGATCTGCGAACTGGGACCGCTCGAGAACGACGAGGGAGTTGCCGACGCCGTCGCCGCAACGCTGCGCTTGCGCAGGCAACAAGGCCGCAGCCTCGACGAATCCATCGTCGAATACCTGCGACCGCGTGAAGCGCTGCTGGTTGTCGACAACTGCGAACATGTGCTCGACGTGGCTGCGGCGCTAGTTGAGCGCATCATCGGAGAATGCCCGGGGGTATCGGTGCTGGTGACCACCAGACAGCCGTTGGGAATCGAGGGCGAGCAAATCGTCATGATCGAGCCACTGCCGGTGGAGGACGCAACCCGGCTCTTCGCTGACCGGGCCCGCGCCAGCAGACCCGATTTTCGTCTCGACCAGCAGCAGGCGGGCGCGGTGGCCGACATTTGCAAACGCGTCGACTGCCTGCCGTTGGCGGTCGAGATCGCGGCTGCGCGCATGCGTGTGATGAGTGCCCGCGACGTGATGCGGCGGCTGGACCACCTGTACGCGCTCCGGGGCGGGGTGCGGGGCGCTCTGCCGCGTCAGCAAAGTCTGAACGCAACGATCGACTGGTCATATCGACTCCTCACTGCCGCTGAGCAGACCTTGTTTGTGCGACTGTCGGTATTTGCGGGTTCGTTCGATCTCGAGGCCGCGCACGGGGTCTGCGGTGTCGAAGGCGCCTGCGAGGACAGCACGCTGGAGTTGCTGGTCGGCCTGGTCGACAAGTCGATGGTGATCGTGCGCAGTGTCACCAACCGAACCCGCTACGGCGTTTTGGAAACGCTGCGAGCATTCGGGCGTGAGCGACTACGCGAAGCCGGCTGCGACGCATCGCATGTGGTGCGGCACGCGGTGTATTTCACCGAGTTAGCCGAGCGGGCCGCGGTAGGCCTGCAGGGGGCCGAGGAGCGTGAATGGGTCGAGCGGATGCTGCCCGACTACGACAACCTGCGCACAGCGTTCGATCATGCGATGGCGCAGCCGGACATCGATGTCGCGCTGCGCTTGGTCACCGCCGTGTCGGGGCTGGTTGACCTGCGTTTCGGCTATGAGGTGGCCCAGTGGGCCGAACGGGTGATCGAGGTCGCCGATCCCAGCCATCCGCTGTATCCGGCTGCGGTGGGCGCGGCTGCTCGTGGCGCGTGGAACGACGCCGACTACGTCCGGGCGAAAGCGCTGGCTGCTTTGGCA
Organism: Mycobacterium asiaticum; assembly: GCF_001673365.1. GTDB lineage: Bacteria > Actinomycetota > Actinomycetes > Mycobacteriales > Mycobacteriaceae > Mycobacterium > Mycobacterium asiaticum_A. The sequence goes on from NZ_LZLS01000166.1 coordinate 2,426, forward strand.
GAGGGCCGCACTGTTCCACCTAGGACGGCGCGTTTCGCCCACCCCGCAGATGTGGCCGCCGACGCCGCCCTGTTCGAGGGTGACGCGCGCGGCGTCTTGGCGTACTGGAACAGGGAGGCCAAACGCGCGCGTAAGGAAGGCAATCCGACCCGACTGGTGTGGACGGCGTTCGTGCTTTCGGTCTGTCACGGTGTGTTGGGTAGACCTGAGGTTGCAGTGCCCGGTGCGCTGGAGGCGGTGGCAGCCGCCGATGCCACGGGTAACCCGACGGCGCGTTCGATGGCCTACTTTGCGTTGGCCTATCCGCTGAAAATGTCTGACCCCGATCGCGCGTTGACCCTGTTCGAAGAGGCCGCGCGGTTGGCCGGTGAGGTCCAGAACTTCTGGTGGTACGGAATTGCCCTGATGGAAGCCGCGGCAACTCGTGCCGTGCACGGTGATCCTGCTACCGCGGCACAGCTGTTCGTCGAGGTGCTCGATCACTGGAACCGGGTAGGCGACCTCAACCAGCAATGGGTCAATCTGCGCTACATCGCGCGGTTGCTCGTGCGCATCGGTGACGATGACGAAGCCGCATTTCTGTATGGCGCCGTCCTGAAGGCCGGAAAGCGCCCACCGTTTCGGGGTGCCACCCTGGATGCGCTCATCGACCGACTGGGCGCGGATCGCTTCGAAACGTATTGTGCGGCGGCTATTGCAAACCAGGACATAGTCACCAGGGTGCGACCGATCCTGCAACGCCACGCCCATCAGGTGGCAACCTTGGGTTAGCGAGACAATTGAGCAAATTGGCCTCAAGGTCGACATTCTTCGGCCGTCCAGCGCATACGCGAAGTATGCTCGTTTCAACCTGACGCGCTGCGTTTGCTGTTGCCTGGTGGAGAGGGCTGAATGACAGTCGAGTTTCGCTTGCTCGGCGACGTTGAGGTGCGTGTTGACGGGCTCAAGCTGGACATTGGCCATGCGCGGCGCCGGTGTGTATTGGTGGCGTTGTTGGTCGATGTCAACCATTCCATTTCGCCCGAACAGTTGGTTGATCGCGTGTGGTCGGATCGGCCGCCGCGGCGTGCGCGAAATTCGTTGGCGGGCTATGTTTCTCGGTTGCGCAGTTTGCTCGCCGACATCGATGGCGTCACAATCTCGCGGGGGCCGTCGGGCTATTCGCTGACCACTGACGCCTCGTCGGTGGATCTGCACCGATTCCGCCATCTGGCAGCGCAGGCGCGGGCGAGCGCGGATGCGGCGGAGGCTTCGGCGTTGTTCGAGCAGGCCTTGCAGGAGTGGGCGGGTGAGCCGTTCATGTTCCTGGACACGCCGTGGGTCAACGAGGTGCGTAGGGCGGTGTTGGCTGAACGTTTTGCCGTCGAACTGGATCGCAACGACGTGGGATTGCGGGCGGGACGGCATGCGGAGCTCTTGGTCGAAGTGACGGCCGCGCAGGCCGCGCATCCGTTGGATGAGCGGTTGGCCGCGCAGTTGATGTTGGCGCAGTACCGGTGTGGGCGGCAGGCCGACGCGCTGGACACTTACCGCCGCACCAGACTGTGGCTGGTCGAGGAACTCGGCGTCGAACCCGGTGGGCACCTCAAGGAGGTGCACCAGCAAATACTCACCGGCGCGGCCGAAACCGCCGATATGCAATGGGATTTGGAACCGGCCGGAATCAAGGAAGAAGCGTCGCCGCCGCCGGTGGTGTGTGATCGGCCGTCGTCGGGGTTGTTGCGGCGGGCGACGAGTTTTGTGGGTCATGAGGAGGAGTTGGGGTTGGTTGTGGGGGCGTTGGGGGGCGGTTTGTTGGTGCCA
>NZ_LZLS01000167.1 GCF_001673365.1 Mycobacterium asiaticum
CATCAGACCGCGACGCCCAGCAAGCCGGAACGGAGGTCGCCTGAAACACCCCGATCCACAGGTCTTGACAATTCCTCGTTGATGATCTGGGTGGCTTCGTCTGACCAACGGCGAAAGTCGGCGATGTCGCTCTCCGGCACGCCGAGGATGGCGGCGATCACACGAAGCGGCATCGGCATTGTGAGCCGCTGTACGGCATCACAGTCACCCACAGCGATCATGTCATCCACGAGTTCGGCGGCAAGCTTGTCGATGACGTTGCGCCAACCGTCCAGCGCACCTTTTGTAAACGCCGGCTGAACTTGTTTCCTCAGGCGGCTGTGCTGCTCGCCATCGGTAACCACGACGAGATCGGCGACCATCCGTACCCGGGTCACTCCATGTCTGCTAGTCACCTGGTCTGTGTCGCGTAGGGCTGCGCGGACATCGTCGAGTCTGTGCAGAATCCATGTCGCGCGCCGGGGGTTGTAGTGAACACGACCACCGCGGTGCAGGGCGTCGTAAGCAGCGTGGGGTTGCGCCGCGACGGCTGGGTCCAATGGGTCATAGTCAGTATTGACCGCACCTGTCCACCCGCTGTACCCACGTCGGCGTGTGCGTATCGCAGCAGAGACGTTCAACCACCCCGCCGCAATGAGCGGCGAGAACATCGTGGTGGCACCGTCAGCGGGCTTTGCTCTGTAGTTCACGATTCAGCACACCTTCTCTAACACCACTTGTCTCAGAGTCGGTACCGGACGCCCACGCGGTCAATATGTGGCAGCGAAGTTGAAAGACGCCCACACAGGGCTGACGAGCACTTCTGTTCTCAGAGCGGCCAGAAGCTGCACATATTGGAGAGACATCGCGACGAATATGTCTCACGGTGATAAAAAAGAGTTGTTGTCTATCACTGCTGTGAACGGAAGGCTGATAGCCGTGACACAGAAGGATTGGGTCCTCGGAGTGGACCGTAGCGCCGAGGCACGTAATCGCATTATGTCGGCTGCCTTAGAGCTCGTCTCACGCAAAGGGTTCGAAGCCTTCACCATCGATGCTTTGGCTGCGCAGCTGAATTGCTCGTCCGCAACCATCTATCGCCATACAGGCGGTAAGGCCGCGATTTTCGACCGCCTTATCTCCTTGTTCTCGCAGCGGATCATCACCTCTATCCGGCAAGCCATAGACGGTGTTGAGGGAACTGAGCGCGTTGCGACTGCCATTGTCACCGCGCTGGACCTCATGCGGGCTGAACCGCTCGGAAAACTGATGATCGGCGACATTCGCCCCGACCACGACACCGGAACCGTGACCGCATCACCCTTCGTGGTCAAGATGGCCGAAGAAATGATCGGGCGCAGCGACCCTCTAGCCGCACAATGGCTTATTCGCGTCACTTTCGCCTTGTGGTACTGGCCCGTCAAAGACAAACGCAGCGAGCACGAACTGGTGAAGCGGTTCGCCGCACCATCGGTGACCCTGGGAATTCGCTAGTGACTGCTGCAGCGTCCTGCTAACCGAAGCGCCGGTGCGGCGCCGGTAAATCGCATCCGTCTCGAGTCGAAATAAACCTTACGAAACCCTCTGACCAGTTAGTACGGTGGGGCGGGTGGGGCTCGAACCCACGACCAACGGATTATGAGTCCGCGGCTCTAACCGACTGAGCTACCGCCCCAGCGAAGCACGACCACACTAGCGCGGCAAGAACACCCGACAGCGACGCGGCACCGGCAAGTCAGTCAACAGGCCGCAGCCGAAACACTCTGATCTCGCGAGGCGCGGCGCTGGCGCGATAGCTGTCGTAGCCGGCGTAAAAGTCGACGGCGGTGTCCCACGCGGCCGCGCGGTCATCGCCGGTCAGCAGTTCGGCCCGGTATTGCCGAGGCGGCCCCTTGTACTCGATGGTGCATTCGGGGTTGGCCACCAGGTTGGCGCTCCACCCCGGGTGCTTGGGGCCCCCGTAGTTGGAACCGATCGCCAGCAGCCCGTCGCCGTCCTCGATCAGCGTCAGCGGATTGGTGCGCGGACGACCGGACTTGGCTCCGGTTGTGGTCAGCAACCCGACCCGGTCCAGGCCGGCGGAACTCAGGCGTCCGTTGGTCCGGGGTATCAGCACCCTGTCAACCCGTGGCGCAACGTGGACCGCGAGATTGGAGCCGAGCCGGCTCATGGCGATGCGCTCCCCGAGGGCTTCGTGAAACCGCAGCCGCCGCCCGCGGATTGGACTCTCTCGTAAAAACGCCATACAGAGACTGCTACCCCGGTCGCGGACTCAATACACGTAGACGACCGCGCCGTTACCGCCGTTGCACACCACCAGGGATCCGTTGGCCGCACACGTCATCGTGTAGTGCTGGCCGGTCACGGGACTCACCGCTTCGACCTGACGCGGTGTCACGCTGGCCGGTCCGCCTGCCCCGTAGGCGACCCGCACTTGCTCGGCGAAGGGACAAGACGTGTCGGTCGATCCCGCCGCGGAATGCGTGAAGCCACCCGCGGGCCCGGAGGTCGACGGGCACGCTTGAGCACCCGGTGGAAGCGCCACCGGCGTCGTCGAAGAGGTCGTCGAAGTCGTCGTAGTCGTTTCGGACTGCAGAATCCACGGCGCACAACCTTGGGATCTGAAGCCCGCGTCGGTCGGCAGGATCTGCACCACCTGCGGAATGATCCCGGCGCCGTTGGCGATGATGTCGGCGGTCTGCCCACCGAAGCCCCTCAGTCGCTCCCAATAGCAGGAGTCGCCACCTTGCGACCGGTAGGTGCCGGCCTGCAGCCCAACTCCCATCCGAAACGTGCCGTCACCCGGCAGCATGCGGGCTCCTGCCGGCGTCGTCGACGTTGTGGTCGAGGTCGACGGCGATGACGATGATGCGTTCGGCGGCGGAATCGACACGGTCGTTCCGGGATAGATCGGCGGCATGAAACTCGAAGTCGCGGGGTGACCGGTTTCGGTGGGCATGGTGAACTTCTTGTTGGGCTCCGAACACCCGCTCAGGGCGCCGGCCACAACCATGACAGCCGCCACGACTCGATTAGCTGAAGATGGTCTGACCATCGACATCAATCAGATACCGCTCAGTGCCCGATTCCACCCGCGCCGCATCGGCGCCCAACGACACCGCAATTTTGTTGGCCGAGTTGCGCATGATGTCGAAGGTCAGCTCCACCGCCTCCTCCGGCGAAAAGCGGGAGCGCACCTCGGCGGCATCGTCGACGGCGAGGTGCGCAGGGCTCCAAATTAACGCATCCGTATACCGCAGCGCTGCTTTAGCGCGTTCGTCCAGCATGTTGGACGTCTCGAATCGGGTGATCTCGTCGTACAACGACTCCGAACCGCCCGCGTGCAAGGCGTTGCCTTCACGCAACGACCTGCACAACCGGCAGTTGTGCGCGACGGCGACCCGCAGCCTGACCAACTCGGACGTCACCGGGTCCAGCGCACGCATCCGGGCCACCGCGGGTGCGAATTCACCCAGCAACACCGCCGAGGGGTCACTGTCGTGATCCCACACCATCGGACTGTTCACCCACGCCAGATACTGCGAACCAACACCCAAAGCTTCCAGGCCAGCCCGCACCCGCGGTACGAAGTCGGCGATAAAGATGGAGACCACGACCCGAAATGTGCTGTCGCCCAGGTATTTGAGTAATTGCGAGCGCTGCTCGGCGCTGATCATGGAAACGTCGATGCTGAATTGCTCGGCGAATTCGGCGACGACGGCGTTCGCCTCCGACACCCGCTCGACGTCCGACTCAGGAAACGGTAACGGCGGCAGTCCGATCGCGCCGGCGCACACCCGCCGAACCATTCCGGCAACACGCCCATCGCCACCAGACATGGCGACAAAACGCGCCAGGTAGTCAGGATCGAGGTCCGTCATCCCTCATACGGTAAACCTATTGAGCCTGGCTCACGGACGACATGTGGAAGTCAGGTATCCGCAGCGACGGCATCGCCGCCCGGGTCGCCCAGTCGCCCCATTCGCGCGGCAACGTCTTCTCGCTGACGCCGGCTTCGGTCGCCCGCCGCAGCAGATCCAGCGGGCTCTCGTTGAAGCGGAAGTTGTTGACGGCCCCGGTCACCTCACCGTCCTCGACCAGGTAGACGCCGTCGCGGGTCAGGCCGGTGAGCAGCAGCGTGGTCGGGTCGACCTCGCGGATGTACCAGAGTGTGGTCAGCAACAAGCCGCGCTCGGTGGCGGCGATCATGTCGGCCAGGTCGACCGATCCGCCCGTCATGACGATGTTGTCGCAGGCAACGGCTACCGGCGCGTCGTAGCGGGCGGCCGTGGCACGCGGATAGGCCAACGAGTTGATCACCCCGTTGCGGATCCAGTCGACCTGCCCGATCTCCATGCCGTTGTCGAACACCGACATCGTCTCCGAGGAATTGCTGACCGCGACGAACGGCGTGCACGCCAAGCCCGGCGCCAGCGGATCAGAAAACAACGTCAACGGAAGATCCGTGAGCCGCTCGCCCACTCTGGTCCCGCCACCGGGCGCCGACAGCGCAGTGCGGCCCTCCTGCGCCCCGCGACCGGCCATCGTCCACCCGAGATAAATCATCATGTCGGCGACCGTCGAAGGCGGCATGATCGTCTCGTACCGGCCCGCCGGCAACTCCACCGATCGCGATGCCCAGCCCAGTCTCGTCGAGAGATCCGATAGCAGCGAATCTATCGGCACGTCAACGAAATCCGACGTACCGATGCCCGCCCAGGCGCTAGCGTCCCCGCGCTTGGCGTTGACCTCGATCGCCCCGGACGGTTGGGTGTAGCGCCGCCGCAGACCCGTCGACGACGCCAGGAATGTCGTCGAAACACTGTGGTGCGCATACCCATACAGCCTGTCGGCGCCCCGGAAGCCCCGACACAGCGGACCCGCGATACCGGAGAAAACCCCGGCGCCGGTGCCGGACACGGGCGCGTCCCAGTCGACTGGTTCTCCGGAGTCACCGAGCAGCGGCGCGGCATCACCGGCCTCCGGTGCCGAACGGGCCGCATCCTGGGATGACACCACCAGCCCGGGCAGCACCGACGGATCGGCCTCGCCCGACACCACCGTCCCGACCCGGGCGCTATCACCTTCTCGCACAATCGAAATCACCGTCACGCTGCGGGTCACCGTGACGCCGTTGGTGGTCATCGAATTGTTCGCCCAGCGCAGCGTTGCTTCGACCTTGTCGGTGACCAGCACCATGGTCTCGTCGGCGCGACCGATCTTGGCGGCCTCGTCCAAAACGATGTTGATGACGTGCTGAGGTGTGATCATCGGCCGCCCTCGGTACGGGTGTTGAGCACATTGACGCCCCGGAACAATGCCGACGGGCAGCCGTGGCTGACCGCGGCGACCTGTCCGGGCTGGGCCTTGCCGCAGTTGAGTGCGCCGCCGAGCCGCCATGTCGATTGGCCGCCGACGGCTTCCATCGAGTTCCAGAAGTCGGTGGTGGTGGCCTGGTAGGCGACATCACGCAGCTGCCCATAGAGGCGGCCGCCCCGGATGCGGTAAAACCGTTGCCCGGTGAACTGAAAGTTGTAGCGCTGCATATCGATCGACCAGGACTTGTCACCGACAATGTAGACCCCGTCGTCGATCCGGCTGATCAGATCCTCAGTGCTGAGATCCTCCGGACCTGGTTGCAGGGACACGTTGGCCATCCGCTGGATCGGCACGTGGTGGGGCGAATCGGCATACGAGCACCCATTGGAGCGCGCCTCCCCCAGCCCGTGAAGTCTTGGCGCGAACACTCGGTCGAGCTGATAGCCCACGAACACCCCGTCGCGCACCAGATCCCAACTCTGCGCGGCCACCCCTTCGTCGTCGTAACCAATAGTGGCCAAGCCGAATTCGACGGTGCGATCGGCCGTCACATTCATCACCGGCGAGCCGTACTGCATCGAATGCAGCTTGTCCGGAGTCGCGAAAGACGTACCGGCGTAGGCCGCCTCGTAACCGATGGCGCGGTCGTATTCGGTTGCGTGACCGATAGATTCGTGAATGGTCAGCCACAGGTTGGTGGGATCGATCACCAGATCTGTTGGCCCCGCCATCACCGACGGTGCCCGCACCTTCTCATACAGCAGGTCGGGCAGCTCGGCGAGTTCTGCGGTCCAGTTCCAGACGTCGTCGCCGGCCACCACTTCCCAGCCTCGCGCGGTCGGCGGCGCCAACGTGCGCATCGAGTCGAAGCTGCCCTCGGCGGCATCGACGGTCACCGCTTCCAGCTGCGGCAGCAGCCGCACCCGCTGCTGGGTGATCGATGAACCAAAGCTGTCGGCGTAGAAGGTCTGCTCCTTGACGGCGTTCAGGCTGGCCGACACGTGGTCCACGCCATCGCCGTCCAGCAATCTCCTGGAGTAGTCCTGCAGCACGCTGATCTTTTCTGACGCCGGAACCCCGAACGGGTCGATGTCGTAGTTCGACACCCACTCCGCGTCGCGGTACACCGGTTCCGATGCGAGCCGGACCTGTTCGGTGTTGAGCGCCGCCAAGATGGTGGCGACCTGCACGGCGTGCCGCGCGGTCCGCGCCGCCACGTCAGGCGACAGCTCGGCATGCGAGGCGAACCCCCACGTGCCTGCCACGATCACCCGCACCGCCAGCCCGACCTCGCGAGTGACGACGGCGGTCTCGAGTTCACCGTCGCGTAACTGGATGATTTCGGTGCTGATGCGGTGAACCCGCAGGTCTGCATAACTGGCCCCGGCCGCTCTGGCAGCCGCCAACGCGGCGTCCGCCAACTGGTGGCGCGGCAGGTCCAGGAAGTCGGCGTCGATTCCCCGGTTCGCTGTCACGGGTCCACCGTAACGACCGGCTTTAATACATTCATGTCCGACGCGCCACGCCGTTCCACCGCGCTGGCGTATACCCTGCTGGCGCCCAGCCTGTTCGGCGTGATCGCATTTTTGCTGCTGCCGATCCTGGTGGTGGTGTGGCTGAGCTTGTACCGGTGGGATCTACTCGGCCCGCTGCACTATGTCGGCCTGGCCAACTGGCGGTCGGTGCTCCAAGACGCCGACTTCGGCGATTCGCTGGTGGTCACCGCGATCTTCGTACTGCTCGTGGTTCCAACTCAGACGGCGCTGGGGCTGCTGGCCGCGATGATGCTGTCCCGCGGGCTCCCGGGGACCGGCTTGTTCCGCACGCTGTACGTGCTGCCGTGGATCTGCGCGCCGCTGGCCATTGCCGTGTTGTGGCGCTGGATCCTGGCCCCCACCGACGGCGCGGTCAGTACCGTGCTCGGCCGCCGCATCGAGTGGTTGACCAATCCGGACCTGGCGCTGCCGGTGGTCTCGGCGGTGGTGATCTGGACCAACGTCGGCTATGTCTCGCTGTCCTTCTTGGCCGGTCTGCTGGCCATCCCGGAGGACATCCACAACGCCGCCCGCACCGACGGCGCCAACTCCTGGGAGCGGTTCTGGCGCATCACATTGCCGATGTTGCGACCCACCACGTTCTTCGTGTTGGTCACCGGGATCGTGAGCACCGCACAGGTTTTCGACACCGTGTACGCGCTGACAGGTGGCGGCCCGGAAGGCAGCACCGATCTGGTGGCACACCAGATCTATGCCGAGGCGTTCGGCGCTGCCGCGATCGGCCGTGCCGCGGTCATGGCGGTGGTCTTGTTCGTCATCTTGGTCGGCGTCACGTTCGTTCAGCACCTGTACTTCCGCAAGCGGATCACCTATGAACTTACGTAACGCGCTGATCTACGCCGGTTTGGTGATCGGTGCCCTAATCACCCTGGCGCCGTTCGCCCTTGGGCTGCTGACTTCGTTCACCTCGGCCCATCAGTTCGCCACGGGTTCGCCGCTGCAAGTCCCGCGTCCTCCGACCCTGGCCAACTATGCCGATCTGGGCGGCACCGGGTTCGGCCGGGCCGCGGCGGTGACCGCGTTGATGACCGCGGTTATCCTGCTGGGGCAGATGACGTTCTCGGTGCTGGCCGGATACGCATTTGCGCGCCTGCAGTTTCCGGGACGCGACGGCCTCTTCTGGGTCTACGTCGCCACGCTGATGGTGCCGGGCACGGTGACGGTGGTTCCGCTGTACCTGATGATGGCCCAAATGGGTTTGCGTAACACGTTCTGGGCGTTGGTGATTCCGTTCGTGTTCGGTTCACCGTATGCGATCTTCCTGCTGCGCGAGCACTTTCGTCTGATCCCCGACGACCTGGTCAACGCTGCGCACCTCGACGGCGCCAACACATTGGACGTGCTGGTGCATGTGATCCTGCCATCATCCAAGCCGGTGCTGGCAGCGTTGACGATGATCACCGTTGTTTCGCAGTGGAATAACTTCATGTGGCCGTTGGTAATCACCAGCGGACGCAAGTGGCGGGTGCTGACAGTGGCTACCGCCGATCTGCAGTCACGGTACAACTCGCAGTGGACGTTGGTCATGGCGGCGACGACGGTCGCGATCGTGCCACTGGCCTTGTTGTTCATGGCTTTCCAGCGCCACATCGTCTCCTCGATTCTGGTATCTGGGCTCAAATGAACCGCCCCCGCTTTTCGACCCTGTTCGCCGCCGCACTGGCCCTGATCACCGCGCTGTTGATGACGACGGCGGTCTTGATGGGCCACTCGGGTGACGACGGCAAGATCGTGGTGACTGTGCGGTTGTGGGCCGAACCCATTGCAGCGGCGTATAAACGGTCGTTCGAAGCCTTTACCCGCACACATCCGGACATCGAGGTCCGCACCAACATGGTCGCGTTCTCCAATTATTTCGACACGCTGCGCACCGACGTAGCCGGTGGCAGCGCCGATGACATCTTCTGGCTCTCCAACGCCTACCTCGACGCCTACGCCGACAGCGGCCGGCTCATCAAAATCGATCCGCACGAACGGGATTGGGAGCCGGCCATCACCGACCAGTTCACCCGTGACGGGACACTGTGGGCGGTGCCGCAACTAACCGACGCGGGAATAGCCCTCTTCTACAATGCCGACCTGTTGGCTGCCGGAGGCATCAATCCCGCCGACCTGGACAGCCTGCGCTGGAGCCCGGGCGATGACGACACGTTGCGGTCGGTGCTCGCCAAACTCACCGTCGACGCCGACGGGCACCTCGCCGGCACAATAGGTTTCGAGCCTCGCCGGGTCCGGCAATGGGGATACAACGCCGCCAACGACCCGCAGGCCATCTACCTGAACTACATCGGTTCGGCTGGCGGGGTCTTCCAGCGCGACAATAAGTTCGCCTTCGACAACGCCGAGGCGCTGCAAGCTTTCCGCTACCTCGTCGGCTTGATCAACGAGGACCACGTCGCACCACCGGCCTCCGACACCAACGGCAACGGTGATTTCTCCCGCAACCAGTTCCTGGCCGGCAAGATGGCACTGTTTCAGTCGGGGACCTACAGCCTGGCTTCGGTGGCCCGCGATGCCACCTTTCGCTGGGGGGTGGCGATGATGCCCGCCGGACCAAAAGGCCGGGTAAGCGTCACTAATGGCATTGCCGCGGCAGGTAATTCCGCCTCGTCACATCCGGAGGCGGTGCGCCAGGTGTTGGCCTGGATGGGCAGCAGCGAGGGGAATGCCTATCTGGGCCGCGAGGGTGCAGCCATCCCTGCGGTGCTTTCCGCCCAGCCCGTCTACTTCGCCTACTGGAAGGCCAGGGGCGTGGATGTCACACCGTTCTTCTCGGTACTGGCGGGCCCACGCATACCCGCCCCGGGCGGTGCTGGATTCGCCGCCGGTAATGAGGCGTTGCAACCTTACTTCGACGAAATGTTTTTGGGCCGGGGCGATATCGCTACCACGTTGCGACAGGCGCAAGCGGCGGCCAACGCCGCCGCGCAGCGCTAGCCCGCACGCTCGGTGCAACAATTAGTCGGGCAGCACCAGTACCGGCACCGGACTATGGCGAATGATCTTGTCGCTGCGCGTGCCGAGCAACACCCGACGCAACTCGGTGCGCGGAGACGTGGCCAACGTCAGGATCTCGCCGTCGAGGATGCGGTTTTGGAAGCGTGGGCGGTGCAGGCACGCGAAATCTTGGAGTCGCTGAAGGTCGATGGCGTAGTCGGCGATGATGTTGTGTTGCAAGTGGTTACCGGCCACAGTTGGGTCGAGGTACTGCACCAGGCGGACTGGATCGACGGCGAGATCCTGACGTTGGCCACGTCTCCGCGCACCGAGTTGCGTCGGGTGTTGCTCGGCACGCGCAGCGAT
>NZ_LZLS01000168.1 GCF_001673365.1 Mycobacterium asiaticum
TGTCTGCGAGGTGTGCGGCGAGGTCGTCGAATACGCGCATATCGCCCGAGCTTTTGAGTCCGACGACGGGAAGTCGGTGATCATCACCGACGACGACATCGCTACCTTGCCTGAGGAACGCAGCCGCGAGATCGAGGTTTTGGAGTTCGTCCCGGCCAGCGAGGTCGATCCGATGCTGTTCGACCGCAGCTACTTTTTGGAGCCGGACTCAAAATCCTCCAAATCGTATGTGCTGCTGGCCAAGACCCTCGCCGAGACCGACCGGATGGCCATCGTCCACTTTTCGTTGCGTAACAAGACAAGGCTGGCAGCCTTGCGCGTCAAGGATTTCGGCAAACGTGACGTGATGGTGATCCACACATTGCTGTGGCCCGACGAGATTCGCGACCCCGACTTCCCGTCGTCGGACTCAAAAGCTCGGGCGATATGCGCGTATTCGACGACCTCGCCGCACACCTCGCAGACACGCTTGTAGCGGATGCGCCCGTTGTCCTTGTCGTGCACCTGATGGAACTTGATGTCATGGTCCTGGGTGGCGCTATACACCTTGACCGGCACATTGACTAGCCCGAACGCAATCGAGCCTTTCCAGATGGAGCGCATTTTGTCAGTATGCCGCTATTCGCGCGAGCTGGGGGGAACCACCCGCCGGCCGCAGGCCGCCGCGTCAGGGCCCGGCGCGCGCGACAGCCAACGCCGCCGTGGCCGCCGCTACCTCGAGCGCCGCCGTCAACGCGTCGAGTCCGATCTGGCGCAGTGCATTTCGCCGGTCGCCGCCCAACAAACCCAGCTCCCACAACATATCGAGCAGTCCGACCATGAACGCGTCGCCGGCGCCGACGGTATCCACCACCTCGACCGGCTTGGCCGGTACCCGCGTTTCACCGGCGGCGCAGAACGCCAGCGCACCGCGCTCGCCCAGGGTCAGCGCCACGATCGCTGGCCCAGAAGCCAGCCAGCTGCGTGCGGTGTCCTGCGGTGCTCGGTCCGGAACGAGCCAGCGCAGATCCTCCTCGCTGACCTTGACGACGTCGGCGCGCTCGAGGACCTTGTCGACCCGCTCGCGGGCCTGATCGCGATCGACGATCAGCGACGGTCGCACGTTAGGGTCGAAGGTGATGGTGGCCGAGACCCGATAGGCGTCCAGCAGAGCTGCCACCGCCAAGCAACCAGGCTCACGCACGGTGGCGATAGAGCCGGTGTGCACGAATAGTGGCGGCGGGACGGGTGGTGTGCCCGCGAGCTGCCAATCCAGGTCGAACGAATAGGTCGCCGAACCGTCAGGCCCGATGGTCGCCACCGCCGAGGAGGTTCGCCCGGACCCGACGCTGCCCGAAACCAACCGTGCGCCAGAGTCTTTGACGTATTCGACGATGCGGTGACCGGCGGCGTCATCGCCGATGCGCGTCAAGAAGTCGACTTCTCGGCCCAGCCTGGCCAACCCGACGGCGACATTGAGTGGACTGCCGCCGACATGCTCGGCGCTAGTCGGGCCGATCACGATGTCGATGAGGGCCTCGCCGATCACGAGGCCGATCAAGCCCTGCCCCATGCCCGACACGTTACGTTGACACTATGGGTTCGGCACAGCAGCAGCGGGTGAAGCTGACCAACGCCGATAAGGTGCTGTACCCGGCGACGGGGACCACCAAGCGCGACATCTTCGACTACTACACCGGCATCGCCGAAGTGATGGTTGCGCACATCGCCGGGCGGGCCGCTACACGTAAGCGCTGGCCGAACGGTGTCGAGGAACCCGCCTTCTTCGAAAAGCAACTGGCGTCGTCGGCGCCGGCCTGGCTGCCCCGCGCGAGCATCACCCACCGCTCCGGCACCACCACCTACCCGATCATCGATAGCGTCGACGGTTTGGCCTGGATTGCGCAGCAGGCGGCGCTGGAGGTGCACGTACCGCAGTGGCGATTCGTCGCGGAGTGGACGCGAAAGGGCGAGAGTCTCAAGCCTGGCCCCGCGACTCGGTTGGTGTTCGACCTGGACCCGGGCGACGGCGTGACGATGGCCCAACTGGCCGAAGTTGCCCGCGCGGTACGCGACTTGATGGCCGACATCGGGCTGACCACCTACCCGCTGACCAGTGGCAGCAAGGGTGTGCACCTGTATGCGCCGCTCGACGAGCCGGTCAGCAGCCGCGGCGCCACGGTGTTGGCCAAACGCGTTGCACAGCAACTGGAAAAGGCGATGCCGAAGCTGGTCACCTCGGTGATGGCCAAGAACGTGCGGTCGGGCAAGATCTTCTTGGACTGGAGCCAGAACAACGGTGCGAAGACGACCATCGCGCCGTATTCGCTGCGCGGTCGGGAGAATCCAACCGTCGCGGCACCGAGAACGTGGGAGGAACTCGACGATCCCGGTTTACGCCAACTGCGATACGACGAGGTGCTGGCCCGGGTGGCCCGGGACGGAGATTTGCTTGATCCGTTGGACCCGGCTGTCTCGCTGCCCGATCGGCTGAGTAAGTACCGCAGCATGCGGGATGCGTCGAAAACCCCGGAGCCGGTGCCGGCATCGAAACCTGCTGCCGGGGAGGGCAACACATTCGTCATCCAGGAGCACCACGCCCGTCGACTGCATTACGACTTCCGGCTGGAACGCGATGGTGTGCTGGTGTCCTGGGCGGTGCCGAAGAACCTGCCCGAAACCACGTCGGTGAACCATCTGGCGGTGCACACCGAAGACCATCCGCTCGAATACGGAGGTTTCGAGGGCACCATTCCCAAGGGCGAGTACGGCGCGGGGAAGGTGGTCATCTGGGACTCGGGCACCTACGAAGCCGAGAAATTCCGTGACCCCGCAAAGGATTCCGAAAAGGGTTCCGAAAAAGGTGAAGTCATCGTCAACTTACACGGGAACCGAATTTCGGGGCGCTACGCGCTGATTCAGACCAAGGGTGACCAATGGCTGGCGCACCGGATGAAAGACCAGAAGGTCTTCGAGTTCGACGGTCTTTCCCCGATGTTCGCCACCCACGGTTCCGTGGCGGACCTCAAACCGAGTCAGTGGGCGTTCGAGGGCAAGTGGGACGGCTATCGCCTGCTGGTGGATGCCGACCACGGTGCGCTAAGGTTGCGCTCGCGCAGCGGCCGTGACGTCACCGGTGAATATCCGCAATTGCGTTCGCTGGCCGCCGATCTCGCGGACCACCATGTGGTGCTGGACGGGGAAGTGGTTGCCCTCAACGCCGACGGTGTACCGAGCTTCAACGAGATGCAGAATCGGGTCCGAGCCACCCGCATCGAGTTCTGGGCGTTCGACCTGCTTTATCTGGACGGTCGTTCGCTGCTGCGTGCCAAGTATTCCGACCGGCGCAAACTCCTCGAAACTCTTGGCAGTGCGGGTGAACTCATCGTCCCGCCGCTGCTGCCCGGGGACGGGGAGGAGGCGTTGGCCTACTCGCGCCAGCGCGGTTGGGAAGGTGTTGTCGCCAAGAAGCGCGACTCGAGCTATCAGCCGGGCCGGCGGTCGGCATCGTGGATCAAGGACAAGCATTGGAACACCCAGGAAGTCGTGATCGGCGGTTGGCGGGTGGGCGAAGGCGGTCGCAGCAGCGGTATCGGAGCGCTGGTACTGGGGATCCCGGGCCCGGACGGGTTGCAGTTCGCCGGCCGGGTCGGCACCGGATTCACCGACCGTGAGCTGGCTAGCTTGAAGAAGACGCTGGCGCCGCTTCACACCGACGAATCCCCCTTCAGGCCAAAGCTTCCCGCTCGCGAGGCACGAGGGGTGACGTATGTAAAGCCCGTGCTGGTTGGCGAGGTCCGTTACAGCGAATGGACTCCGGACAACCGGTTGCGTCAGTCAAGTTGGCGTGGACTGCGGCCGGACAAGGAACCAAGTGAGGTGGTGCGCGAATGAAGTGGGTTACCTATCGCGACGGTGATGACGAGCGTGTGGGCGTGCTCTCCGGTGACGAGATCTACGCACTGGCCGCTGGGCAAACCCTGCTGGGGCTGATCGATTTCGGACCCGACGTTTTGCGTGCGGCCGGTGAGCAGGCGTTGCGTTCACCGGCGGCTGTGTTGCGCCTGAGTGATGTCTCACTGTCGGCGCCCATCCCGCGGCCGCCGTCCATCCGCGACTCGTTATGCTTTTTGGACCACATGCGCAACTGTCAGGAAGCGACCGGTGGTGGCCGGGTTCTGATGGACACCTGGTACCGCATTCCGGCGTTCTACTTCGCCTGCCCAGCAACGGTATTGGGTCCTTACGATGATGCGCCGATGGCACCGGGAAGTGCCTGGCAGGACTTCGAACTGGAGATCGCCGCCGTAATAGGCACGGCCGGAAAGGATCTCACCGTCGAGCAAGCCGAGCAGGCGATCATCGGGTACATGATCTTCAACGACTGGTCGGCCCGCGATCTGCAGATGCTGGAGGGCCAGCTGCGCATTGGTCAGGCTAAGGGCAAAGACAGCGGCGTCACGCTGGGCCCGTATCTGGTCACCGCCGACGAGCTCGAGTCCCACCGCCGCGACGGCAGGCTGAATCTGCAAGTGACGGCGCTGGTTAACGACACTGTCATCGGCTCGGGCTGCACCGCAGCCATGGACTGGACCTTCGGTGAGGTCATCTCCTACGCGTCGCGCGGGGTAACGCTGCGCCCAGGCGACGTCATCGGTTCCGGCACGGTGCCTACCTGCACGCTGGTCGAGCACCTCGGCAAGGCGGAGTCGTTTCCGGGCTGGCTGCGTGATGGCGACGTGGTGACCCTGCGGGCCGAGGGTCTCGGGGAGACCCGGCAAACGGTCCGGTCCTCGCCAGCCCCCTTTCCCCTTGCGCCGCGGCCGAATCCGACGGCCGTTGCGCCTGTCCGAGAGCGGGTCAACCCGGCGCCGGCGAAGGTGCCGTATACCCGAGGATTGCACGAAGTCGCCGACCGCGTGTGGGCGTGGACGCTGCCGGACGGCGGATACGGTTGGAGCAACGCCGGTCTGGTCGCCGGCGACGGTGCGTCGTTGTTGGTGGACACACTTTTTGACCTGGCGTTGACTCGGGAGATGTTGGACGCGATGCGGCCGATCACCGAGCGCGCGCCGATCACTGACGCACTGATCACCCACTCCAACGGCGACCACACACACGGCAACCAACTGCTCGACGCCGCGGTGCGGATCATTGCCGCCGCCGGCACCGCGGAGGAGATCGCGCACGAAGCAGGAGCGGACCGCTTGGTGGGTATCCAAACCGCGGACCTGGGTCCGGTGGCGACGGCGTTCGCACGAGATCGGTTCGGACACTTCAATTTCAGCGGTATCACGCTGCGCAACGCCGACCAGACATTCGACCGCGATCTGCGCATCGACGTTGGGGGCCGGAGGGTGGACCTGCTGAACCTGGGACCCGCCCACACCGCCGCGGACTCGGTGGTGCATGTTCCCGATGCCGGGGTGCTGTTCGGCGGGGATTTGTTGTTCATCGGATGCACACCGATCGTCTGGTCTGGGCCGATCGCCAACTGGATCGCGGCGTGTGACGCGATGATCGCGCTGGACGCGCCGATCGTCGTACCCGGCCACGGCCCAATCACCGACCCTGATGGAATACGAGCCGTCCGAGGGTATTTCGAGCACATTATCGAGCAGGCCGACGAGGCGCACCGGAAGGGACTGTCGTTGGCAGAGGCGGTCGACGCCGTCGATCTCGGCGAGTATGCGTCCTGGCTGGACTCCGAGCGCGTCGTAGTCAACATGTACCGGCGCTACTGCGAATTGGATCCTGCGACACCGGCACCGGAGTTGCTCGGACTGTTCGTGATGCAGGCCGAATGGCTAGCCAAGCGTCAGTAGCGGTTGCCCGCCGGGGGAGTGCCATGTGTTTTGCCCGGCTTCGAGCGACAATTGGTTGTCGCTGTGAGGCGGGCACGGGCACATGTGTCGCCGGGGATGGTGTCGTGTCGTGTCGTGTCGTGCCGCGCCGAGGCCGGCGTAGTCCTGTTTGCCCGGCTTCGAGCGACAATTGGTTGTCGCTGTGGGGCGGGCACGGGCACATGTGTCGCCGGGGATGGTGTCGTGTCGTGTCGTGCCGCGCCGAGGCCGGGGTAGTCCTGTTTGCCCGGCTTCGAGCGACAATTGGTTGTCGCTGGGAGCCGGGCACGAGCACACATACCTACGGAGACCGCGCCGAGGCCGGGGCAACCCCGCGAATTGCCCGGCTTCGACCGACAAATGGGTTCCGGATCAAAAGTCTTTCGAAGAGTCGCTCAGAGTCGGGCAAACAGACACATGCCCCCGGAAGCGCTGACCGGTGTGAAACAGCCGACTGCATCCGCCTACGGTTCGGATATGGCACCAGACCCCGCAGTCAAACTGGAAACCCTCGAAGACGGCATCGCCTGCATCACCCTCAACCGCCCCAAACTGTTGAACGCCATCGACGGATCGCTGATAAAGGGCGTGGACGAGGCGCTGGACGAGCTGAGCGGAGGCGACTTTCGGGCCGCGATTCTGACCGGAGAAGGGCGCGGCTTTTGCGCCGGAGCCGACCTGAGCGGCACCGGCGAAGCCTGGACCGAGGTCAGGCCCAAGACGCCGGGATTCAAGGTCAGCTACGACGCCCAAGTACGGTTGGCCGATCTGTTCGTCCGGATCTACGAGCTGCCGATCCCGGTCATCGCCGCGGTCAACGGTGTCGCCGTCGGCGGCGGATTGGCCTTTGCGCTACACGCCGACATCCGGATCGCCTCCGAAAGCGCTCGGTTCGGTTCGGTGTTCATCAAAGCGGGCTTCTCGTCGATGGACATGGGCACCAGCTACCTACTGCCGAAAATCGTCGGCGCCGGAACCGCGCGCGAACTCATGCTGACCGGCCGGATCATCGATGCCGCCGAGGCCTATCGGATCAAGCTGGTGCACGAGGTGGTTCCGGCCGAGAACCTGATGACGGCGGCGGTGGACAAGGCCCGTGAGATCGCCGCGAACAACGCTTACGGCGTGTGGCAGACCAAGATTGGCCTCAACGCGGCGCTGGACGCCCCGAGCCTTCGGCATGCCATCGAGATCGAGAACCGCACCCAAATCCTGACCGGCTTTACCAACAATCCGACCGAGGCGGCCATTGCCCACCGCGAGAAGCGAGCTCCAAAGTGGGATCCACTGTGACAGTTAAACTTTCGACATGACCTGGTCGGCGTACTTCTCCAAGAGATGAATCTTCTTCCCTAGCGGATCGGTGTCCGGTCCAATAATGTACGGCCAGCGGAAGCCCACGATGACGTCGGTGACGCCTTTGTCCTCGAGGCGCTTGATGCCGTCGACGGTGTAGGCGTCCGTCGAGATGACGTGGATCTCGAACGGGCCGGGCTTGTTCTCCTCTTCGCGAAACTTCTTAACCCTGGCGATGAGTCGATCCAGTTCGTCCGGCTGACTCCCGCCGCCATGCATCCAGCCGTCCAGCCGCGCGGCTCGCCGCAGCGCGGCGTCGGCGTGGCCGCCCACCAGGATGGGGATCGGCTGGGTAGGCGCCGGGCTCATTTTCGTCTTGGGAATGTCGTAGAACTCGCCGTGAAATTCGAAGTAGTCGCCGGTGGTCAGGCCCTGCACGATCTCGATGCATTCGTCAATTCTCTTGCCCCGCTTAGCAAAAGGCAGGCCCATCAACTCGTAGTCTTCCGGCCAGGGGCTGGTACCTACACCCAAGCCCACCCGGTTGCCGTTAAGCGCGGCCAGCGAACCCACTTGCTTGGCCGTCAGCGCCGGATGCCGCACCGGCAGCTTGAGCACAAAGAAGTTGAATCGCAGCGTGGTGGTCACCGCACTCAATGCCGCTGTCAGAACGAAGGTTTCGATGATCTCTTTGCCATCGAGGAACTCGCGGCTCCCGTCGGGCGTGTACGGATATTTGGAGTCCGATTCGAACGGGTATGCCAAGCTGTCGGCGATGGTCATGCTGTGGTAGCCGGCCGCCTCTGCTGCTTTGGCCAGCGGAATGTAGAACGCCGGATCGGTCAACGACTCCGCATAGCTGAACCGCACGTAATCCCTGCTTTCGTCGAAGGGGGGCTCAACCGAGACTAGCGACGAAGGCAGCGTGGCGTCAGAGCTGGTTTTCCGGCCCGATGACAGCCCAGACCGTTTTGCCCGAGGACGTCGGCGTGCTACCCCACGCGCGCGACAATGCGTCGACGATCGCCAGACCCGAAACGTCGATGCCCTTGGGGGGTGACTGCAACCGCACCGCCGGAGCGCCGCTGGCGTCGGACACCGCGATCGTCGCGGTCTGGCCTTCGCATTCGATCCGCATCACCGGGTCGCTGCCGGTGTGCTCGAGCACGTTTTCGATAAACACGTTGACCACAACTAGCGCCACCGGGATCAGCCCCGGCTTCGACCAATTGGTGAGCCACTCGCGGACGAGCTGACGTGATTCGCGCAGGCTGGTCAGATTGGCGGGCAGCTTCGCGGTCGCGTGCTGCAGCTTGCGGCGCCCCAGCTTGGCGACGGCCTTCACCGCGCCCTTCTCGGTCGGGTAGACCGGCATGAAGCGGGCGACCCCGCTGCGAGTGATGGCTTCGCGGGTTGCCCGGTTCGTCGAGACGAGGACGATCGGGACGTCCGGGCGGGTGTCCAACTGCCAGCGCGCGCTGACGAAAGCCGACCAGGTGGAATCCTCAGGCACCTGCAGCGTGCTGACGTCGATAACCACAGCGGCCGGTACGTCCAGGGTGGCCTTGGTGATGGTGTCGCGCAGCTCGGCGGAATTATTCGCGTCCAAAACACCGTCGGCGGTCAGCATTACCACCGATTCCTCGGTCCGCGAAGCAATGTCCAGCGAACTCGGTGACTTGGCCACCGCGTTCACCGGAGGCACCCAACGAAACCGCCGATGAACAGGCAGGCCAGTTCCACCGTGTCGTCCGGTTCCATGTCCCGCTCCTCGAACTCTGCCCCACCAACTGCTTCAGCCATATGTCTTATTAATGCCGCGTGCATGGCTATCTTCGGACAAACGCCCCAATTTGTGAAAGTGCAACGCGTCACCGGCGCGCCGCGGCACAGCAAAGAACACTGAGTTCTCGCCTGCCGCAGCATGCACCACCAAGGGGGGTTACCCAATTCGCGTGCGCGGTCAACCTTCAAATTGCGGAAAACCCAGCTTAGCGGTAATCCGCTGGGTCCCGATGCACCAATTTTCGGCGGCCGGCCGGCGGTTCAGCCGCTCAGGGCGTACGGGGGCGCGCCGACTCCGGCCACGGAGTGCGTGCCCCAAGGCGTCTGTTCGACGATGCGAGCGGGCGCACTGCGTTGGCCGACAACCAGCGTGCCCACCCGCGCACGTTTCAGCGCGTCGTCCGGCAGGACGTCCAACACCGTCCCCTGCCAGTGGTAGCTGCCGTCCAGCGGGTCGAGGTGTCCGCAAAGCCGGACGCGCACCGGGTGGCGGATGCCGCCGATCTCAAGGGTCGCGGCACCGTCGTAGGTGTCTTCGTAATCAGGCGCGCTGGACGAGAGGTCGAACGCGGCGACGACTGCGCTCGACGGGGGCGGCGCGAGCTGGGCCTTTTCGTTGAAGACCTGCTGGTTGCTACGACGGACCTCGATGCGACGGCTGCCGCTGCGCTGCATCTGGGCGACGCACTCGGCGATATAGCCCGCCTGCGCGCCGGTATCTGGACCGGCAAGAAAAAAGTAGTTGGGGAATCCACGAACGGCCACCCCGAGGAAAGGCTCCATGCCGTCGTACCAGGCTTGGCGCAGGGTCACCCCGCCGGCGCCGGTGAGCGGCGCATCGTCGGCCGCGAAGCCGCCGACCGTGAACCCGGTGCCGTAGATGATGACGTCGAAGGGGTATTCGACACCGTCGGTAGTGCGGATTCCGGTTGACGTGATCGCGTCGATCGGAGCTTTCGCCACCGGTCGCACCGGCGGGGTCCGGCGCAGTAGCCAGCGCTTGGCGCGGGTCGGCCATAGCGCTGCATCGGTAACCACCCGGCGTGGCGGGTGGGCGATGATGGTGACCGATTTCGCCGATTCAACGAGCCGGCTCAGGTGGTGGCCGGCGTGGGAGTCGGTGCCGATGACCGCGATGCGCTTACCGGCTGGATGAAAGTTTGGACTTAACTGTGCGGCAGGAAAGGAATCGCCACGAAAGTCGCTGCGTCCGAACAGGTCTGGAATCCAAGGGACGAAGGCCGATGGGTGGGCGGCGACCACGACACCGGCCCGGACCACCGTGTCGGCGGTCTGCAGTACCCAGCTGTCCGCGTCGTCGTCGAACGCCGAACCGTGCACCTCGTCGAGCATTGCGATGTCGGTGACGCCGGCCGCCTGCAGCGCTGTCTGGACCCTTCGCGCGCGGGTGTCCGCGCCGACGATCGCTACCTCTGTCGCAAGTGTCACAAAAACCTGCTGCGCTTCCAGGCCCGGCGGGCAATTCGGCCCATCAGGCCTATCTCGGTCAAAAACGCTGCCAGCGGGGCGAATCCAGCCATTTGTACTTCGCGGCGGTGCGCGCTGGTGCGTGCGGCACGTCGGGCGCGCTGCGCATCCAAACCGGTGCGGGCATACGGGACCGGGTTGCTGAACAGGTAATTGAAGAAGTACCCACCAATGCCGTTGATGTTGGCCATGAACCAGCGGTTGAACCGGGGCATCTCGGCGACCCGTTTGCGGGCGCCGTCGCGCGCGAACTGAATGTGACGGGCTTCTTCGGTGACGTGAATCCGCATGAGCCGCTGGATGATCGGCTGCAACTCGTCATCGTCCATCATCTGGCGCTGCAGTGAGTCGAAGATCTCCTCACCGATCAGCGCGGCCACCCAAAGCATCGAGCCGCGCTGAAATGCCAGCGGCAGTGCGTTGATGATGTAGCGATGAAAACGCCTCGGCTGCACCGGTTTTGCGCCCACCCGCTCGATTGCTTTGCCGAACATAACCATGTGGCGGGTCTCGTCGCCGAGCTCCGTCAATTTGTAATGCGTGGACCGACTGGTGGGATCTTCATGCAGGATGGTCCGCAGCAACGACTGGTTGAGCATGTTCTCAAACCAGATCCCGGCCGAGAGCGTGTTCACGAGTTCGTGCCGGGACAATTCGATCTGCTGCTCGCGGGTCATCTCGTCCCACATCGGGGTGCCGTAAAGCGACACCAGTCGTGGCGGCAGAAAGAACTTGTCCGGGTCCAGTGGGGCGTCCCAGTCGATGTCGACGACAGGTTCGTAGGACTTTTTCACCGAGCCCTTGAGCAGGCGTTCAGAGAACTCTTCACGACTCGGTCCACTCGGGCGCACCGCGGTAGTCATCGTTGACGTCCCTTCGATCGGGTACCTCCGACGTTAGGCAGATCACATCATTTAGTCAATACCCTTGGTACCGGGTACCGACGGTCTCGAATAGATATCGGTCGCTGCCCACTGTTGGTGGATACGGAGTTCTGGGGCTTTATTGCACACTCGTCAGCAAATCTGAGAGCATATGCTCCGATGTGCTTTGAAGGCCGAGCCACTGCCTGAGGGAGTCCGTCGCAGGAGGTCGTGATGTCGTGGGTGTTCGCAGCGCCACAGTTCGTGACAGCGGCTGCGAACGACCTGGCCGACATCGCCTCGACCGTCAGCGCGGCCAACTTGGCGGCAGCGTTCCCAACCTCGGACTTATTGGCCGCCGGTGCCGATGAAATCTCCGTGGCCATCGCGGCTTTGTTCGGCGCCCATGCCCAGGCCTACCAGGCGCTCAGCGTCGACGCTGCAGCGTGCCACCAGCAGTTTGTCCAGCTGATGAACGGGGCTGCGGCGCAATACGCCACCGCGGAAGCCGGCAACATCAATCCCCTGCAAGCGCTCGCGGCCGCCGATCCCTTCGTCGCCCTCACCGGTCGACCGTTGATCGGCAACGGGGCCGACGCGACGATACCGGGCGGCAATGGCGGTGACGGCGGGTGGATTTTCGGCAACGGCGGCAACGGTGCGGCCGGTGCCCCGGGGCAGAACGGCGGCAGTGGCGGGTCGGCCGGCCTGTTCGGCAACGGCGGCAGTGGTGGCGTCGGAGGGGCCGGTGTGGCCGCGACTGGAGCCGGCCAATCGGGTGGCAGCGCCGGCAACGGCGGCAGCGGCGGCGCCGGTGGCTGGATCTGGGGCGCCGGCGGTAACGGCGCCATGGGTGGGCTGGGTGCCAACGCGACGATCCCGTCCGGTGCCCAGGCCGTGGGCCAAAACGGCGGTAGCGGTGGCAATGGCGGCTTTGGCGGCCGCGGTGGCTTGCTGTTCGGCGACGGCGGAACGGGAGGCGGCGGCGGCGCGGGCGGGCAGGGCACCAGCAGCATCGGGTCCAACCCGGGGTTCGGTCAACAAGGTGCCGGTGGTTTCGGCGGCAGCGGCGGCGACGGTGGCCAGGCAGGCTGGCTGTTCGGTAACGGGGGCACCGGTGGCAACAGTGGCGACGGCGGCGGCTACATCAACCAGCCAGCCTACGGTGGCGCCGATGGCGGTTCCTCCGGCACCGGCGGCGCTGGAGGTAACGCCGGATTGTTCGGCCACGGCGGGGCGGGCGGTCACGGCGGCCGCGGCGGCAACGCATTGTCCGGGACCAACAGCGGCGGCGACGGCGGCGGCGGCGGCTGGGGTGGCGAGGGTGGAACCGGCGGGCTCATCTGGGGCGACGGCGGAATCGGCGGCAACGGAGGAACCGGCGGAACGGGGGGCAACATGACCGCGAGCGCCTTCGTGCTGAACACATCGGGCAACGGCGGCGCCGGCGGTTGGGGAGGCTCGGGCGGCGAATCAGGCATGTTCGGCAATGGTGGCGCCGGCGGCACCGGCGGTAACGGCAGTGCCGCCGGTCAAGGCACCGTGCAGCAGCCCAACGTGCACACGGTCTACGGCTACGCCGGCCAGGGCGGCAGCGGTGGTCTGGGCGCCGACGCCAAACTGTTCGGCAATGGCGGAAACGGCGGACAGGCGGGCAACGCTGCCTTCAGCGCGGACCCGGCGTCTCGCCTTGCGGCCGGCATGGGTGGCCGGGGTGGCAACGCCGGCGTCGTGTTCGGCAACGGAGGCCACGGTGGCAACGGCGGTTTGAACGGCGTATTCGGCGGCGATGGCGGAGCAGGCGGCAGCGCCACCTTCATCGGAAACGGCGGCGACGGCGGTAACGCGTACGGCGGCGGCGAGCGCGGCGAGGGCGGCGACGGCGGAATTCTCGGCCAAGCCGGTAGTCCTGGCGGCAGTTTTTAAGTAGGTTTTCCGCACAGCTTCATGCTCGGGCGGAGCGAACCGGACAAAAACGTGTGCTCCGCGCACCCATTGCCGCGATACGATTCAACTTCTCGTGCTAAACACGTGGCTAGTAGCGCGTTGAGTTGGTCGGGTCGGTCGGGAAGTGGGTTACTCAATGTCGTATGTGTTCGCCAGACCAGAGTGGGTTGCTGCGGCGGCCACGGATTTGGCGAGCATTGGTTCCACCATTAACGCCGCCAGCGCCGCGGCGGCGATGCCCACTGCCGCTGTAATGGCCGCCGGTGCCGACGATGTCTCGGCTGCGATCGCCGCGTTGTTCGGTGCGCATGCGCAGGCCTACCAGCAGCTCAGCGCGCAGGCGGCGCAATTTCACCAGCAGTTTGTCCAGCTCATGACGGCTGGTGCCGCCCAGTACGCGGGCGCGGAAGCCGCGAATGCGACCCCGATGCAGCAAGGTGCGACCTACTCCACCGACCCGGGCCAGGGCGCAGCGGCGGCCGCACGGTCGGGGCACGACGGCGGGAGCCACGTCGCCGGCGCGGTGAACGCCGTCGGCCGCGGTGGACCACCGGTCGCGGACCGCGCCGCACCGCTTTCGCCTGCGGCCGGCGGATCTGCGGGACTCGTCGCCGGGAACAGCGGCGTCGTAGCGAGCAGCGCCGGGTCTCACGTCGACGTTGCGGCAGTCGGTGACGTCACGGCCGGTGAAGCCGGCGGTGCGGGGGCATTCGCTCCGGGTTTCATCGGCGGCAACGGTGCGCTGCTTAACGGGCAGCCAGCCGTTTCGCCTGCCGCTGCGGCCACCAAAAGCGAAACCAACGCGCACACTCCCGCGCCGGTGCAGCACGTCGAAGTCGAAGATGCTGAGGGCAGCGGCTGGCTCCACGGTGACCGCGCACCGGTGTTGGGGCGCGCCCTTGACACCGGAGACAGCTTCTTCGCCCCCGCCGCACGAGACTTCGGGCCGGGGTCGTTCGGCCCCAGCGGCGCCGGGGCCGGCGGCGTTCTGGGGCAACCGGGTATTGCTGCACCGGCCGACTAGGTCGTAACAACCCATCGTCAGATGACGCGGCGCGCGCGCCGGGGTAACCCGAGGCCTTATCGTCCCACCTCGGGCACACTGGACGGGTGCCCGAACTCCCCGAGATCGAAGCGCTGGCCGACCACTTGCGGCGCCATGCCGTCGGCCGGACGGTCGGTCGGGTCGACGTCGCCGCATTGAGCGTGCTCAAGACATTCGATCCGCCGATCAACGCGCTGCACGGCCACGCCGTCGCGGGGGCCGCCCGGTGGGGCAAGTATCTGGGTCTCCAGGCGGGGGAGTTGTGGCTGATCACCCACCTGTCCCGGGCGGGCTGGTTGCGTTGGTCCGACAAGCTGGCCGGCGCGCCGCTGCGCCCGGGTAAGGGGCCGATCGCGCTGCGCGTTCACCTGGGCACTCCGGGGGAGGCACCAGGCTTCGATCTCACCGAGGCCGGCACGCAGAAACGGCTGGCGGTGTGGCTGGTTGCTGACCCGCAGCAGATCCCGCAGATCGCCTCGCTGGGGCCAGACGCGCTCGAACTGGGCCCCGACGACTTGGCTCGGATACTCGCCGGCAATACGGGCCGGATCAAAACCGTCAGCACCGACCAGAAGGTGATCGCCGGCATCGGTAACGCCTACAGTGACGAGATTTTGCACGTGGCAAAGATCTCGCCGTTCGCCACCGCTGCGAAGTTGACCGGCGAACAGATTGCGGTTCTGCACGACGCGATGATCTCCGTCCTGACCGACGCGGTGAGCCGATCCGTTGGTCAGGGCGCCGCAACACTCAAAGGCGAGAAGCGCTCCGGACTGCGCGTCCACGCCCGCACCGGACTGCCGTGCCCGGTCTGCGGGGACACCGTGCGCGAAGTGTCGTTCGCCGACAAGTCTTTTCAATACTGTCCGACCTGCCAAACCGGCGGCAAAGTGCTGGCCGACCGGCGCATGTCGCGGCTGCTCAAGTAGTCGATATGCTGCCCAGGTGACTCGCCAGAAAATTCTCATCACCGGAGCCAGTTCCGGCCTGGGCGCCGGCATGGCCCGTGCGTTTGCCGCCAAGGGCCGCGACCTGGCCTTGTGCGCCCGCCGCACCGACCGTCTGGACGAACTGAAAGCCGAACTGTCGCAACAGCATCCGTCGATCAAGATCGCAGTGGCGGCGTTGGACGTCAACGACCACGAGCAAGTGCCGAAGGTGTTCGCCGAGTTGAGCGACGAGTTGGGTGGTATCGACCGCGTCATCGTCAATGCGGGCATCGGCAAGGGCGCCAAGCTGGGCTCTGGGAAATTGTGGGCGAACAAGGCGACCCTCGAGACGAACCTGATCGCGGCATTGGTGCAGATCGAGACCGCCTTGGAGATGTTCAACAAGAACGGCTCCGGTCACCTGGTGCTGATCTCGTCCGTGCTGGGCAACAAGGGTGTGCCGGGTGTCAAAGCCTCTTACGCCGCAAGTAAAGCCGGGTTGAGCTCGTTGGGCGAATCGCTGCGCGCCGAGTACGGCAAGGGGCCGATCAAGGTTTCCACCATCGAGCCCGGTTACATCGAGTCGGAGATGACGGCGAAGTCGAACAGCACAATGCTGATGGTGGACAACGAAACTGGCGTCAAGGCGCTCGTCGACGCCATCGAACGGGAGCCCGGTCGCGCCGCGGTGCCGTGGTGGCCGTGGGCCCCGCTGGTTCAGCTGATGCGGGTGCTGCCGCCGCCTTTGACGAAGCGGTTCGCCTAGGGGTTCTCGGCACCCTCACGGCATCAGCTCAGCCCACGCGATGTGGCCTTCGAAACCCAGTGCTGTCGCCATGTCGCGGTAGCGATCCCGCAGCTCGACGTACGCACTAACATCACCGCGCGCCTGTGCCACCAGTCCGCGCCACCGCAGCAGGTGGACCTCTCGCGATACCAGACCCGGGTCGCCCGGCGCGGCCGCCAATCTGTCGATTGCGGCGACCGCTTCGGCGATGTCGTCTTCGCTGGCCGGTCCCGGCCGCGCGGCCAGGACCGTCTCCACCAATGCGCCGGTAGCCGTACCGCAATGCCCAAACTGCCCGGCGCGAAACAACTCATCGACTGCCGAACGCAATCGCGGTAGCGCGGCCTCGCGGTCGCCGCGCTTGGCCGATTCCCATGCGGCCCACACGTCGGCGACGGGTAGGTCCGAGGGGTAGTACTGGTCGTGCGAGCACATCTCATGGACTTCCGCCAGCAGCTTAAGACCTCGGTCGCGATCTGCCGGAGAATCCCTGTGTATCAACGCGATACCGGCGGTCAGCCGGGCTAGGCCAACCGCCCGGTCGTCACTCGAGCGCTCGGCGATGTGCAGCGCCTCGTCGATTTCCTGCAGGGCACCGTCGTCGGCTCGCAGGATTCCATTGGGTATCGCGCCGAGGTACTTGTACGTGACGACCATGGCATGCGACCACGGTTCGGTTCCGCGCGCCGTTGCGATGGCCTCGTCGAGATCAGTGCGCCACCCGGCCCGGCCCAACGCCCATCGGGCGGTGCCGCGAGTTGCCAGGGCCACCGCCAGCGGCGAACCGACAATGGCGTTGCCGCGGGCCGGGTCGCCCTGAGCCAACTCGATGACATTCTGCGACCAGGCCAGCACGGTGCGCATCTCAGCGGACTGGATCTTCGTGGCGATCGCTCCCAGCGACAGTCCGACCGTCAGCGTCGGATCGCCGATAGATTCGATCAGCTCTATGTGTTCAGAGGCCAGTCGCGATGCCGTGCGTACCCGACCGTAAACGAAGTGCTCCATCACCAGTCCCGCCATGCCGATAGCCAGCGACGTCTGGTCCCCGGTGGCCAAGCACAACTCCCGCAGCTCTTCGAAGCAGGTCTCGACTTCCAGATGGGCTCGGAAACCGTTGGCACACAGCAGAGTACGTGGAGCGATACGCATCGCGTCACGGTCTGGGATGTCGCTGGGCAGAGCGTCGGCGATTCGGCGCGCACGTTCCCAACTCCGACAGGCCGCAGCCTTGTCTCGCGCTGTTGCCCACTCGCCGGCGCGTAGGTGCCAGACGTAGGCTTCGCGCACGTCTCCGGCGGCTTCGCAATGCTCGGCGATCAATGCGGAGTTCTCGCCGATCGGTCCGGACATCAAGCTCTCGACCGCCGCGGCCAGGCGACGGTGCATCCCGGCGCGGTCTGCTTTGAGCTGGGATTCGTAAGCCACCGTGCGGACCAGCGGGTGATGGAACGCGTACTGCGCTCCCGAACCGGACTCGACCCGTTCGATCAACTCCGCGTTGAGCAGGCTGCGCGGGACCGCTTCGACGCCCAGTACAGCCAGCAGATCGGCGTCAAAGCGTGACCCGATCACTGCCGCGGCGCACAATGCGCGCTTCGCCCCCGGTTCCAGTCGGTCGATGCGGGCGGCGATGGCGGCCTGAAGTGTGGCCGGCACGGTGACGTCGCCGACGTCGGTGCCGCAGGTGTGTGCCCCTCGGTCACCGCGAAGCACACCCCGTTCGGCCAGATCTCGCACCATCTCCTCGGCAAAGAAAGGATTGCCCGCCGCCCGAGCGCCGATTGCTCCGGTCAGCGCGGCGACGGTGGGGTCGGAACCGAGCAGCTCGCCAATCAGCGTCGAAGACTCCGTATCATCCAGCGGCCCAAGGGAAATCGTCTTTGCACCGGTGACAGCTGCCAGCTCGCCGCGATACTCGGGACGAAAGGTGATCAGCACCAGTGAGGGCACCTGCGGGATCACCGTAAGAATTTCGGCCAGCATCGATTCGCTGGCATCGTCGATCCAGTGCGCGTCCTCGATCACCCAGACCACCGGCCTTCCCCGCGCGCGGGAGGCGGCATTGACCAGCGCCGTCAATCGCCGACGACGCGCATCCGGGGCGATGTCGGGTAGCGATTTCGAGTGATCCCGGATGCCCAACAGGTCTTCGAGTAGCGCAAGGTCTTCGGTGTCGGCATCGATATCGGCACTGGCGTAGCGGTCGCGCAGCCGGGTGCGGTCCGCGTCCGCGTCCAGGCCCGTCAGACGCGCTTCGGCGCGCAACAACCGCGCCACGACATAGAACGGGATCTGGTTGGTGTGCGATTCGCAGAACGCCGAGACGATCTCGATGCGCTGGGCGTCGGCCATCGCACAGACTTCGCGCACCAGACGACTCTTGCCGATGCCCGCGGGGCCCATCAGCGTGACCACCCCACCGTTGCCGTCGATCGCGCGTTGCAGCAGTGCGGCGGCGGCAGCCATTTCTGACTGCCGGCCAACGAGATTCGGTTCTAACGCGACGGCCCGCTGCCGTTCCGCCACAGCTAGCAACCGCCGGGCTCCTACCGGTTGATCGCTACCCTTGATGCGGACAAGTTCCGGGTCACCGAGCACCACCGCGTGTTCGACCAGTCTGGACGTGGACTCGCTGAGCATTACCCCGCCCGGCGGCGCGGCCGACTCCATCCGTTGAGCCATCCCCACTTGCTCTCCGACAGCCGTGTAACCCAAAGCACCTGAACCGATCTCGCCGGCTACGACTTGACCCGAGTTGAGCCCCACCCGCAGCTGCAGATCGATAGCGTCGCGGTGCTTGAACTCCGGCGCCAACCCAACCGCTACCTCCTGCAGGTCCAAACCCGCCAGACAGGCACGAAAAGCATGGTCCTCCAAGGCGACCGGGGCCCCGAATACCGCCATGATCCCGTCGCCGGTGAACTTGTCCACCGTGCCGCCGTAGCGCCGCACCACCGCCGCGCAACGATCGGCCAGTGCGGCCATGATCTCGCGAAGCCGTTCGGCGCCAACGGATGCCGCGATGTCCATGGAGTGAACGACGTCGGCGAACAACACCGTGACCTGCTTGTACTCGGCCCGGATAGGGGCCGAGCCAGGGGCGCCGCTGACCGGCGAACCGCACCCGTGGCAAAACCGGGCCCGCTCGAGGAGTTCGGTGCCACACGCCGGGCATGCCGCTATCGCACTCATTCGGCCCTCGCTGGCTCGCCGAGAAGACCTGAGCGAGATGACTTTTCGGCTCGCGAATCTGCAGTCGCCGTCATGGCAGCGCCTCGGCACACGCGATATGCCCTTGGAAACCCAGCGTTCTCGCCGCGTCCCGGTACCGGTCTCTATAGCTTCGATACTCGGTCTCATCTTCAAGAGCCCTGGCCAACAGGGCGCGCAAATGCAACAACGAGACCTCGCCGAGCGTCTGGCCACCCGCGCGCGAGGCGGCAAATCGGTCAATCGCGGCGCGGGCTTGCGCCACATCGGCCTCGGTGGCGCGGGACAGCAGGACCTGCACCAGCGCCCGGGTAGCCACCAGGAAAGCGGGATGTCCAGTGTCGCTGAGTTCATCTGCGGCCGTTTGCAGCCGCGGTATCGCGGCCGCGCGATCCCCGCGCTGGGCCAGCTGCAGTGCGAGGTACACGTCGATTTCGGGAACCGTGGTCATCAGGAAGCGCTGTTGCAGGCACATGTCCCGTACCTGAGCCAATAGCTGCACCCAGCGCTCAGAATCCGGTTCGGCGCGATGCATCAGAGCGACGCCGAGAGCGAACCGACAACCGCCCAGCCCGATATCGTCTGCCGAGCGTTCGGCTATCGCCAGCGCCTCCTCGACCTCGGCCAGCAGGTCGTCGTCCGGGATAAGCACCCCCGCCGAGATCGCCGAGGAGCACGCGATGGCGACCACGGCCGCACGTTGCATCGGGCCGGTGCCGCGGGACAGGTCGATCGCTCGGTCGAAGTCCGCGCGCCACCCGTCGAGGCCGGCGCTGAAGCGGCCGAGGCCACGCGACACCAACACCGCCGCCAACGCCGAAGCCATGCCGGAAGTAGCTATCGCAGGGTCCTTTTCGAGAAAGTCGATCGTCGCTTGAGCCCAGGGCAGCGCATCGATTATCTCACCAGTCTCGAATTTGATGTAGAGCGCGGCGGGGGTCAGTCGCGCAGTGAGAATCGGATCACCAATCGATTCAAGGAGATTCATGTACTCCGACACCAAGCGCGACGCCTCGCGGGCGCGGGCGTGCATCAAGTGGTCCATCGCCAACCCGGCCATGGCCATCACCAGTGAGGCTTCGTCGTCGCAAAGAGCGCATAGTTTCTGCAGCTGCTCGAACTCCTCTGACATGCTCGCATTGACGCGCCAGGCGCTGCCACACAACAGCGTGCGGGGCGCGATACCCGTCGCGCTGTGGCTGGGATCGGCGGCCGTCAGCGCGTCGGCGACATGTCGGGCACGACCCCAGCTCAGCCGTGCGGCGCGGATATCGCGGTGATCCGACCATTGTCCTGCCCGCATATGCCAGGTGTAGGCGTTGCTCAGGTCGCCCGCGGCCTCCAAGTGCTCGGCGATAAGCGCCGCGTTGGCGTCGGCGGCGCTGGGGTCGCGCTGCTGGATCGCTTCGGCGATGCGCCGGTGCAGTCGCGCACGGTCGGATTTGAGCTGTGATTCGTATGCCACCGCACGGATCAGTGGATGACGGAACGCGTATTCGACTCGTTGCGTCAGGCTCAGCGCTTCGATGAATTCACCCTTGATCAGAGCGGGTAAGTCGGCGTCCTCGACCAGGGCACTGAGCATTTCGGTGCCGAACCGCGCCCCGATGACCGCGGCGGCGGTCAACGTGTGTTTGGCCGTTGGACCCAGACGGTCGATGCGCGCGCCGATGGTTGCCTGTAGCGTGCCCGGCACCGTGATTTCGGACGGATTGTGGTGCAGTTGGTAGTCGCCCGGCTTGCCCTGCAGCATCCCTCTTTCGGCTAGGTCGCGCGCCATTTCCTCGGCGAAAAACGGGTTACCGGACGCGCGTTCGCAGATGAGCGCGGTGATGCCGGCGACGGAAGGATCCGTGCCCAATAGTTCACCCAACAGTTGGGTTGCCTGCGAATCATCAAGGGGTGCAAGGGTAATCGAGAGGTCGTCGAAACCACCTGCCAGCAGCCCCCGATACTCGCTTCGATACGTGATCAACACGGTGGACGATGTTTTCGGAATGAGCGTAAGCAAGTCGGCCAACAACGATTCGCTGACCTCGTCGATCCAGTGGGCGTCTTCGATGACGTAGAGGGCCGGTCCGCGCGCCATTGACAGCGTGGTGATCAACGAACTGAACCGTCGTCGCCGCGCGTCGGGATCGATGTTTGGCAGTGCCACATCCGGGTCACGAACGCCGATCACGTCGTAGAGCAGGATCAGGTCGTCTTCGTCGACATCGGGAACGAGCGCCCGCACCTTGGCTCTGGCGGCCGCGTCGTCGAGATGATCCACCCCGGCGAGGGCGCCCAATAGCTGTGCCACCGCATGAAACGGAACATCACGGGCGTGTGACTCGCAGAACGTGGTGACGACGTCGACGCCACGGCTGTGCGCGAGCGCCGCCACCTCGCGAACGAGGCGCGACTTACCGATGCCGGCCGGTCCGACAACACTCGCCACGCCTGCATGACCGGCGATCGAAGTCTCCAAAAGTGCTTTGAGGGACTGCAATTCGTGCGACCGACCGATCAGTCCGGTATCGGCCCGGCCTGTCGGCCAGTGTTGCACCGACATCCCCAGCAGTCGGTAGGCGATGACGGGTTGGGGGGCGCCTTTGATGCGGACGGACTCCGAAGCACCCAGGACGGCACAGTGCTCGACCAGATGAGCGGTGCTCGCGCTGAGCATCACACCGCCGGCCGGAGCGACCGACTCCATGCGCTGGGCCATTCCCACTTGCTCACCAATGGCCGTGTACCCCAACGAACCAGCGCCGATTTCACCGGCAATCACCTGACCGGAGTTCAGCCCAACCCGCAGTCGCAGGTCCACGTCGTCGCGGTCCTGGACGGAGGCGGCGAGCTCTTTTGCCGCATCCTGGACATCCATGGCGGCCAGGCCGGCACGAACCGCATGGTCCTCCAACGCCACCGGCGCACCGAACACCGCCATGATCCCGTCGCCGGTGAACTTGTCGACCGTTCCGCCGTAGCGCTGGACCACTGCGGCGCAACGTCCGACGAGTTCGGCCATGATCTCGCGCAACCGCTCGGCACCCACCGCCGCCGCGATGTCCATGGAGTGAACCACGTCGGCAAACAGCACGGTGACCTGCTTGTATTCTGCGCGGGCAGCGCTGACTGGGCTGACGGGTGCGCCGCAACTGTGGCAAAACCGCGCATTCTCCAGCGGAGCGGTGCCGCACGTCCGGCATCCCGACACGGTCGTCATCCGGCCCTCCGCTTATCCGGGCCCCAGCATTTGCAGATCGTGTTCAAAGGATAGGCGTGCCGAGCGGACCTTCTCTAACTGGTGCGGCCGCGCTCGGTTCGGTAGCGGCGCACCAGGGCGTCGGTCGAACTGTCCGGTTGCGGCTCCGGTGAGCCGTCACTGGTGATCACCGGCAGCAATGCCTTGGCTTGCGTCTTGCCTAACTCCACGCCCCACTGGTCGAACGAGTCGATACCCCAGACCACGCCCTCGGTGAACACCTGATGCTCGTAGAGGGCGATCAGTTGACCCAGCACCGACGGCGTTAACCTGTTGGCCAGAATCGAGGTGGATGGCCGGTTTCCGGGCATCACCTTGTGCGGCACCACGTCTGGAGGCGTGTCTTCGTCGGCGATCTCCTCGGCTGTCTTGCCGAACGCCAGCACCTGGGTCTGGGCGAAGAAATTGCTCATCAACAGGTCGTGCATGCTGCCGTCGCCCTCGGCGGTCGGCAGGTCGTCGAGCGGTTGGCTGAAGCCGATGAAATCGGCCGGTATCAACCGCGTGCCTTGATGCAGCAGCTGATAGAAAGCGTGCTGGCCGTTGGTTCCCGGTTCGCCCCAAAATATTTCGCCGGTGTCGGTGGTCACCGGACTGCCGTCGGCGCGAGTCGACTTGCCGTTTGATTCCATGGTCAGCTGTTGCAGGTAGGCCGCGAACCGCGCCAGGTCGTCGGCGTATGGCAACACCACCCGCGACTGCGCGCCAAAGAAGTTGGAGTACCACAGTCCGATAAGGCCAAGCAGCGCAGGGGCATTGGCTTCTAGCGGAGAGGTCCGGAAGTGCTCGTCGACGATGTGAAAGCCAGACAGGAAGTCGGCGAAGGCTTCTCGGCCGATGACCGCCATGACCGACAGGCCGATCGCCGAGTCCACCGAGTACCGTCCGCCGACCCAATCCCAGAAGCCGAACATGTTTTCGGTGTTGATGCCGAACTCGTCAACCAGTCGCTTGTTGGTGGACACCGCGACGAAATGCTTCGACACGGCGGTATCGCCGAGTGCCGCGGTGAGCCAGCGCCGCGCTGCTGTTGCGTTCGTCAATGTCTCCAGTGTGGAGAACGTCTTGGATGCGACGATGAAAAGCGTTGTGGCGGGCTCTAAATCGGCCAAGGTCGCAACCAGGTCGGCCGGATCCACGTTGGAGACGAACCGCGCCGAGATCCCCGCGTCGGCGTAGTGGCGCAGGGCCTGGTACACCATCACCGGGCCCAGATCGGATCCACCGATACCGATGTTGACGACCGTGCGGATTCGCTCACCGGTCGCACCTTTCCAGTCGCCGTTGCGCAGCCGATCGGTGAAGTCACCCATGGCGTCCAGCACCTCGTGCACATCCCGGACGACGTTCTGTTCGTCGACAATCAGGTCGGCGTCGCGGGGCAGGCGCAGCGCGGTGTGTAGCACGGCGCGGTCTTCAGAGGTATTGATGTGCGCGCCGGCGAACATCGCATCGCGGTGCTCTTCCAGCTTGGCCGCCCGGGCCAGGTCGGTCAGCAGTCGCACCGTCTCGCGGGTGATGCGGTGCTTGCTGTAGTCGATGTAGAGGTCTCCGACGCTGATGGTCAGCTCGCGGCCGCGGTCTGGGTCCTCGTCGAAAAGCGCACGAAGGTGCGTTTCGCCGATCTGATTGTGGTGGGCCTGCAGCGCTTTCCAGGCCGCGGTGGCGGTGATGTCTGATAGCTCCGAGGTCATAGTTCGACCCTAGTGCGGGACGGGCCGGGTGGTCAGGCGCTAGTTTTCACCGCGACAGGTGGCACTTCGCTGTCCGGCGCTCAGGATTGGCCCGTGGCGCCCAGCACCTGCTGCAGATCCGGCAGCATCGCCTGCAACTGCTGACCCCAGTAGGTCCAGGTGTGAGTGCCGTTGGCCGGGAAGTTGAAGACGCCGTTGTGCCCGCCCTTGAGCTTGTATCTGGCCTGGAAAACCTTGTTGCTGATGCGCGTGGCGCTTTCCAACAGACTGGCATCGAGCTTGGTGCCCAGGTCCGAGTCGCCGCCGTTGCCGGTGTACACCCAGATGCGGGTGTTGTTGGCCACCAGCTTCGGCACGTTGACCGTCGGGTCGTTGGCCGCCCACGCCGGGTCGCCGGGTGGCCCCCACATCGCATCGGAGCGATAGCCACCGGCGCCCAATTGCGCGGCGCTGACCAGGGACGGCCAATTGCCGGCCGAGAGGTTGAGGAAGCCGGACATGGAAGCCGCGTAGACGAAGTTCTGCGGATGGTTGGCGGCCAAGATCAGCGCGGCCGAACCGGCCATCGAGGCACCCACCACGGCGTTGCCCGACGCGCTGATCCCCTTGTTCGCCGCCAACCAAGCCGGTAGTTCCTCGGTGAGGAACGTCTCCCACTTGTAGGTCGAGGTGCCGCTCCTGCCGACGGCCGGCCGGTACCAGTTGGAGTAGAAACTTGCCTGCCCGCCCACCGGCAAGACCACCGACAGGCCGGACTGGGCGAACCAGTCGAACACCGGAAGGTGGATGTCCCAGCCGTTGAAGTCGTCGCGCGCAAGCATCCCGTCGAGGAGATACACCGCGCGCGATCCGCCCGCCTGGTACTCCACCTTGATCTGCCGGTTCATCGACGGGGACGGGACCAGCAGGTACTCGATCGGTTGGCCCTGACGCGACCACGCGGACGATGTCGCTGAACTGTTGGTCAAGCTGCCCACCAATGCGAGCAACGTCGCCGCCGATAGGTAAATCAGCCGGCGCAACGGCGAAATCCCAGCTGTAACTGCCTTAACCATTTCGGCAGAATTTACCCGGGCAAAGCCGGTAGTGGCCGAATGTAACGACCGTAGTAACCGTTTAGAGGCCGAGTCGTCCTCGGCGCGCCGCGCGAGATGGTTGCGAACCCGTCCGCGCCGCGGTCCGGCAGTCAAATGCTTCCGCGCTGGTCTTGCGGCGGACTCGATGACTAACCTGAAGCTTGTATTCGGCTTTACGAAGGAGTCTTGAGGTGCCCGGCCATCATCCTTCTCGATCTTGGCGCGGCTGCGCGATGTGCAAGCCGAACAAGCGTCGCGGTACCGGACGCGCGGCGAAAGAACCGCCGGTGGTCCTGCGCAAGCTTGGTAGGCGGCGGAGGTTACGCAGGAATGACCTCGGCACTTAAAGGTTCGCAATAGCGAAACGCATTTTCAGCCCAAGGGCGCCGACGTTCAACCAATTTGAATCTAGCCAGCCTGCTAGGTGGCGGGCATATGATCCCATTGGCCCTGGCTCGCGGCGGGGTCCTGGGAGGTTGAGCCGGATGAGTCAACATCACGTAAGCCCTGGTCCGTCGTACGTCGCTCTCGGAATCCCGCAGGGCGTGATCACAGATCCAGCGAGTTCAGAGACAGCTGGGGCTATCCGGCGTGGCGGTGAAATTGTCTCCCTCGATAAGGCCGACTACGGAATATGGACGATCCTGTTGACGCCGATGACGGTTGGCGCCGCAACCGAATTTGCAACGAGCCGAAAATGGGGTGAATTGGAACAAGCGATCGCCCGGCTCGAAAAGTTAGAACTGCTGGCTACGATCGATCCCGGAAAACCAATGGACGCTCTTGCGGAGCGGATTCGTCCGGTGCCACTGGGCGTCGGACTGGGCAACTCTGGAGAAGATCCGGCCGAATTTCAACTCCAAAACTCTGCATTGTCCCTTTCCGAGCCCGTTTCTCTGGACATCGTTGGCGTCATGTTCTGGTGGGAATTCGATGGCACCCGGTCGCTGCGGGAAATTGTAGAACGCGTCGTGGACCGTGCCGGCGGAATTTCCATCGACAGCGCGGAGAACGTCGTCACGCAACTTGTTCACGGACTGATGGCGAGCAGGCTTCTCTATCTCGATTATCCCGGCCAATCAGAGAGCACATGAGCAATGGATAGCTACCACCGAGTCGCCGCTTGGTTCACCGTTCATTGCATGGAGAACCCGGTCGTCGTCGAAGCGGTTATAAAAGGAGTCTCCTGGGCTAAGACTCTAGGGCCGTATCTCGACCTTGCGGAGAAGCTATGCGAGATAGAAATACCAACTGAACTCAGTGACGCGATGGAGCAAGCCGGCCGCGCTGACATGACAGGAGGATTTGAGGATATCGGCCCGGAGGACGTCGCACAGGAGATGGCCGAAATCGCCGCAGAAGCTCTCGAGCAGTTTGAGTTGGGAGAAAGCGGAGATGATCCCGGTAAAACGACCGACGAGTTGGAAAACACCGAGATCGGCGGACGGCAAGTCGAGGCTGAGATAGCCGCCATTATTAAGCTGCAGGCCGAACACGATCTCAGTCAGGCCGAACTCGCAAATGACATCGAGAAGTACCGAAATAACATCATCGAGCAGTACGCGGATTCGCCGGATGAACTGCAGCAGCAGCTCGACAGGTTCAACGAAACCGCCCTGGCGGAACAGCAAGACCTTGCCGACCAACAGGCCGCCGAGTTGCAGCGGCTGCAAGACGACCAACAGCTCCAGCGGGCAGAGGTGCAGGAACAGCAACGCGAGCAGGAGCAAACTAGCCAGGACGAGACCCGGGAGGAAGAGATCCGCCAGGAGGAAATGCAGGAGGAACAGCGCCAAGAACAAGAACAGGACCAACATCTAGAGGAGGAACGCCAGCAGGAGGCGCAACTTCAGCAAGAACAACTTCGCGACCAAATGCTGCAGGAGCAAGCCAGGCAGGAGCAGGAGCAGGAGCGGCTCAGGCTTGAGGAAATCAGGTTGCAACAAATCCGGCTTGAAGAATTGCGGAGGGCGCAGGCTGCGCGTGACGCGATGGAGAGATGAGAAACTTACCGGGCAAGCGGCGGTAGCATTCGCCTCCGCTGGGGACACACGATAAGAGGGGCACCGCAGTGGTGTATCAGTTCCTTACCGAGCCACAAATGCGGCACATTGAAGCCGAATTCATGCAGAAGTGGCTGGCCTGGCTGGGTCCAGACCATGCGTATCGCATCGGTCGCATCAATGCATTATTCGAGGAGCGGACGGCCACACTCTGGGCGACCGATTTCCACACTTTCTCTAGTTATCACAAAATTCAGCAGCAAACGATGTTCTTCGTTCCGGTCGGCCCGGATGCCAGGGAGGACAGAGGATACGTCTTTTACACCGTGACGAGAAATCTATCCAGTATGGACCTAAGAGAACGGTCCTATTTGAAGCTCGCCGAACTTCTCAACAGCGCCTACAACGGATCCGTGGAAATGTACCGCGACTGGCGGGTCGCGCTGATCTACGGTGGCGGCAAAGGAACGATCGAGGGTAAGACCCAATACCTTGGCCTGCGTCACGGTGAGGAGGCCAGCGATGCCGTTCGGCGCCTACTTCCCAGTGTCGATCAGACCATTAGTTCCATGCAGCAGCATGTCCGAAAGTTTCTTGAGCAACCACAGTTACCGCCGGATTTTCGGGCGATGCTGCAGGAATTCGCCGACGAAGTCGCTCCCGCGGGGAGCGGGGCTTGGCTGAAGCCTTCGCAATTAGCGAGTTCTCCGTTTGCCCCGGTGAGTGAGTACGCCGTTCGGATCGGCTCGTTCAAGGACGGGACCCCACTGACTTATTCCGGTGAAGGGTCGATCGTGACGATCGCGCCTCCGGGCTCCGGCAAAACCCAGTGCAACGTGTTTCCCAATCTGCTCACCTGGGCGGGCCCGGCCGTCGTGCTGGATATATCCGGCGACCTCTACGAGAACACGGCCGCGTGGCGGGCCCAGAATGTGGGCCCGGTCTACAAGTTCAGCCCGCTCGAGCCGGCGGACAGTCACAAGTACAACCCGCTGACCTTCGTCAACAGCGACCCCGACTTCATCTGGGAGGACTCGCGGTTGCTGGCGGAGATGATGATCGTGCCGACCATGTCCAGCGATCCTTTCTGGGATAACGAGGCCCGCACGGTGCTGACCGCCGTCATCGCCTACGTCTGCAACGCCAACCCGCCTGACCAGCGACCGATGCACGCCGTGCTCGACGTTCTCTACGGCGGTAAGCCGTGGGACAACATGATCCGCGGACTGCGCCTTTCCACCAACGTGCGAGTCATGACCCAGCACGCCACGTCGCTGTCCACCATGAACGAGAAAACCTTGAGCAGCGTCCTGCAGACCGCCCGCTCGAGCCTGAGCGCCTGGGCGGGCGAGCGTATTGCCCGAGCCACGTCGATGTCGGACTGGAGTCCTTACGACCTGCGCAACGGGAGCAATCCGACGATCTACATCTACATCAAGCCCAACGAGGTCGAGTCCTACCTGTCGCTACTGCGGGTGTTCATTGGGCAGCACATTCGGATGCTCACCGGTGGCGATGTCCCGCCAAGGGGTTCGGCGCCCATTCTGTTCATGCTCGACGAACTGCCCCGGCTGCGGAACATGCCGCCCGTGGACGAAGCGCTGAACATCGGTCGCAAGTATGGGTTGCGATTGTGGATGTTCGCCCAGAGCGTCGGGCAGTTGCAGACGGCGTACCGCAACGCGGACGGAATGCTGGGAGCTTGCGCTGTGCGCATTTACATGAACCCGAGCGGCGCAGACGGGCTGGCCGAGAAGATTTCTGAGGAGCTTGGTTACGTCGAGTCCCTGCACGACAATTCGCGCAGACGCCTTGTCGAGGCAGCTGAACTCGCCGGACCCGGATACCGCGACCGCCAGATCGTGATTGCCAGTGGTGCGAAGCCGGTGATGGTGAGCAAGGACTGGGCCCACCGAAATCCCGAATTCAAGGCGCGAATGGAGATGGGAACCGCCTGAGCCCAGAACCCATTGCCACTGTCGACAGCCTATAGAACTCTGCCACATCCAGGGTGCCGCCGCAGGTGGACGGTCGAATTGAAATTCCCTGGGCCAGAGGCATTTCGGACGAATGGGTGTCATCGTCACCCGGTGACACCGATCCCGGTTAATGGCTCCTTCCTTCTTGCCTCGGCGCGGACTAGCAGGTCGTCCTCGCGCCGCCGACTCCGGCTTGGAACGGCGCGTGTGCGGAGAACTCCGGGCTAGATAGCCTGTTCCGGCTTTCGCATATTGACGTTTGCGGTAAATTTTCCGGATCAGTTTCAACGTGAAACAGCTTCGATAAGTTCTGGCACCAGGGTTGACAGGGCACCCTTGTCGACCCGTGTTCATAAGGCGGGCAATTCTGATGTCGTTCATTCTTGTTTCTCCGGACCTGTTGACTGTGGCTGCCGTGGACATGGCGGGGATTGAATCCGCGCTCACGAGTGCGAGTCAGGTCGCGATGGGGGCGACCACGGCGGTGGTGAGTGCGGCCGGTGATGAGGTCTCGGCGGCGATTGCGGCGCTGTTCTCTGCGCACGGGCAGGACTACCAGTCGCTCAGCGCGCGGGTGGGGGTGTTTCATCAGCAGTTCGTGCGCACGCTCACGGGCGGTGCGAGTGCGTATGGCGCGGCCGAAACGGCCAGTGTGGAGCAGTTGGTGTTAGGGGTGATCAATGCCCCCACCACGGCGTTGTGGGGACGTGCATTGATCGGTGACGGTGCCTCTGGAAGCGCCGGGTCCGGCGCGGCGGGCGGGATCGGCGGGTTCGGTTCCACCAACGGCGATTTCGGTGACATCGGCAGTCAGGCCACCAGCGGCGGCAACGGCGGCACCGGTGGTGCGGGTGCGGCCGTCGACACCCCCGGAGGCGTCGGGGGAACAGGCGGGACCGGTGGTGACGGCGGTGGCGTCGGCAATGGTGGCACCGGCG
This sequence comes from Mycobacterium asiaticum, assembly GCF_001673365.1. Classification (GTDB taxonomy): domain Bacteria; phylum Actinomycetota; class Actinomycetes; order Mycobacteriales; family Mycobacteriaceae; genus Mycobacterium; species Mycobacterium asiaticum_A. The sequence continues at coordinate 30,116 of NZ_LZLS01000168.1, forward strand.
GCAGAGGTGGGGACGCCACGCTGGACGCCACTGCTGCGGTCGGTGGCAACGGCGGCGGCGGCGGCGCTGCTGTTGGGATCGGCGCGTTCGGCGGCGGCGGAGGCGGCGGAGGCGCCGCAGGCGGCGTTGGTGGCACCGCCGGTAACGGCGGCGTCGGCGGTCAGGCCGCAGCGCTCGGCAAGTCAGGCCCCCCCGGCGCCGGCGGCATCGGCGATTCGGGGGCTGCCACCGGAGTTGGCGGCGGCGGTGGCGGCGGCGGTGGCGCGACCCTTGTCAATGGCGTCCCGGAGAGCCTCGGTGGCACTAACGGCGATAGCGGCGCCGACGGCGGCGACGGCGGGAATGGCCCCTTCCTGGGGTTCTTTGGATCCAACGGCGGTTCGGGCGGTGACGCGGCCGGTGCAGGAGGCACGGGCGGGAGGAGCTTCACGGGCAGCACCCAAACGTGGGGCGGCACCGGCCAATCGGGTTAGGAAACCACTACCGCATAAGGCCGGTCGCCCGCGCAGGGCGACCGGCCTTATGTCGAAGGATCAGTGCGCTACCGGTGTGCGGTGCCGCCGGAACAAGCCGCGCCGCGGTTCCTTCTCCTCGGCCTGCTCGACGTGCTCGCGCTCGCGTGGCGTGGTCGGGACATCCGTCGCCCGGTCGCGGTCGGGCTCGATCACGTCGGTGTACTGCTGCGACGGCGCCGTTTCCACCGGGTACGTCGCGGGCTGGACATCGCGGGCCAACCGGACTGCGAGCCGAGCCACCGCGACGCCGGCCAAGAAGGCGATCAGCACGCCCAAGCCGGAGAAGTACGCGACCTCGAGCACCGCACGCTTGCGTTCGGTCGCGGCGACCGGGTCACCAACCGAGCCGAGACCCAGCAATGTCGCGAAGGCACGACCCACCACGAACCAGGCGCCGCCAAAGGCCGCCAGCCAACCACCCAGCATCGCGCTGGCGCGACTGCGGGAGGCGATCAGCAGCAGCCCACCCAGCACGGTGGCCACCCCGGGCAGCACTTCCAGCCAGCCGCGCGCCGCGGTCCACGCCTGTCCGGGGGTGTAAGCGAAGTCGAAGTTGGGGCCGATAAACGGGATCAGCGCGCCCCAGAGTCCCAAGATCACCAGGAGCAGTCCGGTCACTGCGCCGCGTGAGCGTGGAATCCGTCCACGCGCCGGGCGGTCGTCCTCGATGTGTTTCATAGCAGCTCATCTCCTTATCAGGTACCGGTTTGGGTACCCCGGCGATGCCGCTTGTACTCGTCTGGTCGAGCCAGACTCCGCAGCGAATGTCACGCACTGCGCCACACAGGCGCGCCGTGACCACCTACGAGCGACTGCGCGTGCCTAGCCCATCAAGCCGATCACCAGAAATACGAGCGCCAACGCCGGGAAGACACCCTGCGTGACCGCGGCTCGCGCCTTGTCGCGCGCCGAGATCAGTAGCACCACCGCGGCGGCGGCCATCGACCCCACACCGGCGAACACCAGCGCGGCGCCGATGTCACGGTGGCCCATGCACAGCGCAGCAATACCGATCCCGGACACAACCGCCAGAAACAAGTTGTAGAACCCCTGGTTGAACGCCAAAAGTTTGGTCGTCTCAGCCTCTTCCGGCGTGGTGCCGAATGTCGCGCGGGTGCGTTTGGAGGTCCACGTCAAAGATTCCATCGTCCAGATGTAGACGTGCAGGACCGCGGCGAGTGCGGCGAATACCAATCCGGCGGTGACCATCGCGTCCTCCTAATCGAACAGCCCCGGTTGCGCGACTCCGACCGGCGGCGTCATCCCTAGATGTGTCCAGGCCAGCGCCGTTGCCACCCGGCCGCGCGGCGTGCGCGCGACCATTCCGGCGCGCACCAGGAAAGGCTCGCACACTTCTTCCACCGTGGCAGCCTCCTCCCCGACCGCCACCGCCAGCGTCGACACACCCACCGGACCGCCTCCGAAGCTGCGGGTCAGCGCGGACAGCACCGCTCGGTCCAGCCGGTCCAAGCCAAGCTCGTCGACGTCGTAGACCTCCAAAGCCGACTTGGCGACGTCACGCGTGATGACACCGTCGGCCCGCACCTCCGCGAAGTCACGAACCCGGCGCAACAACCGGTTGGCGATGCGCGGTGTCCCCCGGGACCGGCGCGCGATCTCCGCTCCCGCCTCGCCGCCCAGCTCGATGCCCAGGATGCCGGCGGATCGGGCAAGTACCCGCTCCAATTCGGGCGGTTCGTAGAAGTCCATGTGCGCGGTGAACCCGAACCGATCGCGCAGCGGGCCAGTCAGCGCACCGGATCGGGTGGTGGCGCCGACCAGCGTGAACGGTGCGACCTCCAGCGGAATCGACGTCGCCCCCGGCCCTTTGCCGACGACCACGTCGACCCGGAAGTCCTCCATGGCCAGGTAGAGCATCTCTTCGGCAGGGCGCGCGATGCGGTGGATCTCGTCGATGAACAACACGTCGTGCTCGACCAGGTTGGACAGCATCGCGGCAAGGTCCCCGGCGCGTTCCAGCGCCGGGCCCGAGGTCACCCGCAGCGCCGAACCCAACTCCGCGGCGATGATCATCGCCAGCGACGTCTTACCCAACCCCGGCGGCCCGGACAACAGGATGTGGTCGGGCGTGCCGCCGCGGTTCTTGGCGCCCTCGATCACCAACTGCAACTGCTCGCGCACCCTGGGCTGACCGATGAACTCCCGCAACGAGCGGGGTCGCAGGCTGCCGTCGATGTCGCCCTCGCCCACCGCCAGCGTCGGCGAGACGTCGCGTTCCTCTTCCGCGGTCATTTCGACTTACCCAGCAGCGACAGTGCGGCTCGCAGCGCCGTCGAGGTCGTGGCTTCCCCGTCGCCAGCCAGCACCTTGTCAGTAGCGTCCTCCGCCTGCTTGGCGGCAAACCCGAGCCCAATCAGGGCTTCGACCACCGGGCCCCGCACCGCGTGACCGTTCACTGGGGACGACGCCCCCGACCCGGCGATCAGACCGACCTTGTCGCGCAATTCCAGCACCATCCGCTCGGCGCTGCGCTTGCCGATCCCCGGTACCCGGGTGAGCGCGGTGACGTCGCCGTCGGCCAGCACCTGGCGCAGCGTGGCAGCGTCGTGTACGGCCAGAGTCGCCATCGCCAGCCGCGGGCCGACTCCCGATACCGAGAGCAGGGTCTGGAACAGGTCGCGGGTGTCGACGTCGCAGAACCCGTAAAGCGTCATCGAGTCCTCGCGCACGATCATCGCGGTGATCAACCGCGCTTCGGTGCCTTGGCGCAGGGTGGCCAGCGTCGCCGGCGTCGCGTTCACCCGGTACCCGACGCCCGCCGCCTCGATCACCGCATGATCGAGCGCCACATCCAGCACCTCACCACGGACCGAGGCGATCATCGGGCGGCCTTGAGCTTGGCTAGATACTTGTCCCGTTGCTGGGCGGCTTGGGCGTTTGCGGCGGCCATCCGGGCCAGCATCGGCGCCCGCCAGCAATGACAGATGGCCAGCGCCAGCGCATCGGCCGCATCGGCCGGCGTCGGTTTGGCTTGCAGCGCAAGGATTCTGGTGACCATCGCGGTGACCTGCGCCTTGTCGGCCGAGCCGTTGCCGGTGACCGCGGCCTTGACCTCACTGGGCGTGTGGAAGTGCACGTCGATATCGCGCTTGGCCGCCGCCAACGCGATCACGCCGCCGGCCTGCGCCGTGCCCATCACAGTGGCGACATTCAACTGGGAGAACACCCGCTCGATGGCCAGCACGTCGGGGTGGTGGGTGTCCAGCCAGTGCTCGACAGCGTCGCTGATGGCCAGCAACCGCCGGTGCAGCGGCTCATCCCGCGGGGTGCGCACCACGTCGACGTCCAGCGCGGTGATCTGGCGCCCGCGCCCGCTTTCTACCAGCGACAGTCCACATCGGGTCAAGCCGGGGTCGACACCCATCACCCGCACCGCAGCTCCCCACTCCCGTCCGAACAGCTGTTCGATAGCCTAACCGGTGGGTCTGACATCATCGGTCAAGGACACGCGCTGATGAATTAGGTTAGGCCCGGTGCCGCTCCATCAGCTCGCCGTCGCGCCGGCCGACGTGTCGGGTTCCCGGTTGACGCTGGCGCTCAATGCCGCGGCACCGAAACCGTTAGCCACCTACCGATTGACACACCCGGTTGGCGGCGCCCTCTTGCTCGGCGTCCTGGGTGCTTCCCACGTCGTCGCCGTCGAACACAGCGGTCACCGCTTCTCCGAACAGATCTCCTGCAGCGCGGGCAACAGCTTGCCGCAGCGCTCGCATGCACCGGGTTACCAACTCAAGTCGACGGTCGAAGAACGGGACGAGGCCACGTTCAGAGCGCTCGCGAAGCTGCTGCGCGAACGATGCGCACGCGAACCTGGCTGGCTGGGCGGGGTGTTCCCCGGTGACGACGCCGCACTAACCGCATTGACGGCCGCACCCGACGGCACCGGCTGGTGCTGGCAGACCTGGCATCTGTACCCGACGCAGTCCGGCGGGACCGTCGTGCACACCGCGAGCCGCTGGCACCCGTGAACCAGGGCGACTAGGGCGAAACGCCGCCCGGTCCGCCGCTGCCACCGGCCGGACCGTTGCCCGGTTCGCCGGGACTGCCGCCGCGGGTTCCGCCGTAGCCGCCGGTCCCGCCATCGCCGCCACTTCCGGTGGCGCCGTCGGTACCGAGACCTTCACCACCCGGGGCGCCCGTGCCGCCGTCGCCGCCGCTGCCACCGTGGCCGGTCGGCTGCCCTACATTGCTGTCGCCGCCTGGACCACCGGTTCCGCCGTCGCCGCCATCGCCGCCTGTGACTCCGGTGCCGCCCTTGCCGCCGTCGCCGCCGAGACCGCCGTCGCCGGCTGTAACGCTGCCACCGCCGCCACGACCGCCGGTACCACCGAGGCCGCCGTCACCGCCGTTTAGTCCGTGACCGCCTACGCCGCCGGTACCACCCTCGCCGCCGAGGCCCCCGGTCGCACCGCCAGTCCCACCGATGCCGCCGACGCCACCGGCGCCGCCACCACCGCCGCTTTCGCCGATCCCGCCGGTACCGCCGTCACCTCCAGCGCCGCCCCTGCCGCCGGTGGTCCCGGGCGCGAGCTCACTTCCGCCACGACCACCAGAGCCACCGTCGCCGCCGGTTCCGGCGGTCAGCCCGTCGCCGCCCATGCCGCCGTTTCCGCCGGCACCACCGTCGGCGGTCGCGGTGCCTTGTCCTCCCGAACCTCCGGCACCGCCGTCACCGCCGACGTTGTCGCCAAACCCACCAACTCCGCCATCACCCCCGATGCCACCGGGACCGTAGGGGTTGCTAATACCGCCGGCACCGCCTTTGCCGCCGGTTCCGCCTGTCGGGCCGGTGCCACCTGCGCCGCCGGTACCGCCGTTGCCGGCCGCGCTCGATGAGGACGCCCAGGATCCCTCGCCGCCCGCACCGCCGTCGCCGCCGATGACAGTGCCCACGCCGCCCTTGCCACCGGCGACAGAGCCGGCACCGCCGTTACCGCCGGTTCCGCCCATACCCGGGTTACCGCCCTGA
>NZ_LZLS01000169.1 GCF_001673365.1 Mycobacterium asiaticum
CTCCTCGTCGTTCTGGTGACTTCGTGACGTCCACAGTGGCTGGGGTATGGCCTTGCTCACTACGACAGCGCGCACCTCGTTTCGTCCGGGCGAGTGCAGGGTGCACCGGGAGCGGTGCCGGGGTGTCTGACGAGTGCACGGTGCACTTGGTGCGCGCCGAACAGGTGCGCAGTGTCGTTGTGACCGCAGTCACCGGCTGGCGACAGTAAAGGCACCTGAATCTTGAAAGAAACCTTGGCAATGAAGGACGTGGCGTTCCTCCTGTCCGATGTGTGGCTGATCATCGTCGGCTTCTCTTGCGGCTGGAAGTTCCTCCGCAACTACGGCAACTGGCTGCTCGGCCTTGAATGCTTGGTCGTCGGTGTATCGGCGACAAACTTCCTCGTGGGCTCGCTGCTCGGCCCCGAAGCCGGCCGCGTCCCGTTTTCCGTCGCCTTTTTCCTCGACGCGTTCTCCCGGTCATTTGGCTTCACGCTCGTCCTGGTGTTGGGCCTGATGGTGGTGACCCACCGGTATCAGCCGACCCTGGCGGTGGAGGTCGGCGCGTTCGGACTCGCCGTTGTGGGCGGATTCGTCCTGGGCGGGCTCGACCACTCGACGCTGCACGTCGGCCCCGCCACCTTCTACGTCGTGATGAACCTGTTCACCGCGCTGTTCCTCGCGTACTTCGTGACGCGACTGTGGGCGATCGACGCCAAGCGCCTTGCCGGCTGGGCGGCGCTGGTCACGGCTGCGGGGACCACGATCGCGGTCACCTACGACTTCTTTCCGCTCCCCTTCGACGACGAACTTCGCACGATCTTCTACACCGCCGCTCTGACGACGTGGGGCGCTCAGGGCTTGGTCTACTACCTCGCCTACCGCGCAATGCACGCCCACAACATTTCCGCCGGTGCGAAGCCGGACCAGAAAGTGACAGCACTGTCATGAGCACCCACACCATCGAATACAGCACCTTCACCGGCTGGATCGACGTCCCCACCGACCTCCAACCCGCTCTGACTAGCGGTCTCACTTCTTCAGTGGGGTTGTCGGAGTAGGTGTTTGAGAGCCTCGGCGGTCGCCTCGACGTCGGAGCTGGTGTGCGCCGTGGAGGGGAAAACCTTGCCCGAGGGCCCCGTGGAGTCCGGTGTTCCCGCCGACGGCAACGTACTGCAGGAGCGAGCCGTCCCGGTTGAGCAGCTCTTCGGCCGCACGCAGCAACTGCTCGGCCATGTGGACATCGTTGAAGCTCGCCGCCACCAGGTCGTCCAGCACACTGGACGACCTTCCTTTGCTGGCAGGCGCCGCGGTCCCTTGCGTGTTCTTCTGCAGGCTTCCGGCGGGCGGACGAGATGTTCACCAGTACTTGATCACTGAACGAATTCCGACGCCACGCTTCATCTCGTCGAACCCCTCGTTGATGTCTTCCAGGTCGATGACCCGAGTGATGAGTGAGTCGAGATCGATGCGGTTGTTCATGTAGTGCTCGACGAGCATGGGGAAATCGACGTCGGCCTTGCTTGAACCATAGTTCGAGCCGATGAGCGCAAGCTCCTGGTCGGACATGACAAACGGATCGATGGTGACCTTCACGCCGTCCGCCACTTGCCCGGCGACCACGGCAGTGCCGCCGCGGGCCAACACCGCGTAAGCGGCCTCGATGGTCTGCGGCAGTCCGATGGCCTCGATCGCGACTTCCACCCCTCGACCATCCGTGAACTGCGCGACCTTCGCCGCCAGATCCTCGCGGGCGCTGTTGATGACCTCTGTGGCTCCGAAAACGCTTGCGTAGTTGAGCTTTTCGTCAGAGACATCGGCAGCGATGATCTTTTGCGCGCCCACCATACGAGCACCCTGAATCGCATTCAGCCCGACGCCGCCGCAGCCGATGACAAGCACCGTATCGCTCGGACGCACCTTTGCGGTGTTGACCGCTGCCCCGACCCCCGTAGTGACTGCGCAGCCGATGAGCGACGACGGTTCGAAGGGCGCGTCGTTCCGGATGGCGATCGCACCCGATTCGGGCACCATCACATACTGGCCGAACGTACCGAGGCCGGCGAAGCTGAGCACGTCCCCGTCCGCATCCGTGACACGCGACCGACCGTCGAAGGAGAGATGGTTGGCCGAATGCTGGCTCACCATGTCGCACAGGACGGGCCTGCCGCTAAGGCAGTAGCGGCACCGACGGCACGAGGGCGTCCAGGAGAGAACAACGTGATCGCCGGGCGCCAGCGTCGTGACTCCCTGCCCGACGCTCTCGACGATCCCGGCGCCCTCGTGGCCGAGGATCATGGGGGTCGGCGCATCCCATCCACCTGCGATCACATGCAGGTCGCTGTGGCACAACCCACTCGCCTGCATCCGCACGAGTACGTCGCCGGGCGGCGGAGTCGAGGGGATCGAAACTTTTTCGATGGTGAGTGGCGCATTCGCGGTCCGGAAGATGGCGGCGTCGAATTCGATGGTCATGACATCTCCTGAAGGTTATTGAATTCCGGCCGCAACGCGTCGCGGCTCCGCCCGTCTGGCCCGCACTCGTCGGTCAGAGGTCGAGGTAGTCCGCGAGCTCGCTGTAGTCGACCTGCCAAAGTCCCGGAGAGCCGGTCGGGTACTGCGAGCGGAATCCGATGAGGCTCTGAACGCGGGGCGGGAGTGATCGTGCAAGTTCGCGGTCGACGAGAAACGGGTAGGCCTCCTCGCCCACCAAGAAGCCCGGGTTGAGTGCGAAGCTGACCGCACGGCGGTACTCGTCGGAAGTTCGGTTCGCGCCGCCGCCGTGGGCGGTCTTGCCGCTGAAGAACTGCGCGTCGCCAGCGCTCATCTCGGCCGGAACGGTCTGCTCAGGCGTGCCGCGGTCCTCGAAGTCCCCCCACTTGTGGCTACCCGGGATCACTCGGGTGGCGCCGTTCTCCTCAGTGAAGTCGGTCAGAGCGATCAGGAAGTTGATGGTCACCTCGGGCCCTGCGGGCCCCATGCCGACGAACGGAAACCAGTTCTCCAGGTCGCGGTGAAGCATCTGCGCGGCGTTGCCAGGACCGATCTCGATCACCTGAGCCGTCGTCATCCAGTAGGTTCCCGATTCTTCGAGAAACACCCCGTCGGCCAGCGCATGAACGAGGTCGTGATCGATCACTTCGCGGCGGAACGTCTCGCTTCGGGTGACCAGGTTGGTGAGGCGTTTGGTGTTCCGACCGTGAAATTCCGCGACGATTTCGTTGTCGTGCTTGGAGCCGGCATTCAGCTCCCGCAGGGCCGGGTCGATCTCGGCGTTGAATCGTGCGACTTGATCCGGTGTGAGAAGTCGTTCAATGATGACACCGCCATCCTCGCGGACGATCGACAGAATCTCGTCGATCGGAGCTGTACTGGCGATCGCGCGTAGTTTCGCAGTGGCAGTTGCAGACATGGCGGCGACACTTCCTTGCTGTGGTCGGGGTGATCCGGGACTCCACAATGGGCGACACTCGACCCACGGGACTACAGCATCCGGTCGCAGATTTCGGTGGTAGCGGTGCACACTGCACTACCCCGGGTGAGGGCATACCTACTCCAAGTGGACGTGCCGCATCGAGAATGTCAGATGACCATGGCCCCGGAACGCGGTCACCGCACGCCGTTCAATTCCCGTGTGCGCGCCATCAGCGGCATCTGAAATGGCGTTGAATTCTCCGCTATGTCAGGGAATTGAGAACCGATGCACGCGGGGAGGACTGCGACGTAGGTCCTACCGCGCCATATTCGCAAACCGCGACAAATGCAATTGATGCGCGACCGTCACCGTCTTGGTCGGTCCGTTACGGTGTTTGGCCAGAATGAAATCCGCTTCTCCCCCACGTGGATCATCGCGTTCGAATGCATCCGGTCGGTTTAAAAGAATGACCATGTCCGCATCTTGCTCTAAACTATTGTGAATATTTATGCAGTTGGCTACAAAATTATGTGTTCTGTCCACGGTTCCATCGTAGACGTCCTGCTCGCCGATGCTGGTTATCTCAACAATGGTGTCCCAGAAAACGTCGCTGGTGGCTAGCGAATGAAGTTCTGGATCCTCAAGCGTTGCGGCTACCCTGTGCAAGAGGGGTCTTCCGGGGGCGTGCCTTGACCTCTCGCCGCTAAGTTGCAGTCGCGTCGTTGCTCGAAACTCACCGCGACTAAAGCCTCTGCGCCCCAATGCTTCTCGTATCGAGTTCCATACGTCAACCGGTACCGTGTCAGCGCCGGGCCGACGGGTCCTACCTACCAGGTGCTTAAGTACAATTTCGGCGGATTCGCCTCGAGCGCCATAGCCACCGACCTTCGTCAGAAAAGCCGTCTGATTCTGCGCCCTGTCAATCCACAAGTGCCAACAGTCGCGATAATTCCCCTTTCGCATCCGAGTAATCCTGCTTTGAATGCCCAAACGCAGAAGCAATTGCGCGACATCGTCAACCAAACGACGGCTTGTGGACGCATAGTAGATCCGTCCGATTTGAACCTTCGCGTCCCAACGCACCGATCCGTCCGTCGCCCACAGGTGCCGAAGGAATAACGCCACCTGATCGTTGGGCGCTTGAAAGACGGGGTGCGGCACGAACTTTTCATAACTGCGCTTGCCGAACAGTCCCAGCTCGTCCAACCAGGCCGCGATCGGGTTGCGCCGACCATGCGTCAACCGGTATGGCGCCGGCAACCGCAGGGTGGTTGCCCGCGCAGCAGGATATTCGTCACGCACGGCGGCCACACCGAAATGCCTCGCCGCCGACGTCACCGCGAGGAGATTGGCCTCATCGATGGAGGCGTAGCGAATCGGCTGGCGTTTCACACACGAACCATCGCCAATCATGTGTGCCAGCATGATGACCTCAGAGTCGTCCATCCGCTGCGTGTCGACAGGCTCGGGAACGCGTCGCGGTACCGCGACGCGGTCGCCAATCTTCAGTTCCTCTAACGGAGTCCACCCTTCAAGCTTCATGAAGGGGTGGTTGCCGGTTGCCTCGACTTCGCGCCCAGAGGCCAGCCGCAGTCGGAACACCTCTTTGCGCCCGCTCGAAAAAACATTGGTCATCGGTCGGGCGACCATGCGCAGGCGCTCATCCAATGACCACACCAGCGGTCGCTCGCCGGTTCGCATCAGCTCCCCAAAGGTGACTTCAGAACCGTTGTCGGCGCGCAGGATTCGCGTGTTGGCGGTCAGGCAGCCCGACTCACGAAGGTCGGACAGCATCGGTTTCTTGTCGGTGCGCTGCTCTGGCCCACGGTTGAGCTGGCTGATCGCGACTACCGGAACCTCGAGCTCTTTGGCCAGCAGCTTCAGATGCCTGGAGAACTCCGACACTTCGATCTGTCGCGACTCGACCTTCTTGCCCGATGTCATCAGCTGCAGGTAGTCGACCACGACGAGTTTGAGGTTGGCCTTTTGGCGCAGCCGACGCGCCTTGGCGCGGATCTCCATCATGGTCAGGTTCGGCGAATCGTCGATATACAGTGGCGCTTCACTGATTTCGCTCATTCGCCGGGCCAGCCGCGTCCAGTCGTCGTCGGTCATTCGGCCCGAACGCATATCGGCGAGTTTGATTTTCGCCTCAGCCGACAGCAGCCGCATCACGATCTCGGACTTGCTCATTTCCAGCGAGAAGATGACGCTGGCCATGCGGTTTTTGATCGAGCAGGACCGCATGAAGTCCAGCCCCAGTGTCGAGTTGTGGGTCGGCACCATGCCGCGGCCGGCGAGGTAGAGATGCGCGGGGTTGTCCACTTCGACACAACGCACCGCAACACTGGGCACCCGGCGCACCGACACGATCTGCAGCACCTTCGTCAAAACGGTGACGTCGGACCCCGCCGATCCCGCTGGTGCGATCGTGTCCAGGCCGCTGCGCAGTTGTGCCGAGCTCCGAGTGCCGTAGCCCGTCGGCCAGAGATGCTGCGCATCAGCGACAATTGTTGTGCCATCAGAGAATTCGATCTCGTAGCACGGGCGGCCCAGCAAGATCTCGGTCCCTGCGATGACCCGCGTTGGGTGCCCGTCGGCATCGAGCAACTCATCACCGACGGCGACATCACCCATCGTGGTCCAGCCGAACGGCGTGGGCAGCGGAGTGCCGAGTGCCAGCGCCTTCCCGACACCTGGCCGCGCCGCCACGATGATCATCTGTCCCGGGTGCAGGCCGTTGGTCACCTCGTCGAGTTCGGTGAACCCGGTCGGCACGCCTCGCGACATGCCTCCGTTGGAGGCGATCGCATCGATCTCATCCATCGTCGGCTGCAACAGATCCTCGAGCGGTACGAAATCCTCCGACGTCCGCCGGTCGGCGACCTCGTAGATCTCGGCCTGAGCGCGGTCCACGATTTCGGCCACATCGGCCCCGTCGGCGCCCGCGTAGCCGTACTGCACCACCCGGGTGCCGGCCTCTACCAGGCGACGCAGCAGCGCCTTCTCGGAGACGATGGTCGCGTAGTACCCCGCGTTGGCCGCAGTCGGCACGGTCGAGATCAGCGTGTGCAGGTATGGCGCGCCACCGATGCGGCGTAGCAGCCCGCGGCGGTCAAGTTCGGCGGCCACGGTGACCGCGTCCGCGGGCTCGCCACGGCCGTAGAGGTCCAGGATGGCGTCATAGACGTTCTGATGCGCCGGACGGTAGAAGTCGCCCGGCCGCAGGCGCTCCAAGACGTCGGCGATGGCGTCTTTACTGAGCAGCATCCCGCCCAGTACCGACTGCTCGGCGGCTAGGTCCTGGGGCGGCTGGCGGCCGTAATCTTCACTCGGCGCCGAGGCATCCATCCCGGGGTGCGGCAAGTCATCGACAACGGCCATGGACCCTCACCTCCTTTGACTTTGCACCGAACATATATTCGACCACTGACATCCGAGCACAAGTCAAGGCACCGACCCCCACCCCCCGATTTGTCCGCGTCGTCAAAGCGCCACGAGGAACGTAAACGTTGCTGGCGCGGTGTCCAACAGGGCTTGTTCATGAAGCTGTGCATCGTGTGTGCATATCCGTGAACGCCAATGTTGAGGGGGGTGTGGAGAACCTGTGGATCAATGCGGGTAGGCATGGCATCACTGCTGCTGACCGCCATACAACGCCGTAAATCTGGTGTGGACAAGAATTGCATCGGCGTGTCGGTGCAGGTTATCGCGCCGGGCGTGTTGGTTTTCTGACAGATTTTGGCCGAGTTAATGGTTGGTTACGCCGACGGTCGCGCGGCGGCTTCGGATTTGTTCGCCAGAGCGCCAAGAGACGAAGTCGAAGCTCACAAGAAGCTCACGGCAACTTCAGGGCAGCCGAAAACCCGGTGTGGCCGAACCGGCCACACCGGGTTGTTCACGGATGCGGCGAGTTAGCTCTCGCCCACGACCTCGAGTGCGACCTCGACGTCGATCTCGGGGTGCAGGTGCACCACCACCGGATGGGTCCCGACCGACTTGATGTGGCTCTTGGGCAGTCGGACGATCCGCTTGTCCAGATTGGGCCCGCCCGCCTTCTTGATCGCGGCGACGACGTCGCCGGCGGTCACCGAACCGAACAGCTTGCCGCTGTCGGAGGCGGTCTTCACCGGGAGCGACACCGAACCAAGCGCCTCGATGGCGGTCTTGATCTCGTTGGCGTGCTCACGGTCGCGGACGGTCTTGGTTTCGCGCGCGCGGCGGATGTCATCGGCTTGCCGCTGTGCACCGCGGGAAGCGACGATCGCCAGCCCGCGCGGCAGCAGGAAGTTGCGGCCGTAGCCGTCCTTGACCTCGACAGTTTCGCCGACGGAACCGAGGTGGTCGACGTCAGCCGTAAGTATCAGCTTCATCGTTTCGCTTTCATTGGGCTCTTGTTGTGCGCTGCGGCATCTACCGCGTGGACGAGGTGAAGGGCAGCAGCGCGACCTCGCGAGCATTCTTCACCGCGATCGCGATGTCCCGCTGGTGCTGCACGCAGTTACCGGTCACCCGACGAGCCCGGATCTTGCCGCGCTCACTGATGTAGGTCCGCAGCAGGTTGGTGTCCTTGTAGTCGATGCTTTGGTCCTTCTTGGCGCAGAAGACGCACTTGCGCGCCTTGATCGGCTTCTCCGGCGCCGGGCGCCGCTTGGTGGACTTGGCCATGTTTGTGTCTTACTTCCGTTCTTGAATTTGCTGTGTCAGAAGGGCGGTTCGTCGTCGCCGCCGCCGAACGATCCCGATGCCGGGGCGCTGCCCCACGGGTCGTCACCTGATCCGCTGGACTGCGCGGGCGCGGACTGCCGCGACCCGCCACCGCCACCGCCGCCGCCGCTGTAGCCGCCGCCACCGCCGCTGCGGCTCGCCTTGTTCACCTTGGCGGTGGCATATCGCAGTGAAGGTCCGATCTCGTCGACCTCGACCTCGACCACGGTGCGCTTTTCGCCCTCGCGGGTTTCGAAGGACCGTTGCTTGAGACGCCCGGTGACGATCACGCGAGCGCCGCGGGTGAGGCTCTCGGCCACGTTCTCGGCGGCTTCCCGCCAAATGTTGCAGCGCAGGAACAGCGCCTCGCCGTCCTTCCACTCCCCACTTTGGCGGTCGTAGATGCGCGGGGTGGACGCCACGGTGAAGTTCGCCACGGCAGCACCCGACGGAGTGAACCGAAGTTCGGGGTCGGCAGTGAGGTTTCCTACGACAGTGATAGTCGTGTCACCAGCCACAATGTCCTCCTTGGTCCCGCTGATTCCGGCCTGATGGGTTGTTGGGAACTAGCCTAGGCAGCAGCCCCGACAGGGGCGGCTAGTGCTTGTCGGTGCGCATCACCTTGGTGCGCAGCACCGACTCGTTCAGGCTCAATTGGCGGTCAAGCTCGGAGACCGTAGCTGGGGCGGCCTTCAGGTCGATGACAACGTAGATGCCTTCGGCGTGCTTGGCGATTTCGTACGCCAGCCGCCGCCGGCCCCAGATGTCGACCTTCTCGACCGATCCACCGTCTTTCCGGACGACGTTCAGAAACGTCTCCAGGGACGGGGCAACGGTGCGTTCGTCGAGCGTGGGGTCAAGGATGACCATGATTTCGTATGGACGCATAGGGACCTCATCACCTCCTCTGGTCTGAGCGGCCACGGACGTTCCGCGGCAGGAGGGTCGCCTGCGTCGGCAACCGCCCTAGGCTACCGGACGACAGACGTACCTGGAAATTCACTTCCGCGTCTGCATGAATTCCAGAGCTCTGGCTCGCGTCGCCTCGTCAGCCTTGGCCAGCGAACCGGAGTCGACCGGCGGATCCGGGTCGTACTCGATGAGCAGCTGAGCCGCCTGGGCCGCCTCCCGGTCGAACAGCAGCTCGACCAACCGCAGTGCCATGTCGATGCCGCTGGACACCCCAGCCGCGGTGATGATGCGCTGCGGCAGGTGTTCGACGACGCGCTCGGGTACATACCGTGCCCCCAGCCGGTTCAGCTCTTCGGCGGCCCGCCAATGGGTGGTCGCGGTGAGGCCGTCGAGCAGGCCGGCACCGGCGAGCAATAGCGCCCCGGTGCATACCGATGTGGTGAACGCGGTGCCGAGGTGAACGGCTTGCAGCCAGCCACGAACGGTTTCGTCTTCGACAAGGACCCGGGTTCCGATACCGCCGGGAACCACGACGACGTCGGGCGCCGTGACCTCGTCGAAGGTCGCATCGCAGCTGACGCCGAGCAGACCATTTTCGGTGCGCACCTCACCGCGCTGATGCCCGAGGAACACCACCTCGACCGACGGAATGCGTTGCAGCACTTCGTAAGGCCCCACCGCGTCCAATGCCGTGAACCGTGGAAACAGCGGGATGGCTACCTGCATCAGGTCCTCCCGCCCACGAACTCAGCGTCGGCATCGGGCGAAACCTCGGGCCGTGACCGTAAAGACTTGGGTCGCAACCACTTTGGTAGCCAGTCGGGGGGTGCATCGGGCGCCAGGTCATAGATCCCGCCGGCGGGGTCGTCGACCCTGCCCTGCCAGCGCACCAGATCCTCGTCCGGCCGATAGATCTGCCGGACCACCAGAACACACAGCAGCAACACCGCGATATCGCGCAACAGCACCGTGGTGGTGAACCATTGCTCGGGCAGCGAACGGTTCGGGTTTCCGTACAGGTAGTACATCCGGGGCACCCATACCAACGCGTCAATCGTCATCCACGCCAACAAAACCCGGCGATGCGGTAAGGCCAGAACCGCCAACGGTACCAACCACAGCGAGAACTGGGGA
This sequence comes from Mycobacterium asiaticum, assembly GCF_001673365.1. Classification (GTDB taxonomy): domain Bacteria; phylum Actinomycetota; class Actinomycetes; order Mycobacteriales; family Mycobacteriaceae; genus Mycobacterium; species Mycobacterium asiaticum_A. Next base: position 10,148 of record NZ_LZLS01000169.1, read on the forward strand.
CTCCACACCTTGTTGGTCAGCAGGAAGGCCGCCACCACCAGGAAGGCCAGTTGCGCCAACCGCGGCCGCTGCGGTGCGGTGCAGGTGATGTAGGCGATTGCCGCGCAAGACAATACAAAAAGCACCGTGACAACGGTGTTGAGCACTACCGGTGGTTCCCAGAAGCCGAGCGACGGGTCGAAGCCGCGCCAGCCCGTATACGACTTCACGACATTGAACAACGAATCCATGTCGTCGCCGCGACGGGTGTTGAGCCGGAAGAATTCCGACCAGCCACGCGGATAGAGAACCATCACCGGTAGATTCACCGCCAGCCAGGTCGCCGCGGTGATCAGCATGGTGCGCAGCACATCTCGCAGCCGACCCGTTCGAATTCCCAGCACCAGCAGTGGTCCCAGGAACAACAGCGGATACAGCTTCGCAGCGGCACCGAGTCCGATCAGTACGCCAGCCAACATTGGTTTGCGCCGCGCCCAAGACAGCAATCCACTCATCGCGAAAGCCGTTGCCAGTGCGTCGAAGTTGGTGAATATCTGGAAGATCAGCAGCGGTGAGGCGGCCGCCAACGCGGCATCCCATACCCGGCGACCCGCCAGTCCTGCCGTGGACCAGACGGTGACCAACCATGCCAAGGCCAGTCCGAATGCCGAGAAATTGAAGAACATCACCACTTCGGCGACGACCGGAAAGGGCAAGACCTTGCTCAACGCCGTGTAGGCCTTGGCGACTCGCATCGAGGCGTACTGGTAAACCCCGGTCAACACCGGATATTCCATGTAGCGCACGGCAATCTGGCCGTCGTAGCGAATTTGGGGCATGCCGCCGCCGTCGGTTTCGATCCAGCTGGATTTGTAGGGAAACTTGCCCTGGCTCAACAACTCTGCGCCGTAGAGCGGCACAGTGTCGGAATAGCACAGCTCGTAATAAGCCCGTTGGTTGTCCCAGTTGGCTACCCGCTGATCGCCGGTACCGGTTCCCGTGCTCTGCAGGCAGGCCGCCTTTGTCGACCAGCCCAACGCCAAAAACACCAACGCCAACAGAAACATGACCCGTACCGGGGTCATGAACCGCGTGCGGCCGATCAGGGCGTGCCGACCAACGGGTCCACCGACGAGGTTGGCTAGCGCGCCCCCCAATACGTCGTTACGACTTGGGCAATCCCGGCTGTCTGCGCTGCGGCGGTCGGCGGCAAGCGGCCGCGGCGATATGGTGGCGCGCTCGGTGGCCGCCTCGCTCACGGGCGGGGTCACGGGGGTGGCTGGGGAACTTCGTTGGGCGGCGGCAGCGGCGGCGCCGCTGAGGGCCCCGCGGGCGCCGAGGGCGCAATGGTGATCGTCTGCGGGGGCCCGACCGGGATGGTGATTCCTGGCGCTACCTCGACGGTGGGCTGAATCACCGTCTCCGACGGCCGCGGCGGCGGTGGCGGCGGGGGCGCAGGCACGCCGGCGTAGCCACCGATTGACGTCGGTTTGGGGAATGTCTCGTTGTCGGTGCCTTTGAGCGCACCGTCCATCGTCGCCTTCCAGATATCTGAAGGCAGGCCCGAGCCGTAAACCGCTCCGCCCGAGGCGTTTTCCAGCGGTTGATCACCTTTGACCGTGCCCACCCACACCGCGGTGGACAGCTGCGGGGTGTATCCGACCATCCAGGCGTCCTTGTTTGAGCTGGTGTCACCCAACTGCGTTGTGCCGGTTTTAGCCGCCGACGGCCGCCCGCCGGAAAGGCTGTGGCCGCGCGAATAACCGGCGATCGGTTGCATCGCCGCGGTCACGTTGTCGGCTACCGCTTTGGGGACGCGCTGGTCGCCGTTGTTGTCGGCGGTGGCCGCATCGAAGAGAACCTGGCCTTCGGCGTTGACGACCTTTTGCACGAAATGGGGACGGTGGTACATGCCGGATGCGGCGAGGGTGGCGTACGCCGACGCCATGTCGATCACCCGAGTTTGATACTGCCCCAACACGATTCCGTTGTTCGGTGGCCCGCCCTTGCCGTCCTCGGACAGCGTGTGCGCAACACCGGGAAAGCTTTCGGCTATGCCGGCTTGGTGCGCGGCGTCGGCCACAGCCTGCGGTCCGCCCTTGAGCTTGAGCATCAGCCGGTAGTACGAGGTGTTCAACGACATCTTGAGGGCCTCGGCCAGGTTGCAGGTGCCGCAACTCTCACCCTCGACATTGGTGATCTTGATGCCGTCGACGGTCAGCGGGGAGCTGTCCACCTGGTAGCCCAAGCCGATGCCCTGCTCGAGCGCGGCGACCAGCGCGAAGACCTTGAACGACGACCCGGTCTGCAAGCCCGCCTGCGCAAAGTCGAAGCCCTGGGCATTGGACCCGCCGTAGTAGGCCTTGACCGCCCCGGTGCGCGGATCGATGGACACTGCTGCGGTCCGCATGTCGGGATCTTGCCCGTCGAGGTACTTCGACACCGCCTTCTCCGCGGCCTGCTGGGCCTGCGGGTCGATGGTGGTGGTGACCTGCAACCCCTGGGTGTTGAGGGTCTGTTCGTCGATGTTGAACAACTCGAGCAGTTCCTTGGTGACCTGCCGTTGGATCAACCCGTTCGGGCCGGTGGTCTGATAGGCCGCACGGGCCTGATCCGGCGACACCGTGTTCGGAAACACCTGCGTCGCACGTTCATCGGTCGACAACGCCTTGGTCTCCACCATGCCGTCCAGGACCCAGTTCCAGCGGGTCACCGCGCCATCGGGGTCCACGGCTGGGTCCAACGTGGACGGCCGGCGAATCAACGCCGCCAGTAGGGCGCCTTCGGAGATGGTGAGTTGCTCGACGGGCTTGTCGAAGTACGCCTTGGACGCCGCGGAAATCCCGTAGGCACCGCGGCCGAAGTAGATGATGTTCAGGTATGCCTGCAGCACATCGTCTTTCGACCACTCCCCCGCCATCTTGGTCGCGATCACCAATTCCTTGGCCTTGCGCATCATCCCGCTCAGCCCGTGCTGGGCCGAACCGACCAGAGCGTTCTTGACGTACTGCTGGGTGATCGTCGAACCACCCTGCAGGTCACCGCCGAACAGGTTGTTCTTCGCCGCGCGGGCGAACCCGCTGAACGAGAAGCCCGGGTTGGTGTAGAAGCCTCGGTCTTCGGCGGCGATCACCGCCTGGCGCACGTGCACCGGTACCTGGCTGAGATTGACGTCGACCCGGTTACCTTCGGGCGGAACGATTCTGGCGAGCTCGGTTCCGTCACTGGCCAAGATCGTAGAGATCTGGTTCGTGCGGATGTCACCTGGTCGTGGCACGTCGACGATGAAGTAGGCCATCGTGAAGGTGACCAACGGCAGCAGGATCAGGACCGCCGCGCTCAAGTACAGCGAACGCCGAACCCATCTCCAGTTGATCTGCTCAGACCAGCTGGGCTTGCGTCGCGGCCCTCGCCCGCCTGACCGTCCCGACGGGCCGGCCGGGGGCGGCCCGCCCGAGGGGGGCGGAGCTTTGCTGAGCCGCTCCTGCTCGGGCCGCCGCGGCGGTGAATCCAGCGCCGCCTTGACCTGGTCCAGTTGATCGCGCGGCGGCGACGCCGCGGACGGAGTATCCAGCGCCGCTTTGACTTTGTCGATGGGGTCCGCGTGCCGCGACGGCCGGTCGTCGGGCACCGCCGGGATGACCGTGGTCAACCGGTCGTCGGGCGGCACCGGACGACGCTGCGGGGGCGGCGCAGGACTCTGGCTGGCGCCTTCGGCAGTCGACTCATCCGGTGTCTCGCTGGACGACTGGTGGTGGCGCCCTTCGCTATTCACTGGCCGTGCGGGCGCCGTTGCGCGCCGTCCGCCGTCCACCCGTCCCCCGGGGCGGGGGCGCGGGCCGCGCCGCACCGAGGACATACGACTTCACCAGGTGGTTCCAGCTGCAGGTACGGCACACCTCCACCACGTGTACAGCAAACTCGGAAAATCTGGTTGCCAGCAGCACGAGTTCTTCGGCCGTGCGCGCCGAACCCGACACCGCTCCCAGGTGTTCGCCGAAAACCCAGGACACCAGCGTGAGTTGCTCCTTGCGGCAGATCGGGCATATCACCTGGCTTTGTTTCCCGTGAAACTTAGCCGCGCGCAGCAAATACGGATTCGCATCACACACTTCGGAAACACCGGTGCGTCCCGAGTAGACCTCGGCCAGCAGTGAGCGCCGTCGAAGCGCGTAGTCCACTACCTGTCGCTGCAGTCGCACGCTGACCAGAGTACGTCGCCTTAGCCGGCACCGATACGCACCCAAGAGTGTTGTCGCGCCGGTAACGCGGTATTGGGTGCTCTTACTGCGCGGCGGACTTCTACGATCTCTCCGTGGCGAAATGGCAGGCTCGCGGCGGCTCGACGACCACCCGCGCCAAAGACAGCGACCGGCAGGATGCGTGCCGGATTCTGGACGACGCCCTCAATGATGGCGAGTTGTCGATGGAGGAACACCGCGACCGCGTCAGCTTGGCCACGCAGGCGGTGACGCTCGGTGACCTTCAAGATCTGGTGGCTGATCTGCAGCACAGTGGCCCGGTTTTGCAAGCTCCCGGACCTAAGAGCAAGCCGCTCCCGAGACCCAACGGTCTGGGTCTGGGAATCGCCGCTTTCGCCGTGACCGTGCTGCTGGGGATCGCGATCGGTTGGGGCCTCTACGGCAACACCACGTCCCCGCTCGACTTCACCTCCGACCCGGGCGCCAAATCCGACGGGATCGCTCCGGTGGTCCTGACTCCGCCGAAGCAGCTGCACTCGCTCGGCGGCCTCACTGGTCTGTTAGAGCAGGCCCGGAAACGCTTCGGCGACACGATGGGTTACCGCCTCCTGGTTTACCCCGACAACGCGTCGATGGACCGGAAGGACCCCACCGACGACCGTCGGGTGCTGGCCTACAACTACCGCGGCGGCTGGGGGGATCCGAGCAGTTCCGCCCGCAACAGCAGTACCGACGGCCCGCTCGTCGACCTGGGCAAGTTCGACGCTAAGACCGTGGTGGGCATTCTGCGGGGCGCGCCGGAGACCGTCGGGATCAAACAACAGGACGTCAAATCGATGTATTTGATCGTGCAACCGGGCAAGGATCCGACGACGCCGAATGCGTTGTCGCTGAGTATCTACGTGTCCAGTGACTACGGCAGCGGCAGCATCGAGTTGACCGGCGACGGCACCGTCAAGCAGGTCAGATACGCGAGCTGACCACCAGCCGCGCTAAAACCCATCCGCCCAGACAGCGCTCAGAAATACGTGTGACGAACAGCGCACGAACACTTGGTGGTGTTGTCGCTAATATATCGGAGCGATACTATGACGCGAGGCGTCGGATCGTCGTAATCAAGTCGGGCAAAGGGAGGTGAATCGATGCTGGAACTGGCCATTTTGGGTCTTCTCATCGAGTCACCCATGCACGGCTACGAGTTGCGCAAGCGGCTGACCGGCCTGCTCGGCGCGTTCCGCGCTTTTTCCTACGGTTCGTTGTACCCGGCCCTGCGGCGCATGCAGGCCGACGGGTTGATCGCCGAAAACGCCGCCCCCGCGGGGATGCCGGTACGACGGGCCCGGCGGGTCTACCAACTGACCGACGCGGGCCGTCGACGCTTCGGCGAACTGGTAGCCGACACCGGCCCGCACAACTACACCGACGATGGCTTCGGAGTGCACCTGGCGTTTTTCAACCGCACTCCGGCGGAGGCGCGCATGCGCATCCTGGAGGGCCGGCGCCGTCAGGTAGAGGAGCGCCGGGAAGGTCTGCGTGAAGCAGTCGCGCGGGCCAGTAGCTCGTTTGACCGCTACACCCGCCAACTGCACCAACTCGGGCTCGAGTCCAGCGAACGCGAAGTCAAGTGGCTCAACGAGCTCATCGCCGCAGAACTAGCGGCGCCCAATCACGTCGAACAAACGTGAATTTGGGAATACACGATCGAACAACTTCTTGAAGACACAGGGTTACGAGGTTAGGAGAACGCCGAATGAGTGAGCAGAACGCGCCACAGGCGCCTGAGGTACGGGTCGCCATCGTCGGCGTCGGCAACTGTGCGTCCTCGCTGGTGCAGGGCGTGCAGTACTACCTCGACGCCGACGAGAACAGCACTGTGCCGGGCTTGATGCACGTGACGTTCGGCCAGTACCACGTTCGCGACGTGAAGTTTGTGGCCGCGTTCGACGTCGACGCCAAGAAGGTCGGCTTCGACTTGTCCGAGGCGATCTTCGCTTCGGAGAACAACACCATCAAGATCGCCGACGTGCCGCCCACCAATGTCACGGTGCAGCGCGGCCCGACGCTCGATGGCATCGGCAAGTACTACGCCGACACCATCGAGGTGTCCGACGCCGAGCCCGTCGACGTGGTTTCGGCGCTGCGTGAAGCCAACGTCGACGTGCTGGTCTCCTACCTGCCGGTGGGCTCCGAAGAGGCGGACAAGTTCTACGCGCAGTGCGCCATCGACGCCGGTGTGGCGTTCGTCAACGCGCTGCCGGTGTTCATCGCCTCCGACCCGGTGTGGGCCCAGAAGTTCAAAGACGCGGGCGTGCCGATCGTCGGTGACGACATCAAGAGCCAGGTCGGCGCGACCATCACCCACCGCGTGATGGCCAAGCTGTTCGAGGACCGTGGCGTGCAGCTCGACCGCACCATGCAGCTCAACGTCGGCGGCAACATGGACTTCCTCAACATGCTCGAACGCGAACGGCTGGAGTCCAAGAAAATCTCCAAGACCCAGGCCGTCACCAGCAACCTGCAGCGCGAGTTCAAGACCAAAGATGTGCACATCGGCCCGTCCGACCACGTCGGCTGGCTCGACGACCGCAAGTGGGCTTACGTACGCCTGGAAGGTCGCGCCTTCGGCGACGTGCCGCTGAACCTGGAGTACAAGCTCGAGGTGTGGGACTCGCCGAACTCGGCCGGCGTCATCATCGACGCGGTGCGGGCGGCCAAGATCGCCAAGGACCGCGGCATCGGCGGGCCGGTCATCCCAGCGTCGGCGTACCTGATGAAGAGCCCGCCCGAGCAGCTGCCCGACGACGTCGCGCGCGCTCAGCTCGAAGAATTCATCATCGAGGGCTGAGCCCGCCCACTTCGTCCGTGCCGAGCGTCACGCCAGCGTGACGTCGGTCGTCGAGCGTCACGCCAGCGTGACATCGGCCGTCCAGCGTGACATCGGTCGTCGAGCGTCACGCCAGCGTGACATCGGCCGTCCAGCGTGACGCCAGCGTGACATCGGCCGTCGAGCGTGACGTCGGTCGTCGAGCGTCACGCCAGCGTGACATCGGCCGTCCAGCGTGACATCGGTCGTTGAGCGTCACGCCAGCGTGACATCGGTCGTCGAGCGTCACGCCAGCGTGACATCCGGTGCCGGATCGTAGAGTCCTCGTAGAGTCGACGTCGTGACCGAGTTGCCTCACGACGAACTGGCCGGACTATCTGAATTCGACCTGCTGGCCGAGAACGCCGAACAAGCCGGCGCTTCCGGTCCGCTCCCCGATGTGGAGCGGGTGACAGCGGGACCGATCAGCGCTCTGCGCTGGGGCGGTTGTGAACCGCGGGTGATCTTTCTGCACGGTGGCGGGCAGAACGCACACACCTGGGACACAGTGATCGTGGGCCTGGGTGAACCAGCGCTCGCAGTGGACCTGCCCGGCCACGGTCATTCCTCGTGGCGTGACGACGGTGACTACTCCCCGCAGCACAACGCCGACGCCTTGGCGCCAGTGCTGCGCGAGTTGGCACCCGACGCGGAGTACGTGGTCGGTATGTCGTTGGGCGGACTGACCGGGATCCGGCTCGGGGCGCTGGCACCGGAGTTGGTCGACGAACTCGTGCTGATCGACGTCACACCCTCTGCGCTGGCCCGCCACTCCGAGATGACAAAGGAACAGCAAGGCACCGTGGCGTTGATGCACGGCGAGCGGGAGTTCCCCAGTTTCCAAGCCATGCTGGACCTGACCATCGCAGCGGCACCGCACCGCGAGGTCAGCGCGCTGCGGCGCGGGGTGTTCCACAATTCGCGCCAACTCGACAACGGCAACTGGACATGGCGCTACGACGCGATCCGCGTGTTTCCGGATTTCAGCACGCTGTGGGAGGACGTCGAAGCGCTGGCCGCACCGGTGACGCTGGTGCGCGGCGGCACGTCGGGCTTCGTCAACGACGACGATGTCGCCGAACTCAGCAGGCGCGCAACACAATTCCGCGGCGCGCACGTCGTCGAGAATTCGGGTCACTCGGTGCAAAGTGACCAGCCGCGCGCCCTGATCGAGCTAGTACGTCAGATAATCGGCGCTCGCTGAGGCCTACGGTAGTCAATATGACCTCAACCGCTCCCGAACCCGGGCTGCCCAATTTTCCCATTCGCGTCGGCGTACAGCTGCAACCGCAACAAGCGCCGCGGTATGAAGACATTCGCGACGCGGTGCGCCGGTGCGAGGACATCGGCGTCGACGTCGCATTCAACTGGGATCACTTCTTCCCGCTCTACGGCGATCCGGATGGCGCACATTTCGAATGTTGGACGATGCTCGGAGCCTGGGCGGAACAGACCTCCCGAATCCAGATCGGCGCATTGGTGACTTGCAACTCCTACCGAAACCCGGAATTGCTGGCTGACATGGCTCGCACCGTGGATCACATCTCTAGTGGCCGCCTGATCCTCGGCATCGGCTCGGGATGGAAACAGAAGGACTACGACGAGTACGGCTACGAATTCGGTACCGCCGGCAGCCGGCTCGACGACCTGGCCGGTGCACTCCCCCGCATCAAATCGCGGTTGGGCAAGCTGAACCCGGCACCGACCCGCGACATCCCGGTCCTGATCGGCGGCGGTGGCGAACGCAAAACCTTGCGACTGGTCGCCGAGCACGCAGACGTGTGGCACAGCTTCAGCTCGGCCGACGAGTTCCCGGTCAAAGCCGAGGTGCTCCGCAAACATTGCGATGACGTGGGGCGCGACCCGGCCAGCATCGAACGCTCGGCCTCCGCGGGCCACGGTTCGGAGCTGATCGCCAACGCAGAAGCACTCGCCGAACTCGGAGTCACCCTGCTGACGGTCGGTTGCGACGGTCCCGATTACGACCTGACTGATGCGGAAACCCTGTGCCGATGGCGCGACCGCGCGAGTTAACGCGCGCTTCATCGACGAAACATCTCAACGCAGACGCCCAGTCATGAGAAACTTGCCGCGCCAGGGGCCGTCGGGCGGCTGAAAAGAGACTGCGAACTGATGCCTAAGAAATACGGGATCAAGGAAAAAGACCAGGTCGTGACCCACGTCCTGAACCTGCTGCTGACCGGGAAGCTCCGCAGCGGGGACCGGGTTGACCGCAACGAGATCGCACAGGGCCTCGGCATCAGTCGAGTGCCCATTCAAGAGGCGCTGGTTCAGCTCGAACACGACGGCATCGTGTCGACGCGCTACCACCGCGGCGCGTTCGTGGAGCGGTTCGACGAATCCACAGTCCTAGAGCACCACGAACTCGACGGCCTGCTCAACGGCATCGCCTCCGCGCGAGCGGCCGCCAACCCCACACCGCGCATCCTCGGCGAACTCGACTCGCTGCTGCGATCGTTGCGCGCGTCGCGAGAAGCGCGCGTCTTCGCCGAAACCGCCTGGGAGTACCGGCGCGTGGTCAACGACGAGTACGCGGGTCCACGCCTGCACGCCACCATCCGCGCCTCACAGAACCTCATCCCCCGTGTTTTCTTCATGACCTACCAGCACGGCCGCGACGACATGCTGCCGTCCTACGAAGAGGAAAACGCGGCGATGCACCGACGCGACCCGGAAGCCGCCCGCGCGGCCTGTATCGGCCGCTCAGAGCTGATGGCCAAGACGATGATCGCCGAACTGTGCCGCCGCGGTGTGTTTGCCCGACCCGGCGAACTTGGCGACACTTCCGCAGCCCAGCCGGAGGCCGAGATTCCCCGCGAGCCGTCCACGATCGTGCTCTGAGCGCCGCACCGCGGCGTGCTCGATACGGTGGCGGTGATGAGCGCGAAGTTATTCGGGATCGTCGCGACAATCCTGCTGGTGGCCGGGCTGGCCGGCGCGGCACCCGCAGCCGCCGACCGCAATCAGTGCGCGCCGCCCGGTTTGGACAGCGCCAACGTCTTACCGGACGACCTGATGTCGCGGACAGACGGCCAGAGCGAGGACTCGGATGACACCGACACCACAGCGTCCGTCGTCCCGTTGACCTCGGTGAACACCGCCGCGCTCGGACTCGGTACGCCCGGCGTCCTGCTGGCGGGCACGCTCTCGGATGCGCCGCCCAGCACCTGCATTAACGCCACTGGTCGTTACACCGGCTTCGACAACGAGTTGTTGCGTGCCATGGCCGCGAAGCTGGGTCTGCAGGTGCGCTTCGTCGGGACCGACTTCTCCGCCCTGCTCGCCCAGGTGGCCTCGCGACGTTTCGATGTCGGCTCCTCATCCGTCAAGGCCACCGACGCCCGACGCCATACCGTCGCCTTCACCAACGGATATGACTTCGGCTTCTACTCCCTGGTAGTGGCGCCGGGTTCGGCGATCAAGAAGTTCACCGACCTCAGCGTCGGACAACGGATCGGAGTCGTCCAAGGCACCGTCGAAGAAACCTACGTCGTCGACACCCTGGATCTGCAGCCGGTGAAATACCCGGACTTCGCCACGGTCTACGCAAGCCTGAAGACCCGCCAGATCGATGCGTGGGTGGCGCCGGCCAACCAGGCCTCGACCGCGATCCGGCCGGGCGACCCGGCAGTGATCGTGGCGAACACGTTCGGCACCGGCGATTTCGTGGCATACGCCGTCGCCAAGGACAACCAACCGCTGGTCGACGCCCTGAACTCAGCCCTGGACGCCGTCATCGCCGACGGCACCTGGTCCGCGCTCTACAGCAAATGGAAGCCACGCACGTTGGCGCCCGGCTGGAAGCCCGGATCGCGGACCGCTCCGGCCCCGAAGCTGCCCGATTTCGCGGCCATCGCCGCCGACCATCACCGCAGGTCGGTACAACCGGCCGTTCCCAAATCGACGCTGACCCAGCTGCGCGAATCCTTTCTCGACTGGGACATGTACCGGCAGGCCGTTCCCGCCCTGCTCACCACCGGCCTGCCCAACACGCTGATCCTGACTGGCAGCGCCAGCCTCATCGGGCTGGCGATCGGCATGGGGCTGGCCATCGCCGGGATATCCCACCAGCGCTGGCTGCGCTGGCCGGCCCGGATATACACCGACATCTTCCGCGGCCTGCCCGAGGTGGTGATCATCCTGATCATCGGCCTGGGCGTCGGGCCGGTGGTGGGAGGTCTGACCAACAACAATCCGTATCCGCTGGGCATAGCCGCCCTGGGATTGATGACCGGCGCCTACGTCGGCGAGATTCTGCGATCCGGGATACAGAGCGTCGATGCCGGCCAGCTCGAAGCATCACGTGCGCTGGGCTTCAGCTACGCGGCCGCGATGCGTTTGATCGTCGTGCCGCAGGGGGTGCGGCGGGTGCTGCCCGCGCTGGTCAATCAGTTCATTGCGCTGCTGAAAGCCTCGGCACTTGTGTACTTCCTGGGGCTGATTGCCAACCAGCGCGAGCTGTTCCAGGTGGGCCGTGACCTCAACGCCCAGACGGGAAGCCTCTCGCCACTGGTGGCCGCGGGCATCTTCTATCTGTTGTTGACCGTGCCATTGACGCACCTGGTGAATTACATCGACGCGCGACTGCGGCGCGGGCGCGCCAAACTCCAACCCGAAGATCCGCCGGAAGTGGTCACCTCGACCATCGGACCGGAGATGACGTGACCAGCACGGACCAGAAGAGGTCTCCAGTTTCGTTATCTGCCAAGGATATTCACCAGGTCCTGGCGGGCAACACGGTGCTGCGTGGCGTCGATTTGGACGTGCCGGCCGGCACCACTACCGCTGTCATCGGGCCGTCCGGCTCGGGCAAGTCCACGCTGCTGCGCACCCTGAACCGACTGCACGAGCCCGACGCCGGCGACATCTTGTTGGACGGCCGATCGGTGTTGCACGACGATCCCAATGAGTTACGCCAGCGCATCGGCATGGTGTTCCAGCATTTCAACCTGTTTCCACACCTCAGCGTGCTCGACAACATCGCGCTCGCACCGCGCAAACTGCGCGGGTTGCCTGCCGACGCCGCGCGCCAGCTGGCGCTGCACCACCTCGAGCGGGTGGGTTTGAAAGCCAAGGCGGACGCTCGCCCGGGCACGCTGTCCGGCGGCCAACAGCAGCGGGTTGCGATTGCCCGGGCGCTGGCGATGGCCCCCCAGGTGATGTTCTTCGACGAAGCCACCTCAGCGTTGGACCCCGAAATGGTCAAAGGAATTCTGCAACTGATAGCCGATCTGGGCGCCGACGGCATGACGATGGTCGTCGTCACCCACGAGATGGGGTTCGCACGGTCGGCTTCGGACGCCGTCGTATTCATGGACCACGGCAAAGTCGTGGAGTTCGGGTCCCCGGAGCGGATATTCGACGCCGCCGAGACAGATCGACTGCAGCGGTTCCTCTCCCAGGTGCTGTGACCAGCGCGGGCGCGCCCGGCCGACACGGTGTCTTCCGCCACGGAAATGTCGGGTTAGACTGCCGGTTTATGGCGGACAGCGAACCGACAGCTCCGGAGGTGAAGGAGCTGGCGGAGGGTTTGCACCGCTCGCTCTCCAAGTTGATCACGATCCTGCGCAGGGGGGACACCGCCGGCGGAACCGTCGCAGGCGAATTGACGTTGGCGCAGCTGTCGATTCTGATCACCTTGCTGGACCGAGGGCCGATCAGGATGACCGACCTGGCCGCGCACGAGCGGGTACGCACCCCCACCACCACCGTGGCCATCCGCCGCCTGGAAAAGGTCGGGCTGGTCAAGCGCTCACGCGACCCATCCGACCTGCGCGCCGTGTTGGTCGACATCACCGCGCAGGGTCGGGCCGTACACAAGGAATCGCTGGCCAATCGACACGCCGCGCTGGCCGCAATGCTCAGCCAGCTTCCGCCCGCTGACCTGGAAACCCTGATGAAGGCACTGGCGCCGTTAGATCGCCTGGCCGCCGGTGAGCCTGTCGCCGAGGCCGCCACTGCGTCCCCGGACGCCGAATAGCAAGCGCGAAAGTGGCTGACTGTCAACTAATCTGACGTCATGCCCACCGCACTCATCACAGGTGCCAGCGCCGGTATCGGCGAAGCCATCGCCAGCGCCTTGGCGCCCACCCACACCTTGCTGCTGGCCGGACGTCCGTCGTCCCGGCTGGACGGTGTGGCGGAACGCCTCGGCGCCACGACGTTTCCGTTGGATCTGACCGACACCGATTCCATCGAAGCCAGTTGTGAGGTCGTCGACGAACTTGACGTGCTGGTGCACAATGCCGGGCTGTCCATCCCCGGCCGGGTCGCCGAGTCGCACGTCGACGAATGGCGCGCCACGTTCGCTGTCAATGTCTTTGGTGCCGTGGCACTTACGTTGACATTGTTGCCCGCGCTGCGCCAGGCGCGCGGGCGCGTCGTCTTCATCAACTCCGGGTCAGGACGCAACGTGTCGCCCGGCATGGCCTCCTATTCGGCCAGCAAGTTCGCCCTTCGCGCCTTCGCCGACTCGCTGCGTGCCGACGAGCCGGCGCTGCTGGTCACCTCGATTCACCCCGGTCGCGTGGACACCGAAATGCAACGCGATCTCGTCGCCTACGAGGGCGGCGAGTACGACCCCTCGAAGTTCCTGCGCCCCGAGACCGTCGCCGAGGTAGTCGCCCACGCGGTGGCAACGCCTCGCGACGGCCACCTGCATGAAGTCGTGATCCGGCCGCGTTAGTTGGCGCGAACTAGACCACCAGGTTGACCATCCTGCCCGGGACCACGATCACCTTGCGTGGAGTGGCGCCATCCAGGAAAGCCAGCACCTTCTCATCAGCCAGGGCCGCGGCTTGCACCGCATCCTGGCCCGCGTCGGCCGCCACCACGACCCGGCCGCGTACCTTGCCGTTGACCTGCACCGGGTACTCGACGGTGTCATCCACCAGGTAGGCCGCATCAGCCACCGGGAAGGGCCCGTGCGCCAGCGAGGTGCCGTGGCCCAGCCGCGACCACAATTCCTCGGCCAGGTGCGGAGCCAGCGGCGCCAGCATCAACACCAGCGGCTCGACCGCCGCCCGGGGCACCTCACCGCGGTACTGCTTGGTGAGGTAGTTGGTGTACTCGATCAGCTTGGCGGCCGCGGTGTTATTGCGCAGCGCCGCATAGTCTTCGGCCACTCCGGCGATGGTGCGATGTAGCGACCGCAGCGTGTCGGTCGCCAACTCCTGGTCGGCGACCCGGACTTCGCCTGTTTCCTCGTCCACCGCCAACCGCCACACACGCTGCAGAAAGCGGTGCGCGCCAACGACATCCTTGGTGGCCCATGGCCGAGACGCCTCGAGCGGACCCATCGACATCTCGTAGACACGTAGGGTATCCGCGCCGTACTCATCGCAGATCTCGTCGGGTGAGATCGAATTCTTCAGGCTCTTACCGATTTTGCCGAACTCCTGGAACACTTCGATCTCGCCGTCCGGGCCCGGTAAGAAAAATGAGCCAGCGCGCTCGATCACATTCTCGGCGGGCACGTAGGACCCGCGCTGGTCCGTGTAGGCGAAGGCCTGGATGTACCCCTGGTTCACCAGCCGTCGATAGGGCTCACTGGAGCTGACGTGGCCCAGGTCGTACAGCACCTTGTGCCAGAACCGGCAATAGAGCAGGTGCAACACGGCGTGCTCGGCACCGCCCACGTAGAGGTCGACCCCGCCGGGATCGTTGGGACCGTGCTCGGCTGGGCGCGGGCCCATCCAGTAAGCCTCGTTTTCCTTGGCGCAGAAGCGTTCCGAGTTGTGCGGATCGGTGTACCGCAACTCGTACCAAGAACTGGCGGCCCATTGCGGCATCACATTGGTATCGCGGGTGTAGGGCTGCAGGCCGTCGCCGAGATCCAGCTCCACATGCACCCATTCGGTCGCCTTGGCCAGCGGTGGTGACGGTTCGCTGTCGGCGTCATCCGGGTCGAACAACACCGGCGAATAGTCGGGCACGTCGGGAAGTTCGACGGGCAACGCGGATTCGTCGATCGGGTGGGCGCGCCCCGCTGTGTCGTAGACGATCGGGAACGGCTCACCCCAGTACCGTTGCCGAGCGAAAAGCCAGTCCCGCAATTTGAATTGGATTCGGGGCCGACCTTTGCCCTCTGATTCCAACCGCGCGGTGATCGTCGCTTTGGCCTCGGCGACGTCCAATCCGTCTAGGTAGCCGGAGTTGACCAGGACACCGTCGCCGGAGTGCGCGGCCTGCGAAACATCGCCGCCGGCAATGACTTCGACAATCGGGAGACCGAATGCACGGGCAAAGTCCCAGTCTCGTTGGTCGTGACCCGGGACGGCCATGATGGCACCGGTGCCGTAGCCGGCCAGCACGTAATCGGCAATGAAGATCGGCACCGCCTTTCCGTTGGCCGGATTGATCGCGTAGCTGCCGAGGAAGACGCCGGTTTTCTCCCTGCTCTCCTGGCGCTCGAGGTCTGACTTGGCCGCGATCGCGCGCCGGTAGGCTGCCACCGCCTCAACCGGGGTGGCAGCGCCGTACGTCCACGCTGGATCGACCCCGTCGGGCCAGTTAGCAACGACCAGCTCGTCGACCAGGTCGTGCTCGGGCGCCAACACCAAATAGGTAGCGCCGAACAGTGTGTCGGGCCGGGTGGTGAACACCTCGATATCAGCCTGCGCACCGTCAGTCTTGGCAGCCGAAAACAGGGCCATGGCCCCGGTAGAGCGCCCAATCCAGTTGCGCTGCATCGCTTTGACCTGCTCTGGCCAGTCCAGCGCGTCCAGATCATCGAGCAACCGGTCGGAGTAAGCGGTGATCCGCATCATCCACTGCCGCAACCGCTTCCGGAACACCGGGAAGTTGCCCCGATCACTGCGGCCGTCGGAGGTGACCTCTTCGTTGGCCAAAACCGTGCCCAGGCCCGGACACCAATTCACCATCGAGTCGGCGCGGTAGACCAGCCGGTGCGTATCGATAACGTCCGACCGCTCCCCCGCCGACAGCTCCGCCCACTGCCTGCCATCCGTGAGAGTCCTTGCCCCGGAATCAAATTCGGCGATCAGCTGCGCTATCGGACGAGCCTTGTTGGCGGCGGTGTCGAACCAGGCGTCGTAGATCTGTAGAAAGATCCACTGCGTCCACTTGTAGAAGTCCACATCGGTGGTGGAAAAGCTGCGGCGACTGTCGTGACCCAGTCCGAGCCGACCGAGCTGGCGGCGGAAGTTGACGACGTTGGCCTCGGTCCTGGTCCGCGGATGGGTGCCGGTTTGCACGGCGTACTGCTCGGCTGGCAGACCAAAGGCGTCAAAACCCAACGCGTGCAGCACGTTACGGCCGTTCATCCGGAAGTACCGGGCATAGACGTCGGTGGCGATGTAGCCCAACGGGTGGCCGACATGCAACCCCTCCCCCGACGGGTACGGGAACATGTCCTGGACGAACAGCTTGTCCTCGGGTACGGCAGAACCATCCGTCGGAGCGAGGGAACCCACCGGGTTGGGCACATGGAACGTCCCGAGCCGGGCCCAGTTCTCCTGCCAGGTGCGCTCCACCCCGGCCGCCAGCTCGGCGTTGTAGCGGTACCGCGGCGCGTCGGAGTCCGCATCCGGCGCGGCGGTCGGCGATTCTGTCACGCCCAACAGGGTATAAGGGCGCCTTTCAAACTAGTCGGGCCACAGGTTGGTATCGGTTCCGTTGCGCAGCGATCAGAGGTTCATCCCAGCTCTATTTCGAGCATGGTGGCGGCCGTGAGCACTGGATACATTCAGCCTCGGTGGTGGGTCCAACGGCTTCGTCATCACCCAGCTATTCGGAGGGACCGGTCGAGATGATTCAGATCGCGCGCACCTGGCGAACCTTCGCAGGTGGCCTGGCCGCCGGGGCCGTCGGCGTCGTGATGTTCGCCGGCGGAACTGCCTCGGCCGAACCCCTGGTCCCCCAACCCGCTGTCCCCGGCGTCCCCATGCTGCCGGCCACGGCGCCAGGCGCCACGGTGTTTCCCGGGGGCGCCAATACCAACCGATTCGCTCCCGCCCCCGCGCAGGCGCCGGTCCCGCTGCAGGCTGTCGCCCCCGCGCAACTGCCTGCCCCGGTCGCGGCACCGTCACCGGCCACCGTCCCCGCGGCCGTTCCGGCTCCCGCCGCAAGCGCACCGCAACCGCCGGCCGTGACGCCCGCTACCACCGGCACGCTGCGCGAGCACCTCGAGAGCAAGGGCGTGAAGCTCGAAGCGCAGCGCCCGCTGGGTTTCAAGGCGCTCGACATCACCGTGCCGATGCCCCCGCGCTGGACGCAGGTGCCGGACCCGAACGTGCCGGACGCGTTTGTAGTGATCGCCGACCGGGTCGGCGGTAACAGCGTGTACACGTCGAATGCGCAGGTAGTGGTGTACAAGCTGGTCGGCGACTTCGACCCCGCGGAAGCGATTACGCACGGCTTCGTGGACAGCCAGCGACTGCTGGCCTGGCAGACGACCAACGCATCGTTCGCCAACCTGGGCGCCTTCCCGTCGTCGGTCATCGAGGGCACCTACCGCGAGAACGACATGACGCTGAACACCTCGAGGCGCCACGTGTTCGCCAGTTCCGGATCCGACAAGTACCTGGTGTCTCTGTCGGTGACCACCGCAGCGACCCAAGCCGTCAGCGATGCCCCCGCCACCGATGCCATCGTCAACGGCTTCCGGGTGTCCACCCCAGGGGCGGCCGCTCAAGCTCCCGCGCGGGTCGGGGCGCCGACGGGGCCGAGCGCACCGGCACCCGCGGCAACGCCCGCACCGGCTCCGCAAGCACCGGCGTCTCAAGCTCCCGCACCACAGGCGCCGGCTCGGACGACTCCACCACAGGCGCCTGTTGCGCCCGCCGCGCCGACTGCACCCGCCGCCCCGATCCCGCCGCCGGCGCCCGTGCAGGCAATCCACCCGGTGCCGCGGGCGGTACCCGCGCAACCGCCCGCCGTGGCATCCAACCCGGCACCCGCCTCGCCGCCGTTGGTCACCCTGACGCCGGCCCCGGCGCGCTAGCGGCGCTGGAGCCCGGCGCGCGCAAATTCCGGCGGGCTCGTATTGTGAGCACATGCTTATCGCGGGCGTGGTGTGCGTGTGTGCGGCGATAGCGTCGGCCGCGTTCGGGATCTGGTCTCTTTCCCAAGCGCCCGCGGCTGAGCCCAACCAGTTGGCGCTGCGCTCCATGGCGCCGACTCAGCTGGCGGCCGCGGTGATGCTCGCCGCCGGGGGAGTGGTCGCCTTGGCCGCGTCCCCGCAGACAGCGCTGGTGGTCGTGATCATCTGCATCGTCGGCGCGCTCGGCACACTGGCCACCGGTTCGTTACAGAGCGCGCGGTTCGCGTTACGTCGTCAGACCGCCGAGGTTCCCGCGTCCGGTTGCGCCGGCAGTTGCGGAGTCTGCACGCTGTCCTGCCACTAGGTCAGTTTCGGACGGTCGCGACCCGCTGCGCCCGGCTCCTAATTCCGGCTGACGTCGATCGGATGCGTCGCCAGCATCGAAAGCGGCAACGGCTGACGCCGCAACACCTGACCCCACAAGTCGGCCCGCGCCGGAACCAGCACGTCAGAGGGCAACGCCGACAACACAATCCAATCGTCGCGCTCGATTTCGCCTTCGAGTTGGCCGATGGTCCAACCGGAGTAGCCGGCGAATATTCGCACGCCTTCGACCACGGGCGCGATCAAGTCGGGTTCGGCGTCGAGGTCCACCATCACCATGCGGCCCGCGACATGCCTTAGGCCCGGCACCCCGTCGGGTTCGGCGCCAATGCGCAGAACTGCCAGGCACAGTGCCGCGTCCCGCTTGACCGGTCCGCCGATGAACATTGTCTTGGGCTTGGCGGCGAGCTTGGCCCACTGCGGCAGCACGTTGTAGACCGCGGTTTCGCTGGAGCGGTTGAGCACCACGCCCAAGGTGCCGCCCTCGTTGTGTTCGACGATGTATATGACACTGCGCCGAAACGTCGGTTCCAGCAGATCGATGTTGGCCAGCAACAGGGTTCCCGCCCGCACGCGTTGCGCAGCGGGTGCGATGTGGTCTTCGGGATCTTCGTGCTGTGCCACTACCACATCATCGCATCCGTAGCAGGATCGACGATGCAAACAACCGGGGTCGCCAAAGATTTGTACTGTGATTGAGACGGCACAGAGCCGTCGTCGACCTTGCCTGTGCCGATCGTGGAAGTGGGTTTAGTGATTCGCACCCGGACGCCGGCAAGAGCACCCGCCGAACTGTGGCGGTCGGTGCGCGCTATGCCCGACTTCTGGCGACTTCTACAGCTGCGCATGGCAAGTCAGTTCGGGGACGGCCTTTTTCAGGCCGGCCTGGCCGGCGCGCTGCTGTTCAACCCGGACCGGGCCGCCGATCCGATGGCGATCGCCCGGGCGTTCGCCGTGTTGTATCTGCCGTACTCGCTGCTGGGGCCGTTCGCCGGGGCGCTGATGGACCGTTGGGATCGCCGCCTGGTGCTGGTCGGGGCCAACATCGCGCGGCTCACCTTCATCGTTGCGATCGGCACGATCCTTGCCGTCGGTGCTGGTGATTTGGTGTTGCTGTGCGCTGCGCTATTGGCCAACGGGTTGGCCCGGTTCGTGGCATCCGGGTTATCTGCGTCCTTGCCCCATGTGGTGCCGCGCGAGCAGGTCGTCACGATGAACTCGGTGGCCACCGCATCCGGTGCGGTCTCGGCGTTTGTGGGCGCCAACTGCATGTTCGTGCTGCGTTGGCTGGCCGGGAGTGGCGACCACGGCGCCGCAGTGGTCATTTTCACCGCGCTGGTCCCGGTGTCGGCGGCGTTGCTGCTCTCCCTGCGGTTCGCGCCGCGGGTTCTCGGGCCCGACGACACCAAGCGGGCGATCCACGGCTCGGCGGTCTATGCCGTCATCACCGGCTGGCTGCACGGCGTACGCACGGTTGTCCGGCTGCCGACGGTGGCCGCGGCGCTGTCGGGGCTGGCCGCGCATCGGATGGTTGTCGGTATCAACTCGCTGTTGATCCTGCTGCTGGTTCACGACATGCAGAATGTCGATGTCGAGGGGTTGGGCACGGCGTTGATCTTTTTCGCCGCGACCGGCCTTGGGGCGTTTCTTGCCAATCTGTTGACCCCGGCGTTGGTGCGGCGCTGGGGTCGTTACGCGACAGCCAACTCGGCGCTGGTGGCCGCCGCGGTCGTTCAGACCGCGGGGGCGGGCCTGCTGTTGCCGGTCATGGTGGTGTGCGGGTTCTTCTTGGGCCTGGCCGGACAAGTGGTCAAGCTTTGCGCCGACTCGGCGATGCAGATCGACGTCGAAGACGCGCTGCGCGGACACGTGTTCGCGGTCCAGGACGCTTTGTTCTGGGTCTCGTTCATCGCAGCCGTAAGCGTGGCCGCTATGTTCATTCCCGCCGACGGACGCGCGCCCGTGTTCGTGTTGTTCGGGTCGGTGATTTATCTGGTGGGCCTGCTGGTGCACAGCTTGGTCGGCCGGCGCGGCCAGACTGTCAATTGAGGGAGGTACGGAAAATGGCAGGTTCAGGTCCGTTCGTCGCCGACCTGCGGGCCGAGAGCGACGACCTGGACGCCCTGGTGGCACCGCTGGATGCGGCAGACTGGGCCACAGTGACGCCGGCGCCGGGTTGGACCATCGCCCACCAGATCGGGCACCTGCTGTGGACAGATCGAGTGTCGCTTCTCTCGGTCACCGACGAGCCCGCGTTCAATGATGTGCTTGCCGGCGCGGCGGCCGATCCCGGCGGCTTCGTCGACGCCGGAGCCGAAGAGCTGGCCGCTATCGCACCCGCGGAGTTGCTTGCCGACTGGCGCGACACCCGCGCGCGGCTCCATGAGGCCCTGCTCGAAGTCGCCGACGGTCGCAAGCTGCCGTGGTTCGGGCCGCCGATGAGCGCGACATCCATGGCTACCGCCCGGTTGATGGAGACCTGGGCGCACGGCCTGGACGTCGCCGACGCCCTCGGTGTGACACGGCCGGCCACTGCTCGGCTGCGCTCGATTGCGCACATCGGAGTGCGTGCCCGCGATTACGCATACGTGGTCAACAACCTGACGCCGCCCAGTGAGCAGTTTTACGTCGAGCTGCGCGCGCCCGGTGGCGACATCTGGACATGGGGGCCGCCGGACGCGGCGCAGCGGGTCACCGGGTCGGCGGAGGATTTCTGCTTCCTGGTCACGCAGCGGCGGGCGTTGAGGGCGCTGGACGTGACGGCGGTGGGGGAGGACGCGCAGCGCTGGCTTGGGATCGCTCAAGCCTTCGCGGGGCCGCCCGGCGCCGGGCGATGAGCGCGTAGCGCGAAGAGAGCCGGGGCCATCCAGCCCGAGCGCCGGGCGATGAGCGCGTAGCGCGAAGAGAGCCGGGGCCATCCAGCCGAGCGCCGGGCGGTCCTAGTCGCTCGCCGAACGTGAAACTGGCTTCACGTTCGGTGGCTTTCGTCGGCGGTGACGATAACGCGGGCGCGCGTCACGTCGTCCTTGGCCGACTCGCTGCCGCCTCGCCCCAGCATGCCCGCCGGCGTCATCGGGACCGGGCCACCGCCCGTCGAGACCGTTGGTCCGCGGACTTCGTTTGCACTGAGCACGCCGGCGCGCAAGCTTGTCGGCCGTCCGCCCTCCGGTTCGAAGCTGCTGGTGGGGCGGGTGTAGCTGGTCAGCCCGGCACCGGGAAACCCGCCGGCGCCACCGCCGCTGCCGCCCGCTACCCCACCTGCCGCAACCGCGGGCTCGGCAAGAGCAGTACCCGGCGCTCCGGTCGACGGGAACATTCCGCCGAATGCCTGCATCAGACCTTGCGGCATGCTCGTGAAGGCCTGCATCGCCTGCATCGGTGCCTGCATCATCTGCTTGAGCGGTTCGGTGACATCCGAAAACATCTGCATCGGTTCCTGCATCAGCGAACTCAGCTGACCGGTGGCTTCGGCGGGGCTAGCCGCTCCTTGGCCGGCGGTCTGGGCGACCTGCGTCGAGGCTGCGGCCGCGTTATGCATGCCGGTTTGTCCGGCGGCCTGAGCCACGGCCGCTGCGGCTGTCGCCGGCGCCGCGGGCGAGGCGCCCATCGGGGCGATGGGCGGCGGTACCGCCAACGCTGCTATCAACGCGCTGAGTGCCGCCGAATAGGTCCAGCCCACGCCAGAATTGTGCGGCCAGTGTTCCCCGTAATACTCCCCATCGCGCTCGACGATCCCGGGGGTGTTCTGGCCGAACCAGTTTGTCGCGTTGAGCACGGTCCACTCGTCGCGATTGGTCTGGGAGACCACCGAGGGGATTACGGAGGACCGAGCGAGCATGAACGCCTCCACGGCGGCCTGCGTGACGTTGATCTTTTCCGCGGTCCAGCCCACTAACGTCTGCAACCCGACGTTGAGGCCGGTCGCGGCAACCGTCGACGCGACCGAGCCCACTCCTTCCCATTGCGTACCGGTGGCGAGGGTGTTCATTGTGGAAAGGCCCGCCGCCAGTTCGTTGTTGGCGGTCTCGGTGACCCAGACGACGTTATTGGCGACTACCGACGCGGGTGAGCCCGCCTCAAAAATCGCCGCTACGACTTCGGGCGGGCCAGTCCATCGGGGATCCGGCATTCGTGGCGCCTACAGTCCGACGGCGCCCGCGCTGGCGCCCTCGGCGGCGACGGCGGCGGCAGAAGCCAGGCCCTGCCCGCCGGAAAAGGCTACGCGCTGCCCGACGTGCTCGGCGGCGGTCCCCAGGTAGGCGGCGCCGACAGCGTTGAGCGCGGCCGCGAACTCAATCGAGTCGGCGTCGCTGGCCATCGGGATTACACCGGTGAGCGCAGCCGCTCCGGCCGCGGTGGTAGCGGCCATCTCCTCGCTGATACCGGCTTCGGCTGCCGCCGACAGGTCGACCGCGCCTGGCACCATGCCGAAAAAGCCACCCATTCTTACCTCCCGATTGATCCCGCCGAACCGTCCCCGGCGACGAGTTCCTGAGTCTAAGTTGACTGCCCGCGCCTGTCGATTCAGGTTTGCGGGTCTCCTACCAGCACACCTTCCATCACGCCGTCGTTGGTGACCAACAACCCGCGTCCGGGCGGCAACTGCTGGGCGCTGGTCCTGCCGAACACCTTCACCGCGGCCGGATCGTTGTCCATGAACAGCGTCGGCGCCCGCGAGCCGGTCATCTTCTGCAGGAATGGGTTGGTGACCGAGACACCCGCCCAGTTGCCCGGCAGTCGCGAGGCGATGACGTGCAGACCGATTTCGCGGCCCCGCTCGATGAGGCTCCACAGCGGCGCCGTGGCCGCGTTCTTCCCCAGCAGTCCATGCGGTCTGAGTTCCTGCTCGTCGTCGATCAACACGAAGTGGTGCGGTCCGTGCCAGTTGCTGCGGTTGAGCAACTCTTCCTGGCTGAGCCCGGACGGTGGTAGCCGATCGCGCAGCAGCTGCGCCAACTCCGTGATCACCGTGTCGATGTCGTCGGCTGTGTAGGCGTACGCCCGCACATGCTCGCCCTGGATCTTTCCGATCAGCGAGGTCTTGGGATCGATGATGGTGATTTGAGCCTGCTCTGGGCTGCACCTGGCCACGATCGTCTGTCCCAGCGCGGCCAATGTTGTTGTCTTGCCGCATGACTGACGGCCCACCACGAGCATGTTGGGTATCACCCGGCTGGGCAAGACCGCCGGCTGTAGAGCGCTTTCGCCGATCCCGAACGGGATGGTCAGTGGGTCAGCGTCCCCGACGCTGCCCGCGAACGCGGCAACCACCTCTGCCAGCGGGACCCGCTCGGGCAACCGGGCCAAACTCTCGACACGGCCGACTCCGGTGAGGCCCGCGATGACGGCGCCGATATCGCGGGTAGCCACGCGCTCGCCAGTTGCGGTCACCAATTCGGGAACCCCTACCAACAATTCGAAACCATCCCGAGTCAAACCGAAGCCTGGTCGGTCTAACGTATTGCGGGCGGCCTTCTTTCGCTCGAACCCCTCGCCCATCTGGGTTTCGTCGGGATTGCTCAGCCGCAACTGGATGCGGGCGTTGGAAACATTGACCAGTTGCTGCTTTTGGCCGACCAGCCATGCCGTGGCGGTGGTCATGATGTGGATTCCATAGGACAGGCCCTGGCGGGCGATCGCGATGGCCCGCTCACCGATAGCCGCGTCTTTGTCATAGAGGTCACTGAAATTGTCGACGACGAGGAATACGTCGCCGAACTTGTCCTCGGGGTCGGTGTTGGCAACACCGCGCTCTGTCTGGTTGGGCAAACCGAACCTTCGATCCCGGAACTCGGAGATGTCGATTTGGTACTTCTTGAACGACGCCTCGCGGGCATGGATCAACCCCTCGATCGAGGCGATGGTCCGCGAAACTCCCTCACGGTCAGTCGGACTGACCACCGACGCCACATGCGGCAATTCCTCTACCGGATACAGTGACGCGCCGATGCAGAAGAACGTCACCCGTTCCGGCCGGTACATCAAAGCCGCCGACGTCATCAGCGTCATCAGCGTGGTGGACTTACCGCGCTGGGCGGTCGCGACCACCATGATGTTGTCCATCTCGGCGTTGATGGCGTGCACGCGTTGGTCGTGTTCCTCCGGGATGTCCACGACGCCAAGTGGGAACACCAGACCCGGGTTCTGGCCATAGCCGACGTCCCACGGTCTACCGCGCCACCTGGCCACCAGCGCATCGATGGGTTCACTGATTTCCAAAGGCGGCAGCCAGATTTGGTGCGGGGGGCGGGCGGGGTGGGAGACCAACGACTCACGCACGACGTCGACCAACTTCTTCTTTCGGAAGCCGTCGGAATGGAAAAGATACTCATCGGGTTCGTCGGGCTCATCCGCAACGGCCAATGCCGCGCTGTCAGATTCGCTGAGTGGCTGATACGCCGAGGTGTAGGCCCGCGGTTGGGAGAAGCTCATGGCCACAGTCCGGTTCACGTCCGGAGCCCGCTTGGGTACCACGAACGGTGCCGACACGTAGAAACACCGGAACTGCTCGATGTCGCGCGGCCCGACCTTCATCAGTGCGTAACCGTTCTCCTGCGACGGAAGATGCAGCGCGGCGTCGCTGCCGATCACGTCGCGCGAGTCCTCGGCCGTCTCGGCGCGCAGCGCAACTCGAAAAGCGATGTTGCTCTTGGCTTTACTGAGTGACGACAGGTCGAGCCGCTGGCCGCCGAGCGTGAAGAAAACGTTGCAGCCGCGTCCCTCCTGACCGATGTGGATCACCAGATCGATCCATTCGGGATGGTGGATGAACAGCTCGAGGTACTCGTCGATGATCACCAGCAGGATCGGGACGGGCTCCAGATCCCTTCCGGCGAGCCGCATTTCCTCATACTCGTTGGCATCACGCGCCCCGGCATCTTTGAAAAGCCGGTACCGACGGGCGATCTCACCGTTGATGGCTTTGCGCATCCGCTCGGCGAGGTGGCGGTCATCCTTGCCGAGGTTGGACAGTGAGCCGGCGACGTGCGGGAATCCCTGCAGGTCCTGGGCGGCCGACTCGAACTTCATGTCGACAAAGATCACGATGAACGTCTCAGGTGAGTGGGTCAACGCGATCCCACTGCACAATGACAAGAAGTACTCCGACTTACCGGAACCCGACGTTCCGATCACCACCGAGTGGAATCCGTAGCCGCCAAAGTCCTTGGCGCGCAGAATCACATACTGCAGTTCACCGCCTTGCCGGACGCCCACGGGCACCATCGCCCACTTCGGGTCGCCTCGACCGCGACTCTCCGCCCACAGCCGGTCGACATCGAGTTGCCGCGGATCATTGATGCCTAGTGCACGCAGCAATTCGCCGGCCTGACTGTCGGTTTCGGAGAGCTCGCCGGCACTCGTCGGCGACCAACGGGCCAGCGCGCGAGCATATCTGTTGGCGGTGCTGTCGGCGAGCATGTCAGCGACGGCATAGAAAGTGTTGCGGTGGGTGAGCCTGCCTTCGCGCAGCGCAAACCGTTGGCTTTCCTCGGCGAAACCGATGCCGACACCGACTCGACTTGCCAACCGCAACACCGTGATACCGCTCATACCCTTCTGTCCGGTCACGCCCTCCCACTGCTCAGGCGTGCCGACATTGTCGTCCACGATCACCCAGTGGGGGCCGAGGGCCGGCGCGTTCGTCGATTCCATAATCGACGGCATAGATGTCGGGCTGGCCGTCACTGGCGGCGTCCAGGGCCCGCGGCCCTTGCGGTGCAATTCCGCGTCCAGCGCTTCTTCGAGTTCGGTGGGAGAAGCGAATACGAGCCGGCGCAGGCCGCATGCGTCGAACATCTCGTCGTGCTGATTGTGGGGCAACCAGACCAACCACTGCCAGTGTTCGGGATGACGAGTGACCACCATCAACTTCAGATCGTCAGGGCTGTGATAGACCGCCAGTGCGCACAGCATCGCGCGCGCCAAACCGTGTAGCTCGGCGGGATCGTCGGCGATGAAGCTGAATCCTGGTTTCGACCGTAAGCTCAGCACCTTCCCGATGCCGCGGATCTTGCTCTGTTCGAGGATGAAATCCCTGAGCGCTCCACCGGTTACGGGTTCGAGCTCTTCGCCGATAGGCACGTCGGGCCATTGCAGAGAGACCGCCGATTCGCTGGCCTGTTGCACCCCTATGCCAAGCCGGACGTCGAGAAAGTCCGCGTCGGTGGGCCGGCGCTCCCACATCCGCGGTCCGCCGATGGCGGTATCGAACTGTTGCGGGTCGGCGTGCACGAACAGCTGGGCCCGGCGCTGTTCCTGCGCCGCGCGTTGTACCTCCTCGCGGTCGTCGTCCAGTTGGCGCAGATAGCTGCGACGCTGCTTTTCTTGTTCGCCCCAACTGATGCGGCGTCCACGCCCGAACCGTCCCCCGAACATCAGCGCGCCAAACCCGACCAGACCCATCATCGGGAAGAAGCCGGACTGCAACGACCGCACTCCGGATGCGTACATCACCACCAGCGTTCCGATGATGCCCACCAACAGCGCGGGCAGCGCGATCATCAGCAAGATGTTGCGCGGCTCACGCTCGGGTAGTGCAAGCGGTGCGGCTACTGCCACCCGCACCGGCGGAACATTCGGTGGCGCAGTGCGTTTCCCACGGACGAATCCCCTTTTGGACATGTCTAACCCCCGGACTCGCTGGAATCGGGAACGGGCGCCACCACCCCGCCCGGGGGCAGTGCGTCGCGTGCCACCAAAGCCGTTTCGCGACTTATCGCCGGGCCGGGGGCGAAGGTACGCACGATTGGCCACGGCGCCTGCACTGCTAGGCGCGGATCCATTCCCAGGGCCTGCAAAGTGTGATGATCGGCTTGGATGCCGTATCGAACTCCTTGCGGCGATACCCAATACAGGCTCTCGCGGCTACCGGCCGTTGCGACACCGCTGGTGGTAGCAATGAAGTTCGCCGCGCTGGGCATGGTCAAAGTCTGGTTGGCCTCGCTTGATTGCGGATTACGGTCATCGCGGACTAGGCGCACTATTCGCGAGTCCATGCCGATCGGGACCGGCAGCCCTCGGCCAGAGATGACGGTAATTCTGGCCTGCGGGTCGCTGGACTGCTTCTCCCATCCCACGCAGATCACTGGATTGGCGCTAGTATCAACAAAATTCAGCTTCCCGGGCGGGTAGTAGTCGACATCGAGAACATCGACGACCGGAATATGAATCAGCTTGTCGGGAGCTACCAAGGTGGGTGCCGTCGAACCTTGTGAATCCCCGGTGCGCAACAGGTCTGCGACGAAGGCGGTGATCTTCTGAACTCCGCCGGGTAGCAGGACGTAGAAGCCGTTGACCGCGCCGGCGGCGTCGCGGGACTCGAGCACGCTGCCTACCTTGACCCCGGCCAGCCATTTCGACGCGCTGCCGGATTCCGGAATACTTGGCAGCACAATGGGTTCCGTGGACGGCATGGCGTCGAAGAGTGCGTTGGAAATTTCGATCGGGTAGGTCACCCCCGGATCCAGGCCGAGGGTGAAGGTCACCGTTCGGTCAGTCGGCTCGATGCGGGATCGTTGCCCTCCCCAGACCACGTAGGTCGAGTCCTTATGCGTCACCAGTACGGCCTGCGCGGGCCCCAGCGCACCGGCGCGCCCGTGCGGTGCCAGCTGGCCCGCAATCGCCGTCACCGTCGGCGGTGTTGCGCCCGCCCGGGGTGCTCCGCCGGTCTGCGCGGTGTCACAGACCGCCCACGCCGACACGGGACTCGCTGTGACAGGCAGACTGTCTGGCACGCCGGGAATCCCGATCATCGGCCCGGTCGGGTATTTTGCGATTTCGGCCGCCGTCACCCAAGCCGGCGCCGCCGCGTTGCCCACTGCCAGCCGCGCGGATGTGAGGTTGAACGCGGGGTAGAGCCGTCCGTTGATCTTTGCGTAGATTGCGCCGGTGTCGCGGTCTCCGATGACAGCCGACTGCGCGATCAGACCTGCCGGTTTCATCACATGCAGCAAGGCCATCCAACCGACACCGATCAGCACCAGCACGACCGAAAGGGCCACCGCCGCTTGCTGTTTGCGGTCGTCATGTTTCATCCGCACGGAAAACCGGGTAATCGCCGCGCGGAGTCGCCGGTTATAGAACAAGTGCCCTGAATTCTGGTCCCGATTGGACAGATTAAGTGGCACAGTCAATCTCCTCTCGGTACCCGGTCCGCACGGTCGTCCGGATCGGCACCGACATCACTGCAGGCGGCCGTACCGCGCCTGGTTTTCGGCTTCGGCCTCTTCTCGCAGCGCTGCGATGGCGAGGTTCACTCTCTCGGCCAACTGGCTGGGGGCGTAGCCCGCCATTACCTCCGGATGCAAAGTCAACTTGAGCAACCGGCCGTCGGCATTGGCGACCGCGTAAACGTCTCCCAAATCCACGCTGTACGTGACCGCCTCGGCCTGCGCGACCAGCGCTTCCCACTTGTCGGCGGCCTCGCTCAGTTCTCGAAGAACCGCTTCGACGAGGTTCCTGTCGTTTTCGGTGTCCGGATCGCTGAAATCGCTGCGACCCGACCCCGACACCATGACAGTATGTCGACGCCTCCCACCAGCGTCAATTCAAGCTCAGGAGGTGCTCTGCGCACCCGTTTCGACCCGTTCGCCCGCCAACTTCTGGAACCAGGCGAAGTGGTAGTTCGCCGATATTGGGTCGCCGGTGATGCTGCCTTCGGTGGCAGCAAGCAACATGCAGTTAAGTAGTTGCACAGCATCGACATCCGGATATTGGGCGAGGATCTGAAACCGCGCGGTGTCCAGATGAACGCGGAGCAGATCGACTTCCTGTTCAGAAATCTCAGCGCCATCTACGGCGGCCTTGGTCAGCGTGCTTACCAACCGCGGTAGCCCATCGCGCCAATGCGTGGCGACCCGCAGCTTCCAAGTCAGGTCGTCTACGGCCGGCAACTCCCGCGGCTGTACCGAGGCTTCAAAGCCTGGAACGTCAGCCGACCATGTCGCGGATTCACCGGGAGCGTATGTCGCGGCATCTGTCGTCGCGTCCAGCAGTTCGGTCAGTCGACCGGTGCGCCGATCTGGTTCCAGTAGCTGTACGCCGTCCGGAATCTCGATGCCCGGCGGAATCCAACCGTGTGCGAGGTCGGTGACCAGCACCGTCGTACCGTCTGAGCGGTCGCCGACCGCCCAGTTCAGGCGGGGCTCTTGGCGTGCCACAAAGGCCAGCAGGCCCTGCAGCCGCCCGTCCCCGTGATCGTGATCGTGATCGTCATCGTCGAGGCCCTCGTTATCCCGGTCTGCTTCGACCGGTACCGGCGGTGGCTCGTCTCGGACGGCCGGCAGCACTTGCGTCTGCTCCATGTCCGCAGGTGCTGGCTCGTCACGGACCGCGGGTAGCACTTGCGTCTTGTCCATGTCCGGACGCGCTGGCTCATCACGGACCGCGGGTAGTACCTGTGTCTTGTCCATATCAGCAGCAAAGCCGGGCCCTGTGTGCTGCCCCATCTGGCGCAACTGCCGCATCGTTGACTCGACGCGGCGTACCGCTAGCGCGCGAGCATCGTCTATCGCCCTGGCTTCGGCGGCACGTCGCGCCGGATACGCCATACCCGCCCGCCCGATCGCGCGCAGATCTTCGTTGGCAGAACTGGCGATTCGTTGCAGATCGAGCTTGAGATACTGTGCGAGAGTTGCGGTTTCAGGGCTGGTGGATGGCAGGTCGGTGGGCCACAAGCCGCCGATCACCCAGGGGGTGCAATCAAGTGGAGCGGTGAAGGTCGGTACCGACAAGGACTCCTCGGTGGCTCTGCGCAAGCGCTGACGTGCCGCTCTGCGACCGAAAATCCCCACCGGCTAAGAGTAGCGGGCTTCTTGGGCGTATCTGGCGCTATCGCGCTATCTCTGTCGGAGGGTGAATTGTGTGGCCAAACCGGTCTGGGTAGCGTGTGTCCATGACCGCCGAGAGGGCCGATTCGGCGCTGCAGCAGCAACTCGACGAGGTGCGTACCCTGCTCGGTCGCGCACGAGAGTTGTTTGGCGCCAACCCCATCGAGCCGCCCACCGATATCGCGCCCGATCCCGAAACCGGCAAAACCTGGATGGTGTGAGCTCAGCGGCGACGCAGCCGGTGCTCCAACAGCTTCTCGATCGCCGCATTGAGGTCTGCGGATGTCGGGACCTCCGCGGACGGGGTATGCCCGGCCGCCACGATCTCGTCACGCACTTCGAGCAACGCTTTGAGGTACGACACATCCGCGGTCAGCACGATGCCCTCGGCCAGGGCATCGGCGTCCGCCTCCATGGCGGCTTCGGTCAAAGCGACACTGTGCATGTAGCCGCCGCGACACGACCGAACCAGGATGTGCCCGCTGGGGTGAACAGTGTCGAAAGCGGGATTGGCCTCTGTCATCCGTCGACGATGCCTCCGAGTTTGTCGGACGCGGTTTGCTCGTGCTGCTCCCACATCCGGGCCGACGTATGCAGATTCTGGGCGAGGTCGGCGTGTTCGTCGGCTTGCTGCTCGTAACACTGCCGTCGGAACTCCAACAGTTCCCGACCGGCCTCGCGCAGCTCGCTGAATATCGGCCCGAGAGAGTCCAGGCTTTCCTGAATCGCGGCGTGCGACGAAGGGACCGTCCGCAGATGTTCGGAAGCTTCCTGGTGATGGGCAGCGGCCTCGCGCAGCTGCGCCGGCGCCACCTGAATGCGATCTGCCATTCGCTGTCTCCTCGTTGTGCGCCGGCGCCGTCGCCGGCGGATTTACAGGTTGGCCGTTGCCGGCCTGGTGGGTGTCGGCGTGCCGGTCCCGGCGGGTGCGGTGGTCACAGGCGCAGCCGACGGTGCCGGCGGGTGCTCCCAGCCTAGGAAGCTAGGACCGCTCACGGTCGAAATGTGTTGAATCTGTCCGTCGAGCAACGCCTTGCTGCGTCCGAGGGCGAGCGCGTGGCGATCGGTGAACACGCCGATATCCCCGGGCGCTAGCTGGGTCGGATCGACCGGGCTGCTGACTGCCGTTCCCGGCGCCGGGATGGTCATGCCCTGCTGCTGAAATGCGTCTGCGATCGGGGTCCCGCCGGCAGCGGCTTTGATGGCCGCCGCCAGTTGCGGGCTTGATGCGGTCACGGTTTCGCCGTTGGGCAAGGTCACTGTCGTCGGACCCGCCGGAAGCGACTCGGGCATACCGGGTTCGGGGTGCTCGCGGGGCGGGTCCTCTTCCTGGTTTTCTTCTAAATCGTGATGGTGATCGCGCTTGTTCTCCCCATCCTCGGAAGCGTCGCCAAATAAGTCGTCGCCGAGGCCTCTGGGATCGCGTCCGGTCCCGGATCCTGACCAGCTGGGTAACGGAAGACCACTCGGGGCACCAAAGGAGGGCAACCCGCCGCCGGCCGGTGAGGTGCCAGCAGCCGAGCTCGGTGGTGCGGACATCGGCGCGGCGGATACGGGCTCCGGGATGGGGGCCAGGCCGGCATCGTCCAGCAGCAGGGGGTCTAACAGTGGATCCGACGCCAGGGACGAAGTCGCTGCCGGTTGTGGGTCGTCCGCGCGGCCGGTGGCCGGCGCCGCGGCCGTGGCTGGGGGCCGTTCTTCGGGTGTGCCGTTTTTCGAGGCGTTGTACAACGACGTCCACGCTGCCATCAGGGCCGACTTCGACGTGTCGTCCAGGCTGGCGGTTGCCACCACCTCGCGGATATCGCGGAGCTTGCCGATCAGAAACCGCTGGAAGTCACGCGCACCCGCCGGGGTATCCAGGTCCGAGCGTGTGCTGACCACCGTTTCGATCTCGTGCTGCAGCTTGTTGAGCGCCTCGCGGCCGCCCACGGCAGTCAGATGTGCATTGAGAACCGCCGACACCACCTGTAGGTCCAGCTGTGAGGTAACGGAATTCTGATGTGCCAGAGCGGCTTCCGCGTCGGCGATGGCTTTGGCCGCATCACCGGCGGAGCTGAGCGGCCCGGCCGGCGGTTGCGAAGGTGCCGCTGGCCTAAACAGTTCCGGATGGCGTTGGCGGATCTTGGTGACGATCGCTTCGAGTTGCGGTTCGGTCGTCGAGGGTGCGACCGCAGCGATCCGCTCGTCCGGCGTCAACCCGACCATCCACGACCACGGGTCGCCAGTGCGCTCCTGGACAACGCGCATCGTCTCGATGAGGTCCTGATACGCCGACATCTAGATGCTGCCGCACTGCCGGTGACGTCGCGACCCCTCCATGCCGCGCGACGGTACCCAGAAGCGCGCATTGCGACAATTCACCTTGTGCAGTGGAGCCTCGCCGATTGTGGGTCGGCCTGACCTCAACGCCGGTACTGCTCCCGCAACCCGTGCAACACAACACTTTTCGCGCGGCTGAGGTCACGAGCCTCGGTGACTATCCCCGTGATTTCACGCTGTTTGGCCAGCAGAAATTTCTGAAACTCCCGCGCTCCCATGGCCGTATCGACGGTAAGTTCGCGCGCGCGTTCGATGTCGGCGGCGATCGCGTCGAGGCGGCTGACACTATCCCGCAGGGTCTCGTGTGCGCTGGCCAGCACCTCGGCCAGCAGCCGATCGGCCTCGGCGATCGTGCTTCGCCTGCTCGCCAAAGCTGCCTGCCGTTGCGCGAGGGCGGCTGCCGAGGATCCGGTTTGGTCCGACATCAGTTCACCCCGCGCTCAGAGGACCCGTCGGATCGCGACGCTATTACCCAAGTGACTGATCCGGACCGATGCCCCGGAGTAGGGCGCTTCGACCACGAGGTTGTTGCCGATCGCCATTTGGACGTGCCCAGCGTGCGGAAACACCAGATCGCCGGGCCGTACTTGCGACCGAGGCACCGGGAGGCCTTCGTTGATCTGCTGATACGTGGTGCGCTCGAGGTGCACACCGGCCTGCGCGTAAGCCCACTGGACCAAGCCCGAGCAGTCGAATCGGTCAGGCCCGGTTGCGCCCCAGACGTATGGGCGCCCCAGACGAGTGAGCGCGGCACGCACCGCCGCTCCGGCGCGACCGCTCGCCGACGGTAGCCGGCCCTCGTGGTGCGACATGTGGTGCGACATTCGGTATCGCAGTGCGCGCAGTGCCCGCAGGTGGTGTCGCGCTCTGCCCCGCGCCGACTCCACGTGGGCGCGCTGGGCCCGCAACCGCGCCACGCGTCGCCGGATTGCCTCGCGTTGGGCCAGGGGCGAGGCCGATGTGACCCTCGCGTCCGCGCGGGCCTCGTCGACGATGCGTCCGGTCACTTCGCGCGCGGTCACCCGATCCCGGTGCGCACCCGAGAGGATCGTCGCAAGCGCCGAATCCGAGCGCCCAGCCGAGACCAGCACCGCCCGGCTACGGTTCGCGGCGGCGTGGTAGCTGTGTGGGCCGGTACCGCTCTCGAGTTCCGGGGCATGCTGCGGCAGTGCAGGCAGTGCAGGCAGTGCTGGCAGTGACGTCGCTGGCGCCTCGCCGCCGAGGAACAGTCGATGGGCGCGGGTAAGCACCTCGAGTTCGTGTTCATTCATCGGGGTCACCAATTTCTGTCGGGTCCGCACCCTGCACCGTGTCGGTGAACGAACGCACCCGGGGCAGTGCTTCTGCAGGTATCACCCCTCGGTTGCGGATGTCCCACAGATCGTCGACACCTATCATTTCCGCAATCACCGCTTCGGGGAGCGACGACTGTGCGCAGGCTCGATCGAACCGCGCACTCAGGCTTGATGGCATCCGCTCCAGGAGGGCACTACGCGTCGCTTCCAGAGCTTGCAGATGATCCATCAAGCGCCCGGTCGAATCGGCCTCGGCGTTCACCGCCAACCGCCACGAACTGGCTGCGAGCATCTCCGCCTTCACGCACTGTCCGATCACATTCTGAATATACGACTCATATTCGTTTGATGTCGTCGCAGGCAGGCGTTCGATGACAGATCTGAGGGTTTCCAGCTGCGCTTCGGCGTATTCCTCGAGCACATCGGTGTCGCGGTGCCGGTTCACGACCACCGCACCGGAACGTCGTGGCGTGACGGATTCGGGCGGCTTCGTTGCCAGCAATCGCGCTAACTCGGCTTCCGGATCCGCAGCCACCAACAGCCGCGAATAGGTGCCCGGGGGCAGGCCCAGCCCGTTCTCAACCTTCTGAACTGTGCTTTTGTGTGGTTTGCGGGCGCCGCGCTCAAGGTAGCTCAGCCCCATGATGCTCACGTCGGTGGCCGCGGCGAGTTCGGCCAGCGACAAGTCGCGCGACTCGCGCAGCGCACGGATTGCCGCGCCGGCCGATTCACGGCTCACGGCTGGCTCCAGCCATAGCCGAAATATTACACAGGCTGCGCAGCCCGTCCGGATGTATACGTTTTTATCTCGTTTCAGTTGTGCCCGGCCGCTGTTTGTGTATACGCTTTCGCCTACGTTTTGGCTTTGGAAGGAGTCCCGCACAATGGCAAATCCCTGCGCATCTAACCCGGAACTATGGTTCGGCTACCCCGACGACGACGGTGGCGACGGTGCGGCGAAGGCACGGATGTACGAGCGCTCGGCTACCCAGGCGCGTATTCAGTGCCTGCGCCGCTGCCCGCTCGCTCAGCAACGTCTTTGCGCTGAGTGGGCGGTGAAGCACGGTGAAGAGTGGGGGGTTTGGGCAGGGGTCAAGTTGCCCGGTGGCCAGTACCGCAAGCGCGAACAACTTGCCCAGGCCCACGACGTGTTACGCCGCATTGCCGCCGGTGAGATCAACGCCCGGCAGCTACCGGAGAATGCGGCACTGCTGGCGCGCCGCGAGACCGAGGCTGCTCCGGTTAACGCGGTCGTGCTGCACCTCCCGGCAGCAAAGGTTCCGCGTTCGGCCGCGTGAGCGTGGCTGCCAGAAGTCCAGCGGATAGGGGAACCGAACCCGGGGTATACGGCGCTCAGACTTCACCTTCCCGAGAGCCTTGCCATGGTCCGCGGCAACTGAACCCAGAGGTGCAATCATGACTTTCGATCTGACCCCAACGGCTGCGCAGCATGATCTGGCCCGACGCACCCACGAGTTCGCCGAAGAGGTGATCCGCCCGGTCGCTCTCGACTACGACCAGCGCCAGGAGTTTCCCTGGCCGGTATTGGAGGAGGCGGCCCAGCGTGGCTTCTACAGCCCGCTGTTCTACCGCGACTTGATCGGCGACCCGACTGGTATATCGCTGCCGATGTTCATGGAGGAATTGTTCTGGGGATGCGCCGGAATCGGACTGGCGATCGTGATGCCGGCACTGGCGCTCTCGGCGATCGGGCAATCCGCGTCGCCGGAGCAGATGCTCGAATGGGCACCGGAATGCTTCGGGACCCCGGGTGACCTCAAGCTGGCCGCACTGGCGATCTCCGAACCCGAAGGGGGCAGCGACGTCCGCAATCTGCGCACAACCGCCCGCCGCGACGGGGACGACTGGATCATCGACGGCCACAAGATGTGGATTGGCAACGGCGGCATCGCCAACGTGCACGTGGTGAACGCAGTGGTGGACGAGGAACTCGGTCACCGCGGTCAGGCGCTGTTCGTGGTTCCCGGCGGCACGCCGGGGCTCGAGTTGGTGCGCAAGCTCGACAAACTGGGCTGCCGAGCCTCCCACACGGCCGAATTGAAGTTCGACGGTGTCCGGGTGCCCGGGGCCAATCTGCTTGGCGGACAAGACAAGCTCGAGCACAAGCTGGCCAAAGCGCGCGAAGTGGTAGCTGGAGGCCAGAAGTCCGGCTCGGCGACGCTGGGCACCTTCGAACAGACTCGTCCGATGGTGGCCGCACAGGCCATCGGTATCGCGCGCGCAGCGCTCGAGTACGCAATCGCCTACGCCTCCGAGCGGGAAGCGTTCGGCGGACCCATCATGGACAATCAGGGCATTTCATTTCCGTTGGCGGAGTTGGCAACTCAAATCGACGCGGCCCGCCTGCTGACCTGGCGCGCTTCCTGGATGGCAGCCAGTGGTGTGCCTTTCGAGCGCGGCGAGGGCTCGATGTCGAAGATGGCCGCCAGCGAAGTCGCGGTCAGGGCGACCGAACGCGCGATCCAGACCATGGGCGGCTGGGGCTACATCACCGATCACCCGGTCGAGAAATGGTATCGAGATGCCAAGTTGTACACCATCTTTGAAGGCACCAGTGAGATTCAGCGGATGGTGATAGCCAATGCGCTGGGCGCCAATGTCGACACCCCGCCACTGCACGTGAGGATCGAACCGACCGGCGGTTCGTTCAGCCGGATGTTCGGACGCGGAACCCCGTTGCGTTCGCGCGCCGCAGATGCCGCGCTGTCGCTCAAGGACCGTATTCCGGCGCCCGTCATGCGGGTCGCCATGAAGGCGATCCAACCGCCGGGCCGTTAGCGCGTTGTGCGAGTAAGGTCGCGATGGTGAGCAACCTCGAGATCGCGCCGGCCGAAGTTGCTTGCGGCGCTTCGCAGGTCGCGATGGCTGCTGCGGTAGTGGAGGTGCTGGCCCCGCGGGAGGTTCCGCTCGGTGGGGCCCGCGCGATCCGCGTGCACCGGACCATTCCGCAACGGCAGCGCTCGCTGATCGGCGCATGGTGTTTTGTCGACCATTACGGTCCCGTCGCGGCGCGAATGGATGTCCCGCCGCATCCACACACCGGTTTGCAGACGGTGAGTTGGCTGTTCGAAGGGGAAGTGGAGCACCGCGACAGCGGTGGAATGCACGCGATAATCCGGCCCGGTGAGCTCAATCTGATGACGGCGGGCGCCGGCATCTGCCACTCCGAGGTATCGACGACATCCGGGACACTGCACGGCGTGCAGTTGTGGGTGGCGCTGCCCGACTCGGCTCGCGAGACGGGCCGCGACTTCGCGCACTACCGGCCGAAACCGGTATCGCTGCCGGGGGCTCATGCTCGGGTCTTTTTGGGCGAGCTTGCCGGAAGCCATTCTCCCGTAGCAACATTCACGCCGCTGCTGGGTGCCCAGATCGACTTGGACGGGCACGCGGTGCTCGAGTTGGATGTCGACCCGGCGTTTGAGCACGGGGTGTTGTGCGACGACGGCGAAATTCAGCTGGGTGGGTTGTCCCCGGCCAGCTTGTCCAAGACAGAGCTGGGATACCAGGGACCGGGCCAATCCATCTTGCAGCTGCGCAACACGGGGGTGGGGCCGGCGCGGGTGCTGGTGCTCGGCGGTACCCCCTTTTGCGAAGAACTGGTGATGTGGTGGAACTTTGTCGGCCGCAGCCACGACGACATCGTCACCTATCGTCAGCTGTGGCAGGACGGCACGGACGGTTTCGGGGACCGCTTCGGTGCCGTCAAGGGTTATCAGGGCTCGGTGACCCGACTTCCGGCCCCACCCCTGCCCACCACTCGGTTGCTGCCCCGCCGGCCCGCCGGGCCCGCATGAATCCGAAGGAGCACTAATGCCCACTGATAAAACCGGAGCAGAAGTCGCCATTGCGGCTGAAGATGGCAAATACACCATCTCCGTTGCCCGCGAACAAGTCGGTTTCGCCGACTTCGCTGACCGTGGGGATCAGCGCGTCTTTCATCACACCGAGATCGATCCGTCGTTCGGGGGGCGCGGCTTGGCAACTCTGTTGCTCGAGGAGGCACTACAAAAGACGCGCGACGACGGTAAGCGCATCGTCCCGGTGTGTTCGATGGTGGTCACCGTGCTGAAGAAGCACCCGGAATACAACGACGTCACCGACCCCGTCACCGCCGAGATCGTCGGGTGGGCGAACACCCAGCCCTAATCGTCCCCTTGCCCCCACGTGGTGGGCAGCATCGGAATGACCGGACCGCCGCTGACATCGTCTGCCGACAGCGTGAGCAACCCGGCGGCATCGACGTCGCGTTTGACGGCGGTGCCACCGAAGCCCATGGCGCCCGCACCACGGGTTGACGCGGCGACCAGCGGTTCGTCGTTCTGCTCTGGATCTGCTTCGTAGTCCAGGTACTCGTCGGCGTATTGGTGCTCCGGCATGGTGGCGGCGCGTCGCCGTCGCGACCGCCGCTTTTCCCGGGCCGAGACCCCGGCGGCCGCCGCCGGGATTCCTTCCGCCGGTGCCTTGGCCCCCGTACCTTCTCGGAAGGTCGGCGTGAACCCTTCGCCGGGGTCCAGACCAGCCACGGCATACGGCACCGCGGGCGCAGCCGCCGCGGGCGCCGCTGATGCTGGTGCCGCGCCGGCACTGCCCGCGGCAGATGTCGCCGGTGCCCCAGCCGGGCCGGCGACGGTCGGTGCGAGCGTCGCCAGCGGCCACGTCGACGAGTGACTGGTTGTCGCAGGCGGCGCGGGGGCGACTTCCGCTTCTGCGCCGAGGGGCGGAAGCTGCTGCAAGTACTGATACCCCACCCCGATCACCACTCCCAGCGTGATCGCCAACAGGGGTTGCAGCAGGAGCTGGGGATAAGTCAGGGACGCACCGACCCACGAGAAGACCTGGTAAGCGACGGCGAACAAAAACGGCCCCCAGGTGACCAGCGCCTGCGCGGGGTTGGTGAGGAAATCGGTGATCAGCTGAATGGAGTTGCCGATCGGGTTCTGCAGGAAGTTGGTGATCGGCTCGAATAGCGACTGCACGTACTGCATGTACTGCTCGAGCAACTGCGTGATGATGTCGACGATGTTGAGCTGGCTCCCGGCGTCGGCTGCCGGCGCGGCGGCGGCCAACTGTGCGGGTTCGGCGGCGGCTTCGGTCGCGTTGGCCTTCAGCACGGGCGGTGCCGGCGTGGTGAGCGGCACGGCACCGGTGGCTGCTATCGATGCCGCCTCGTAACCGACCATGGTGGTGGCCGCCTGTATCCACATGCGGATGTAGTCGGCTTCGTTGAGCGCGATCGGAATTGTGTTGATACCAAAAAAATTGGTCGCGACGAGCACGCCGTGGACGACGTGGTTGGCGGCCAGTTCGGCCAGCGTCGGCATCATCGCCAGCGCGCTGGCATAGGCCGCAGCCGCCGCCTCATGCTGGACCGCTGCGGCCTCACTTTTCGCCTGCGCCTGGGTCAGCCATGCCAAGTAGGGCGCATGGGCGCCGACATACTCCGCCGCACTTGGACCCTGCCACGAATTTTGGACCGAGCCCAACATGCCGAGAAGCTCGGCGGCCGCTTCGGCATACTCGGCGCCCAGCGCCTGCCACGCACCCGCGGCAGCCAGCAATGCCGCGGGGCCGGGGCCACTAGACAGCAGGGCCGAATGCACCTCGGGTGGTGAGGCAATCCAGATCGGAGAGGTCACGGCGCCTCCCGCGCCGAATGCCTCGACCTGCGTCCTAGCGTCACCAACTGGTCCTCCCCGTGCGGCGTCACCCGACCGCTTCACGCAGGCCGAGACACACGTCGCATCGACTACCTGATTGACGTGGTAGGCGATTCGCTAAACCGGCGGGGAGGGGGCGCCGCTAGATTAGGTACGCCTAACCTTAGAGTAGCGACCCGGCTCGGGGGGCTGCAATGGGTGTGCCGCTACTTGCCGTTGCGTTCGCGGTGTTTACATCCCGGCCAGCAACATGGCCGGCGCTTGCCCTCCTCGAGCTCCTCCTGCGTACGGCGGATACGCCGCTCGCGGGTCGCGTCTTGCTTGGCGTCCTCGACCCAGCAGATGAATTCGTTGCGCGCCAGGGGAGTGATGTCCTTCCAGAGCTCCAGCGCCGTGGAGTTGGCTACCAGGGCCGCGCGCAAATCCGTCGGCAACTTGTGGACGACCCCCCCGGGCACCTGCTGGCTGCTCACCCGGCCAGGCTACCGGTCCTACTCGTCGTCGTCGTCGATCGAGCGCGGACGGGGCTCGTCCCGTTCCCCGATCGTCGGCCGGCGCGGCGCCTGGTGCCCGTAAACCCCCTCGGGGTAGGCAGTCTCGGCGTGCTGGGTGAGGTCCACCCCTGTTTTCTCGTCCGAAGCGCTGAGCCTGAACCCGATGGCCCGGTCGATCAGCTTGGCCAGCACGAAGCTCACCGTGAATGCATAGAGAGCGACGACCACCATTGCCAGCGACTGCTTGCCGAGTTGCCCCAGTCCGCCGCCGTAGAACAGTCCCTTCGGGCCGCCGGTCATCACCGCGGTGCCCAAAAACCCGATCAGCAGCACGCCGACCACGCCGCCGACGAAGTGCACGCCCACCACGTCGAGCGAGTCGTCGTAGTTGAGCTTGAACTTCACCAGAATCGCGTACGAGCACACGATTCCCGCCGCCAGCCCGACGACGGCGGCGCCAAGGGTGTTCACCGTGCCGCACGACGGGGTGATCGCCACCAGTCCGGCGACAACACCCGAGGCCGCTCCGAAGGTTGTCGGCTTGCCGTCGCGGAACTGCTCCACCGAGATCCAGCCCAGCATCCCCAAGCAGCCGGCGACCAAAGTGTTGAGGAAGATTGCGGAGGCTAATCCGTTGGCAGCCAACGCCGATCCGGCATTGAACCCGAACCAGCCGAACCACAGCAGGCCCACGCCAAGCAGCACGAACGGCAGATTGTGCGGGCGCATGGCTTCTACTTTGAAGCCGATGCGGGGTCCGAGCACCAGCGCCAAAGCCAACGCGGAGGACCCTGAGACGATCTCGACGACGAGTCCGCCGGCGTAGTCGAGGACTCCCATCTTGGCCAGCCAGCCCGTCGGCGCCCACACCCAGTGAGCGATGACCGCATAGACCGCCACCGACCACACCAGCACAAAGACCATCCAGGCCGCGAACTTGGCCCGGTCGGCGATCGCGCCGCTGACCAGAGCGGCGGTGATGATCGCGAAGGTCAATTCGAACGTGGAGAACAGCAGCTCGGGAACCTGGCCGTGCATGGTCTCCGGGCCGATCCCCGCCATGCCGACGTGCGAGAGCCCGCCGATGAAGCCGCCGCCATCAGAAAAGGCCAGGGTGTAGCCCAACAACAGCCAGGCCACCGTGACAAGCGGGATGGAGATGAAGCTCATCATGATCATGTTCAGCACGCCGCTGGTTCGCACCATGCCGCCGTAGAAGATCGCCAGCCCCGGCGTCATCAGCAGCACCAAAGCGGTGCTAGCCAGCAACCAGGCGGTGGCGGCGGGATCGATGTTCAACTTGCAACTCCCTCGCTAGTCCCCGCAAAGAATGTAGACAACGACTGGGGTGGGAGTCTCAGGCCGTCATCCGAGGCGACGAGGGTGCACAGCGCGCCGGGGTTGCCAGCGTGTCTTGCCTCTGACCTCTGTCTAGACCAACGTTGGCTGGCGTCCAGTGCCGGCGATGGCGCAGCATGAGGTCATGGACCCTAGTCTCGGCGGCCAAAGTCATTCCGGCGAGATCAATTTCAATCACGACCAGTGCTACCGCGACGGTCTGCACCTTAAGAGCCAAGCCGGTCGCCAGTGGTGCCGCCAACATGGGCCCGCCAGCCGCTCCGGTCGCGATTACGTCGGCAGAGCCACATCAAGAACAGCCGTGAAAGACCTGTCTGGCGATTCGAGTTCCTGGGGCGCCGCTACGGATTCCGCAGAACAGCGCAGCAGACGTGCGCACGCCGCCGAGCAATACCGGCCAGAACGCATCCGCCTCCTACTCATCGCCGAAGCTCCACCGGCTGACCCCAACCGCTATTTCTACTTCCACGAGGTCAACGCCTACGACTCCCTGTTTCGCCATGTCGCCCGATCGCTACTCGCTGTTGATCCCACCCGCGAGAACAAACCAGAACTGCTCGCGCAGCTGAAACAGGACGGCGTCTTCCTCATCGATCTCAACCCCGATCCCATCGACGGCACACCGCTGAATTCGTATGTGCCTGAGCTGGTACACCGAGTCCAAGAGCTCAGTCCCGAGCGCATCGTGCTCATCAAAGCAACGGTCTACGACGCGGCATACCGGACGTTGGCCGCCGCGGGACTGCCCGTAAGTTCTGTCCGCATCCCGTTCCCCGGTAGCGGCCAGCAGACGAACTTCTCGCAGGCATTCGCCAACGCGGTCCGCGAGTCTGAGGCGGGCTACGTCGCGAGACCAGAGCCAGCATCGGCGTCACAGCGCCGATTCGCCTTCGACCTCGCCGACTGGTTCGAAGCCAACGCCGAGCGGATCGCTAAGGATCTCGACCGCTACTTCACGAGTTTCACCGGCCGCTGGTTTGAACATTTCGCCGCCCTCGGCGACCCCAACCGATTCGAAGCCTCTGACCTCCTCGCAGTCGAGGCACTCAGCGTCCAAGTGCCCCCCGAGGCAGCAGCCAAACTACTTCTGACCGAACCTGATCGGTTCAATGCGTTGCTTCGGCGAATATCGCGCTCAGCCGACATTTGGAATGTTCCTCGGGAGACACTGCAAGTTGGTCCGGCCGCTGAGCTTCATACGATGTTGCGCACCCTGCCGGACGTCGACTGGGTCATCGCTGGAAAGCTGCTCGCCGCAACACGACCACGCTTTATCCCCATTCTTGACAACAAGGTCAAAAATCTACTTCAGCCACCCACCTCGCGGTTCTGGATCTCGATGTGGGACGAACTGTCCGACGATTCGCGCCGCACGACCGTCGCAGAAGTCTGCGCCAACGTCCCCGCCGACGTCAGCCTTCTGCGCCGTATCGACGTTGCAATTTGGATGGCGGTCGCTCAGGACGGTCAATAGGTGTATGCCCCGCTCGCGGCTTGTGAGCAGAGCCCCACTTGTTGCGACTCAATGTAGGTCGGACGGCTTCGGTGCACTGCTCACACTGCTCAGCAGCACCGGCAGCCACTGGTGACATCACCTCATTCCGC
Organism: Mycobacterium asiaticum; assembly: GCF_001673365.1. Lineage (GTDB taxonomy): Bacteria > Actinomycetota > Actinomycetes > Mycobacteriales > Mycobacteriaceae > Mycobacterium > Mycobacterium asiaticum_A. Next base: position 53,183 of record NZ_LZLS01000169.1, read on the forward strand.
AGATGAGGGCGTGAGGTCATGCAGCTGCGGTTCATCCAGCGCGGCCAGCAAGCGGTTGATAGCGTCGCGCACTTCCGCGGTGAGCTGTCCGGTGCGGTCGCGCGCAACCGCATCGGCGTACTGCCAGGACCGCGTCACCTGAATGCTGGGACGAACATCGAACTTGTCCATGGGTAGTCGCTCCGACCACTCGTCGAGGCTGCCCATCTCGGCGTCGGTGGCGTAGCCGCGTTGGATGAGCCACTCACGGAACAGACTGTCGTTGAGTTCTTTTCGTGGTCGGCGTCCGGCTCTGCTATCCGAAAAATCGTCGACCCATTGACGTACATAGGTGGAGCCAGGCAGGCGTCGTGTGGGATACCAGCGCTGCGGACTGCTGGAGCGCCAGAAGGCGAGATGGAAGTTGCCGTGGACTTGCCAGCCCGCCTCCTCGGTCAACGCGATCAGAGCTTCGGCGCGATCGGGATGGGCGTAGACGCTCTTGTATTGAGGAGCAAGCTCGGCCGGCCAGGCGCTGAGCACTACGTTGTCCCCCTCGATGTAGAGACTTATCCGATCGAAGGCCACGACCTGATCGGGTGGGAACTTAACGCCAGCGTGACCGCCGACGTCGCGCACCTCAGCGGTGAACCCGGTGGCCGCCTCAAGGATGGTGCGCAGACGGCGCAATTGGCGGCCAGCGTGATCGCCGCAACGTTCAAGATCGGTATAGGGCAGTAAGTCCCCGAAGTTTGTCTCGGCGTTATCAAAGAAATCATTGAGGACCGCGGTCTCCGCTGGACCCAACACGCCGAGTTCGACGAGGTTCCACCATCGGTCGAGTAGATCCTGCCACCGCACCGGCACCCATCGCTTCCTGTGATGGTCGAGCTGTTTGGTGTTGATCTCCAAGGCTTGCTGCTCGCTCGCGCTGGCGTAGAGCTTGCTCTCGATGACGACCAGCAGTGCGGTGCCGTACTGGATCACGCCGTCATAGCGGGCGCGTCGTTCCGACGCCAGGTTGAGTTCGCCGGTGCCGGCGACGAGGTGTTCGTGCGGACCGAGGAAGACACTGACCAATTCGTCGACCTTAGGATCCTCGACTTCGGTGTCGAGCGCGACAAGGGATTCGGTCTGCATGTCGAATCGGGGGTGCGGTAGTTCCGAAAGCCTTGGGCAGTTGGCCAGGCCGAGAAATGCCTCTTGGCACAGCGGGACTAGCCGCATGACGATCAAGGCGGCCCTGGTGAGTTGATCCTCGTGTCTGGGATCACGGTCGTAGGGTCGGAAAATGCTCAGGTGCTGGTCCACGGCCTGACAGTAAACGCGAGTGAAGTGGGCCATGGACGACACCCGCCGCATCTAGAGTTCAGCCACTTGGCGTCGCCTTTAATTTGAGTGTTGAGTGTGAGCCGCTGACCTTGTGGTGACCGCCGGAACTCGTTCATGTGGTCGAGAAACCCTGAAACGTCTCTGCTGCTCGCGACCGCCGGTCCCCGGTTCGTCTTGCGCGTCGAGCATCAGCTGGTTACCTCTGCGGCGGGTCGAGCAGGACGCGGGCGTCTTTGATCAACAGCAGCAGGTGCAGCGCGTCGGTCGGGGAGGGCTCGAAATCGAAGTGCGCGTAAAACTTGCGTGCCTGCTCATGCATCGCGTGCACCAGCAGCGCCCGCACCCCGATGATCTCCGCGGCGGCCACCGCGCGGGTGATCGCATCCCGCAGCAGTTGCGCACCCAAGCCCTTACCCTGTTCGTTGCGGTCGATCGCCAGCCGCGACAATAAAATCACCGGCACCGGATCGGGCATGTTGCGCCGCACCCGCCCGGATGCGCCGGCGCGCTCCATCGCCGCCGAGGCCAGCGCGTAGAACCCGACGACGCGGCCTTCCCGGCACGTCACAAAACACCGGGAGGCACCCTCGATGTGGTTGGCCAGCGCCCGTCTTTGCAGGTACTCATCCAGGCTGGGCTCGCCGCTATCGAAGTCGGCTACCACATCGCCCTCGCTGATCGGCCGGGGCGCGCTGTAGCCGCTCACTCGTCGAAGATCGAGGACTCCGTGAACAACTTCTCCAGCCGCGGCTTATACGACACCGGCCGATCCAGCACCGATACAAACTCCGACCACGCCCGCGCGTCGAGCATGAATAGCCGCCGATCGGCCAGCACCTCGCGGGCATGAGCCAGCGTCGCGGTCACCGTGAAGTTGGTCAGATCCATTCCCTCCACTTCGGCGGCCCGACGAATCAGCGCGTCCTGCTCAGCAGTCAGGCGTACCGCGAACCGCTCCGTCTTCGTAGCCATAGACGCCATTGTGTGCCTATCAGGCGCACAATGCAACGGGCATTGCTCGCGCCCTTGAACGGCGGCGATGCGCTACGCCCCCGTAGGACACGATCTGACTTACGGGGGAGAAGTGCCGGGACCCAGTCGGGTCGCGGTGGGGACCCTGCTGACCGACAGGTTTGGCCCTGCGCGGCGACACGCTCCCATCCGATGGAACGTGGCGCTAGAAATCCCGCGACCCTGCGGCAGGGCGGTTCACTCACGCACTGTCCGCCAAACACAAAGGCCACGAACCAGAATGGTTCGTGACCTTTGTGGTCGCAGTTCGTAGAACCGCTCTCTGTGGGCGAAGGGGGACTTGAACCCCCACGTCCCGAAGGACACTGGCACCTGAAGCCAGCGCGTCTGCCATTCCGCCACTCGCCCGAAACAACCGGAGGACCATATCACTGTAGTCGGCGCGCGCCCCAACCGCTCGGCCAGGGCTCACGGGCCTCTGGCCAGGCGCCGATCGCGGCAAAGGTCTCTGAACAGTATCGATGTAATTTCTCAGAAACCTCACGGTGCCGCCTCGTCGAGGTGTCCCGATACGATTACTGGCTATACAACACGGGGGAAGGTCAGCTGCCGTCCGGCGATGGATCTCTCCATAAACGGTAGTGAGGCGAGCGCTGAAAGATGAGTAGCCAACGCGGGCTGGTTCAGCGCATCGAGCGCAAACTCGAGGCGACCGTTGGTGATGCCTTTGCTCGTGTGTTCGGGGGATCGATTGTGCCCCAAGAAGTCGAAGCGCTATTGCGCCGTGAGGCCGCCGACGGTGTCCAGTCCCTACAGGGAAATCGCCTTTTGGCACCCAACGAATACATCATTACCCTCAGTGTGCACGACTTTGAGAAATTGGGCGCCGACCCGGAGCTCACGTCCAGCGCTTTTGCTCGGTACCTGGCGGACTATATCCAAGAACAGGGGTGGCAAACGTATGGTGATGTGGTCGTCCGGTTCGAGCAGTCCTCGAACCTGCACACTGGCCAGTTCCGCGCCCGCGGCACTGTTAACCCCGACGTCGAGCCCCGCCCGACGGCTACCGATTCCGCCCGGCCACAATCAAATGATGCGTTTGGCGCAGAACCAGGAGTACGACCGATGAGTGACAATCCAGGCTACCGCGGCGGTCAGGGACAGGGGCGGCCCGACGAGTACTACGACGACCGCTACCAGCGGCCACCCGAGGGCGGCCAGCAAGGGTATCCGGACGGCGGTGGCTATCCCCCCCAGCAGGGCTACCCGCCTCAGCAGGGTGGCTACGGCGAGCAGGGCGGTTACGGCGACCAAGGCGGCTACGGTCAAGGCGGCTACGGCCAGGGTGGTTACGGCCAGCAAGGCGGTTACCCGGACCAGCGCGGCTATGGCGATCAGGGCCAAGGCGGCTATGGCGACCAGGGCCAAGGCGGCTACGGCGACCAAGGTCAAGGCGGCTACGGCGACCAGGGCCAAGGTGGGTACGGCGACCAGCGTGGTTACCAGGACCAGCGTGGTTACGACCAGGGTCAGGGTGGCGGCTATGCCCCGACTTACGAGGCCTCGCCGCCCACCCCGTCGGGCCCACCCGGGGGATACGGCAGCCAAGGCGGTTACGGACAGGAGCAGGGGTACCAGCAGGGCGGGTATGGGCAGCAAGGTCCGCCCCAGGGCCAACCCCAAGGCGGCCAGCCGGGTTACGGGGGCTATGGCGAGTACGGCCAGCCCGGTCGCCAGGACGACGGCGGCTACGGTGCGCCGAGTGCGCCGCCGGAGCCGCAGCGCCAGTCCTACGATCAGGGCGGCTACGACCAGGGCTACCAGCAGGGCGGCGGCTACGGTCGCCAGGAGTACGGCAGCAGCGGTGACTACACCCAATACGCCGAGGCTTCCCCGGGCGGGTACGGCCAACAGGGCGGCGGCTACGGCGAGCCCGCCGGCCGTTCGGACTACGACTACGGACAGCCGCCCGCGCCTGATTACGGTCACCAGGGCGGAGCGGACTACGGCCAGGACCAGGGCTACCAGCAGGGTGGCTACGGCGGCTACGGCCAGGGCGGCTACGGATCGGTCGGTGCGCAGGTCACCCTGCAACTCGACGACGGCAGTGGGCGTACCTACCAGCTGCGCGACGGCTCCAACATCGTCGGGCGGGGGCAGGATGCTCAGTTCCGATTGCCCGACACCGGGGTCTCACGCCGGCATCTGGAGATCCGCTGGGACGGCCAGGTCGCGTTGCTCTCCGACCTGAACTCCACGAACGGCACCACGGTAAACAACGCGCCGGTCCAGGAATGGCAATTGGCTGACGGCGATGTGATTCGCCTGGGTCATTCCGAGATCATCGTCCGCATCCACTGAGCCACTGGCTCGAAGCAGCGCGCGTCTCCCCGCTTCGGCCACCGTCGAAGTATCGTGACTTTGCTGATGTGCTCGACATCAGAGGCAGTACCGGGACGGAAAGGACCGCCAGATGCAGGGGTTGGTACTGCAACTGACGCGTGCCGGCTTCTTGATGCTGCTGTGGCTGTTCATCTGGTCGGTGTTGCGAATCCTGCGCACCGACATCTACGCGCCCACGGGGGCGGTCATGGTGCGGCGCGGGTTGACGCTGCGCGGCAACCTGCTGGCCTCACGGCAACGTCGAGACACCGCCCGGTACCTCGTGGTCACCGAGGGCGCGCTGCAGGGCGCCCGGATCACCCTGAGCGGGCAGCCGGTGTTGATCGGTCGCGCGGACGACTCGACCTTGGTGTTGACTGACGATTACGCCTCGACTCGGCATGCCAGGCTGTCTCAGCGGGGCTCGGAATGGTATGTGGAGGATCTAGGATCGACCAACGGCACATACCTTGACAGGGCGAAGGTGACGACTGCGGTACGAGTTCCCATAGGTACGCCGGTTCGGATCGGCAAGACGGCAATAGAGTTACGCCCGTGACTTTGGTCCTGCGGTATGCCGCCCGGAGCGATCGCGGACTCGTCCGCGCCAACAACGAAGACTCCGTCTACGCCGGAGCACGGCTGTTGGCGCTGGCCGACGGCATGGGCGGTCACGCCGCCGGCGAAGTGGCCTCCCAGTTGGTGATCGCCGCCCTGGCCCATCTCGACGACGACGAGCCCGGCGGCGACCTGCTCGCCAAACTCGACAACGCGGTGCGCTCCGGCAACTCTGCGATCGCCGCCCAGGTCGAGATGGAACCCGAGCTCGAAGGCATGGGCACCACGCTCACGGCCATCCTGTTCGCGGGCAACCGGCTCGGACTGGTGCACATCGGCGACTCGCGTGGCTACCTCTTCCGCGACGGCGAGCTCACCCAGATCACCAAGGACGACACGTTCGTTCAGACGCTGGTCGACGAGGGCCGCATCACCGCGGAGGAAGCGCACAGCCACCCGCAGCGGTCGCTGATCATGCGGGCGCTGACCGGACATGAGGTGGAGCCCACGCTGACCATGCGGGAAGCGCGCGCCGGTGACCGCTACCTGCTGTGTTCGGACGGGCTGTCCGACCCGGTCAGCAACGACACGATCGCCGAGGCCCTGCAAATCCCAGACGTTGCCGAAAGCGCGTATCGCCTCATCGAGCTGGCGTTGCGTGGTGGGGGTCCCGACAACGTCACGGTCGTGGTTGCCGACGTCGTTGACGACGAGTTCGGCCAGACCCAACCCATTCTGGCCGGCGCGGTATCCGGAGACAGCGACGACGACCAGCTGACGCTGCCCAACACCGCGGCCGGCCGCGCTTCGGCGATCGGACCCCGCAAAGGCGAGGTAACCAAACGTGTTGCCCCGCAACCAGAGCCACCGCGACGCCGCTGGTCGCGACGACGGTTGGGTCTGGTCATCGGGTTGATTGTGCTGGTGCTGATCGCTGGCCTGGCCATCGGTCGCATGGTGATCCGGGGCAACTACTACATCGCCGACCACAACGGCACCGTCGCCATCATGCAGGGCGTGCAGGGGTCGCTGCTGGGAGTCTCCCTGCACAGCGTGCATTCAGTGGGATGCGTCAACGCCAAAGACGAAATCTCTGACGTGAGTCCCGGCCAGCAGCCCAAGGACTGCCAGCTGATGAAGGTGGACGACCTCACCCCTTCCGGACGGGCGTCGGTTCAGTCTCGACAGCTTCCGGCCGGCAGTCTCGACGATGCCCGTAAGCAACTGCGCGAGTTGGCCAAGTCGCTGCGACCGCGCTGCCAGCAGCGCGCCACGTCCGCGCCTGAACCGTCGGCCCCGTCGACCAATAGCAGGGGCACACCGGAATCCAGCGCCCCGCCGGCACCGGAATCCTCGACTCCGACGTCTTCCAGCACCACCCCTACCTCAGCACCGTCAACGACCACGACCACATCGAGCACCACCTCGGCAGCGCCTGCTACGCCCGCGTCGACGACACCGAGTTCCGCGTCGCCGCCCCCGGGTGAAGTCCCGCAACAGCAAGGCGATTGCCGGGCGGCGGCATGACCACAACGGAGCTGCCGGCGCCGGTAGCGGTGACGCCTCCGTTGCCTACTCGGCGCAACGCCGAATTGCTGCTGTTGTGCTTTGCCGCATTGATCACCATCGCCGCGCTGCTCATAGTGGAGGCCAACCAGGAGCGCACGCTGCACTGGGACCTGACCACCTACGGGCTTGGCTTCCTGACGCTGTTCGGCTTCGCCCACCTGGCGCTGCGCCGGTTCGCTCCTTACACCGACCCGCTGCTGTTGCCGGTTGTGGCGCTGCTCAACGGCCTTGGGCTGGTGATGATCCACCGCCTGGATCTGGTCGACAAGCAGGTGGGTCGGCACGGCCACCCCAGCGCCAACCAGCAGATGCTGTGGACGCTGGTTGGCGTCACCGCGTTCGCGCTGGTGGTGACCTTCCTCAAGGACCATCGCCAGCTCGCCCGCTACGGCTACATCTGCGGCCTGTCCGGGCTCGTCCTGCTGGTGATTCCCGCCCTGCTGCCCCGGTCGCTGTCCGAGCAGAACGGCGCCAAAATCTGGATTCGCCTGCCGGGCTTCTCGATTCAGCCCGCCGAGTTTTCCAAGATTCTGCTGCTGATCTTCTTCTCGGCGGTGCTGGTCGCCAAACGCAACCTGTTCACCAGCGCGGGAAAGCACCTGATGGGGGTGACGCTTCCACGCCCGCGTGACCTCGCCCCGCTGTTGGCGGCGTGGGTGATCTCGGTGGGCGTCATGGTCTTCGAGAAAGACCTCGGCACGTCGCTGCTGTTGTACGCGTCGTTCCTGGTGGTGGTCTACCTGGCCACCCAACGCTTCAGTTGGGTCGTGCTCGGCCTGGTGCTGTTCGCGGCGGGAAGCGTGGTGGCCTACTACCTTTTCGCTCACGTGCGGGTGCGCGTGCAGACCTGGCTGGACCCGTTCGCCGACCCGGACGGCACCGGCTATCAAATGGTGCAGGCGCTGTTCAGCTTCGCCACCGGTGGCATTTTCGGCACCGGCCTGGGTAACGGTCAGCCCGACACGGTGCCCGCCGCCTCGACCGACTTCATCATCGCCGCGTTCGGCGAAGAGTTGGGCCTGGTTGGCCTGGCCAGCATTCTTATGCTCTACACGATCGTCATCATCCGCGGCATGCGGACCGCGATCGCCACCCGCGACAGCTTCGGCAAGCTGCTGGCTGCTGGTCTGGCCTCTACGCTGGCGATTCAGTTGTTCATCGTCGTCGGCGGCGTCACCAAGCTGATTCCGCTGACCGGATTGACCACCCCGTGGATGTCCTATGGCGGTTCGTCGCTGCTGGCGAACTATGTCTTGCTGGCGATCCTCGCCCGCGTCTCCGACGGCGCGCGCCGGCCGCTGCGCACCCGTCCCCGCAAGAAGTCGCCGATCGCGGCGGCCAAGACCGAGGTGATCGAGCGAGTATGAACACCTCGCTGCGCCGGATCTCGGTGACCGTGATGGCGTTGATCGTGCTGCTTCTGCTCAACGCCACGTTGACGCAGGTCTTCACGGCCGACGGGTTGCGCGCCGACCCGCGTAATCAGCGGGTCCTGCTCGACGAGTACTCGCGCCAGCGTGGCCAAATCATTGCCGGCGGCCAACTGTTGGCCTACTCGGTCGCCACTGACAGCCGGTTTCGCTTCCTGCGCGTCTACCCCAACCCCGCGGTGTACGCGCCAGTGACGGGGTTCTATTCGCTGCGGTATTCCAGCGCCGGTCTGGAGCGGGCCGAGGACCTGCTGCTCAACGGCTCCGACGAGCGGCTCTTCGGTCGACGCTTGGCCGACTTCTTCACCGGCCGCGACCCACGCGGCGGCAATGTGGACACGACCATCGTCCCCCGCATCCAGCAAGCCGGATGGGACGCGATGCAGGCGGGCTGTGGAGGATCGCCGTGCAAGGGTGCCGTCGTCGCGCTCGAACCCTCCACCGGCAAGATCCTGGCGTTGGTGTCCTCACCGTCCTACGACCCCAACCTGCTGGCCTCCCACAACGCCGAAGTACAGGCGCAGGCGTGGCAGGTTCTTCGGGACAATCCCGACAACCCGCTGATCAACCGCGCCATCGCCGAGACCTATCCGCCGGGTTCCACTTTCAAGGTGATCACCACCGCCGCGGCCTTGCAGGCCGGGACCAACGAGACCGCGCAGCTGACCGCCGCCGCCAGGATCCCGCTACCTAACAGCACTGCCACGCTGGAAAACTACGGCGGTGAACCGTGCGGGCCTGATCAGACCGTGTCGCTCAGCGAGGCCTTCGCCAAGTCGTGTAACACCGCCTTCGTCCAGCTGGGACTGCTCACCGGACGGGACGCGCTGCGCAGCATGGCGCAGGCCTTCGGGCTGGACACCGGCCCGGAGCCGATCCCGCTGCAGGTCGCCGAATCTACGATCGGGACGATCCCGGACGGCGCTGCGCTCGGGATGACCAGTATCGGGCAGAAGGACGTTGCGCTGACCCCGCTGCAGAACGCGCTAGTGGCGGCGGCGATCGCCAACGGCGGCATTCTGATGCAGCCATACCTGGTAGAAAGCCTGAAGGGGCCGGATCTGGCCAACATCAGCACCACCGCCCCAACTCAGCAGCGCCGCGCGGTGTCGCCGCAGGTCGCCGCTAAGCTAACAGCGCTGATGGTCGGCGCCGAGAAAGTCGCACAGCAGAAAGGGGCCATCCCCGGCGTGCAGATCGCATCCAAGACGGGTACCGCTGAGCACGGCACCGATCCACGGCACACTCCACCGCATGCGTGGTACATCGCCTTCGCACCCGCGCAGGCTCCGAAAATTGCCGTAGCGGTGTTGGTGGAGAACGGGGCCGATCGGCTGTCCGCGACGGGAGGTGCACTGGCCGCGCCGATCGGGCGGGCAGTGATCGAGGCTGCCTTGCAAGGGGGACCATGAGTCTCCAGGAGCGAGCGGGAGGCAAGACATGAGTCCCCGCGTTGGGGTGACGCTGTCGGGCAGATACCGCCTGCAGCGGCTCATCGCCACCGGCGGCATGGGCCAAGTGTGGGAAGCGGTGGACAGCCGCCTGGGTCGGCGTGTCGCGGTCAAGGTGCTCAAGCAGGAGTTCTCGCAGGACCCGGAGTTCATCGAGCGTTTCCGGGCGGAAGCGCGGACCACCGCGATGCTCAACCATCCCGGCATCGCCCAGGTCCACGACTACGGCGAAAGCGCGATGGACGGCGAGGGCCGCACGGCCTATCTGGTGATGGAACTGGTCAACGGCGAACCGCTGAACTCGGTTCTCAAACGCACCGGACGATTGTCGCTGCGGCACGCGCTGGACATGCTGGAGCAGACGGGCCGCGCACTGCAGATCGCCCACGCCGCCGGTCTCGTGCACCGTGACGTCAAACCGGGCAACATCCTGATCACGCCCACCGGGCAGGTCAAGATCACCGACTTCGGTATCGCGAAGGCCGTCGACGCCGCACCGGTGACCCAGACCGGCATGGTGATGGGTACCGCGCAATACATCGCGCCCGAGCAGGCCCTCGGCCACGACGCCACTCCCGCCAGTGACGTGTACGCGCTGGGAGTTGTTGGCTACGAAGTGGTTTCGGGCAAGCGCCCGTTTGCCGGCGACGGCGCACTGACCGTGGCGATGAAGCACATCAAAGAGCCGCCGCCACCGTTGCCCGCCGATCTGCCACCCAACGTGCGCGAACTCATCGAGATCACGCTGGTGAAGAACCCCAGCCAGCGCTACCGCAGCGGCGGGCCGTTCGCCGACGCCGTGGCCGCGGTCCGGGCCGGACGTCGACCGCCGCGGCCAAGCGCCTCACCTCCGGCTGGCCGGGCCGCCCCGGCGGCGATCCCGTCGGCCACGCCGGCCCGAATCGCGCCCGCCCCGGCTACCCGGACCACCTCGCCACGTCAATCGCGGCCCGCGGCCAGGAGCCATCGGCCACCGCCGGCGCGGCGCACCTTCTCCTCCGGTCAGCGCGCGCTGCTGTGGGCGGCCGGGGTGCTGGGAGCGCTCGCGATCATCATCGCGGTGCTGATCGTGATCAACGCCAAGGCAGACAACAATCAGCCGTCACCGCCGCCGACGGTCACCAATACCGGCAGCGTGCAGACCAGCGACTTCGGCCCGGCTCCGGGAGCCGATCTCGATTGGACGGAGGGCCCGGAAGCGGGTAGTGCTGGCCTGCACGCGTCGCTGGTCCGATTTGAGATACCGCGATGACCACACCGCGGCATCTGTCCGACCGCTACGAACTGGGCGACATCCTCGGCTTCGGCGGAATGTCGGAAGTTCACCTTGCGCGCGACCTGCGGTTGCACCGCGACGTCGCAGTAAAGGTGTTGCGTGCCGACCTGGCCCGCGATCCCAGTTTCTATTTGCGGTTCCGCCGTGAGGCGCAGAATGCCGCGGCGCTCAACCACCCCGCGATCGTCGCGGTGTACGACACCGGCGAGGCCGAGACGCCCGCCGGTCCGCTGCCCTACATCGTCATGGAGTACGTCGACGGTGTCACGCTGCGCGACATCGTCCACACCGAAGGCCCCATGACGCCCAAGCGCGCCATCGAGGTGATCGCCGACGCCTGCCAGGCGTTGAACTTCAGCCACCAGAACGGCATCATCCACCGCGACGTCAAGCCGGCGAACATCATGATCAGCTCCACCAACGCGGTCAAGGTGATGGACTTCGGCATTGCCCGCGCGATCGCAGATAGCGGCAACAGCGTCACCCAGACCGCGGCGGTGATCGGTACAGCGCAATACCTCTCCCCTGAGCAAGCTCGCGGCGATGCCGTCGATGCCCGGTCCGACGTCTACTCGTTGGGCTGTGTGTTGTACGAAATGCTCACCGGGGAACCACCTTTCACCGGCGATTCACCCGTATCGGTGGCATACCAGCATGTGCGCGAAGACCCTACACCACCTTCGGAGCGGCACGAGGGGATCTCGGCTGACCTCGATGCCGTCGTGCTCAAGGCGCTAGCCAAGAACCCGGAGAACCGATACCAAACCGCCGCGGAGATGCGCGCGGACCTGGTTCGAGTGCACAACGGAGAGGCGCCCGAGGCCCCCAAGGTGCTCACCGGCGCCGAGCGCAAGGCTTTCATGTCCTCCACGGGCGCGGGGCTCAGTGGTCCCCGCACCGACCCGTTGCCGCGGCAGAATTTCGACGACTCCGACAGTGATCGCGGGGCCGGTTCGGTGGGCCGGTGGGTGGCGGCGGTCGCCGTACTGGCCGTGCTGACAATCGTCGTCACCATCGCGATCAACACCTTCGGTGGCAGCACCCGCAGCGTGCAGGTTCCCGACGTGCGGGGACAGAGTTCCGCCGATGCGATCGTCGCGCTGCAGAACAAGGGCTTCAAGACGCGCACCCAGCAAAAGCCCGACTCCCAGATCCCGCCCGATCACGTCATCAGCACCGACCCAGGCGCCAACTCGTCGGTGGGCGCCGGCGACGAGATCACCATCAACGTCTCCACCGGGCCCGAGCAGCGCGAAGTCCCCGACGTGTCGGCGCTGACGTACTCCGAGGCGGTCAAGAAGCTCACCGCGGCCGGCTTCAACAAGTTCAAGCAGTCCAATTCCCCGTCGTCCCCGGAATTGGCGGGAAAGGTGGTCGGCACCAACCCGCCGGCGAACCAGACGTCGGCGATTACCAACGTGATCACGATCATCATCGGCTCGGGGCCGGAGACCAAGCAGATTCCCGACGTCGCGGGACAGACCGTCGACCTGGCGCAAAAGAATCTCACCGTCTACGGCTTCACCAAGTTCAGTCAGTCCTCGGTGGACAGTCCACGCCCCGCCGGTGACGTGATCAGCACCAATCCTCCCGCCGGCACGACCGTGCCCGTCGACTCGGTGATCGAACTGCAGGTGTCCAAGGGCAACCAGTTCGTCATGCCTGATGTGACGGGCATGTTCTGGACCGACGCTGAGCCGCGGTTGCGGGCGCTGGGTTGGACGGGGGCGCTGGACAAGGGCCCCGACGTCGACGCCGGCGGGGCGCAGCACAACAAGATCGTCTACCAGAGTCCGTCGGCCGGCGCGGGGGTCAACCGGGACGGCGTGATCACGCTGAAGTTCGGTCAGTAGCCCCGGCATCGGTCGGGAAGTGCGGCCGGACCGCCGTCAGTACCTCGTTCTCCAGTCGGCGCACCAAAGTGTCGTCACGCGCCCAGCCGCAGTAGGTGAGCCAGTTGGCCAGCATCCGGTGCCCGCCCTCGGTCAAGATCGACTCCGGATGGAATTGGACGCCGTGAATCGGCAGCGTGGTGTGCCGCACGGCCATGATCACTCCGCTCTGGGTGTGGGCGATCGCCTCCAGCTCGGTTGGCAACGACTCGGGCAAGATGGTCAGCGAGTGGTACCGGGTAGCCGTGAACGGGTCCGGAAGACCTTGCAGCACACCGACATTCGTGTGTAAGACGCTGCTTGTCTTGCCGTGCAAGAGCTCTGGGGCGCGGTCGACGACGGCGCCGAATGCAACTCCGATGGCTTGATGACCCAGGCAGACTCCGAGCAGCGGCGTGCCGGCCGCAGCGCACGCGCGCACCAGGCTGATCGAGGCCCCCGCGCGTTCCGGGGTACCCGGGCCGGGGCTGAGCAGGAGGCCGTCGAATTCGGCCGCGATCGCGGTCGGGTCGGCGAGCCTCGCGTCGTCGTTGCGCCACACGGCAGCGTCGACGCCAAGCTGGCCCAGGTACTGCACCAGGTTGAACACGAAGCTGTCGTAGTTGTCGACGACCAGGATCCGCATCGTGACAGGTTACCGCCCCCTTGGAGGGCGCTCTGTCGGCAGCCTTAATAGCCGATCGGGCCCATCGGCTGGGCGAAATGCAGCCGCACCGGTTCGGAGTGGCTGGCCACAGCCACATCGGTCTTGACGTCCTCGCGGTAGCCAAGACCGAAGCGGACGACGTATTGCTTGTAAAGGGTCACCAGTGGCGCAGCGGCCAAGGCAGCCTGCATTGCCGCGGCGTTGCCGATGGCCGTAATCGAATAAGGCGGGCTGTAGGTGCGACCGTTGAGCAGCAGTGTGTTACCGACGCAACGAACGACCGAGGTCGCGATGATGCGCTGATCCTGCATCTGAATTGCTTCCGCGCCGGCACTCCACATCGCGTTGAGGACCGCGTCGATGTCCTGCTGGTGCACTACCAGGTCGTCCGGTGTGGCGTCCCGCGGAAACCGGCCGTTAGCGTCGCGCTGGGCGTCGTTGAGGACGACCACCAGGCCCGGGCCGTGTACCGCGTTCATATCGGCCTCACCGGCGAGCTCTGCGGCCCGTCGCAGCTTTGCCTGCAAGGCGGTGTCCGACGAACGGCCGTGGTACGCGTCAATCTTTCGGGTCAGCGCTTCGCGCTCGGAGTCCAGGTGACTTACCGAGGTGCGCGCCTCCCGAACCAGATCGACGAGTCGTGGGGCGTCGCTGCGGCGGATCTCGGCTCCTCCGGATACCCCGTGCGTCGCCGCCAACAGCAGTCCGGCCAACAGACACACCAGTGGGACGCCGAAGCGCCACGGCGAACGGCTCCGATCGATCGGTTGATCGGTCACGTCTGCCCCTGTTTCGTGGTGACTTCCTGGCGGCGAGGCCAGGTGGGCTAATCTCAGTATCCGAGCCTGTAAACCATCGCGGCTGCTTGCAACCGTAATCGTTGCACCCGATCTCAGAGGTAACAAATGCCCAAGTCCAAGGTCCGTAAGAAGAACGACTTCACCGTCAGTGCGGTCAGCCGCACGCCGGTGAAGGTGAAGGTCGGGCCATCGAGTGTGTGGTTCGTCGCGCTGTTCATCGGCCTGATGCTGATCGGGCTGGTTTGGCTGATGGTCTTCCAACTGGCGGCCTACGGTCCGCAGGCCCCGGCCGCCCTACATTGGATGGCGGAGCTGGGTCCGTGGAATTACGCGATCGCCTTCGCCTTCATGATTTCTGGTCTGTTGCTCACGATGCGTTGGCACTGACCCAGGCGCACAGGAACTGACGCAGGCGTAATGAATTTATTTTAGGTGGGGTTTGTTAGCGCGCCAGCAACCTGTTGGCCACCCAATCACACGCGTGTGATTCATCCCCACTGTTGATAGCTGCTGTGGATAACTGCGTCCACAGTGGTGAGAGGGTCTTAGTAAGTTATGCAGCAAACTGAATGGTCGCCACACACGGCTGGAATCGCTGGTTGTGGGGTCGCAGGCGTTTTGATAGCTACCGCTACTGTGACGATGGTCACAGACCCGCCAGCGCGGGTTATCGCCGGGATTGCCGCGGCCGGCCTGCTGTTGTTTGCCAGCGGATCGTGGCGCGCCCGCCCGAAGCTGGCAATCACGCCCGAGGGACTGATGGTGCGCGGTTGGTTCCGGACGCAGTTATTGACACGGGACGCACTCAAGATCATCAGGATCTCGGAGTTCCGCCGCCATGGCCGCAAAGTGCGCTTTCTGGAGATCGAAACAGTGGACGGGGGACTGCTCATCCTGTCCCGCTGGGACCTCGGGACCGACCCGTTGAACGTGCTTGACGCCCTCACCGACGCCGGCTACGCCGGCTAAGGGGCCGAGCAGACACGACAGCACCAAGCGACGCGGCTCGTGCTGTTGTGTCTGCTCGGCAACCGTCAGGAGATGGTGATGGACTCGATGACGACCGGCTCGGTGGGCCGGTCGTTGCCGTCGGTGGCCGTCGACGAGATGGTGTCTACGACGCGCTGCGAGTCGGGATCGATGACCTCGCCGTAGATGGTGTGGCGCCGGTTCAGGTGCGGGGTCGGGCCGACGGTGATGAAGAACTGTGAACCGTTGGTGCCCGGACCGGCGTTGGCCATCGCCAGCAGGTACGGACGGTCGAACTGCAACTCGGGGTGGAACTCGTCGGCGAACTTGTAACCCGGCCCGCCGCGGCCGGTGCCGGTCGGGTCGCCGCCCTGGATCATGAAGCCCCGGATGACCCGGTGGAACACCGCACCGTCGTAGAACGGACCCGACGGACCACCCGATGCGTTCTGCGTCGAGTACTCCTTGGTGCCCTGCGCCAGGCCGACGAAGTTGGCGACGGTCTTGGGCGCGTGGTTGCCGAACAGGGCGACCTTGATGTCTCCGCGGTTGGTGTGCAGCGTGGCGGTAGCGGTCTGTATGGGGCTATTAGTCACGAAATCACAGTCTGCCACTACGCGTTACGCGGCCCGCACCGGGTGTCGACCGCGACGTACCCGAACAGGTACTAGCTCGACGGCCCGGTACCTGATAGGACTTCGTAGGACTTGAGCAGTGCACAGAAAGGCGCCACATGAGCGGAAAAGCCGGCGAAACGGCGCAAGCCTCGTTGACCCCACGCGAGCGACTCACCCGCGGCCTGACCTATTCGGCGGTCGGACCCGTGGACGTCACGCGCGGGGTGGTCGGCCTGAGTGTGCAGTCGGCGCACTCCACCGCGACCGAGCTTCGTCGTCGCTACCGCGAGGGCCGCCTGGCCCGTGAACTCGCTGCCGCGCAGGAAACGATCGGCCAGGAGCTTGCTTCCAAAAACAGGCGAGCTCAGGAAGTGGTCGCCAACCTGCCGCAGCTGTTGCAGGAGGCCCGCCGCAACCAACGGCGCAGCAAGAAGCCGTGGCTCATCGCCGGTGCTGCCGGCGTCGTGGTCCTGGCCGGGGGCGCCGTCGCCTTCAGCATCGTGCGCCGCTCGTCGCGCCCCGAGCCGTCACCGCGGCCGCCAAGCGTCGACGTGCAACCCCGTCCCTAAGGCACCTTCGGTTTGATCTCCTCAATCAGCCACTGTGCGTAGTCCAGGTACTCCTGCACTCCTCGTACCGGCGGGATGGGCACGGCGCTGTAGGTAACCCCTTGTGCGGCAAGCCAACTAAGGCGGTCGACGAGTTCCTGCGCGCTCAGGCCCGGCCGCGCGTCCGGGTCGTCCTGCACGACGTGTCCTTCCCCGACCCGGTTGGTGCCCAAGCCATGCACCACCTCGAACGGACGTCCGTCGTAGCCCGGTTGGGCCTTGATGAAGTCAATGCGCTCGGCGATCTGCTCGGGCGGGGTCAGAAAGCACCACCAGCCCGACGCGAACTTGGCGGCCCGACGCAGCGCGGCGTCCGAGTCGCCGCCGATCCAGATCGGAAGATGGGGTTTCTGAACGGGTTTCGGCTCGAACGCCACATCGTGAAACGACACATACTTACCGTCGAAGGCCGGCGCCTCGGCGGACCACAGCTCGAGAATCGCCGCCAGGTATTCGTTCGCAATGCGTCCGCGTTTGTTGAACGGCACCCCGATGAGATCGAACTCGCGTTGCAGCCAGCCGACGCCGAAGGTGACGGTCATGCGTCCGCCGCTCAGCCAGTCGGCGGTCGCCAACGCTTTGGCGAGCACGATCGGATGCTGCAGCGGCAGGATCGTGATCGCCGAGTTGAGCCGGATCCGTTCGGTAGCACCCGCAAGATAGGCCTGCGCCACTGTGGAATGCATGAAATGCGGCCCCGACAATTCGATGTGCTCGTTGGGGATGACGAGGTGTTCTGGGACAGCGATCATGTCGTAACCCCACTCGTCGGCGCACTTGGCCATCCGGGTCTGGTCGGCGCCGGTGACCTCGGCCTCCCATGGCTGGGTCAAGGCTTTCAGCCGAACCAGGTGGGGGAGGGGGAAGAGGAACTTCATTTGTGGAGCCTAGGGGAATCGAACCCCTGACACCCGCCTTGCAAAGGCGGTGCTCTACCAACTGAGCTAAGGCCCCTCTGGGATTTCCGATACGTCACCGGGGTTCGGATCGGGCGCCACATGCCACACTTCGACGTCACGCCGCGAACGAACCACCGCCGCGGTCGCCGCACCCAGAGCGGCGGCCGCTGCCAGCGGCAACGTGAACTTCACACGACGTCTTGACGGGCACATGTCGTGGGCCTAGGAGGACTCGAACCTCCGACCTCTTCGTTATCAGCGAAGCGCTCTAACCGCCTGAGCTATAGGCCCGTACTGCCAGTACGGCCGAGCGACGAGATTACCGCACCGGCCGCCCGACCCCCAAGTCGCGTGGCGATCGCAAGCGCGGCGCAGCCGGGCGCGGCGGGTCGCCACCCAACAGAACGTGGCGATCGCAAGCGCGGCGCAGCCGGGCACTCAGTCGCGATCGGCCAGCGTCACCTCGATACCGCCGATCAAATCGGTGGTCAGGTTGTAGACGAACGCGGCGATAGTGGCCATC
This sequence comes from Mycobacterium asiaticum, assembly GCF_001673365.1. Taxonomy (GTDB): domain Bacteria; phylum Actinomycetota; class Actinomycetes; order Mycobacteriales; family Mycobacteriaceae; genus Mycobacterium; species Mycobacterium asiaticum_A. Next base: position 71,086 of record NZ_LZLS01000169.1, read on the forward strand.
GCGGTCATCAACACGATGTTCACCAACCCGATCAGCACGGCGCCGCCGAAGATCGTCCCGCTGGACACCAGCTCGCCGCTGCTGCCGCTGGTGTTGTTGAGCAGATCGCCGACGTTGCTGTTGAGCTTGGCCCACACGCCCATACCGCCGAGCACCAGGTACAGGAACGCCACGGCGATCATCCACACGAAGAACAGCGCCACCGACAACAGCAGCGACACCTTCAAGGTGCTCCACGGATCGATGCGCCGGATCTGCATGGAGGCCCGGACCGGCCCACGCGCTCGTCGGGATCCGACTTGCACGCCCCGGGATTCGCGGGCCTCGCCACTCACCGAGCGACTCGTCCCCGACGCACCCGTGTCGCTACTGCGTTCCGGGGTGGACTTGCGTTGTTCGCTTCGTTGCGAAGTCCGCGGAGCCGGACCGGAGAGATCCGGCAGTTCGCTGGCGTACGCTTCCGCGGGCGCGTTTTCGCTGCGTCCGGGTGCACCTTCCGACTGCGCACCGGCCGACGGCGCGGACGTGCCGGAGATGAAGCGGTTTAGCCGAGCTTCCGAACCGGCCGGTGGTCGCACATCGGTGGGCGGGTCGGCAGCCGCCGGACGACGCCCGGATTCCGACCCGGTTCGGGCGCTACCGCGCTGCCAGGGCGGCGAATCCGCGGCATCCGGTAGGCGACCGGGTCCGGTCCCAGCCCGGTGCGCACCGGCACGTTCGACCGCCGCGTCCCCGTTCGGGTTCTCACCCGGACTGGAGGCACCCGGCTCGTTCGGTGAACTCACCCCGACTCCTTACATGTCTGCTCAAGTAGCTGAGTCTATGCCGGGGGGTCCGTGAGCCGTGCCCCCGCCCAGCTAGCCGGCCGACCCTTCGCCGTCGCCATTCGCGTCTACGTCGTCGGGAGCGCCTTCTTCGGCGTTACGTGCGATGGCCAGCAGCGTGTCGCCCTCGCCGAGGTTCATCAGTCGTACGCCCTTGGTCTGGCGCCCCGCCTTTCGCACCTGGCGGGCTGTGGTGCGGATGACGCCGCCGCCCGAGGTGATGGCGTAGAGCTCGCTCTCGTCATCGACGATCAACGCCCCCACCAGCCGGCCGCGACGGCGGTCGTACATGACGGTCAGCACGCCCTTGCCGCCCCGACCCTGCACCGGGTACTCCTCGATCCCGGTGCGCTTGGCGTACCCGCCCGAGGTGGCGACCAGCAGATAGGTGCCCTCGCGGACAACGTTGAGCGAGAGCAGCCGGTCGTCGGCATTGAACCGCATGCCTTGCACCCCGGAGGTGGCACGGCCCATCGGCCGCAGCGCCTCGTCGGTCGCCGAGAACCTGATGGACTGCCCGTTGGCCGACACCAGCAACAGGTCGTCATCCGAGGAGCACAACACCGCGCCGACCAGTTCGTCTTCACCGCGCAGATTGATCGCGACGATGCCACCGGAGCGGTTGGAGTCGAAGTCGGTCAGCTTCGACTTCTTCACCAACCCGTTCTGGGTGGCCAGCACCAGATATGGCGCGTCCTCGTAACTCTTGATCTGGATGACCTGAGCGATGCGTTCCTCGGGTTGGAACGCCAGCAGGTTCGCGACGTGCTGACCGCGAGCGGTGCGCAACGCCTCGGGCAATTCGTAGGCCTTGGCCCGGTACACCCGGCCCTGCGTGGTGAAGAACAGGATCCAGTCGTGCGTCGAGCAGACGAAGAAGTGCCGCACGATGTCGTCCTGCTTGAGACCGGCTCCCTGCACGCCCTTGCCGCCACGCTTTTGGCTGCGATAGAGATCGGTTTTGGTGCGTTTGGCGTATCCGGTTTCGGTGATGGTGACGACGACGTCCTCGCGGGCAATCAGGTCCTCGTCGCTGACGTCGCCGTCGGCCGCAATGATCCGGGTACGACGGTCGTCGCCGTGCTTCTCAACGATCTCGCCGAGTTCGTCACGCACGATGCCGCGCTGACGTTCCGGTTTGGCGAGAATGTCCTCCAGGTCGGCGATCTCGGCTTCGATCTTGGCCAGGTCGTCGACGATGCGTTGCCGCTCCAGTGCGGCCAACCGGCGCAGCTGCATGTCCAGGATCGCCTGCGCCTGAATCTCGTCGATGTCGAGCAACTCGATCAGGCCTTGCCGGGCAATGTCGACGGTCTCTGATGCCCGAATCAACGCGATCACTTCGTCCAGGGCGTCGAGCGCCTTGACCAGACCGCGCAGAATGTGGGCCCGCTCGTTGGCTTTTCGCAACCGGTAGGTGGTGCGTCGGATGATCACGTCGAGTTGGTGTTCGACGTAGTAGCGAATCATCTGGTCCAGCCGCAGCGTGCGCGGGACACCGTCGACGATCGAGAGCATGTTGGCGCCGAAGCTGGTCTGCAGCTGGGTGTGTTTGTAGAGGTTGTTCAGCACTACCTTGGCCACCGCGTCGCGCTTGATCTCGATGACGATGCGCAGACCCACGCGGTCGCTGGACTGGTCCTCGATGTTGGAAATGCCGGCCAGCCGGCCGTCACGGACCTGCTCGGCGATCGAGGTGATGAAGTTGTCGTGGTTGACCTGATACGGCAACTCGGTGATGACCAGCGAGGTGCGCCCTCGCGAATCTTCTTCTACCTCAACGACTCCGCGCATCCGGATCGATCCGCGACCGGTCTTGTAGGCATCGGCGATGCCCGCCGATCCGACGATCAGTCCCGACGTCGGGAAGTCGGGCCCCTTGACTCGCTCCATGACGGCGGCCAGCGTCGCCTCTTCGTCGGCGTCGTAGTTCTCCAGGCACCAGAACACCGCCTCGGCCAGCTCGCGCAAATTGTGCGGTGGGATGTTGGTGGCCATACCGACCGCGATACCGCCCGAGCCGTTGGCCAGCAGGTTGGGGAACCGGCTCGGCAGAACGGTCGGCTCCTGTACCCGGCCGTCATAGTTAGGAATGAAATCGACTGTCTCCTCATCGATTTCGCGCAGCATCTCCATCGCCAGCGGGGTAAGCCGTGCTTCTGTGTTGTGGCTGACGAAACCGTTGGTTATGAAGGCATGGTCGTCGGTATCGACGCGCACGCTGTACACCGGTTGCACGCCGGCCTCGGTCACCGAAGTCACCCGCGCGTAGTAAAAGCGCCCGTCGGTTAGCTCAGTGGCGATGGCCCGCACGTCGGGATCGGCTACATGAGAGAGGATTTCATCGCCATGGGTGCGCCACCGCTGGATGCGGTCGACGTTGTGGCGGTTCAGCCAATCCTTGTCGACCCAACGGCTACCGCAATGTTCACGAATAAACTGTGCCAAGCCCGGGACGTGGTCGCCGTCCCTGCCGGCGCAAGGCGGCATGGACGACAGGATGCCCGTCAGCTTGGTTTGCTTAGTGCCGCCGAAACCGATTTGGGTGGCGAATATCTCGGCTTGCGCACGGCCGGTGATGGCGACCTTGTACTCGCCGACGGCGTGGCGGTAGCGGCGCGATATCACACCGAATTCCAGCAGCATCTGCTGCACATCTTTGGCAAGGCGCTTACTGCATGTCGAGTAAGAGATCTGAATCGTGTTGCGCGGCAGCGCAGAGCAGGATCCATCGCCCTCGAAGAGGGCTTGCAGGAATGCGCGCTTAACGGCGGCGGGGGAGTGCCAGAGCCATTCCGGGATCAGCTTGTCCGCAGAGCGCTGTCCACTCAGGCTCGCCAATCGGGTCTTCTTGAACTCGCTGAGGTTGCAAATGTCGAACGCGTGCAATGTCGAGTTCAGTCCCGCCCGCGACTCGGACACGAAGCCCTCGCTGATGAAGATGCCCGCAAGGTGGGCTTCCAAGGTGTCGTGCCAATCCGCCGAGCCGAACTCCACGGGCGGCGTGCGCTGCAACACAACATAGTCATCAGGCCGGATCTCTTCGATCAGCTTCCACAACAGCGTGGGCACGCCGCCGACGTCAACCAAACACAGCAACGGGTGGTTCGCGGTCCCGGTGACTTCATAGCCTTCGCCGGTACGCACGGTATAGGTCTGGTGCTCGCCTGAATGGAATAGTCGATCGGCCACTACCGGATTGCCGTGCCGGTCCAGAACCTTGAGATCCACCGCATTATCCGAATTCGACTGAGCGCCCGCAACTACATCGCGGATGCGCACTGATTGCCCAAATGGCAAACGCACCAACGCATCGCCGGTAATGCAGTACCTCATGGCGGCTGGAGGATCGTTGCCCGGCGAACCGAAGTTGCCCTGCCCGTCAACCAACGGATACCGCAGCGACCACGGCTGGGCCATGCGCACCAAGGTGTCGTAGATCGACGCGTCACCGTGGGGGTGGTAGTTGCCCATCGTCTCGGCTACCGAGCGCGCCGACTTCGCGTGGCTGCGGTCGGGACGGAAGCCGGAGTCATACATCGCATACAGCACGCGCCGGTGCACCGGCTTGAGACCGTCCCGCACCTCCGGCAGGGCGCGGCCGACGATCACGCTCATCGCGTAGTCGATGTAGCTGCGCTGCATCTCCTGCTGAATGTCGACCGGCTCGATCCGGTCTACCGAGTCGTCGCCGGGCGGCAACGTCGTGTCAGTCATCTATTCCTCGCCTGATTCGGGTCTGATTCGGGTCTGATAGTCGAAGGCGGACCGGTTTAGACGTCCAGGAAGCGAACATCCTTGGCGTTACGGGTGATAAAGCTGCGCCGAGCCTCGACGTCCTCCCCCATCAGGATGGAGAACAGCTCGTCAGCGGCGGCCGCGTCATCAAGGGTGACCTGACGCAGTACCCGCACCGAGGGGTCCATGGTCGTTTCCCATAGCTCTTTGGCGTCCATCTCGCCAAGACCCTTGTAGCGCTGGATGCCGTCTTCTTTGTTGATCTTCTTCCCCGACTTCAGGCCCGCTTCCAACAGGCCGTCGCGTTCCCGGTCGGAGTAGGCGAACTCGGGCTCGCTGCGCTGCCACTTCAACTTGTACAACGGCGGCTGTGCCAGAAACACGTGACCGTGTTCCAGTAGTGGCCGCATGAACCGGAACAGCAGGGTCAGCAGCAGCGTCGAAATGTGTTGTCCGTCAACGTCGGCGTCGGCCATCAGCACGATCTTGTGGTAGCGCAGCTTGCTGATGTCGAACTCGTCGTGAATGCCGGTGCCCAGCGCGGTGATGATGGCCTGGACTTCGGTGTTCTTCAACACCCGGTCGATGCGGGCCTTCTCGACGTTGATGATCTTGCCGCGCAACGGAAGAATCGCTTGGAACATCGAGTCGCGGCCGCTCTTGGCAGAGCCGCCGGCCGAGTCGCCTTCCACCACATACAGTTCGGACTTACGTGGGTCGGTTGAGCGGCAGTCAGCCAACTTACCGGGCAAGCCACCGAGATCCGTCGCGCTCTTGCGCCGCACCAGCTCGCGGGCCTTACGCGCGGCAATCCGCGCCTGTGCCGACGAAACCGCTTTGTTGACAACGGTTTTGGCTTCGGACGGATTGGCTTCGAACCAGTGGGTGAGCTGCTCGTTGCACACCTTCTGGACGAACGACTTGACTTCGGTGTTGCCCAGCTTGGTCTTGGTCTGACCCTCGAACTGCGGTTCTGCGACCTTCACCGAGATGACCGCGGCCAGTCCCTCGCGGATGTCGTCGCCGGTGAGGTTGGGGTCCTTGTCCTTGAGGAGCTTTTTGTCTTTGGCGTACTTGTTGACCACTGAGGTCAACGCGCTGCGGAAACCCTCTTCGTGGGTGCCGCCTTCGTGGGTGTTGATGGTGTTGGCGAAGGTGTGTACGGACTCGGAGTAACCGCCGTTCCACTGCATGGCGATTTCGACTTCGTGCCCGGTGCCTTTGCCGTCGAAGTCGATGACGCTCTGCTGGATCGGGCTCTTGGTGCGGTTGATGTGTTTGACGAAATCGACCAAGCCGCCGGGGTAGTGGAAGGTGCGGTGCTTGACCTTGTGCGGCGCTTTGGATTCGGCCGCCTTTTCCTCGGCGGTCTTGGGAGCCTCGGCGTGGTCGCTGACCACATCGTCGACGACCTCGTCTTGCTCCACCCGTTCGTCAGTGAGATTGATCGTCAGGCCCTTGTTGAGGAACGCCATCTCCTGCAGGCGGCGGGCCACCGTCTCGAAGTCGTACTGGGTGGTCTCGAAAATTTCGGGGTCGGCCCAGAACCTGATCGTGGTCCCGGTCTTCCTGGTGGTCTCACCCTGCTTGAGCGTGCCCGGCACCGCGCGGTCGTAGAACTGCGACCATTCGTGACCATCGCGCTTGATGTCCACCTCGAGTCGCGTGGACAACGCGTTGACCACCGAGACACCGACACCGTGCAATCCACCGCTGACGGTGTAGCCGCTGTTCTCACCGCCGAACTTGCCGCCGGCGTGCAGCTGGGTCATGACCACGTCGACGGTGGGCGCGCCGGTTGCGTGCATGGCCACCGGGATCCCGCGTCCGTCGTCGGCGACTTCCACGCTGCCGTCGTCGAGCAACCGCACATCGACCTTGGTGGCGTAACCCGCCATCGCCTCGTCTACGGAGTTGTCGACGACCTCCCAGATGAGGTGGTGCAAACCACGCTCTCCGGTGGAGCCGATATACATGCCCGGGCGTTTGCGGACAGCCTCCAGACCTTCCAGGACTGTGATGGCTGAAGCGCCGTATTCATTCTGTGCCTTCTTCTTCTGGGCAGCCACGGTCGGGACGCTCTCCTTGGGGTTGCATGCGAGCGGTTCAATCACCGCAGCGGTCGCATTCGTCTACTCTACCGTGAGGCCCCGTCAGGACCGATTTTGCGGGCGCGTTTCTACCCATCTGATTGCGCCGTGCGCTCAATTTCTTCGCTGCAGCCGCGTCCCGACGTTCCAGGAGCGAGTCCGTCAATTTCTGGCGGTTCTGAGGCGGTACGCCCTTCGCCGGTTTTGCGGCAGTCAGAAGCCGCTAACCATAGGTGTCGCGCGGCCCGCGTCCGGGACTGCTGTGGGGTCCCTTCCGCCACGACGGCGTGGCCGGCCCGGTGATCTTCAGGGACTTCACCACGCCGTTGCCGACGGCCGCCGCGATCTTGGCCAGCAGCTGCGCCTGCATGAGCCGCAACTGGGTGGCCCACGCCGTCGACTCGGCCGTCACACTCAGCACGCCATCGTTCAGCGCGGTGGGCATGGCATGGTCGGCGATCTGGTGACCCACGACGGCATTCCACTGACCGAACACCATGCCTTCTGCCACCTGTGTCGTCCATCCCTGCCGCTTGGCCAAATCGCGGGTTAATCGGCCCAGCGGCTGGGGATCACGCACGTCCGGGCCGGGGCCAGACCAACTACGGCGCCCACCACCGGCGACGCGGCGACGCGGCGTTACACCCCCGACGCGTCCCCGGCCGGCGTCCTGGCCGCGCGCCCGAGCGGCTTGCCGTGCTTCTTCCAGAGTCCGCCGTACCAAATCCAGGCCTCGTTGATTGACGGCGTCCTGCTCGGATGGATCGTCAGTCACGGTCCCACCACCTCAGACACCGGGCCGAGTTCGCTGTCTTTGAGCTCGACGTGCACCCGCCTAGCTTCCCAGTCGGCCGGAATGTCCTCTAGCACCGCCGCGGTCACCAGCACCTGCTCCGCGGACTGTGCGACAGCCGCCAGCGCGCTGCGTCGCCTGGTATCCAACTCGGCGAAAACGTCGTCCAACAACAGGACCGGCTCGGCCCCATCGTCGCGCAACAACTCATAGGACCCCAGCCGAAGTGCGACGGCGAATGACCAGGATTCCCCATGGCTGGCAAAGCCTTTGGCGGGTTGATCGCCGAGTCGCAGCTCCAAGTCGTCACGATGGGGCCCGACCAGACACACGCCACGTTCCAGTTCGGCGGCGCGGCGTGCCGAAAGTGCTGCTAACAATGCGGCTTCCAACGCCTCGCGGTCGGCGGCCCCGGCCGCACCCGGCACCACGGTGTCGGTGCTGGCTCGATAAGTTATTGCCGCCGAACGTGATTCGGGTGCCAACAACTGGTAGGCCTTTTCCACCTCGGGTGCCAGTTGATTGATCAGATCTATCCGGGCCGCCATCAATTGGGCCCCATGCTCGGCCAGTCGGCTGTCCCACACTTCGAGGGTGTCCAGCGCGCTGTTGTCGCCACGGAACCGGGCGCCGGCCAACGACTTCAACAACGCGGTGCGTTGCCGCAGTACTTTGTCGTAATCGGCGCGCACCCCGGCGATAGTCGGTCGGCGCACGGTAGCCAGATCATCGAGGTAGCGGCGCCGATCGGCCGGATCGCCCCGAACCAGTGCCAGATCTTCGGGCGCGAATAACACCGCACGCAACACACCGACGATTTCGCGCGTGCTGCGCACCGGTGACCGATTCAGCCGCGCTTTGTTGGCCCGGCCGGCGGCGATCTCGAGATCTACCGCGCATTCCCTGCCGTCGTTGACCACGATCGTCGACACCACGGCCCGTTCGGCGCCCGCGCGGATCAGCGGCGCATCGGTACCGACTCTGTGTGAGCCCAGGGTAGTCGAATACCACAGTGCCTCAAGGATATTGGTCTTCCCGAAGCCATTTCGTCCGACGAACACGGTGCGTCCGGGCGCCAAGTCGAGCTCCGCGAGTTCCCAGGAGCGGAAATCCCGCAGCGTCAAATGCCGGACGTACACCTACTTCGCACCCCTGTAGCGCGCCCCGGGCATCAGCCCGGCAGCCGCACCGGCATCAGCAGATACACGTAATCGGTCGGGACTGCGGGAAACGGGCCGGTTCCGGTGGGAACCGTGTCCTCAGCCGACGCGGGCCGCAGTAACGCGGGCTTACCGGGAGTGGTGAAGCCGAACGACACCCGCTCGGAGTGCAACGACCCCAGCCCGTCAGTCAGATAGGTCGGGTTAAAGGCGATCGTCAAAGGGTCCCCGGCGTAATCGACGGCCAGATCTTCCTCGGCTCGTCCCACGTCGTCGGCCCCGGCCGACAGCCGCAGCATGCCGTCCGCGAATTCCATCCGGACCTGCGCTCCGCGGTCGGCCACCAACGCCACCAACTTGATCGCTTCGGTCAATTCCGCCACGTTCATCGTCGCCACCGCGGTGTGCTCGGCCGGCAACAGCTGGCGAAACTTCGGGAACTCGGCATCCAACAATCGAGTGGTGCTGCGCTTGCCGTTGCCGGTAATGCCCAGCAGACCGTCTTTTCCGACTGCCGACCCGGCGCCCAGCGACAGCCGAACTTCAGATCCGTCGGCGCCCGCCTTGGCGGCCTCGGATAGCGTCTTGGCCGGTACCAGCACCGATGCCTCGATGTCCGGGGACATCGCCGACCAGGTCAACTCGCGAACCGCCAGACGGAACCGGTCGGTGGCCGCCAAAACGACCGTCTCACCGGAGATTTCGACCCGGATGCCGGTGAGCATGGGCAGCGTATCGTCTCGGCCGGCCGCGATCGCCACCTGTCCGATGGCCTCGGCGAACAACTCCGCCGGCAGCGTGCCGGTCTCCTCGGGCAACGACGGCAGCGTCGGGTAGTCCTCGACTGCCATCGTGGGCAACGAGAACCGCGCACTTCCGCAGGTCAACGCGACGCGATTGCCGTCGACGTAGAAATCAACCGGCTTGTTGGGCAACGCCCTGGTGATGTCGGACAACAACCTGCCAGACACCAAAACGCTTCCCGGAGAAGCGACTTCGGCAGCGATCTGGACTTCGGCGGAGACCTCGTAGTCGAATCCGGAGATCGTCAGCCCGTCGTCGGAACCGGTCAACAACACACCGGACAGCACCGGCACGGTGGGCCTGGACGGCAGGTTCTTGGCGACCCACGACACCGCTTCGGCGAAGGACTCCCGCACCAAACGAAACTTCAAGTCGGTAGCCGCCCGTGTTGTAGCCGCGTCCATTGCGTCCCTTCACCTAAACAGTGAGTTGAAATCTCTGGGCCAGCTCCCCCGCCGGCGTTGGGGACCACCGCAAGAGCAGTCGAACACCAACCGTAGAGCTTCTGGTGCCAACTTGGAAAGCTAATCGCCAAGGGTGACAAACCCGGCGGAGGGACTGCCCAACGACGCCGAGCGTCCGATGTCCCCAAGCATCTACTTCAAAGAAGAAATGACGAAGAGAACTCAATATCAGTAATAGGGGGTGTGCAATCTGGGGACAGGGTGGCCTTATCCCAGCTTGAGGACGGGATGAGGGTGTGGATGACAGCGGGACAGACTGTGTGATCGGTGTTGGACGGCTGGGGATGAATCAGCTGTGTGCACGGGGCGACGAGTGCTGCACGCGTAATTCAACTGTTTCTGCACAGAACTACACACACGGCTGCGCTGATGCTGGTGTGACTCGAGGGAGAGAAGTTTTTCCGAAAAAAGTCAGCAAGAAGGGGCTTTTCAGCGCTTTGAGCGCTGCCGGATGCGGGTGGTGAGCTCCTTGACGTTGTCGAAGATCTCGCGGCGCTCAGCCATCTCGTTGCGGATCTTTCGTTCGGCGTACATCACCGTGGTGTGATCGCGACCGAAGGCCTGGCCGATCTTGGGCAGCGAGAGATCGGTCAGTTCGCGGCACAGATACATCGCAATCTGCCGCGACTGCGCCAATGGCCGGGCTTTACCGGGGCCGCGCAATTCCTCAACGGTCGTGTCGAAGTACTCGGCGGTGGCGGCCATGATGGTGGCCGCGCTGATCTGCATGCCGCTGGCGTCCGCGATCAGGTCGCGCAACACGATCTCGGCCAGTGACTTGTCGATCGGCGTTTTGTTCAACGAGGCGAACGCGGTGACCCGGATCAAGGCACCCTCGAGTTCACGAATGTTGCGCTCGATGCTGCTGGCGATGAGTTCGAGCACATCGTCGGGCACCGCCAGTCGCTCCACTTGTGCTTTCTTGCGCAAGATGGCGATGCGGGTCTCCAAGTCGGGGGGCTGCACATCGGTGATCAGCCCCCACTCGAACCGGGTACGCAACCGGTCCTCGAGCGTGGCGAGCTGTTTCGGCGGCCGGTCGGAGGAGATGACGATCTGCTTGTTGGCATTGTGCAGCGTGTTGAAGGTGTGGAAGAACTCCTCCTGGATGCCGTCCTTGCCCTCGATGAACTGAATGTCGTCAACGAGCAGCACGTCGACATCGCGGTAGCTGCGCTTGAACGAGACCTTGCGGTCGTCGCGCAGCGAGTTGATGAAGTCGTTGGTGAATTCCTCGGTGGAGACGTACTTGACGCGCATGCCGGGGAACAGTCGTTGCGCGTAGTTGCCGGCGGCGTGCAGCAGGTGGGTCTTACCCAAACCGGACTCGCCCCAGATAAAAAGTGGGTTGTAGGCCCGGGCCGGCGCTTCGGCGATGGCCAGGGTGGCCGCGTGCGCGAACCGGTTGGAGGACCCGATGACGAAGGTGTCGAAGGTGTAGCGCCGGTTGAGGCTGGTCCCGGATGCGGCCGAGGTGTCGGTGTTGGCGGGACGTTCGGCGAAGTAACTCGGCCAGTTCTGTCCAGAACCGCTGTCGGTCTCGTCGGTCTCGTCGTTCTCGGTAATCGAGTCAGCGTCCTGATCGTCCACCGGTGCCGAAACGTCCGGGGTGACGGCGTCGTCGTCGGCCGGTGGCGGAGCGATCCGTACGCCGAGCTGAATCTGTTGGCC
>NZ_LZLS01000170.1 GCF_001673365.1 Mycobacterium asiaticum
GGCTCACCGAGATCAAAGCGGAATACGACCCACGCAACGTCTTTCACATCAACCAGAACATCCGAACAGCCCGCTGGCCCCGCCGGCACCGCCCGCCCCGCCGTCAGCACCGGCATTGGAGGACCCGGACCCGCCGGCTCCGCCGTTGCCGATCAACCATCCACCGGCACCACCGTTTTGTCCCGTGCCCGCGGCGCCGTTAGCGCCGTTGCCAACCAGTGGGCGCCCGGTAGCCGCCACAAACTGTCCGTTGATCACATCCATCAGGCTCTGCAAGGGCTGCGCGGCGGCAGCTTCGGCCGTCGCATACGAGCTCGCATTCCCGGACAAGGTCGCAACGAACTGCTCGTGAAAGGCTGCCGCTTGCGCGCTGACATTCTGATACCCCTGGCCGAGCGTCCCGAACAGTTCGGCGATGGCGATCGATACCTCATCCTCGGCAGCAGCCAACAGATTCGTCGTGTGGACCGCCGCGGCGGCGTTAGCCGACTCCAGTGCCGAGCCGATTCCGGCGAAATCTGTTGCCGCCCAACTCATTGCCTCAGGCAACGCGATGACATAGGACATTTCGAGACCTCCCTACGGGTCATGACCAAATGGTCGTGACGAACTTGCTCGCCAGACCGCCGTCGATCTGTGAGTTCTTGGAAAAAGGGTTGGAGTTATCGCCCCGACTGGCAGTGCACTGCCTCGAGGTGTTTCAGCCGCCCTCGACGGGGCGGACGGGGCGGCTCAGGTGGCCGACTAAGCCGGTCGGATGTTCTGGTTGATGTGAAAGACGTTGCGTGGGTCGTATTCCGCTTTGATCTCGGTGAGCCGGCGATAGTTCGGGCCGTAGGTGGCACGGACTCGCTCCTGCCCCTCTTCCATCATGAAGTTGACGTAGGCACCGCCCGCCGCGTGCGGGTGGATCGCGTTCCAGTAATCCCCGCTCCAGCGCTTCAGCGTCTCCGCTTTGGCCGGGTCAGGATCGACCCCCGCGATCACCTGTGAAAAGGTGACGTCCCGGTAGGCCCACGCGGTGTCGGTTTGGCCGACCCGATTTACCGCACCGTCGACCGGGTAGAGGTGCATGGTCGAGTGCATGGTCGGCAGCTCCTCGCTGAAACGGGCGTGGGCCGCCACGGCGTCATCGGAAATGGTCCGGATGAAGTCACCGCGCCAATACCATTGCAGCCCTTTGGGATACAGCGCGTCAAAGCTGGACTGCAACGCGGGATAAGGAGCCTCGCCGATGCCGTAGTAGGCCGGCTGCATCTGCCGCACCGGCTCGAACACTTCGGCAGCGTGTGCGGGATCGCCTGTGTAGCACCACATCACCGCGCACGCCTTGTGCATGTGAAAGGCCTCGGGGAAGGCAGGCGTTGGCGGCACGGTCATGGTTGCGAAGAACCCGTACATGTCTTCGTCTTGCGCCGGAAGGAAATTGCGGTACCAACCGAGGATGTCAGCGGTCGCCGAGACCGGCCACGCCGTGACTCCGCAGCTGACGCTCTGGACCGGATGCAGACGGAATGTGAACGAGGTGACCACGCCGAAGTTGCCGCCGCCGCCGCGCAACGCCCAGAACAGGTCGGGATGCTGCGATTCGGACGCCGTCACCTCGCGGCCGTCGGCCAACACGACCTCGGCCTCCAGCAGGTTGTCGATGGTCAGGCCGTGCTTGCGGGACAAGTATCCGTGGCCGCCACCCAGGGTCAGGCCGCCGACACCGGTGCTGGAGATGATGCCGCTCGGTGTCGCCAGACCGTGTGGATGGGTCGCGGCGTCCACCTGAGCCCACGTGGCGCCGCCCGCAACTTTGGCCGTGCGCCGGTCGGGGTCCACCTCGATCCGGTTCAGCGGCGACAGGTCGATGACCAACCCGGCCTCCACAGTGCCGAAACCTGGCCCGTTGTGGCCGCCCCCGCGCACGGCGACCACGAGATTCGACGTGCGGGCAAATTCCAGCGCACAAGCGACGTCGGCCGGGGATCCGCACCGCGCGATCACCGCCGGCCGCTTGTCGATCATCGCGTTGTGCAGCGCTCGCGCTTCGTCGTAGCCGGGGTCATCGGGCGCAATCACGTCCCCGCTTAGCCGGGTACGCAGTTCATCTGTCGCCATGGTGATCATCATGTCTCGACGCTATGGTGCCGGGCATTCGTCCGTCATGACTACAACTAGGCATCTTTCGGGCACGTGGCGATAGTCAGATCTAACTATCGACCAGCTAGCCGGGCCGCGGCTACGTTGTGGTCATGGTGCAGTGGGTGCAGCCACCGCTTCCCGCAGAGCTGACCGCTCGCCGCGGTGGTCCACTTGTTGGCCGTGATGCCGAACTCGCAGTGTTTGAGCAAGCTTGGGGCCGCGTCGAGGGCGCCAAGCGCCAGGCGGTGTTCCTCGGCGGGGAGCCCGGAGCCGGCAAATCCCGTTTGGCTGCCGAGGTAGCCGGGAGGTTGGTCGATCACGGTGTCGCGGTGCTAGTCGGAAGCTCGACGGCCGACGCCAACATCCCGTACGCACCGTTTGCCGAAGCGTTGGATCGTTTGCTTATCGCCGCGCCGGCGGGTTCGCTGGCCGAGGCGTTGGCGGATGCGGGGCCACAGCTGCGGCGGCTGACAACGCAGGTGAATCGGCATCTGCCCGATATCGGCCCAGCCGACGACGGAGATCCGCTGCGGCGTGCCCTCTTTGACGCGTTGACCGGCTTTCTGCGACGACTGGCGGCCGATCGGCCGATCGCGTTGGTGCTCGAGGACATGCATTGGGCCCAGGTGCCGACACTGGCCATGCTGGAGCACGTGCTCGCCGGCAGCGTGGACGTGCGCATGCTGGTGGTGGCCACGTTCCGGACTACCGAACCCGATCGGTCCGAAGAGCTCGCGACCCGGATGGCAGACCTGCACCGGTTCGACGGCGTTCGGCGCCTCGATCTCGGAGGCCTCGACACGGAGGCGATAGCGGAGTTCGTTAGGCAAACCCAGCAGCTACGCCCGTCGTCAGCGCGCACGGCCGCGGCGTTGCTGCGAGACAAGACCGGCGGCAATCCGTTCTTTCTCACCGAGCTGTGCAACCACCTGGAAGTGCGGGGCTGGGACGGGTTAGCCGCCCTGAGTTCGCGCCAGGCCGTTCCGGCGTCGATCGGTGATGTCATCACCCGCCGGCTGCGCGGGCTCGGGGACCGCGTCCGCGGCGTCATCGAACAAGCCGCGGTGCTCGGCGAAGCGTTTGACCTGCCGGCGCTCATCGCCACCAGCGAGGCCGATCTCACGTCGACGCTGGCGGCAGTCGATTCGGCTGAAGCCGTCGGTCTGATCCGGGCGGTTCCCGGCTCGGACGGGGAATTCGCATTCGTGCATGCGCTGGCCCGTGAGGCAGCGCTCGACGGGATGGCCGCATCGCGGCAACGGATCATGCATGCGCGGGCGGCCGAAGCCCTCGAAGGGCGGGCCGATCCCTCGGTTGTTCCCCGCGTTGCCAACCATTACCTGCGTGCGCATGTGCTCGGCTACCACGCGCAGGCGTTGCACTTCGCGCAGAAAGCGGCTCGAGTAGCCGAGCAGAGTCTGGCGTACGAGGACGCGGCGAAATGGTTCGAGCGGGCGGCGTCGCTCCCCGAATTAAGTCCCGAGGACCGGGCTCGACTGAGTTTCGGTGCGGCCACAAACCACGTGCGCTCCGGGGATTTCGCCTGTGGCCGGGCCATTTACGGACGGGTCAGCACGATGGACGATCCGCTCATCCGGCTCGAGGCGGCCGTAGGGTACGAGGACGCGAGTTGGCGTCCCGGGCTGTCAGGTTCGAGTTCGAAGGCCGCCGATCTGCTGGCCACGGCGCTGGAAGTGTGCGGGTTGGACACCGACGACTCCCGCTATGTGCAGGCGCTCGCCAGTTTCGGACGTGCGTTGGCGTTTGCCGGTGAGGCAGCACGTGCTCGCGACGTCGGTAGCCGCGCCATCGACTGCGCGCGCGTCATCGGCGATCCGGCGGTACTGCTGCACGCGCTGCACGCCAGTCTCTGGCAGGGTGTCGCCCCGGAGATGTCCGACATCCAACTGCAGCGGTCGGACGAGCTGCTGCGTGCGGCGCAATCATCCCGCGACTACGACGCGCTCGGCTCGGTGTCGCATTTCCGTGCCTTGGTTAGCTATACCGTCGGTCGGCCGGACGATCTGGCCGCCTCGGCAGCCGAGCTGCAGCGCGCCGTGCAAGCGTGCGGGCAGCCCTTCTTCGGCTACATCAGCGCGTGCGTTAATCAGGCGCTGACATATCTGCGCGGCGACTTTTCCGGTGCCGAACGATGGGTGGATATCGCGTTGCGCACCGGCAACCAATTCGCCGCAGACGAGACAGACGGCTCGTACGGGGTCCAGATGTTTATGATTCGCCGCGAAACCGGGGACCTGAAAAGATTTGCCGGATTCGTAGACGGCAGTGAGACATTCGCCGGCCGGTGGGTGCCCGGGTTGCTTGCGCTCTACACCGAGCTGGGCTGTGAACGTGGCATGACGCGCGCACTCAATCACCTCCTCAACCGCAACCTCAGCGACCATGCCGAGGAAGCGAAAACGCCGATGGAGCTGGTATTCATGCTCGAGGCGGCCTTGGAGCTGGGCAATCGGGAAGCCGTGCACATGCTGCGCCCCTTCATAGCCCGCTATGCCGGCAAGAACCTGGCGGCCGGACAGTTCGTCGCGCTGTTCGGCAGTGCCGACAGATATCTGGCCCGGATTGCCGCATTCGGCGGCGACACTGATGCCGCCGAGCGTCTTTTCGACGCGGCGCTTGCCATGGACCGCCGAATGGGGGCGGCGGTGCACGTCGCGGAGACACTGGCCCGGTACGCGCTATTTGCCGCATCGGTAGGTCGCGTTGAACAAGCGCGACGCTTCGCCGACGAAACACGCGAAATCGCGACGCCGATCGGCCAAACCCGGGTTATCGGATTGGTGGATTCCCTTGCCGTGTCGGCCTCGCACGGCGCCAGTGGCCTAAGCGATCGGGAGATCGAAGTCCTGCGGCTACTGGCCGAGGGGCTGAGCAACCGCGCGATCGGCGAGCGTCTGTTCATCAGCACCAACACTGCTGCCAACCATGTCCGCAACATCCTGATCAAGACCGGCGCGGCGAATCGCACGCAAGCAGCGATGTACGCCGCCGATCACGAACTGCTCGGCTGACGGGTCAAATACCGGAAAGCGCACCGTCCGGCGTGAGGCGATCGGTTACTTGAACCACGACGTCGGCGGGAAGACCGGCACGGGTGGCCGCGCTTCTGATGGCCTCCGGCGAAGGTGCCTCGTAGAGGCAATACGTCTTCCGTTTGTCGGCGGACAGAAACGAGTACAGCCAGCGAACGCCTTCCTCGGAGTTGATGCGATTGATCCCGTCCAAAGCGTCGAGGCTGGGGTCGAGGACCTCCGCGTAGTTGCGCTCGATCATGAATATCGGCACGTGAACTCCTATTACTCATCCGGTCTTGGCGTCGAACCTACCTGGATTGCGTCAATCTGAACCAGCATTCGCGGTTGCCGGGGCCAGCTGTTTTCGCGCCGCCGCGAGTTTGCACATAATGCCAGCGACACGCCGCTGTAGCCGGTGTTTTGTGCACGCTCGCGACGCAGCACCAACCGAAACCAAAGTGACTTTGCTAGCCGGCACATGGAACAATCGCTGGCCGTGAAGACCTTCGAGGAGCTGTTCGCCGAACTCGGTTGGCTGTCGGCCCGCTCGATCAGCACGGCCTCCGA
>NZ_LZLS01000171.1 GCF_001673365.1 Mycobacterium asiaticum
CCAGTCTGCTCTTCCGCGGCGTCACCCGCCCCCGCGGAGCCTGGGCCGTAGGTCCCGATCGGTCGGTACGTGGCGGGTGACGCCGCGGAAGAGCAGACTGGACGCTAACGGTTTGAGTTGCTAGGAGGTCGCGTGAGCGACAGGAGTGGTTCTTCAGGCGGATTCGGGTTCGATCCCGAGGATTTCGATCGGATGATCAGGGAGGGCACCGAAGGTCTGCGCGACGTGTTCGAGCGCGTCAGCAGGTATGTCGGTGCGCCCGGCGGGCGCGGCGGATGGTCGGGGATCTTCGAGGACCTGTCCCGACGCCCCCGCCCCGAGCCGGAGACGACCGGCGAGGCGGGCGACGGGGTATGGGCCATTTACACGGTGGACACCGATGGCGGCGCTCGCGTGGAGCAGGTGTATGCCAACGAACTTGACGCATTGCGCGCCAACAAGAACAACACCGACCCGAAGCGCAAAGTGCGCTTCCTGCCCTACGGCATCGCGGTGAGCGTCCTCGACGATTCGGCGGACCATTCGACCGACGAACCGGCCGACGATCCCGAGTAACGCCGGACATCTCAACTTTTATCTGACCACCGGAAAACAATCAGGCAAGCTACTAGGCCGCCAATGCTCCATGCCGTGAGCACTAAGAATGTCTGCCAGTGCTCCCAACTGCCGGCCGGTTCGAAGACGACCATTTCCGGTGGCAACAGCACCGAACGAAATCCTTGTGCCATCCACTTGACCGGGAAGACCGAACCTATCGTCAACATCCACGCCGGCAACGCCATCAGCGGCACGTAGGTCCCGGAGACGAATTGCAATCCCACCGCAGGGCCATTTGTCATTACAGCGGCGGACACCGCGTTGATTGCATAGTTGCTGACAAATATGCCCAGCAGTGAACAGCTCACGATGCCCAGCAAAAATACCCATGTCAGCGTGAACCAACCGTAGCAGCTGGTAGGAATCCTGAGTTTGAAGATGAACACTCCCACCGCAAGCAGAATGAAAGCCTCTGCGAGACTGGCAATGGCAACAAGCATTATTTTTCCGATGAAATACGACACCGCGGTGGTCGGTGTTCCCCTAAGTCGCCTCAGGGCGCCGGTATCGCGGTCGGCGGCAATGCTGATACCCAAGTTGATAAATGAGGTAGAGAGAATTCCATATGCGAGCATGCTCGCCGCGATGACTGCCCCGGTGCTGGTATCGCTGTTCGGAAGTTTCGTCGAGAAGATTGAACCCAGCAACACGCAAATCACCGCCGGCATCGAGAATGTCAGCGCCAATTGCTCCGGCCGCCGGTAGAACATCTTCAATTCGGGGACCACCCGCGACAAACCGATACGCATTGCCGACGGCAGCGTCGACTCCGAGTCAGGCGAGCGGTGTCTCGGTGGGGAGGATTCTCGTGCGGGACTGATAGCCATTACTTCACACCGATCAACTGCAGATACGCGTCCTCGAGAGTTGGTCGAGAGACTGTCAGCTGAGTCAGTTCGCCGCCGTCCTTGGACCGCTGCCGGATGAGCTCGGTCGGGTGATCGGTCTGCTCTATGTGCAACTGATCTCCCTCAGTCCACCGGACAGTCGCTACCGAACCAACGTATTCGGTCAATTTCATCGGTGAGTCGACCGCCACCAGCCGTCCTCCTACGATGACCGCGACCCGGTCGGCCAACGCGGCGGCTTCGTCCAGGTAATGAGTTGTCAACAGGATGGTCGTGCCGTCGGCTGCCAATAGCCGGATCAAATCCCAGAATTGTCGTCTGGCTTCTGGATCGAACCCTGTCGTCGGCTCGTCCAAAAAAAGCAATTGGGGCATCCCGATGATCCCGAGTGCGACATCCAGCCGACGACGCTGTCCACCCGACAACGTTCTTACCTTGCAGCCCGAGACCGAACCAAGACCGACAAGCTCGAGTACCTCCTCGGGGACTCGAGTCTTTCGATAGCTTTTCGCGAACATCGTGGCGGCCTCGGAAACCTTGAGCATCCCGAAGTCACTAGCTTCCTGAAGCACTATGCCGATTTTCGCGCGCCAGGTCCTGCCGGCAGTTCCGGGGTCTTCGCCGAGCACTCGGACGTGCCCAGCGTCCCGCTTCCGGTGGCCCTCAAGTATCTCGATGGTCGTGGACTTGCCCGCTCCATTGGGCCCGAGAATCGCGACTATCTCCCCGTACCCGACATCCAGATCCAGATCCTGCACCGCGACCAACCGCCCGTAGGCCTTGGACAAACCCCGGACATGGACGGCGGACGGATGTTTGACGTATGTCATCGCCGTTGGCGAATCCGGGCGTGCGATGCAGTGGCCATCAGAGCGTTTCGCCCCTTTCCTGCTCGGCAGGTGGGCTCTCGAGTTCAACCAGCAATTCCCGCAGTTCGGCTTCGGATAACTGGCCGATGAGTCCATTGATGTCGTCCTCGGGCGCATCGGGTTCAACTCCGCGTTCCGCCATCGGCGTGGGCTCTGCGACCGGCAACGGAAGTTCGGCGAGTATCCGATCAGCCAGGGACGTGACACTGACGCCTCTAAGTATTTCCAGGACAGGTAGATCGATGCCAAACATTCTGTTGATCCTGAGTCTGAAATCCATTGCCATCATGGAGTCCAGGCCAATGTCGCTGAGAATGTCGTCGAATTCGATATCGCTGACGTCAAGGTCGAAGACACCGGCCACCAGCTGTCCAAGCCGCGCCGTGACGACGTCGAGCCGGTCGGCCTCCGAAAGCCCGAAAATCAGCTCCAGCACTGACAATTCGGCATCGCTGGATGGGGATGCGGTGTCGGCCGTGCCCAGTTCGGCGAACATTTGCGGCAGTCCTGCGCTGAATCCGATGCTGCGGGCCAGCCGCCAGTCGGCAGATATTGCGATGACGTTCGGGGCTTTCTGGTTGATCAGCCGGTCCAGAATCCGCACGCCCGCTGCGGGTGTGATGAGCTCAATCCCCCGCTGCGCGTAGACCTTTTCCAACTTGAGCTCTTCGACCATTCCGACCGACCACGGTCCCCACCCGATAGTGAGCGCAGGAAGACCCTGCGCCCGCCGGTAGTGCGCGAAAGCGTCCATGAACGCGTTAGCGGCGGCGTAATTGCCTTGACCGGGAGAGGCGACCACCGACCCCGCAGATCCGAACATCACGAAGAATTCGAGGTCGTGATGTTGAAAGGCATTGTGCAACACCCGAGTACCGGTGATTTTCGGAGCCAACACCTTGGCGAAATCGGCTTCGCTGATATTCACCAGCAGCTGATCGTGAACAGATCCTGCCGCGTGCACGATGCCGCGGACCTCGCGACCGCCCTGCCGAGTGTAATCGTCGAGCCACGACTGCACCTGATGTGCATCGGTGATATCGACGCTGGCGGTTACCACTTGAGCGCCGATGCGTTCAATCTTTCGTATCGTCTGGACGATCGCATACTGCGTGTTGTCCGAACCGATCGACGGCCATTGGTCTCTCGGCGGGATAGAGCTTCGGCCGAGCAACGCGATGTGTCGAGCACCGCGTTCGGCAAGGTAAGTGGCCACGCTGCGGCCGAGCGCTCCGGCTCCGCCGGTGACCACGTAGGTTGCATCAGCGGTGAGCTTCGTCGGGAAACTCTTGGCAAGGCTGCTGCAGGGTCGCAGGCGCGGCACCAACGTGGTCGCGCCGCGTATGGCGATCTGGTCCTCGGTTTTATTGCCAAGGACGTGCTCGCAAATGTGCGCGGCCGTCTCGGTGCGATCGTCGGCGCCGTCGGTATCGATGAGCCCGCCCCAGTGACCGATGAATTCCTGATGTCCGATTACCCGTCCGAGACCCCAAATGGCTGCTTGCTCAACGGCTATCGCTTCAGCTCCGAGTGCCGGTTGCCCGTTGGAGGTGACGAGGTAGAGGCGTGGTCGCACGGTGGTGCGCTCTGCGAACGCCTTGACCAGATGAAGGATCGTGAAGATGCCCACGTGGTCGTGTTGACTGTCCGCATCGGGGGCGATGTCCATCGGCCAACAATTGATGATCCCGGCGAGATCGCCGCCCTTTTCCAGGCAGGCATCGAGTAACTGGTGTAGCTGCTCGGGGCGGCGCGGGTTCAGGGCGTACCCGCAGTCGGTTTCGGCAAGCGTTTCGACGGGTTGGTGCACAACCGCCTGAACATATTGGCCCCGGCGGTGCAGTTGCTCGACGAGAGCAGTTCCGACACCGGAGGTGTCGACGAAGACCAGCCAGGACAATCTATCCGTTGCGGGTTCGCCCGGCAGCTGATCCTGTCCGTCCTCGGGGGAACTGACCCAGTGAAGTTCGTAGAGACCCTTATCGATGCGTTCTGAGGACATGCGAGAGGAGGCGCGCAGGGACTGCACGGTGAAGCCGGTGAACACGGCCAGCAGCTCACCATTGTCGCCGGTGATAGTGATGTCGCTTTCGATCTCTTCATCCGTGGCTGATGCCACCCGTACCTGAGCTGTCATCTTCGCCTGGGGGAGACCGAGAATGGCGCTCTGACGGATGCGGGTCGGAAGGTAAGGGCTCTCCGCGGTTTCGGGCCCGAGCAAGTTTGCACCGAACAGCGTCTGAAAGGCCCCATCGATCAGCGCGGGGTGGAATCGGTATCCATCGAGTTCGTCGGCGATCAGCGCTGGGACGGCGAGCTCGGCGGTTGCGCAACCCTCTGCGGCGGTGATACCGCGTACCGACTGGAATGTCTCACCGTATTGGAAACCAATGGTCTGGGTACGCGCGTAGAACTCCTCCCCGGAGATGGTCGTGGTGAGGTCCGTGCCGTTAGGCGCATCCCGCCGCGAACGTGGCCGGGTAAGGGTATTCAGCTCGGCAGTCGCGGTGATTGTCCACCCGACGTCCCCATCGCTTGTTGCCGTGAACGCGGCAAACTCAAGGGCCCCGGTGTCCTGGTTGAGAGTGGTCCGCAGAATGGGATCGCAAGTTCCGTCAAGGATTAAGGCCCGTCGCAGGACGAGGTTGTCGACGGTGTGGTCGAAAGATCCGTAGGTTTGTTGCGCTGCAGCCAAAGCTATTTCGACGAATACCGCTGCGGGCACAACGATGCTGCCGTGCACCTGGTGGTCCGCGAGGAACGGGGCGACGGCGGTGCTGAGTTCGGCTTCCCACGTTGGATGTACCGCGCGCACCGCTTGTCCCAGCAGCGGATGCACGGGGCGGTAATGCAAGTCCTCCGCCGCTTCCTGGGTCTCGTTCCAGAAACGTTTGGATTGCCACGGGTATGTGGGAAGCTTCAGTAGCCGCGCCCCGTCAGATGGCTGCAACGCCTCCCATGCCACGGCGTGGCCGTGACAGTACAGTGCGCCAACGCAATTCATCAGGACACGATCATCGTCATCGTCACGCCGCTGACTTGGCAAGACGACTACGTCTGTCTCTTCGGTGCCGGCGATCTCGATGATCGACGGCGCCAGCACAGGATGCGGGCCCAGCTCGACGAAGTGGGTGTAGCCGTCGTCCAGCATTCGGCGGGCCGCCGCTTCGAAAAGCACTGTAGCGCGGGTGTTTTGCCACCAGTAGGCGGCGCCGGCGGCGTACTGGTCCAATCGTTCGCCGGTGACGGTGGAGTAGAGCGGGACGGTCGCCACATCCGAGGACACGTGTTGCAACGCCTGGTACAGATCGTCTTTGACCGTGTCCATGTAGTGGGTGTGGTACGGCACCTTCCCGGTGAGAAACCGATTGAAAACCTTGATGTCGTCGAGCCGGTGGGCGAGGTCTTCGAGGACGTCGCCATCCCCTGCCAGGGTCACCGCCGATGGACTGTTGATAGCTGCGATGGAAATCCGGCGCCCGATTTCATCAAGTGATTCGTCGTCAAGCGTCTGTTGCAGAGGCCCGACACCGAGGCCGACGGCCAGCATCCGGCCCATGCCGCTGGTGCGTTGTTGCAACCGACTTCGGTGGTAGATGACTTCAATCGCTTGTTCGAAGGACAGCAGACCGGCCAGGTAATGCGAGGCCACTTCACCGGCGCTGTGGCCGACCACCGCGTCTGGCTTAATCCCGAACTGTGCAAGCTGTTCGGCGAGTGCTATTTGAATGGCGAAGTTTGCGGGCTGCGCTACGTCCGTTTCGGACATGCGTGATCCGGCTTCGTCGGATCGCAGTTCGTCGAGCAGCGACCAGCCCGTATAGCGGGACAGCGCACGGTCGCTGCGCAGGATGCTTTCGGTGAAAGCGGGATAGACGTCAAGCAGTCCCCGGCACATTTTCCACCACTGCGGGCCCATGCCGGTGCAGACAAAGGCCAGCTTGGGCGCCGTCACATCGGCGCGGGTTGTGGCGATCCGCACGCCGTCGGCAAGGGCTTGGAATTCGTCTCGCGCTTCCTCGAGGGTGCGCACGATGACTGCACGTCGATGGTTCAGGTGCGAACGGCGTCGACCGAGCGTATAGCCGAGATCCGACAAGGTGACATCAGATTGGGTACTGAGGTGCTCGGCCAATTGCCGGGCGGTTGCAGTCAGCGCGTCGCTGGATCTTGCCGAGACTGGCAGCACCGTCAGGGGCGGCTGCTGTGGACGATCAGGGAACCGGACACCGGTCGTTTGCGGCGGTTCGAGAAGTACGACATGAGCATTGGTTCCGCCGAATCCGAAGGAGTTAACCCCGGCGAGGCGTCGCCCGTCGCCAGGAAACGGGCGTCCCGTTCGTGGCACATCGATGCGCAAGTCCTCGAAAGATATTTCACTGCCGGGTTTTTCAAGGTGTAGGTGCGCCGGGATGTGTCCGTGCTTGAGTACCAACGCAGTCTTGATCAGGCCGGCTACTCCGGCACCGGCTTCGAGGTGGCCGATGTTGGTTTTGACCGATCCGATCAGCAACGGATTCGTTGCGGGCCGATCCCTGGCGAGGACTCCGGCCAGGGCCCGCAGCTCGACCGGATCACCGACGGGGGTCCCGGTGCCGTGGGCCTCCACGTACCCGATCTCGTCAGGCTGGACACCCGCTCGGCGAAGGGCAGCGCAGATCGCTGCCTGTTGCGCTTCCTCGCTGGGCACCGTGATGCTGTCAGTGTGGCCATCTTGTGAAACCGCCGTGCCAAGGATCTGCGCATAGACCTCGTCGCCATCGTGCAGCGCCTGCTGAAGCGGTTTGATGACGACGACCGCTCCACCTTCTCCCCGGGCATAACCATCCGCGGACGCATCGAAGGCTTTGCAGCGCCCATCAGGACTGAGGAATCCGCTCTTCGACTCGGCGATCGCGGTGTTGGGACCGACCATGATGTTGACACCGCCGGCTAGCGCGAGGTCGCATTCCCCATCCCAGATACTCTGCGCGGCAAGGTGTACCGCGACCAGTGAGCTGGAACATGCGGTGTCGACCGTCATGCTCGGTCCGTGGAAGTCGAAGGCAAACGAGATCCGGTTCGCCAGCATCGTCATCATCATTCCGGTGGCGGAATGAGTCTTGAACAGGAAACGACTGGTGCGACCCTGGTTCTGCAGGAGCTGGTAGTCGAGGGTGAACCCACCGATGAACACGCCGACGTTCGTGCCGGCCAACCCGTCGGCGGGGATTCCGCCGTCTTCCAAGGCTTCCCAGGTGGTCATCAGCAGCAGACGCTGTTGCGGATCGAGCAAATTCGCCTCGCGCGGAGAGATGCCGAAGAATTGAGCATCGAACTGATCGATCCGATCCAGAAACCCGCCACGGCGCGTCACCATCTTGCCGACTTTTTCCGGATTGGGGTCGTGATATTTCGCGGCATTCCAACGTGTTTCGGGAACTACGCGGGTGGCGTCGGTGCCGCTGCAAAGCAAGCTCCAGTACTTCTCGGGAGAATCTGCGCCGCCGGGTAAGCGGCATCCGATTCCGACGATCGCCAATGGCTCGCGATTGTCTTGTCCAGTGCGCATGTCCACCCTCTTGCCTTCGCGATCTGCGTCATGTTGTGCACAGCTGGAGGCAACTCGGGTGCCGGTGCCGGCTGTGATCTCATCGTCGAGTGCTGCTTACTCGACCAAACCCGTCACCGGCTGACTATCCAATCGTGGCTGATGGGATTCGTCGGTTGCTCGTGTCGGTATACGGCTCGAAGTTCTCTCAAGAACAGGTCGCCTTGCCATGCCTGCACCTGGCGCACAACATGGTCGTCGGCGAAGCTCTGAGATTTCTGCCCCACCACCGTCTCGACCAGTTGGCCAGCGACCTGACGCAGCAGCAGGACGTTCGCGTCGAATTGCGCACTGAACTCGACGGCTTTGCCCATCATCGCGGTGTGCAGTGTCACCATGAAATTCAGCGGCGCGTACAGATCAACAAACTGCGCCCAGGGGCGTGCGCTTTCTACTGCGGCCCACTCCTGGAAAAACCGCTGCATGCGGTTGCTGAGGTCGATGAGCCGTTGCAGATGGGGAACCACCGCGGGATCATCGGCCACGCTGACGAAGCGGCCGTTGGCGTAGAACAACCCGAGAAAACCCCAGTAAAAAGCGATGTCCCAGATGACCTTCGCTGACATCACTGCAGGAGAGCCCATCAATGCGTACTGGTTGCAATAGATGGCGAGCCACATATCCGTAAGAGATCGGAATAGCGAATCGTTGATAGCCGCCCGGGCGACAACGTCTTGCCCGCTCAGCTCTCGGGTGATCATGTCGGTAATGAGGCCGTTGCCAATGGCGATGAGGTCCAGTCCTGACGAATACAGCGGGTCCAGAAAAACACCGGAATCACCGGTGAGACACCAACGTTGGCCACCGTCATACACTTTCGACGCACCGTGGCTGTAGTTCTTCATCACCCTGAAGTCCTTGATCAGGTGATCATGCTGAGCCAGGGCGGCCGCGCACTGTGGCTCGTGTTCGGACAGCCACGCTTTGGCTTTGGCCAGCGTGTTGAAACGGTCGAACTCGTGGAAGGCCGGGTCGGCGACAATGCCGACGCTGGTCGATCCTGAGGCGAGCGGGATCAGCCAAACCCAATACCCCTCGCCCATCAGATGATTGGTTGACGACGCTCGTCTGCCTTCGACGAGGCGCTGCTGCCAACCGGATTCGTCGCTCCACTGCCCGATATCGATTTCCGCTGCAACGCGTAACCACACGGCATTGCAATTGTGTTCGTTGGTGCGCCTTACCTCCAGCTGTCGCGGCAGCAGCCGATTTCGGCCGGATGCGTCAACGACCCAACGCGCCATCGTCTGAGTGATCGTGTCGCCGGTTTGAAACGAGATTGTGTGCGAATCACCCTCGCGCCCGAACTCGACTGCTCGGACCCGCCCCATGCTCATTTCGATACCAGCGGCAAGGCACCGTCGGTGCAGTTCGTTCTCCAGCCTGCCGCGGTCGATTTGGAAAGTTACTTGAGGGGTGAAGCTGGAGCTGCCGAGTTCCATCCGCCGCGCAATGTCGGTATTCCCATTGTGGGAAAAGAACATTCGCAACCCCATCTTGCGAATCTGTGCGTTGTCCAGATGATCTGCCAGACCGATACGGTCACGCAAGTAGTGAGCAGCAACCTCGACGGTCGACTCACCGACGGTATGGGTGATCTCCGGTGCTGGGTGGCAATTCGGCTCAACGATCAGAATCCGGGTTTGCGGCCGCGCGGTGCGAACCTCGAGCGCCAGCGTCAGGGCCGCCACCCCGCCCCCGATGATTGCCACATCGTGACCGGCGGTAGGCGTGCGTCCATCAGCGAGCTGAACTCTGATCTTTCGCGCGAGCGCCGCGCGCTTTTCCGGGCTCATCTGGGACAACTGCTCTCGCACGTCCACGCGTCCCCCTCCCACGGGTCGCCTCGATCTGTAACTTATTTAATAATTAAGAACGCTACACTAAACACCCCTGCTCGCAAGTGAAGGATCTGGAAACCTGAGGTCAGAAGGCTGCCCGATAAGCAACGGTCGCTACGGTGCCCGTTCGGCCGCCCCTGAGTTAGGAACGCATGGCTCACAGCCAGCTAACCGGATCTTTGATCAACGGTTCGCACTACAACGTTGGGATCAAATCCATGGCCGCAGCAACAGCGGTGCACTTCTTTCTGGAACTGGCTGTAATCCTCGGCGCCTGCCGTTGCGTAGGGTTCCTGGCGCAACGCGTGGGACAACCGCAAGTCGTCGGCGAGATGATTGCCGGTGTACTACTTGGGCCTTCGCTGCTGGGTGAGCTGGCGCCGGGCATCCAGCACCAACTGTTTCCGCAGGGGGCGGCAAATGTGGTGTTGTACACAACGGCGCAGATTGGCCTCGTGTTGTACATGTTTCTCATCGGGCTCAATTTCGACGTCAATCTGATCAAACACCGTGTGGGTACCGCCGTCACGGTTTCCGCCGCCGGCATCGTCGCGCCACTCGCCTTGGGAGCGCTTGTCGCCCTTCCCCTTCTTGGGAGCGGAGACTTTTTCGGAAAAGATGTCACTCCGCCGATGGCCATGCTGTTTCTGGGTGCATCGATCGCGATCACCGCTTTTCCGATGTTGGCGCGAATCATCTTCGAGCAGAAGCTTTCCGGCACACCGCTGGGCACGCTGGCCTTGGCCTGCGGGGCAACTGACGATGCGTTGTCATGGTGCATTCTGGCAACGGTGCTGGCCCTTCACCGAGGTAACGCCACGGTGGCTGCGACGGCGATAGTCGGCGGAATCGTCTACTGCCTGCTGGCGTTGACGATCGGACGAAAGGCGTTGGCTGTACTTGGCCCGATGGCGGAACGACGCAACACGATCACCGCACCGATGCTGTGTACGGTCCTCATCGTGCTCATGGCGTGCGCGTGGTTCACGGACACGATCGGGATTTACGCCATATTCGGCGCCTTCATCCTTGGGGTGGCCATGCCGTCCGGCTTTTTCGCGCGCCATCTCACTGCCCGCCTCGAGCCGCTGGTTACCACGTTCCTATTGCCCTTGTTTTTCGTCTATTCCGGGCTGAACACGCAGATCGGCCTACTCAATAGCCCGACGCTGTGGGCGGTGACGCTGGGACTGCTGGTTGTAGCGGTTGCGGGTAAGGGCATCGCCTGCACACTGGCTGCGCGGTTGAACAAGGTCCCGCTTCGTGAGTCGATCGCACTCGGTTCGTTGATGAACGCCCGCGGTCTGATGGAGCTCATTCTCCTCAACATCGGTCTTGAGGCCGGCATCATCAACCGCACCCTGTTCACCATGTTGGTATTGGTGGCCATCATCACCACCCTGATGGCCGGCCCCGTATTCGAATTGGTCTACGGTCGACACCGGGTGGCGCCCGGTCGACAAAGTGTTCCCGCCGAGCACTCCTCCGCTGGGCCAGAACCCCTGGCAACCGCCGGCACGGATGCGCCCAATTAAAGGCTGTGCGTGGTTGTTTGCAGGAAGCGTTAAGCGATCAGCCTAACCGCCCTTGATTTCTAGGAGACCTCGAGGACACGCTTGCGCACGCCTTCGGTCGCCGCCTGAATCAGCCAACTGGTTGCCTTCCTGACGAAAACACCCGGGACGGGCGCCGCCAGCTCTACCTCAAGTTCCAGGCGGAGCCGGGTGGAATCACCTTCCCTCGTTAAGGTGTAGCGAACCTGTTGTGCGCGTAACTGCTTTGCGCTCAGCAGCGTCCAGCTGACGCTGTCATCTTGGAAGCTGTAATCGATCAACTGCTCGTCGCGAAAACCGATGACCTTGACAGTTTGCCGGGACTTGCTCGGGCGCCCCTGCTCATCTCGCTCGAGAATTTCGACCTTGTCGTGCAGGGCAGACCACTGTGGCAGTGACTCGAGGTCCATCAGAACGCTCATGACCTCGGCGGGCGTTGCCGTAATGACGACTTCGCGGAACTCGTTGATAGCCATCGACCGAACTATAACCAGTTCAGCGGGGAGTGGCCGCGAAAAAATGCGGGGTGATAGCTCGCGGACCCAGACAGAGGGAAGCCGGACGGCTTATTCTCTGCAGAGTGTGGCCGCCGCTTCCTCCGTCTGCCGTAACTGCGGCTCCGAGCCGCGCAAGGGCGCCCGATTTTGCGATGCGTGCGGTTCGCCGCTGACGGTGATGGTCCAGCCGGCCGAGTACAAGCAGGTGACGGTGCTCTTCGCCGACGTGGTCCGGTCGATGGACATCGCGGCAGCGCTCGGTCCGGAGCGGTTGCGTGAGGTGATGACCGAGCTGGTCGACCGGTCGGCCGCAGTGGTACAGCGTTATGCCGGCACGGTTGACAAGTTCACCGGCGACGGCCTCATGGCGTTGTTCGGCGCGCCGATCGCCTTGGAGGATCACGCTTTTCGGGCCTGTCTGGCCGCCATGGACATCCAGCAGGTGGCGCAGCGGCTCGCCGTCGAGGTGGCGCGCCGCGATGGACTAGAGCTGCGGGTGCGGGTCGGCCTGAACTCCGGTCAGGTGATCGCGGGCGAGGTCGGCGCCAGCCACCTTGGTTACACCGCGGTCGGCGAAGACGTGGGGATGGCCCAGCGGATGGAATCGGCGGCCCCGCCAGGCGGGGTCATGCTCAGCGAATCCACCGCCCGGCTGGTCGAGGATCGGGTCATTCTGGCAGCACCCGAGATGGTGCAGATCAAAGGTGTGGCGTCCGGTGTCCCGGCTCGCCGCCTGCTGGCCGCCGACATCGAGGATCCCCGGCGAACACGCAAGGTTCGGCACGAATCCCGTTTCGTCGGAAGACAATCGGAGACCGATGCCGTCGCCGGACTTCTCGACGGGGCCGCCCGCGGTAGCGGAACCGTCATCACCGTGACCGGTCGACCGGGTGTCGGAAAAACCAGGTTCGGACGTGAAGTGGTGGCCACAGCCAGCGGTCGCGGCTTCGAGGTGATTGTCACCTACTGCGAATCCCACACCGCCGACATCCCATTCCGGGTGGTGTCCCGACTGCTGCGGGCGGACTTCGGCATCGGCGCCCTGACCCCCGAGCGGGGACGGGCGCGGGTCCGCGCGAGGGTGCCCGGGACCAGTCCCGAAGATCTCATTCTGCTCGACGATTTGCTCGGCATCCGTGACCACGAGACGCCGCTGCCCGTCATCACCCCGGACGCGCTGCGGCGCCGACTCGTCGACCTGCTCGAAACGGTGGCGTCGACCCGCGCCGCGCCCGCTTTGTATGTCGTGGAGGACGCACATTGGATCGACAGCGTCAGCGAAGCCTGGCTGGCCGACCTCGCGGCCATGATGCCCCGGATGCGGGCGGCGCTGCTGGTCATCTACCGCCCCGAATATTCCGGGTTGCTCGCGACGATCCCCGGGGCGCATTCCTTTTCCCTTGCACCGCTGGATGATTCGCATGGAGCCGAGTTGATCAAGGAGCTGATGGGTGAGGATCCCTCGCTGCTTGACCTGTCGGCCGTGATCGCCGCCCGCGCCGCGGGTTCGCCATTTGCCGCCGAGGAGATCGTGCGCGACCTGGTCGAGCGCGGCGTATTGTCCGGCGCACCCGGAGCATATGTGTGCATCGGGCAGGCATCCGATGTCCACGTGCCGGCCAGCGTGCAGGCCGTGATCGGCGCTCGCATCGACCGACTCGGCGCAACCGCCAAACGCACCCTGAACGCCGCGGCGGTCATTGGCATTCGGTTCGACAAGGGGCTGCTCGAATCCTTGCTGGAATCACCGGACTTGGAGCCGTTGATCGAGGCCGAACTCATCGAGCAGGTGGGTTTCGCACCGCATGCCCGATATGCGTTCTGCCATCCGCTGATTCAGGCGGTGGCCTACGAATCACAGTTGAGAGCCGGACGTTCGGAGCTGCATCGACGCGTGGCGACGGTGATGCAGCTGACGCGCGGCCACTACACCGGCGAAGAGGCCGCCATCGTCGCTACCCAGTACGCCGCAGCCGGTGATCTGCGCGATGCCTTCGATTGGCATATGCAGGCGGCGACTTGGTATGGCGCGCGCGATATTTTGGCGGCGCGCAAGAGCTGGCAACTCGCGCGGCAAGTCGCCGATCAACTGCCCGAGGATGAACCGGATCGTCTTACCATGCGGATCGCACCACGGGCGTTGCTGTGCGGCAGCGCTTTTCAGGTAGGCGGTACCCCGGCGGAGACTGGTTTCGACGAGCTGCGGGAACTGACCACAGCAGCCGGCGACAAGAGGTCGTTGGTTCTCGGGATGGCTGGCCACCTGACCACGCTGACGTTCAGTGCGTGCAATACCGAAGCCGCCGACATGGCATCGGAGTTCGCCACGCTGGTCGAGTCCATCGATGACCCCGCGCTGACGGTGGGGCTGTTTTACGCACCGGCCCAAGCCAAGTGGGAGGCCGGCGAGGCCAGCGAGAGTCTGCGACTGGCCCAACGCATCATCGATATCGCCGATGGCGACGCCACCATGGGTGACTTCATTATCGGCTCTCCGCTGGCCGGAGCGCTCACCGTCAAGGGCGCCGCCGGAATGTTCCTCGGCCGGCCCGGCTGGCGCGATGATATGGAAGCGGGCATCGCGCTGGCCCACTCCGTTGCCCCCGATGCGCTGATGTTTGTGCAGCTGTACAAGTATCAGGCTGCGCTGCAGAACGGTGCCCTGGTGCCCTCCGCACACGATGCGGAGGTGACGGCGAAATGTCTGGAAATTGCTCAGCAATCCGGCAACAACACGTCATTGACGTACGCACTGCTCAATTGCGCCACCACCTTGATTCACGCCGACATCGATAAACACCGGGCCGACCGGTCTGCCGGCCTGCGCTACCTCGCCAAGGCGCGCGAGATGTTCGTCGCCGAAAAGCTGACCGTGACACTGCGGCGAATGGCCGACATCGAGTTCGCCCGCGAGCACGCGAGAACGGGTGATTTCGATCGCGCAATCGACTTGGCCACAACGGTTCTCGATGAACAGTTCGACTGCGGTGAGATGGTCTTCCGCGGGCCGGCCACCACCGTGCTGGTCGAAGCGCTGTTGTCGCGTGGGACCGCTACCGACATCGACGACGCACAGCGCGCAATTGACCGACTGGCCGGCGTTGCGACCGAGGCGGGTTTCGTTCTGTTCGAACTTCCCCTGTTGCGGCTGCGGTCGTTGCTGGCACGTGCCCGCGGTGACGAGCCCGGGTACCGGGACCTGCAGGATCGTTGCCGCGCTTTGGCGCAACAGGCCGGCTACGAACGCTATTTGGTCTGAGCCGTCTGAGCCGTCTGAGCCCTCTGAGCTGTCGTCACCCGATCAGCCCTTGGCGCACCACGGGATCGGGCAGGAACAGCCGGCAGGCACCGGGTTCGGCGAACGGAATGAGATCGAGTCCCTGCGCGCCGGGGGCGCCGAGCCGCTCCAGCATGCCCTCGACGATCCCTAGGTGGACCTGACAGACGATGGTCGGATACCGGCGGGCCGCATCCAGCAGTGGACAGCGCCGCAGCGCGATGCCGCCCCCGGCGGTCAGGCTGCCTTCGTCCGGCGCGAAGCCGAGGCGGGCCAGCGCCTCGAGCACCGACGGCCGCGGATCCTCATATTCCGCGCCGGCCTGGCCGCCTTCGTCGATGAGTTCTCGTCCCCACTCGATGCCGGCGGCGCGCGCGTCGCGCTCGGGATGGGCGCTGGTGCGAGCCAGGTGACCGGCCAGCGCCGTCGCCAGACCCGCGTAGTCGCGTACAGCGACGGCGGGGTCGGCGGCCGACGCCCGATACAACGTGGCCGGACGTCCACGTCCGAGGGCGGTCGCGGCGGCGCGCTCGACGAGCCCCAGAGCGACCATGGCGTCGAGGTGTTCGCGAACGGTGTTGGGGTGCAGGTCGAGAGCGGTGGCCGCGTAGGTCACCCGGACAGGCGCGTGCGCGCGGACATACTCGAGCACCCGCAGCCGCTGCCCGGACAAGGCCACCGGGAACCCTAGTACCGGCGTGGGTTCGGGACCCAGGACCAACAGCTCTTTTTTCACGGAATTTACTGTAGTAAATTGTCGACCGATGCACATAGGGCAATGAGTCCATTCGCGTCAGCGGAGTCTCCGGATTTTCAACGAAAGGAACCGAACATGGCAGCCAACGCCGTAATCGTCGCGTCCACAGCCGCGGATGCCGAGGCGGTCGAAGCCATCACGAGCCACCACGCGCAGCTCGCCGGGCAGCTTTCGGTGCTCACCGATGCAATGTTGTCGGCGGTCGAGCGCGGTGCGGACTTCGAGCCGGCGCGCGCCGCGGCACTGGTCTTCCTGACCGGCGAGCTGCTGCCGCACGCCGCCGCCGAAGAGGAGCGACTGTATCCGGAGGCCACCCGCACCGAGCGTGCCCGGCCTCTGGTCGAATCGATGATCGCGGTGCACCGCATCATCGGCTCGCTGGTCGACCGGATCCGCACCGAGCCGCCGGTGCGCGCAGCTGCGTGCAGCCACGCGCTGCGGGTGGTGTTCGACGCACACCTGACCGACGAGAACGAGCGGATCCTACCGATCATCGCCGCCGATCCGGAGGTCTCCCTCGTCGAGGTGACTCACGGCATGCACGAACTCCTCGGCCATCACCACTCCGCCAACGGCGCCGAGCCAGCACACACGTGCGGCTGTGGCGAATCCGACACCGATGATCTTGTGCTCGACGTTCGCCAGGTGCCGCATTCGATCCGGCACGCCACCGTGTTCGGCGCGTTCGACGCCGTTCCGGATGGCGGCACACTGGTGCTGATAGCGCCCCATGATCCGATTCCCTTGCTGCGTCAGCTCGACTACCGCGCTTCGGGCCGGCTCGAGGTCGGCTACGTGGAATCCGGGCCCGAGGCGTGGCGGCTGCGGCTGACCAAGCGGTAGGCGGCCTGGGTTCAAGTCGCCGGCGTTACGGCGTGAGCTCGCCGCCGACACCTACGAATGCGTCCCGTATTCGCGGGACAGCGGTGCTTGGCCCGTTCCGCAATGCTCATACTGTCGTTTCCCGCCGGTACGCGCTTATGACATCGGGATCGGGGTCGATTCCCAGGCCCGGCCCCTGCGGGACCGTGATCTGGCCCGCCGTCGGGGTGAGCGCATCGCCATAGATGAACGCTTCCAGATCGAACCAGCGCCACTCGATCATGGAGTCGGCGGTGCCCAGCGCAGCGGTCGCATGAAGCGCCGCGAGCAACCCAGGACCGTCGTAGAAGGAGTGCGTCATCACAGGGATGTTGTGAACGGCCGCAAGCGGAAAAACCTTGCACAACTCGGTAATCCCTCCCATCTTGGCCGGGCTTGGCTGGACAAAGTCCACTGCCCCAGCGGCCAGCATTCGCTCGAATTCCATTAAGGTGGAAGCGTTCTCGCCAGCCGACAGTGGGATGCCGGTGGCTCTGCGCAGTTCGGCGAGGCCGTCGAAATTCTCCGGAGGCCACAGTGGCTCCTCGAGAAATTTGAGCCGAACCGCCTTGAGTTCCCGAGCGCAAGCACTGGCTTCGGTCACGGTCCAGGGGCAGCCGGCATCCACGATCAGCTCTACCTCAGGCCCGGCCTCCTCGCGGGCTGCGCGAATTGCCGACATGCCCGCTTCGTGCAGCTTGAGCACGTGAAAGCCGGCATCCATTGCTTGCCGAACCACGGCGGCAACCAGCGATGGATCGGCATAGCAGGCCAGACTTGCATAGCAACGCATAGTGGTCACTGCGCCGCCAAGGAGCGAAGAGACCGGAGCGTTGGCGAGCTTACCGGCGATATCCCACAGGGCGATGTCCACCGCTGAGAGTCCATAGGTCAACGCACCGCCGCGCCCGAAAACGTGCAGCTTCTTCTGAATCTCCAGCATCAAGGGCCCGATTTGAGTGGCGTCACGGCCAATGCAGAGCGGCGCGATCAGTTCGTCGACAGCAAGCTTGGCCGAATCGACAGCGCGATAACCGAAGGCTTCCCCCCAGCCTTCCACTCCGTCGCGGGTTGTCACCTTGACGAGCAGCGAATCTGCTGCAGACAGCGTGTCGCCCCAGAGGGACGCTCCGGGCGTGCTGCCTACCTTGAGTGGGATACGCAGTGGAAGCGTCTCGACCTTGGCGATGATTGCGGCGCCGTCCGCGGCGGTGCGAGACATGCGACTATGCGCCGTCGACGAAGCCCGCACGGCTGAACGCCTCGAAAGCATCATGGGTGTGCGGAGCGAGTCCTGTTGGGAGATAGTGGATTTCGCGGGCGGTGGCGTGGTACATATCCCCGGCCATGACGTCTCCTTCGTGTCCGATTCGCGGTCAGCACCGATCAGCCCTGTTCGACCTCGTTCCCACTTCCGCTCTTGCTGATCTTTGGCGAACCGGAGTGATAGGTGACCTTGTTGTTGAGGCCCGAGGCCTCGATGGTGTCGACGGCGTCGACGGTGACGATGTTGTTGAGGCCGGAGACGTTGACCGTCGCGCAATGCCCGGTCAGCACCACGTGATTGGAGATTCCGCTGATGGTGATGGTGTTGTCGCTGCACGCAATCGTCTTGTTGTCGTTGATGCCGGAGACGATGACCGGTTCGCCCGCAGGTGCGCCCGCTGACGGTGATGGACCCGAGCTGGGCGCGTGGGTCTTGCCGGTGGGCGGCTCGGTGCCGGGCGCCGTGCTCCCGGAAGATGCGTTGGCCGAAGTGGTTTCGGTGGGCGAGCTCACGACGAGGTCGCCGTGGGCGAACTGGCGGGCGGCGTAGGCGGCGATGCCGCCGACGAGCAGCAGGACGCCGAGAATGCCGACCCCGGCCAGGATCCAGAACCAGCGCATGCCGGACGACGACCTGGGAGTCGCGCCGGGATAGGCACTCTCATAACCGTAGGACGGCGGGGCCAGCGTCGACTGCATCGGCGGCGGCACCGGGCCGGGTGGGGGTGGCGGATAGCTGTAGTCGCCGCTGTCGCCCAGCTCGTGGGCCCGGTTAGCCAGCGGCTGCTCCAGTTCCCGGATGCGGGCTTCCGGGTCATCCTCTGGGTTCATGGTCAGATGCTCCCACAGAAGGAATGCCCTTAAGCCAGCGCGGGAGAATAGGCTCGCGTCGTGCCCGAATTGCCGAATCGCCAGATCGTGTTGCGCCGCCGTCCCTCCGGGCTCGTCTCGCCCGACGACACCGAGCTTCTCACCCGCCCGGCACCGCAACCAGCCGCAGGGGAGGCGTTGCTGCGCACCACCTACGTCGGGCTGGATGCCGCCGTGCGAACCTGGCTCGACGATCAGCCAAGCTACTTGCCGCCGGTGCAGCTGGGCGAGGTGATCCGGGCAGCTGGCATCGGTGAAGTAGTCGAATCACGTTGCGACGCTTACGAAGTCGGCGACATCGTCACTACCCTTACCGGGTTTCAGGAGTACGTGATCATCCGCGACGACATCTTCAGCACACCCATGCCCGGCGAGACCGACCAGCTGGCAATCATGTCGGTGTACGGCCCGACCGGTGCCACCGCCTACTTCGGGATGACCGACATCGGCCGGCCACAGCCCGGCGAGACAGTGGTGGTCTCAGCGGCCGCGGGCGCCACCGGGTCGGTGGCCGGGCAGATCGCCAAGGTCGCCGGCGCGCGGGTGGTGGGCATCGCCGGCGGTCCGGAGAAATGCCGCGCGGTGGTCGAGGATTTCGGCTTCGACGCCTGCATCGATTACAAGAACGACGACGTGGTAGCCGGGCTCAAGGAGCATTGTCCGCGGCGCGTCGATGTCTACTTCGACAACGTCGGTGGACCGATCCTCAACGCGGTGCTGGGCCGGCTGGCGACCAAGGCGCGGGTGGTGCTCTGTGGTGTCATTTCCAGCTATCTCACCGGCGAACATCCAGGACCGGCCAACTACGTCAACCTGCTGTCCAAGACAGCGAGCATGCAGGGCTTCAATGCACTCGACCAGTGGGGCCGGTTCGACGAAGCGTTCGCCCACCTGCGGCAGTGGGAAGCCGAGGGGCGTCTCAAGCACCGTCAGACCATCTCCGAGGGCATCGATTCGTGTGTGGCCGCCCTCAACGGACTGTTCACCGGAGCCAATATCGGCAAGACGTTGGTCAAGCTGAGCGACGCAAACGCCGACCACCGAGAGTTCATCGCGCGCGCATAGACGGCGGAAGGTCAATCTGCACGCCAAATGCCCCTGCGCGGCGGCACGACCAACCCTGCTGACCTGGAGCTACGCCAAAGCGTGTCGCCAGTTTCCGCGGAACGCCAACCGGGCTGATATCGTCGCTTGCCATGCCACAGATGGACCGTCGTCGAATGATCATGATGGCGGGATTCGGCGCGCTGGCGGCCGCAATCCCGGCCCCCATAGCGGGGGCCAGCCCGTCTAAACCAGCCGCGCCCGCGGGCCCGGCACCCGTGCCGGCCGCACCGGCCGCCGGCGCCGGCGGCGGACTCATCTGGCATGACGAGTTCGACGGTCCGGCCGGCTCGGCACCCGATCCGTCGAAGTGGTCAGTCTCCAACTTCCGCACGCCAATCCGTAATCCGGTCGGGTTCGACCAGCCCCAGTTCTGGGGCCAGTACCGCAATAGTCGGCAGAACGTGTTCCTGGATGGCAACTCCAACTTGGTCTTGCGGGCAACCCACGATGGCGGCGGCTACTTCGGTGGTTTGGTTCACGGTCTGTGGCGAGGCGGCGTCGGGACCACCTGGGAGGCTCGGATCAAGTTCAACTGCTTGGCCCCCGGCATGTGGCCGGCTTGGTGGTTGTCCAACGACGACCCCGGCCGTAGCGGCGAGATCGATTTGATCGAGTGGTACGGCAACGGCACCTGGCCGTCGGGCACCACCGTGCACGCCAACCCGGACGGGACGGCATTCGAAACCAATCCGATCGGCGTCGACGGCAACTGGCACAACTGGCGGGTCAAGTGGGACGTCACCGGCATGTACTTCTGGGTCGACTACGTTGACGGCGCGGCGCCCTACTTCTCGGTTCCCGCGACCGGCATCGAGAACCTCGATGAGCCGTTCCGCGAGTGGCCGTTCAACGACCCGGACTACACCGTGTTCCCGGTGCTGAATCTGGCCGTCGGCGGTTCCGGCGGCGGTGACCCCGCCTCGGGCACCTACCCGCAGGACATGCTCGTCGACTGGGTACGCGTGTTCTGAGCGCGCTACTGCGCTGAGTCGGACAGGTGCAGGTACCAGTGCCCGTCCGCGCCCTGTTGGCAAGACCACTGCGCATAAGCACCGTCGTGGTGCGTACTCCGCACGTGCGGACCGTCGGCCTGGCAAGCGGTCATGGTCGCGTAACTGCCTTCTACCTGCATCCCTTCGGCGTTGGCCAACGCAACCGCGGTGGTGAACAACGCACCGCCGGCCGCCAATATCCCGGCAGCCACCAAGGTCCTCATTCGTGTCACCCCTTCTGGATCCGATTACCGCTAAGAATTGCCAGCCGAGGTGGCAGCGAAACTGTGACCCAGACCCGTTCGAACGTATGATCGAAAAATGGGCCGGCTGGCGTCGATCGGATACAACGGGCAGCCGCTTCGCGGTCCATTCCGTCCGGTGCGTCCGCCTGTCCCGGTGCTGATCGACCTGACCGTGCTGTTCCCCCGCGAACCGCACCGCTCCGGCCGGTATCACCCGCACGGGCTGCAATTGCACAAGGTGGTCGAGGGCGCGCTGAGTTGCTGGGGAATCTGCGAGCAAGGTGACTGGTGGGGGCTGGTGACCTACCCGGTCGACTTCGGGTCCAGGCACAAGACGGTGACGCACTGGGTACCGGCGTGGACGTTGCGTCGCAAGGCCGAGCGGCCGGCCCGGGAATAGAGTCTTTGCGTGGAGTTCCTGGTCGTGACGACCACGCACGTTCCCGAAAGTGCGTCGGCGCACGAGGTCGACGACGCGCGCCGTCGCGAAGCCGCCACCGCACGTGATCTCGCCGCGCACGGACAGCTGCTGCGGCTGTGGCGTCCGTTGCGACCGGACGGTCAATGGTGCGCCCTCGGACTGTTCGCGGCCCAGGACGGAAGCGAACTCGAAGCGTCGCTTGCCCAGTTGGTTGCCGCGCTGCCACCACGGTTCCGGCGTAGCGACGACGTCAC
The DNA here is from genome assembly GCF_001673365.1 of Mycobacterium asiaticum. GTDB lineage: Bacteria > Actinomycetota > Actinomycetes > Mycobacteriales > Mycobacteriaceae > Mycobacterium > Mycobacterium asiaticum_A. The sequence continues at coordinate 21,846 of NZ_LZLS01000171.1, forward strand.
GCCACTGGGTTCCCATCCGAATGACCCGGCTGGCTGCGGCCTCGTGGGGCGCCCCGGCAAAGGGCCGGAATTCCTGGTCACGATGACCTTGACGGTGCCACCGGGCACGCCGGCGTCCGCCGTCGCGGAGGCTTGTGCGCGTGAGGCCGCCCACGCCCGCGAGTTGGCGGTGCGCGGGCATCTATGGCGGTTGTGGACACTTCCGCTCGGACCGGACGGGCCCAGCACCCTGGGGCTGTGGCGGGCACGCGATCCGGGCGAGCTGATGGCAATCCTGGAATCGCTGCCGCTGTCGGGTTGGATGACCATCGAGACCAGCCCGCTGGGTCCGCACCCCGGTGACCCGATCCGGATGGGCTGACGCCGCCGTTAGTGTGGGGCCAATGAAACAGCGGCTGAAACAGCGGCCTTTGCGACCGACGCGCAGCATCAAAAAGATCACCAACGGATTGGGCGCGCTGGATCGCGAACTGTTCGAAGCGATCGCCGAGACCCCCACGCCACTGCTCGATCGAGCCATGCCCCCGCTCACGCGGGCAGCCGATCACTCCAAGCTGTGGTTCGTCATCGCCGGACTGCTGTCCGCGTCGGGAAAGAACTCCGCGCAGCGCGGCGCCACCCGCGGAGTGGTGTCCCTTGCGATCACCAGCCTGTTGACCAACCAGGTCGCCAAGCGAATCCGGCGGCGCCCGCGGCCGCTCTACGACTCGGTGCCGCTGATCAGACGGACCCGCCGCCACCCCACATCCAACTCGCTGCCATCGGGGCACTCGGCCAGCGCCGCCGCGTTCGCCGTCGGGGTAGGGCTGGAAAATCCCACGCTGGGTTTCGGACTGTCGTTGTTGGCCGGCTTGGTCGGACTGTCCCGGGTCGCCACCGGCGCGCACTATCCCGGTGACGTCGTCATCGGGTTCGGTATCGGTGCCGGCATCGCCGTTGCGGGGAGCCGGCTGGTCCCGCCGATCGTCGAAACCGCATTGCCGAAAACCGAACCGCTGCGGGAGGACGCCCCGGAGCGGCCCGATGGATCCGGAGTGGTCCTGGTCGTCAACCCCGCCTCGGGCAGTGGCACCGGCGCCGACGTCGCCGACGAGATTCGCGCGGAATTACCCGCAGCCGAGATCATCGAATTGGGTCCCGACGACGACCCGTTGGAAGTGCTGCGTAGCGCCGCTGAACGTGCCGAGGTGCTCGGGGTCGGGGGCGGTGACGGCACGGTGTCCACGGCCGCGGCGGTCGCCGCCGAAGCGGGTGTGCCGCTGGCGGTTTTCCCGGCGGGCACGTTCAACCACTTCGCCAAGGACATCGGCTGCGACTCCGTGGCCAAGACCGTGGCTGCCATCCGTCGCGGCGACGTGGCGTATGTCGATCTGATGTGCATGAACGACAGCCGAATGGTGGTCAATACCGCCAGCATCGGTGCGTACCCGACATTCGTGCAGGAGCGCGAGAAACTCGAGCACCGCCTCGGCAAGTCGCTGGCGGGGATGTACGCGATGATGCATACCTTGCGCAACGACCAACCGGTGCGCATCCGCTACGACAACAAGACCCTGCAGACATCACTGTTCTTCGTCGGCAATTCGCTATACCTGCCAACGGGTTTCGCACCGTCCCGGCGCACGCGCATGGACGACGGCTTGATCGACGTACGCATCCTGGAGACGGGTCGTCGGCTGGCCAAGGCCAGGATCCTGACCGCCCTGGTGTTGGGGCGGCTGGAACGCAGCCCGCTGTATCACGAGATGCAGGTGCCGGAATTCACTTTCGTCGCCGTCGACGCGCCTACGGTTGTGGCACACGATGGTGAGGTCGGCGAGGAATACGAGCAGGTGACGTTCGCCTCGAAGTACCGGGCACTGCCGGTCTTTCGCCCCCTTCCGAAGCGATGAGCATCACCGCGCTACGGCATCTTTGTCGCGGAGCAGTTTCCGGTAACCGGACGGGCCGGTGCCGAACCATCGTCGGCAGGATCGGGTGAGCACGCTCTGCTCGGCGTAGCCGAGTTCGCGCGTCAGGTGCGCTAACGTGATCGTGGTGTCGCGCAGATAGCGTTCGGCCGCATCCCGTCGCACCGCGTCGACCAGTCCTTCGAAGGTGGTCTGCTCGGTAGAAAGCCGGCGCTGCAGTGCTTTTGGGTGCAAATTGAGTTGAGCCGCGATGAGTTCCAGCGTGACCATGCCGGTGGGCAACAGCTGGCGGACCATGGTGCGAACCGATTGGGCCAGGCTCGAGTCGTGCTCGGTGATCAGGTTGAGGTAGCGAACCACGGACTGGTGGGCGAGGTGGTCGTGGTTGAGCGGCCGGCCGAGATCGGTACTGCGCAGCGTAAAACCGGATCTGCTCTGGGCGAAGTATGCCCGGCAACCGAAGTAGTCGCGGTAGTCCTTTTTCGGAGCGAGCGCGTCGTGCTGTAGGTGCACGTTGAGCGGTGTGTAGTGGGCTCCCAGCATTACCCGCATCACTCCCAGTGAGTTTCCCAGGGAAAGTTCCATCGACTGCGGTATCGGACCCAATCCCGCTACCAGCATGCGGTATTCGAAGAACGAAAACTTCGGATCGTCAAGGGGAGTGATCCGCGCGGTGAACGCCGGGCTGTAAGCCGCCATGAACCTGTCGAAGATGACGAACGCATCGGCTGCCGTCGCCGCGGTCCGGGCGGCGACACCGACCGGCCCGAGGATTTCGATGCCCTGTAACTGTGCCAGGCGGCGGCCGAAGTCTGGCGTCGCAGTGGCTATTGCGGCGGACTCGACGGCGGCAGTCGCCCTGCTGATCGGTACGAACACGTCGTGCTTACCGACATCTGAGACGCGAATTCCGGCGTCGCGCAACAGCTTTGTGGAATCGCCACCCAGCTGCCGGACGAGCGCCGGATAGTTCGACAGCGCCGTGCCACGAATGACGGCCATGTCCTCAAATGTTAAACAAACGTCCCGAAGTGTCAAGACTTGGGCGGGGTCCGTCGCGGATCGTAAAGGCAGCGGTCAACCGGCCGTCAACCCATCCGAGAGGACGAACCATGACACTGACCGTCGAACCCGCACTGATGACGACGAACTCCGGCGCGCTGCTGCCACTCGTCGCGTTGCCACAAGGCGAACTGCTGACCGTCAACGAGGCCAACATCCCGTTGATCAACGACGCACTCGGCGAAGGCGTGCACTTCAAGCCGCTGCGCCTCGACCTCGAAGCCGGCGTCTGGGTAGTGCTCGCCACCATCAAGCCCGGCGCGAGCGTGCCGCTGCACTACCACACCGGTACCGCCGAGGGTTACACCTTGTCGGGCTGCTGGCACTACCTGGAATACCCCGACCAACTGCAGACCGCAGGCTCATACCTGTATGAGCCCGCCGGCTCGGTGCACACCTTCGTCTGCCCCGAGTCCAACACCGAGGACACCGTGCTGTTCGTTCGTGTCGAGGGCGGCAACGTCAACTTCACCGAGGACGGTCAGTTTCACTCGATCGTCGACGCAGTCACCATTCGTCATTTGACCGCGACGCTGGCCGAGGAGCAGGGGCTGGGCCCGGTCGGCTACATCGCCGGCGGCGCGGCCGGCTACATCGGCGAACACGCGTAACTGCGCTACGCCGCACAGACAGGAGAATGAAAATGCAACTAATCGCACCGATGGATTGGGTGATGCTCTCGGCGGAGTCCCGAGAGCACCCCATGCACGTGGCCGGTCTGCAGTTATACCAACCGCCCCCCGGAGCCGGACCGGATTTCATCCGAGGCGTCTACGAGGCGATGCTGGCCCACCGGGAAGCGCAGCCGACGTTCCGTAAGCGTCCGGCTCAGATTCTCGGCGGAATGCCCGGCGTCACTTGGTCATTCGATGACGAGATCGACCTGGAATACCACCTGCGCCGCTCAGCTCTGCCCGGACCCGGGCGGGTTCGGGAACTGCTCGAGCTGACCTCGCGGTTACACAGCGGTCTGCTCGACCGGCACCGCCCGTTGTGGGAGACCCACCTGATCGAAGGACTGCAAGACGGCCGCTTTGCCGTCTACACCAAGATGCACCACGCGTTGGTCGACGGCGTTTCCGCCTTGGACCTGTTGCAGCGGTCGCTGTCGTCAGGTCCCAGCGACGACCAGATTCGGGTGCCGTGGGACTTGCCGCCCGCCGTCCAAGCGTCGCAGCCGACCAACGGGCCATTGGGCCGGGCCGTCGGCACGGCGAAATCGTTGGCGGGCCTTGCTCCTGCGACGGTTGCGCTGGCGCGAGGCGCTCTGCTCGAACAGCAGACGGCATTGCCGTTCCGCGCGCCACGCACCATGCTCAACGTTCCGATCGGCGGGGCCCGCCGGTGTGCGGCGCAGTCGTGGTCGCTGGAGCGGGTCAAAGCCGTCAAGAATGCCGCCGACGCGACCGTCAACGACATAGTGCTGGCCATGTGCGCGGGTGCCCTGAGGTCCTACCTGTTGGACCGAGACGCGCTTCCGGATGCGCCGTTGGTGGCGATGGTGCCGGTGAGTCTGCGCAAGCCCGGGGACCCTGCCGGGGGCAACATGGTCGCCGCGGTGCTGTGTAACCTCGCGACCCACCTGGATGATCCGGCGAAGCGTGTGGAGGCCATCAAGACGTCGATGCGCGAGAGCAAGCGGGTGTTGTCGCAACTGTCGAAGACCCAGGCGATGGCGCTTTCGGCGACGACGGTGCTCGGGCCGGCGATCCTGGCGGGCCTGCCCGGTCTCGGCGGCGCCCCGCCGACCTTCAACGTCTGTGTTTCCAACGTGCCCGGCATGCGGAATCCGCTGCACCTCAACGGTGCCCGGCTCGACGGCAGCTATCCGATGTCGATCGTGCTCGACGGGCAAGCGCTCAACATCACCCTGGCCAGCAGTGCCGATAGCCTGGACTTCGGTCTGGTGGGGTGCCGCCGTTCGGTGCCGCATCTGCAGCGGCTGCTGGGTGATCTGGAGACTTCGCTGAAGGACCTGGAGCGCGCGGTCGGGCTCTGACTCTGAGACTGACATGTCGCCGGCGAGCCCAGCAATGGTACGACTAGGAGTCATGGCAGAGCAGTCTTTTACCCCGGCCGCGGGTAACCCGAAATACACCAAGTACTACGACACCGTCATTGCGTTGCTGACGCGCGAAGGCACCTGGCGCTCCGCGGCCATCCGGCAACTCGGGCTGGTGCCGGGTGACACCGTCGTCGACATCGGCTGCGGCACGGCGTCATTGGCGATACGGATGAAGCAGCATCAGCCGGGCGCGCGGGTGATCGGGGTGGATCCCGACCCGGAAGTTCTCGATATCGCGCGTGCGAAGGTGCGCAAAGCCGGTGTCGATGTCGAATTCGTCAACGGCATGGGGGACAAGGCTGCCGAGCTGGTGGGGCCGGGAACCGCCAGCAAGGCAGTGTCCAGCTTGGTGCTGCATCAGTGCCCGGTGCCGATGAAGAAGGCGATCATCGCCAACATGTTCACGCTGCTGCGACCGGGCGGCGAACTGGTCATCGCCGACTTCGGGCTACAACGCGACGCCGTGATGCGACTGGGATTCCGGTTTGTGCAATGGGCAGACGGCAAGGAAGACACCCAGCCCAACGCCGACGGAATCCTGCCGCAGCTGATCGAGGCGGCGGGTTTTACCGGCGTCGCCGAAACAGCGGTGGTCAAGACGGTCTCGGGATCCATCTCGATCTACCATGCGCGGCGGTGACACCGGTAGCGTTGGGTGATGTTGCCCGCAAATCCAGCAAAGCCCGCCAAGGTTTTGGCAGTCGCGTGCGCGGCGGTCATCCTCGTCGCCGGGTGCAGTAACTCCAAACCGTCGGGTTCGAACCCCGCATCGAGTTCAGGCTCGAGCGCGGCGTCGAGTTCAGGTCCCGGCTCCCACACCGCCGGCCCGCCCGGTGCGCTGTTCACCACCAACGTGCCGTGGAATGTCGACATCTCCGGAGCGGCTAGGGCGGGTCGCTCCGATGCGATCATCCACGCACTGAGCGAGGCGGGCGGCTGGGGAACCGGAGGGTTGCAGACCGACTTTTCCATCCCCGTTTTCTTCGCAGACAGCAACACCCGGCGAATGCAGGTTGTCGGGACAGAGGACTATTGCGGCGGCGGACCGGACTGCGACCCCGTGCCCGCGCAGATGCCGGTGCCGGCAGGGGCCTACATCGAGGGCTCGTCAAATCTCAAGTGCGACACCACCGGTGCCACCGAAGGTCAGGAAGACTGCCACCTACTCGTCGTCGATCGCGACCAGCACAAGCTCTACGAGATCTATCACGGCAGTCAGTCCGGCGAAAACATCACAGCGCAAGCATTTTTCATCTGGGATCTGGCCAAGAGCTACCCGGAAACCCTGCGTGGCGACCAGTGCACCAGTGCTGACGCCGCGGGCTTCCCGATTGCCGCGATGACCCCGACCGCCGACGAAGTGGCCTCCGGCACAATCAATCACGCGATCCGCTTCATCCTCCCCAACGATCGGATGAAAGAGGGCGTCTACGTGCGTCCGGCCACCCACGCCGGTGGTCCGACCAGCTCCGAACCCAACGCGGCGCCCTACGGCGTGCGGTTGCGCCTGCGCGCCGACTTCGACGACTCGCACTTCTCCAAGTCCGAGAAGGTAGTCATCGCCGCGTTGAAGAAGTACGGGATGCTGCTGTCCGACGGCGGACAGGTGCCGCTCACCTTCGCCGCCGACCGGACCAGCACCAAGAAGTGGTCCGACCTCGGTATCACCGCGCAGTCCTTCAACGGCATCGGCGTCGACCAGTTCGAGGTCGTCGAACTCGGCAACGAGGTGAACCTCACTTACGAGTGCGTCCGCAACAAATAGCGAGTTCCTCGGTGAGTGCCGTGATCGCGTAACGGATCTGCTCTTCGGTGTGGCAACTGGTGATGAAGAATCGCAGCCGCGCTTTGTCTTCGGGCACCGCGGGATACAGGATCGGGTTGACGTTGATGCCGCGCTTCATCAGGGCATTGGACAGTCTCAGCGCGGTCATCGAGTCGCCGACGATGCAGGGAACGATCGGGGTGTCCGCGCTGTCGCCGGTGTCGAGCCCCGCTTCGCGGGCCAGGTTCAGAAATAGCGACGACAACGTGCGCAGCCGGTGCAGGTGGGCCGGTTCACTGCGGATCACCTGAATCGCGGTCAGCGCGGCTGCGGCGATGGTCGGTGGTATGCCGCCGCTGAAGATGAACCCGGGCGTCGTGTACTTGAGAAACTCGATCAACTCACGGCTTCCGGCAACGTAACCGCCGCAGGCGGCCAGCGCTTTCGACATTGTGCCGGACCACAACTCGACGGCGGCCCGGTCGACGCCGAAGTGTTCTCCGATGCCGCCGCCGGTCGCCCCGATCACGCCGATGCTGTGCGCCTCGTCGATCATCAGCAGCGCGCCATGCTTGTTCTTCACGTCGATGAAGGCGGGCAGGTCTGCGATATCGCCGTCCTGGCTGTAGACGCCCTCGATGACGACCAGCACTCGACGGTACTGGTGCCGGATACCGGTCAGCAGTACGTCGAGCGCCGCGGCGTCATTGTGCGGGAACGGTCGGCGAGTGGACCCGGATAGCTTGCAGCCCTGCACAATACTGTCGTGCGCGAGGCTGTCATGGATGACCAGATCGCCTTCGCCGAGCAGATGACCGATCACGGTGACATTGGTGGCGTGCCCGTTGACCAGAGCCAGCGCGTCCTCGGTGCCCAGCAGTCTGGCCAACTCCAGCTCCAGGTCGCGGTGAATGGGCTTCTCGCCGGCCAACAGTCGCGACGCCGAGCATGAGCTGCCCCAGCGGCGCACCGCGTCGGTCATGGCGTCCGCCACCGCCGGGTGACCCGACAGACCGAGGTAGTTGAAGCTGGAGAAGTTGATCACCTCGACGCCATCGATGATCGAGGTGTCGTCGGTGACGCCGTCGTTGACCACGAAGTAGGGGTTGTCGATGCCGGCCGCCGCGACCGAGGCGATTCGCGCCGCCAGTGCCTTGACCTCCTCGAAATCGCCGATCCGGGTCTGGGGGATGACGGCCGGCGCGTCAGGGCTTGGCGCGCAGTCGATTTCGTGCGCCTGTCCGCCCGCCATGGCGATCACGTCGGCGATCGTCGTGGCCGGCCCGAACATTGCGGGGTCGATCGTCAGGCCGGGAACCCGCCGCTTCAGGCCGCCGAACAGGTCGGTCACCATGATGGAGTCGAATCCAAGGTCGCCGACGATGGTCTGGCTGGTGCGTAGCCGCCGATCGGGGAACCCGCTGATCCGCGCGATCTCCGAACGCACGATCGTCGCGTTCACGTCGGGCTGCCCTGCCGGTGTGTCGCTCTCGGGCGCGGACAGCGTCGGCAGGTCGCCGCCGGCGTACGCAGCGAGCACGGCGGCTTGTTCGCGGAACAGCGAGATGAGGTTTTCCATCGTTGCTTCCCTGGAGGTGGTGGGTGTGCTTGCGTCTTGCCGGATCCAGAACCGGTTCGCGGTGCTGAACTGGTAGCCGCGCAACCGGTGAGCCACTTGGGCGTGCTTGGGATAGAGCAACTCCCAGTTGGGATTCAGTCCGTCGCGGTAGAGCGCGGCGACGGTCTCCGGCATACCCGTCGCAACACTGATCCCCGGTGGAGCGTTGTTGTGGGACCTTCGGATCATCGGCGCAAGTGTTGCCCGGGAGCCGAATTCGACGAGATGCGTCGGTTCGGCATGCATTGCTTCGGTAGCCGCGTCGGCGAAGCGGACCGTTGCCCCGACATGGGCGACCCAGTAGTCGGCGTCCATCGGTTCGTCGTCACCAAGTAGGCTGCCACGCAGTGTGGAATAAATTGGGAATAAGGGCAATTCGTAACTGCACTGCGCGGCCACGGTGGCGAACTGCTCAACCATCGGCTCCATCAACCGTGAGTGGAACGCATGCGACACATTCAGCCGGCGCACCTTGATCCCGGTCTCGGTCAGCTTGCGCTCCGCTTCGTCAATGGCCTTTATCGCACCGGACAATACGATCTCGTCGGGTCCGTTCACCGCGGCGAGATCCAGTGGTAGCCCGGCGACGGCCTCGACGCTGGCGCGCACCGCGAGCATGCCGCCGCCGACGGGCAATTGCTGCATCAGGCGACCACGCGCGGCGACCAGTCGGCAGGCGTCGTCGAGGCTGAACACCCCGGCGACGGCGGCGGCGGCGTATTCGCCGATGCTGTGGCCCAGCAGCCAAGCGGGCTCGGCGCCAAGCTCGATGAGGGCATGTGCCTGGGCGTACTGCAGCGCGAAAATGGCAGGCTGGGCGAACTCGGTTTCGTTGACTCGGTCGTCATCCATCACGTCGCGGATCGGCAGTCCGAGGTGCGGCAGCAGCGCGGTCTGGACCCGGTCGAAAGCATCGCGGAAGACAGCGCTGCTCTCATACAGTGCCGTTGCCATGCCGGGGGATTGGGTGCCTTGACCGCTGAACAGCCAGCCCGCCGACATCACGCCGACGGTCCCGCTCTCCGCGTTATCGCCACGCAGGACCGCCAACGTCTCGGCGCGATCGGTGGCGATGATAGCCAGCCGTGCGGGGCCCCGAGCTTTGATCCGGTTGCTCGACCAGCACAACTGATCCAGTGGCGCGGTGCTGGCCGCGATGTCGTCAGCGAGGCGAGAAGCGTTGCGGCGCAGTCCCTCCGGTGAGTCTGCGGCAAGGGTGAGAATGCCGGCGCCTGCTTCCATGGTAGACAGCTCGGTCTGGACTGCCGCAACGCCATTTGCCGGACGGGCCAGCACCACGTGAGAGTTGGTGCCGCCCAGGCCGAAGCTCGACACGCCCGCATACACGGTGCCGTCCGGCAGTTGCAACGGCTCGGTGAGCAGCCGCAGTCCACCGGCATCCAATCGCAGCTGCGCGTTCTCGGTGTCAGCGAAACGCGACGCCGGGACCACACCGTGGTGCAGGCTCAGTACGACCTTGATCAAACCGGCGATGCCGGCCGCGCCCTCGGTGTGGCCGAGGTTGCCCTTGATCGATCCGATCGCGCATGGCTGGTCGCGTCGCGAACGATGTGCGTGGGCAAGCGCTTTGGCTTCGATCATGTCGCCCAACAGGGTGCCGGTGCCGTGTGCTTCGACGAAAGTGAGCTGTGCCGGCCGGATTCCGGCGACGCGGCATGCCGCATCCGCGACCTGCTGCTGCGCCCAGCGATTCGGCGCGGTGATGCCGTTGCTGCGACCGTCGCTGTTGACCGCGCTGCCTTTGATGACGGCGTAGACCGGCAACCCGGCGGCGACCGCGTCGGCCAGCGGCAACAACACCACGGCGGCAACGCCCTCGCCCCGGCCGATGCCGTCCGCCTCGGCACTGAACGGTTTGCACCGACCGTCGGGCGCGGCCAGGCCGGCTTGGGTATAGAAAGCGTTCAGTGCCGGAGTGAGGGTGAGATTGACACCGGCGGCGATCGCCTGGCCGCACTCGCCGTTTGCGAGCGCCTGCGCAGCCAGGTGCACCGCCACCAACGACGACGAGCACGCGGTGTCCACCGCCAGACTCGGGCCCTTGAGGTCGAGTTGGTAGGACAGACGGTTGGCCGTCATGAAATAGCCGTTGCCGGAACCACTTTGCGCGGTGATTGCGCGGTAGTCGCGCATATGCAGGTGGGCCCATTCGTTGGCCATCACGCCGACGAATACCCCGGTGTTCGAGCCCGCGAGCCCGTGCGGATCGAGGGTCGCGTCTTCGATTGCACGCCAAGCGGTTTGCAGCAACAGGCGCTGCTGGGGATCCATCTCCTGCGCTTCGCGCGGGGTGATGCCGAAGAAGTCGTTGTCGAATGCGTCGGCGTCGGCGATCAACCCACCGCTGCGATGGTTGATGGTGCCGTCGGCCTGTAGGTCGGCGGCGTTCCAGCGTTGCGCCGGGATCTCGTCGATCGCGTCCGCGCCGTCGAGCAATAGTTGCCACAGCGCGGCCGGGTCGGTTGCCTTCGGAAAGCGGCAATCGAGACCCACAACCGCGATGTCGGTCATCTACGCGACCTCTGCCTGCTCCACTGTCTGCTCCGCGAGGGCCTCGGTGAGGTATTCGGCGATGTGGGCAAGGGTAGGGTAGTCGAAGATCAGCGTCGGGTCGACGTCAAGGTCGAAATGCATTTCGATTTCGCCGACCAGGCTGACCGCCTGTACCGAGTCGACGCCCATGTCGGCCAGCGGAACCATCGGGTTCAGGGCGCTGGCGGGGACGTCCAGCGCGGCGGCCAGCCGACCGGTGAGCCAGCGTAGGTTCTGACGATTCTTGACATTCATGGTGTGCTCCTTAAACAGATGACATCGGAAGTTCGGACTTCAGGTACGCGGCGCGCATCGAGGCGCGCTGCACCTTTCCGCTGGTGGTGAGGTGGATTCCGCCGCGGTCGACGAACACCACTTCGGGGGCGGGGACGTCGAAACCGCGTGCGACGGCACGCTTGACCGTGGTGGCGAGTTCGTCGTGGGTGACCTCGCCGAGCGAGCCGTTCTTCACGGCTTGGATCAGCACTAGTCGCTCGGTGTCGTTGACGTCGACGGATATGGCGACGCCTCGGGAACCGGCCAGCGCCGGATGCACGGTCTGCACGAACTCTTCGATGTCCTGCGGGTAGAGGTTGCGACCGTTGACGATCAGGAGGTCTTTGCGACGACCGGTGACGTACAACTCGCCGTCGTGCAGCAACCCGAGGTCACCCGTGCGCAGGTAGGGGCCGGCACCGTCGACGGTGTGTGCCCCGAACCGCTCGCTGGTCTCCGCGGGACGGTTGTGGTAGCCGCTGGCGACGCTGCGGCCGAGCAGCCAGATCTCGCCGACCCGACCGTCGGGAAGGTCTTCGAGGGTGTCCGGGTCGACGATGCGCACGTCGATACCCGGGCCCGGCGCGCCGGAACTCACCAGGCTGACCGAGGGCCCCTCGGCAGGCTCGTAGCGGTTGCGTTCCAGGGCTTCGGCGTCGGCGTCGAGGAAGCGCGGGACGCCGCGACTGACGGTGGCCAACAGGGTTACCTCCGCCATCCCGTAGGCGGGCCGGACCGCCGAAGGTGCGAATCCGGCCGGAGCCAGCAGGTCCTTGATCCGCTCCACGGTGTGGCGGCGGACGGGCTCGGCGCCGTTGAGCGCGACCTGCCAGCTGGACAGATCCAGGCCGAGAAGTTGATCCGGGGTTACCCGACGTGCGATGAGGTCGTAGGCGAAATTCGGTGCGGCCGCGTGAGTACCGCGGTAGTCGCTGATCGACTTGAGCAGCCGGATCGGCTGTTTGAGGAAGGCCAGGGGAGACATGCTCACCAGGTTCGCGCCGGCGAAGAACGCCAGCATCCCGCTCACCAGGCCCATGTCGTGAAAGTGTGGGATCCAGCCCACCACAACCGAATTTGTGGTGACATCCAGTGCGCTGGCGATCGTGTTCTCGTTGTTGAGCACGTTGTCATGGGTGACGGCAACGCCTTTGGGGTCACCGGTCGATCCGGAGGTGTACTGCAAGAACGCGACGGTGTCGGGCGCACTGGGCGGCATCGTCCAGGTTGCCGGGTCGGCCAACGGCGATTGGTCGGGGGAGTCGATGGCTATGCACTGGACCGGCCGGTCGAGGCCGAGGCCGTCGATGCCGGCAGTGAGCGCGCTGTGCAGGTTCGCCGTGGTCAGGACGAGGGTGCTGGCTGCGTCGCGCAGGATGCCCGCCACGCGCATCAGGCTGCGTTCGTCGTGGGGCAGCGGTGCAGGGACCGCGACGACGCCGGCGTAGATGCAGCCCAAAAACGCTCGCCAGAACTCGACACCGGGCTCGAACAGCAGTAGCACGGGCCGGGTTGCCTCCGGCCGTGAACGCAGCCACACCGCGATTTCCCGAGCGCCTCGGTCGAGATCGCCGAACGTGGTGGGTTCTTCGACCAGGTGCCGCCCGGACTCCTTGAGGAAGATGAAGCGCCTTGTCTCGGAATGGCTTTCGAACTGAGCGTGAAAGCACGAAGCGAGGTTCGAGTGCCCGGCGTGGGTCGCCACACTGCGTTGCAGCCCGGTGTTGGGGTGCAGAGCCCTGATCGTCATGGAATGACTTTGGGCCGCAAGCCTTGTGACTTTCTAAACGGTTCCTTGAAGCCCGCTTGTCTCACATAAACGAGGCGTACATGCGGCCGCCGTACAGCTGGCGTGGCGTCTGGGGCACATTGTCGAGCGGGCCCGGCGGCGGCGGTGTGGACATTTGCAGCCGCAGGATCCGGCCGCCGATCTGAACGTATGCGCCGGGGCGCCAGGTGGTGTGCTCCCACGGGGTTAGCCGAGTCCAACCCGGCTGTGCCGGTTCCCGCATGTAGACGCCGTTGGTGGAGTCGCGGTCGACGATGGTCACTTCCCCGTTGAGGATGCGGACTTCGGCGTGAGCCCGCGACATCAGGCCCGCCGGGTCGTCGATGCACACGGGCCGCAACCCACGTTGGTCGGCATCCGAGCCGCGTGGGTCGCGGCCGATGACGCAGTCCCGCTCGATCTCGAAGCGCGAATTGTCGTCCAGCGCAACCCATGCCGTCGGCCACGCCGAGTCGGCCCGCGGCTGCGGAACCACCGGCATCCGTCCCGAATTGCGCCCGAGTGCCGCAGCTTTCGATGACCAGAGGACGGCGCCCTGTCCCGGTACGGTTCCGCTGACGAGCTTGTAGACGCCGTTAGCGTCCGCCCAGGGCCGGGGCCGCTGACCGAAGTCGTCGACGGTGATGACCGTCGCCACCGCGGGTACCGGCACCGAGCGGTGCACCAGGCGTCCGCGGCCGTGCACGAGTGTGCGCCCGGCGCCGTCGTCAAGTGCGACGGTGACGCTGCCGCACAGCAGTATCTCCAGGCCCGTTGGGGTGGGCATGACGATGCCGACGTCGACCAGAGTGTGCGTCCACGGTTGGCGCGCGATCTTGGAGAAGGCGCTGACCAACCGTTGCGGGTCGGTTCGCCGGACCATCTCGGCCAGTGCCGCCAACTGCTGGGCGGAGATCGATTGGTCGGTCAGCGGCGCTCTATCGCGGTGCGCGACAACGATAATGGTGCCGTTGACGTTGGCCACCAGATGTTGACCGGGGATGACCTCGATTTCGGTGGGGGCACTGGCCGGCGTGCGTTCGACGTACTCCTGGGCCGCTTGCCTGGCCGCCTGCACCGCCGCGTCCGGGGCCGGTTCTGGGGCCGGTTCGGCCGTCGGTGCGGCGGCCGCGGCGGCGGCGGAGGCGGGCACGACCACCGCCTGGGCCTCGGCCTCGGGCGCGGCTTCGCTGATGCCGATCCGGTCGTGCAGCCACCGCAGCGGAGCAGGTGCCCACCAGTTGAGATCGCCGGCCAGGCGCAGAAACGCCGGCACTACGACGGCGCGGATGATGGTCGCATCGATGACGACGGCCAGCGCCGTGCCGATGCCGAACATTTTCATGAAGGACAGTCCGTTGGCGAACGAAACCAACGTGATCGTCAACAACAGTGCGGCGCTGGTGACGATTCGCCCGACTCGGCCCAAGCCGATGACGGTTGAAGCGGTGTTCGACAAGCCGGAATCGCGGGCTTCCTTGATCCGGCTGAGCAGGAAGATTTCGTAGTCGACGGACAAGCTGAACGCGATGGCGCACAGCAAAACGACCATGGACAGGTTCAGCGGCGCGGGAGTGATTCCCAGCAGCGCGGCCAGATGCCCTTCCTGGAAGACCCACACCATGATGCCCAGAACCGCGCTCAGCACAAGCAGATTCAGGCTCAGGGCTTTGACCGGAACCACCACGCTGCCGGTGAACAGGAACAGCAGGATGAACGTGGAAACCGCGATCAGGGTGATCGCCAACGGAAGCTTGCTACCGATGGAGGATTGGCTGTCGATCAGCGTGGCGGTCGGACCGCCCACCTCGACCTGGCGGTTGGTGATCTTGGCGCGGATGTCCCGCACCAGATGTTGAGCGGTGTCCGAGTCGGCCTGGACCGACAAATAGACGACGGCGTAGCTGGGCCCGGCTACCGCGGGCGTCGGTCCGGCCGCCTGGCCGTGTTCGAACCTGCCGATCGGACCGTTGATCATGACGACGCCGTTCATGCCCGACACCTCGGGGGCCAGGTTCTGTAGCACCTGGGCGTCATTGCGGGTAACCAGTGTGATCGCCTGCGACGGGTCCAGCGGGAAGTCCCGCTGCAGTGATTCGGCCACCAGGCGCGCGCTGGAGTTCGTCGGCAACGCGCGTTCGTCGGGCGTGGCGAACTCCACCTTGAGGAAGGGAACCCCGAGGCCCAACAGCAGGGCCACGACCGGTAGCGCGTACAGGACGGGCCGGCGCGTCACCACTTCGGCGAAATGCCGCCAGAACAGGGAGTCCGCCGACGGCGGAACCTTCCGGCGGATCACCGAGAAAGAGTCGACGCGCTTACCGAGCAGCGCCAGCAGCGCGGGCAGGACGATGATCGCGGTGAACGCCGACAGCAGGACGGTGGCGGTCGCGGCCAAACCGACGGACCGCAGGAAGTAGGTGGGAAAGACCAGCAGGCTGATCATCGCCAGGGTTACCGTCGCGGCGCTGAACAAGATGGTGCGACCGGCGGTGACGACGGTGGCGATGACGGCCTGCTGGTGTTTTTTTCCGTTGGCCAGTTCCTCGCGGAATCGCGAGACCATCAGCAAGCCGAAGTCGATCGATAGGCCCAGGCCGAATGCGGTTGTGACAGTGAGGGCGTGCACCGACACGTCGGTGATCGTCGTCATCAGCAGCAACACCGACAGGGTGGAGACGATAGAGACGATACCGACCACCACCGGCAACACGGCGGCGATCAGGCCGCCGAACACGATCACCAAAACGGCCAGCGAGATGGGCACCGCGATGCTCTCGCTGGTCTTGAGATCGCCCTTGACCTTGTCCCGAATTTCCTGCTGCACGCCCAGAGCGCCGCCCGCACGGACGGTGACGTCGCTGTGGTGGGGCAGGTTCGCGATGATCCGCTTTGCCGTATCGGCGGCCTCGTCCGCGGTTCCGCCGACGTGCACCAGGATCAGCCCGGAGCGGCCGTCCTTGCTGCGCAGGTCGTCGGCTCCTTCGTCACCGAAGGACCTGGTCACCTTGGCTTTCGGTTCGGCCGCGACGACGCGCAGCACCTGGTCCTTGACCGCCGCAACCTCGGCGCTCTCGACGTTGCCCTCGCGCGGCAGCAGTTGGACGACCAGATTCGCGGTGGTGCCGAAATGCTGGTCGAGGAATTCGTCGGCCTGCGAGGACTCCGAGTTGGGGTCGGTGTTTCCGCCCGTACCCAGCTTGTCGGACACCGAACCGCCGAGCACGACGCTGATGGCCAGCAGGACCAGGACTGCGGCGAGCACCAGTTTGGGGCGGCGTACGGAATTCTCGGCCAATCGCCTCAACATGTCAGCTGCCTTTCCCCCCGTGATCGTCGCACCTGCGCAGCGTGTCGTGAAGGGCTTGGCGCTTTCTAAATGCGAGATCGCTTGGAGTTTGCCAGTCAGTTGTGCGGCTCACCGGCCAACCACAGCCGGACCAGGCAGCGCCGTGCCTCCACCTCGGCCGCATCGACGAAAGCGCGCCGGTTGTGCAAAGTCACGTGGTTGTCGGCGAACAGCACGTCCCCGGGCGTCAGGGTGAATTCGACGAAGTTGTCGGGGTCGTTGAGGGCCTGGTCGAAAGCGTCGAGCGCACGGCGCTGACGGTCCGTGAGCGGCTGACCGCTGCGGTAGTGGCCGAGTTCGATGTGCAGGCGGTTGTAGCGGATCTGCACGCCGTCGGGGGTGTCGGTCAAGACGGACCCCGTGGTGATCGGGTCCTCGCCGGGTTGTGTCTCGTGGGACCGGTCGAAGCAGAACTGCCCGTAGAGTTCGGTCACCAATTCGGGGTGGGTCTCCAGCATCTTGTTGTAGGCGGTGTGGCCACTGACCATGACCGACTCGCCGCCGGAGACCCCTTTGCGCAGGCACAGCAGGCCCAGCACGTCGGGGCGGCTGCCCGCATAGGCGCAGGCCGAGTCGGTGTGGAAGATCAGCTCCGAGTTGGTTTTCGAGCCCCGGGCCTCGCCGACCGTCTGTCCGGTGTCTTGGACCAGGTAGACACGGTCGCCCTGCCGGTTCTGCGGCTGCGGTGCGCCCAGGTAGGTGCCCAGGCCCCAGTAGAGCATCGAGGCTTCCTCGTCTGACCATCCGTCGAAGGAAAGGCCGCGCAGCACGCAGAAACCCGGTCCCAGGCGCAGGCACTGGCGGATCCCGCGGGCGATCTCCACCAACTCGAGCGCCTGGAAGTCCGATGCCTGCACGGTGTCCAGTCGCCGTCCCTTGCGCCGCAGTTCGTCGCGGATCCGCAGGCAGGCTGCGGCCTGGCGCGGGTTGACCGCGATCATGTAGTCCCACGCGCTCATGCTGGCGTTGTTCCACACGGTCGGTCCGGCTATCGAGCGGCGAAAGTTCAGCCGTCGCTCGCCTGTCCTGTTTGCTGATGTAGTAAGCATCCCCTCGTCCCCTCTCAACTGGTTCAGGTGCTTTCAGTGAGTTTCATATGAGTCTGACGACCGCTGCTTGGCAAATTCTTGGAAGGGCAAACCTGCAGCTCAGGGGTGGAAAATACGGCGTTGAACGCACGACTGAGCCGGCGCCGCAACGGGGTAAAAAACGATTGGGCGCCGGCGATCGGGAGAAGTCAGGCGGCGACGGCGGGGGAGTTTG